>CP092781.1:2138187-2850917 GCA_022493055.1 Staphylococcus roterodami | reverse complement strand
ATAAAAGTAAAAAAATTGAGCAGTAGTATAAAATGAACTTGCGTTATAAAAAGGATTTTGTTATATTGTAGTAGTTGCTTGAATTATGACTAGATAATCAATGAGCTAAAACGAGAATTTTAATCTAAGAAACGCAAAATCTTATCTATTAAAGTGATCAGAGTCTGCATAATCTGGTATATTAGATAACTGTATAAAGATGGAGGTGTTTTGCATGGTAAAACGTACTTATCAACCAAATAAACGTAAACATAGTAAAGTTCATGGTTTCAGAAAACGCATGAGCACAAAAAATGGCCGTAAAGTTTTAGCGCGCCGTCGTCGTAAAGGCCGTAAAGTTTTATCTGCATAAGATCACTGACTCATCAGTGATCTTTTTTTTCGTTTAAATTAAGAATAAATAGAATTTTTGCGTTAAGCTCAACAGATGTTTAAATATAGCTTTAAATAAAAAACGATAAATAAGCGAGTGATGTTAGTGGAGAAAACTTACCGAATTAAAAAAAATGCAGATTTTCAGAAAATATATAAAAAAGGTCATTCTGTAGCCAATAGGCAATTTGTTGTATACACTTATAATAATAAAGAATTAGACCATTTCCGCTTAGGTATTAGCGTCTCAAAAAAACTGGGCAATGCAGTACTAAGAAACAAGATTAAAAGATCTATTCGTGAAAATTTCAAAGTACATAAATCACACATAATAGCAAAAGATATTATTGTAATAGCTAGGCAGCCAGCAAAAGATATGACAACTTTACAAATTCAGAGTAGTCTTGAACACGTGCTTAAAATAGCAAAAGTTTTTAATAAAAAGATTGATTAAGATAGGGTAGGGGAGAAGGCAAAATATAAACAAGACACACCGAAGTCTAACGTCAGACAAACGTAAGCCTTACCTTTTAGTTTGTTATAACTTTTTCAGTATTTATGAAGTATAAAAAATAAATGATACGTCATTAAAGGAGGCGAGTAAGTATTATGGATTTAGATACAATTACAAGTATTTCAACACCTATGGGTGAAGGAGCAATAGGTATTGTTCGATTATCTGGACCACAAGCTGTTGAAATAGCTGACAATTTATATAAAGGAAAACATCTATTAAAAGATGTACCTTCTCATACAATTAACTATGGTCATATTATTGATCCGGATACTAAAGAAGTAGTTGAAGAGGTTATGGTGTCTGTATTAAGAGCACCGAAAACATTTACTAGAGAAGATATCATTGAAATTAATTGCCATGGTGGCATTTTGACTATAAATAGAGTATTAGAACTTACTATGACACATGGTGCTAGGATGGCTGAACCTGGTGAATTTACGAAGCGTGCCTTTTTAAATGGTCGTATCGATTTATCTCAAGCTGAAGCAGTTATGGATTTTATACGTTCGAAAACAGATCGTGCTTCTAAGGTTGCAATGAATCAAATTGAAGGTCGACTTAGTGATTTAATCAAGAAACAACGTCAATCTATATTAGAAATACTCGCTCAAGTAGAAGTGAATATTGATTACCCAGAATACGATGATGTTGAAGATGCGACAACTGAATTTCTTTTAGAGAGATCTAAAGAAATTAAACAAGAAATTAATCGCTTATTAGATACTGGTGCCCAAGGTAAAATTATGCGAGAAGGTTTGTCTACAGTAATTGTTGGTAAGCCAAATGTAGGTAAATCTTCTATGTTAAATAACTTAATACAAGATAATAAAGCAATCGTAACAGAAGTGGCAGGTACGACTAGAGACGTCTTAGAGGAATACGTCAATGTCCGTGGTGTGCCATTAAGATTAGTTGATACTGCCGGTATCCGAGAGACAGAAGACATTGTTGAAAAAATTGGTGTCGAACGTTCTAGAAAGGCGTTAAGTCAAGCGGACTTAATTTTATTTGTATTAAACAATAACGAGGCGTTAACGCAAGAAGATTACACATTATATGAAGTGGTTAAAAATGAAGATGTAATCGTTATTGTTAATAAAATGGATCTAGAACAAAACATAGACATTGATGAAGTTAAGAAGATGATAGGTGATACACCTTTAATCCAAACGTCAATGTTAAAGCAAGAAGGGATTGATGAATTAGAAATTCAAATTCGTGATTTGTTCTTTGGAGGAGAAGTACAAAATCAAGATATGACTTATGTTTCTAATTCAAGACACATCTCATTATTAAAACAAGCAAGACAAACGATACAAGATGCGATTGATGCAGCAGAATCTGGTGTGCCAATGGATATGGTACAAATTGATTTAACTAGAACTTGGGAAATATTAGGAGAAATCATTGGTGAAACTGCAAGCGATGAACTTATCGATCAGTTATTCAGTCAATTCTGTTTAGGTAAATAGATAAGAGGTTTAGACGGAATGACGTCTAAAGAAAGGCTAGTAAGATATCAATTAAGGAGGTTTATATTGTGGTGCAAGAATATGACGTAATCGTAATAGGTGCTGGACATGCAGGTGTTGAGGCAGGTTTAGCATCAGCAAGACGTGGTGCTAAGACGTTAATGTTAACAATTAACTTAGATAATATAGCATTTATGCCATGTAATCCATCAGTTGGTGGCCCAGCAAAAGGTATCGTTGTTCGTGAAATCGATGCTTTAGGTGGACAAATGGCGAAAACAATCGACAAAACACACATTCAAATGAGAATGTTAAATACAGGTAAAGGTCCAGCTGTAAGAGCGCTAAGAGCACAAGCTGATAAGGTTCTTTATCAACAAGAAATGAAGCGTGTGATTGAGGATGAAGAAAATCTTCATATCATGCAAGGTATGGTAGATGAACTTATTATAGAAGATAATGAAGTTAAAGGTGTACGTACAAATATTGGTACAGTATATCATTCTAAGGCAGTTATCATCACAACTGGGACATTTTTACGTGGTGAAATCATTTTAGGTAATATGAAGTACTCAAGTGGCCCAAACCATCAATTACCATCTATTACATTGTCAGATAATCTAAGAGAACTTGGTTTTGATATTGTTCGTTTTAAAACAGGTACACCACCGCGTGTAAATTCGAAGACGATTGATTATTCAAAGACTGAAATTCAACCAGGTGATGATGTAGGGCGTGCGTTTAGCTTTGAAACTACAGAATATATTTTGGATCAATTACCATGTTGGTTAACATATACTAATGCAGAAACGCATAAGGTTATTGATGATAATTTACATTTGTCTGCCATGTATTCAGGTATGATTAAAGGAACAGGACCACGTTATTGTCCATCAATTGAGGATAAATTTGTACGATTCAACGATAAACCACGACATCAACTTTTCTTAGAGCCTGAAGGTCGCAATACAAACGAAGTGTATGTTCAAGGATTGTCTACGAGTCTTCCTGAACATGTGCAACGTCAAATGTTAGAGACGATACCAGGTCTTGAAAAGGCGGATATGATGCGTGCGGGCTATGCAATTGAATATGATGCGATTGTACCTACTCAATTATGGCCTACACTTGAAACGAAAATGATTAAAAATCTTTATACAGCAGGTCAAATTAATGGTACATCTGGATATGAAGAAGCGGCTGGTCAAGGTTTAATGGCAGGTATAAATGCAGCTGGTAAAGTGTTAGATACTGGTGAAAAAATATTAAGTCGTTCAGATGCATATATTGGCGTATTAATCGATGACCTCGTAACTAAAGGCACTAATGAACCTTATCGATTATTAACATCACGCGCAGAGTATCGTTTACTATTACGTCATGATAATGCGGATTTAAGATTAACAGATATGGGCTATGAACTAGGTATGATTTCTGAAGAGCGATATGCGCGTTTTAATGAAAAACGTCAGCAAATTGATGTGGAAATTAAGCGTTTATCAGATATTCGTATTAAACCGAATGAACATACGCAAGCGATTATCGAGCAACATGGTGGTTCTCGCTTAAAAGATGGTATTTTAGCTATCGATTTATTGCGTAGACCGGAAATGACTTATGATATAATCTTAGAAATTTTAGAAGAAGAACATCAATTGAGTGCAGATGTTGAAGAACAAGTAGAAATTCAAACGAAATACGAAGGTTATATCAATAAATCACTACAACAAGTCGAAAAAGTTAAACGTATGGAAGAGAAGAAAATTCCAGAAGACTTAGATTATAGCAAGATTGATAGCTTGGCGACAGAAGCGCGTGAAAAATTATCTGAAGTAAAACCTTTGAATATTGCACAAGCTTCTAGAATTTCAGGTGTAAATCCAGCAGATATATCTATATTATTGATTTACTTAGAACAAGGTAAACTCCAAAGGGTGAGTGACTAATGACTGTAGAATGGTTAGCAGAACAATTAAAAGAACATGATATTGAATTAAATGAGACTCAAAAACAACAGTTTCAAACATATTATCGTTTACTTGTTGAATGGAACGAAAAGATGAATTTGACAAGTATTACAGATGAACACGATGTGTATTTGAAACATTTTTATGATTCTATTGCACCTAGTTTTTACTTTGACTTTAATCAGCCTTTAAGTTTATGCGATGTAGGTGCTGGAGCTGGTTTTCCAAGTATTCCATTAAAAATTATGTTTCCGCAGTTAAAAGTGACAATTGTAGATTCTTTAAATAAGCGTATTCAATTTTTAAACCATCTGGCGTCGGAGTTGCATTTAGAAGATGTAAGCTTTATTCATGACAGAGCAGAAACTTTTGGCAAAGGAGTCTACAGGGAGTCTTATGACATTGTTACTGCAAGAGCTGTAGCTAGATTGTCGGTATTAAGTGAACTTTGCTTACCGCTTGTAAAAAAAGGTGGACAGTTTGTAGCATTGAAATCATCTAAGGGCGAAGAAGAATTAGAAGAAGCACAATTTGCGATTAGCGTGTTAGGTGGTAATGTTACTGAAACGCATACTTTCGAATTACCTGAGGATGCTGGAGAGCGTCAAATGTTCGTTATTGATAAAAAAAGACAAACGCCTAAAAAGTATCCAAGAAAACCTGGGACGCCTAATAAGACTCCTTTACTTGAAAAATAATGCAGAATCCTTTACAACTAACATAAAAGGAGCGAATGGATAATGAAAAAACCTTTTTCAAAATTATTTGGTTTGAAAAATAAAGATGACATCATTGGACAAATTGAAGAAGATCGCAATAGTAATGTTGAATCCATTCAAATTGAACGTATCGTTCCAAACCGTTATCAACCTAGACAAGTATTTGAGCCAAATAAAATAAAAGAACTTGCAGAATCAATACACGAACATGGCTTATTACAACCTATTGTTGTTAGACCGATTGAAGAAGACATGTTTGAGATTATTGCTGGAGAACGTCGATTTAGAGCGATACAATCACTTAATTTACCGCAAGCAGACGTTATTATTCGGGATATGGATGATGAGGAGACGGCTGTTGTAGCTTTAATTGAGAATATTCAAAGAGAAAATTTGTCTGTTGTTGAAGAAGCGGAAGCCTATAAAAAATTATTAGAAATTGGCGATACAACGCAAATTGAATTAGCAAAAAGCTTAGGTAAAAGCCAAAGTTTTATAGCTAATAAATTACGCTTATTGAAGCTTGCGCCGAAAGTGTTGCTTCGCTTAAGAGAAGGTAAAATTACTGAACGTCACGCTAGAGCCGTATTATCATTGTCTGATAGCGAACAAGAAGCGTTAATTGAGCAAGTCATTGCACAAAAACTAAATGTGAAACAGACTGAAGATAGGGTGCGCCAAAAAACTGGACCCGAAAAAGTTAAAGCACAAAATTTACAGTTCGCACAAGATGTTACTCAAGCCCGAGACGAAGTAGGCAAAAGTATTCAAGCAATTCAGCAAACAGGTCTCCACGTTGAGCATAAAGATAAAGATCACGAAGATTATTATGAAATAAAAATTCGAATATATAAACGTTAGTAGTAGAAAGTCGCATAGATTATGACTAACACACTAGCACGTAAAAGGCAAAGCTAAGACTATAATAGCTTTGTCTTTTTTGTTTTACGTGAAACATAAAAATTTATATTTTTATGTTGATTTGAAAATTACAGTTAATGGTAGTTTTTAATAATTTGAATTGGATTTATCATCGTATAAAAGCATTTATTGCTAGTTAATGAAAGTATCATGAAAGCTTTATGAACATCACTTGAGTTACCTTTACAGTGTGAAATTTAAGTTTTACACTTTGTGTGAATGATACGTTTTGTATTGAATTTATTATAGAAAGGTACGTTGAAGATGTTTTCGATTGGAAGTGCAATTCTTCATTTTGTCATTGGTGGTATCGCTGTCGCATTAGCTTCTATAATTGCTGATAAAGTTGGCGGTAAGTTAGGAGGTATTATTGCAACGATGCCGGCAGTCTTTCTTGCTGCTATTATCGCATTAGCTTTGGATCATCGTGGTATGCAACTTGTTGAAATGTCAATGAATCTTAGCACAGGAGCAATAGTGGGTATCTTGTCTTGTATACTAACTGTATTTTTAACATCACTCTACATTAAACATAAAGGCTATCGGAAAGGCGCAATATTCACAGTTGTCTGTTGGTTCATTATCTCCTTAGCGATATTCGGTATTAGACATTTTTAGTTTAGAAGTTGCGTAACATTAGGCTTTATCAATTTATCGAGTAATAAATTATTGGAGGCAGAACATCATGAAATTAACATTAATGAAATTTTTTGTAGGGGGATTCGCAGTATTACTAAGTTATATAGTGTCCGTAACACTACCTTGGAAAGAATTTGGTGGCATATTTGCAACATTTCCAGCAGTATTTTTAGTATCTATGTTTATAACAGGAATGCAATATGGAGATAAAGTTGCTGTGCATGTAAGCCGTGGCGCAGTGTTTGGGATGACAGGAGTATTAGTATGTATTTTAGTTACATGGATGATGTTACATATGACGCACATGTGGATGCTTAGTATTATAGTTGGCTTTTTAAGTTGGTTTATCAGTGCGGTATGTATTTTCGAAGCGGTAGAATTTATAGCACAAAAAAGATTAGAAAAACATAGTTGGAAAACTGGAAAATCGAATAGTAAATAGTGTTAATCTAGGATCACTGTTAGGATTTAATTCGCAAGTATTAATTACTATTGAACTATTTTTTGAGAAAATTTCAAGCGTGTAGATATTCCGAGTACGTCTTGGGGAAGTCTTCGAACCCTGATATTGTCGTATGTCAAAACATTTAGTCAATCATAAAGGTGACTTTAATTAACTTTATCTGATAGTCTGATTGTAATGATTGTACTAATTGAATGGAGGCGTATGTAATTGAATCTAAGTAAACAAATTAAAAAGTATAGGGAACGAGATGGTTATTCACAAGAATATCTTGCTGAAAAGTTATATGTATCTAGGCAGAGTATTTCTAATTGGGAAAATGACAAAAGCTTACCAGACATACATAACTTATTAATGATGTGCGAATTGTTCAATGTAACTTTAGATGATTTAGTAAAAGGGACTATTCCATTTGTACCTGATATTAAAGTGCAACGAAGTCTTAACTTATGGACATATGTCATGCTTATTTTCATGACATTAGCTGCAATTTTAACAGGACCTTTAATTGTTTATTGGAATTGGGCTTGGGGTATAACGGTGATAGTCATTTGTGGAATAGGTTATTATGCATCTATGAAAATAGAAGACTTTAAAAAAGTGCATAAAATGGATAACTACGATCGAATTGTTGCTTTTATGAATGGAAAAGATCCTAGTGAAGTACAAACGACTAAAGCTAGAAATATAAAAACAGGTGTACTTTCTTTCATAGCATTTGTTGGTGCAATCATTCTTATAGCTTTGATTAGTATGTATCTGGCAAATAAGTTTTTATAAATCATCGTGGTACTGTCTCATATTATTTGTATTATCTGAAATAGCATAAAAAAATACCAACAAGGTTTAGAACCTTGTTGGTAATCAAAGCGATTCATTTATAATGAGTCGTTTTATTTTGTAAGATTAAACAGTTTGTACGTTAACTGCTTGGTCTCCACGTTGACCTTCAGTGATTTCGAAAGTAACTTTTTGACCTTCTTCTAAAGTTTTGTAGCCATCGCTAGCGATACCTGAGAAATGTACGAATACGTCTCCGCCATTTTCTTGTTCGATGAAACCAAAACCTTTTTCTGCGTTAAACCATTTTACTGTACCGTTATTCATATAGAAAACCTCCATGTGCTTTTGCACTTAATATTTGTAACAAATTCATAACTAAAAAAGAGGATATTCTAAACAAATACACTACAATTTAATTCACGAGCTTTTATTACGTAAGACCAACTATACGCTCATATTGGCATAATGTACAGTGTTTTTTGAAAATAAATTAAAAAAGATTTTAAAAACCTTTAGAAACGTTGATTTAGAGGGGTTTTTAAAAATGGAAAAATTGTAGTCTCTTATGATATTTGATTGTTTTTTAAGTGACATATCGTTTAAACATGATGATTTTATAAGCAATCCAAAAAAACAAGCAGCGATAAACGCTACTTGTTAATATTAAAACCTGACTTGAAAGGTCATAGCAATCTTATATACCGATGGAATACACTTATTTGCCTTTTTCTTCACGACGTTTTAAATAATAGGCGCCACCTAATAAACCAGCTGGAATGCCTATAATTGGTGTTGTGAATGAGCTTAATACAATAACAAGTATTGTTAAAGCAATGACGTTATACCAAGTTACAGTCAAGTTTTTTAAATCCTCGTATGATTGTTTTACTAATTCTTTAAATTTCATGATTAAATCTCTCCTTTTCTTAAATCAAAGTAATAGTTATACTGCTTTTCCAAAATTAGAATCTAAACTATGCTATATAGTTTTCTTAATCAACTTGTTTGAGTGAACAAAAGCAATCAGTGCGAAAACGATATAAATTAGTGTATATATAACGATGACAATAATCACCGGTATAAATGAAATATTTCCCATCAGCTTCATAAAAGCAATAGCTGCGAATAAAGCATGCAGTATAGCAATTAATAAAGGTAAACCAAAGTTAAATGTAATTTTTAATAAGAGCCCTTTAAGCATATCTGTATGTGTAAAGCCTATACGTTTTAATACCCTAAAATTGCTTAGTTCATCCTCAGTTTCATCCATTTGTTTAATATAAATAATGCATCCTGCGGCGACTAAAAAGGCTAACCCTAAAAATGATGTAACAAATATTAGAATACCGTTAGTTGCATCAACCTCTTTTTTCATTTCATCATAAGTGATGACTTTGCCTCCAAGCTGTTTTGCAATTGCTTGAGCTTTTTCCTTTTGTGATGTTTGTTTAATATCATATCCATAAAAAGTATGAACGTTATTTTGCGTTTTCAACTGCTGATATTTTTCAGGGCTTACTTCGACGACAGGTGAGTTGAAGCTTAGATTTAAAGGATAAACCTTACTTTTGTCTTCTTGTGTAACACGGAAAGTTTCATTTTTAGTACCTTTTACTACTAAATCTTTGTTTAAATGAATATTAATAATGTTAGGAAGTGATTTTGTATTTGTAATGATGGCATTGTTACCAGTTAACTTTGTATTTGCACTTAAAATAGAATTCGTGCGACCTGAATCACTACCATTTTCCAAAGTAATAACCTGATCTTTAACATTATTTACAGTGATAGTTTCATAATAATTTTTAGTAAATGTAATATGTTGTTGGCTTAGTTTAGATTCAAATTGATGCGCATCTTGAGAGGCGACCACGTTAAATTCATTTGGTGCCATAGATGTAAGGGTTTGATCTGTATTTGATTTAGATAATGCTGCGAAACACAATACAGTTACAGTAACTGCAGAAATAATTGCAATGATAGTTAAAGACATCGCATTTTTCTTCATTCGGTACATAATAGAAGATGTAAATACAACATCTGTAATAGATACGCGTCCATTTTTTGATTTTTTCAATGTTTTAAAAATAAGTGACACGGAACTTCTGAAAAATAAATACGCACCTGCAACTGTTAAAAATAAAATGATAAACGGTGATGCCATTGCCATAGTTAGTGCTTTGAATGTACCAAACATTTCTGTTGCCATATAATAACCTAGCGCAATCATAGCAATACCTAATATGCCTGAAATAAACTCTACTACAGTTACTTTTGCATTTGTGGCATCAGTTTTAATTGAATCTTTCATCATTGATAAGATACTACGTCTTTTTAGAAATAAAGCACTTTGAAATAAAATCAGTACATACGCAATCACTAGCATGAAAATAGTTAAAACGAGTGCCATAGGTTCGAAATGTATCGATAAGTTAATCGATAACGACATTACTTTGGAAACAATTGATAACAATAATTGTGCACCTGCGATGCCACATAATACACCGACAACACCAGTAATTAGAAACACAATCATTTGTTCAAGTGCCAACATTTTCAAAATGTTTTGTCGTGTTAAACCAATTAACTGAAATAATGCAAATTCGCGCGTACGTCTTTTCACGAATAGATGATTGGCATACATTAAAAAGATGACGATAATGATGAATAAAAAGATTGACCCTACAAAAGCACCTTTCTTAATAATTGCCATAGAATCGTCATTGTTTATACCTTTAGTGAATTGTAACGTAGTAAAGCTGAAATATAAGACGATACTAAAAAATAATGAAAATAAATACATCGCATAATGTTTTAAGTTTTGACGTAAATTTTTTAAAACGATATGGTTAAATGTCATTTGACACACCACCTAATACTGATTGAAGATGCACGATATCTTCATAAAAGGCCTGTTTAGAACGTCCTTCCTGGTAAAGTTGTGAATGAATTTGTCCATCTTTTAGCATGATGACACGCTCTGCAAAACTGGCTGCTACGGGATCATGTGTAACCATAATAATAGTTGTATCAAAAGACTTGTTCATATCTTCTAAACGTTGTAATAAATCATTGGCACTTTTAGAATCTAGCGCACCTGTTGGCTCATCTGCAAATATAATTTGTGGTTTGTGAACAAACGCTCTTGCAGCTGCTGTACGCTGTTGTTGGCCACCAGACAATTCACTTGGGTATTTATTTCCCAGGTCATAAATACCTAATGCTGTTGTAATTTTTTTATAATTTTCTTCCATTGTCGATTTTGACATTTTCTGAACGGATAAAGGTAGCATAATATTTTCCTTAACAGTTAATGTCGGTAAAATACTATAATCTTGAAAAATAAATCCTAATGATTCTTTACGGAACTTGGCAAGGGCTTTTTGATTAAGTTTATTAAGTTCTTGTCCATTAGCAATAACACTACCTTCAGAAACTTGGTCAATTGAACTTAGGACATTTAATAAGGTAGTCTTACCTGATCCAGAAGGACCCATTATTGCTACGAATTCTCCTTTTTGTATATCGAAATTTATGTCTTTAAGTGCTTGGAATGTATGCTTTTTACCATACTTTTTTGACAAATGTTGAACTGATAATATTGTCATAGTCTCACTCCTTTTGTATTTAATTTCATTTTAAATAATGTTTGGAGCAGTAGCCTTTATCTAAACTTACAATTCAATGAATGAACCTTACAGAGTTGAAAGCTATCGCTACTTAGTAGATTTTTGAATGAGGATACAGATTTATCGCACATATTAGACAAAAGAAATGGTGCTTTCTAAGTGACGATGTTTGTGTAAATTAAGAAAAGGGAATTTAATTATTGTATAATAAATTTTTTGTAAAAATTAAAAGAGAGCTTTATTTGAAAGGAATTGATTTTTATGGCAAAAACAAATCAAGGTATTAAGTGGTCTAGTTTAATAATGGGTGTATTATTATTAATGTTGGCAGTCGTTATTTTTACATTTCCAATTGAAAATTTTTATGCTATTACGTGGTTGATTGGACTGTTTGTATTAATTAACGGTGTGATTCAAATCATTTACCGTAGAAAAGCAAAAGCTTTAGTAGGTGGAAGTCAAAGTTGGATTGTCTTTATGGGTGTTGTAGATATTCTCTTTGGTCTATTAGTTATTTTTAATGTTGGCGCAAGTTCAGCATTCTTTATTTATATGTTTGCATTCTGGTTTATTTTTAGTTCTATTGCAGGATTATTTACATTTTCAGGTAGTGGTAACTTAAAACTAATTTCAGTTATCTTTAACGTTTTAGGTATTTTATTTGGTGTTATTTTATTATTTAACCCGTTAATGGGTATTGTCTTTGTGTCGACGATGATTGCTATTGCATTTGTATTCGTAGGTGTTATTTATATTGTAGATGCACTTGCTTAAGTAAAATGAAGCGGTTCAAAAGAAGGGTGTGGCATGAAGTTTGTGCTATATCCTTTTTATTATATTTATGAAGCATAAAAAAGGGGCGCTACCTACAATAAGTAAGTTACGCCCATATTTTTATATTTTACTATTATTGTTTTCAATACGATTAATAGTTACATTTAGTCCAAAATATTTTTCTAAAAAATGTTTATAGTTATCTTTAGTGACATCAAATTTTTCTGAGCTACCATTCCTTGTTAAAGTTAAATGATTTTCAGACATTGTGGCGCGTCCAAATGATTGTGGCATTGTAATTAGTAAATGCTTAACAAAAATTGAATCTGGGTTGTTTTGATTATATTCGATGTTGCTATTAAAATCTTCTATTTGTTTAGGTTTGAATTCAGCTTCATATTTTGTATTCCAGTTATTATTTTCAAATTTTTGTACATAAAATAGTTCCCTATGTTCATTTTCAAAAATAGCACGAAATGTGCCACTTATGTCTGTGACTGGTTGAGTTTGGTCTGACGAAGTAATTGGCATAGCGTGTAGAGGTAAGTCTCCAAATCCGACATCTGCTACATAAAATACATTGTTAATCGGTACAACAAGTGACGCATGTGAACCATTTAGACTACGGCCACCATTAGGTGTATGGATGGTAGCGGACATTAACTGCGGATTAAATCCTTTTTGTAATAAATATGCTTTAAAAAATGAGTTCAATTCATAACAAAAGCCGCCACGTTTATCATGAACAATTTTATTGAAAAGTGCATCAATATCTATAGATATAGGTTTACCATTTTGTACATCAATGTTTTCAAAAGGCACTGTTAACATAAATCGAGTTGCATAATAATTCAAGGCTTCAACGCTCGGTTCATCATAATGATTTGAATCAATTTCTAAGTAATCCTCTAACTTTGCAATATTCATTTCCATACCTCCTCCTGTTTCAAGACTATAAGTAAATTGTAAGCATAAATATAGAAATTTCAAACGAGAAAGCATCGAATCTTAAGTAACCAGAATATAAAAAGACGATAAAAAACTACATTCTTAAATGATGACCGAAACAAAAATGTGATGTGGACACCAATTAAGAATGTAGTATAGAAAAGTCAGTGTGCTGGCTGTCTAACTAAATGCGAAGTTAGCTATAATAGCAAGTTGGTCGATTTTATTTACCCCAATTGCTTTCAATGCGACCAAATTTCCAAATCAAACTTGAAATAAGCCAAGTAATTAAAAATAATGCAACTAAAATATAGCCTAAATAATCAAATTCGATTGAACCAATGAATGCCCAAAACGCACCATGTAAATCTAACTTATCAGCAAGAATTTGTAGCAATTCAATCATCCCAATCACTAATGCAGCCATGACGGATATCGCAGTAATCGTTATATTGTAATAGATTTTGCGAATAGGATTGAAGAATGCCCAATTATAGGCATATTTCATTACAACACCATCTAAAGTATCCAATAAACTCATACCAGATGCGAATAAAATTGGTAAAGATAATATCCCTATAAATGAAATTGCTTGTTGTGATGCGCCTGAAGAAAGAGCGAGTAATGCAATTTCACTTGCGGTGTCAAATCCAAGTCCAAATAAGAAACCAAGTGGTAATACATGCCAACTACGTGTAATTAATTTGAAGTACGGACCGACAAATCGAGAAACAAATCCTCTTGATTCAAGTAATTCATCAACCTCAGCTTCTTCAACATGTTCACGACGTAACTTTGCAAATAATTTAATCAGTGAGATTAAAATGATTAGATTTAATACACCTATGAGTACTAAAAAGAATCCAGATACGAGTGTACCAATCGTTCCACCAATATCTTGGAAATGTGGTAATTCATCTTTAGCCCATTTTACAGATACTCCTAAAAATACAGCCATTAAAAATACGACAGATGAATGTCCAATTGAAAAGTAGAAACCAACGCCAGATGGATCTTTGCGTTGCTGTAATAATTTACGAACCGTATTATCTATCGCGGCAATATGATCAGCATCAAATGCATGACGTAAACCTAATGTATATGCAAGAATCCCCATACCAAATAAGATATGATGGTCTTTTCCAGCAATCCATAAAAAACTAAACCCAATAACGTGTAACAAAATGACAATAGCTAGGTATGGTAACCAGCTTAAGCGCTCATTTTTAAAAACAGTCAAAATATATCCTTCTTTCATAACATGATATTTAATCATACTGCAAATACAACAATCACTCTAATGAAAAATACTAATATGACAAAAATGTTATACAAAATTATTTATTATATAAAAATATACATGTAATTATAAAAGGTTTTTTTACATTTTCATTTAAGGTTTGCATTATTAATCAATGACAATATAGGATGTTACTTTACTCACTTTGGCATCCTTTTTATGATTTTCAAATTCGAAAAAATTAGCAAAATGAGTTTGTGCACCATTTTTAAATGTTTGAGTACCATGTAAGGCGCCTAAATATCCATGTGTAATAATGGATTGAATATCGATAGATTCGATACGATTTTGATGTTCGGAAAGTTCTTGAATTAAAATTTGTGGGCCATGGATATCAAAATGACCGGGGACAGACCAAATAAATTGAGTTGTAACGATTGAACGCAATAATTTTATATCTAGTGTTGCAGTAGCTATAATAAAATCAATCATTTGTTGACGCTTAGGTGCATGACCACATGACACATCACCAGTCAATGAAAATGGTAATACGTGGTTACCTTCTTGTTTAAAATGCAGATTATGCTCACTTAAAGCTCGTTCCAATATTGATATAGCTTTAGGACCAACGCCATGTAAACTTGATAAAAATGACTTTGTATGTTGTGAGACTGTTTCTAATGTATGAATACCTTGCTCATTTAGTGCACGAGTTGCAGGATTTCCAATTTTAGGTAAATTCATTTGTACCCATCCTTTATGTTTTATGATTGTCTTTCTCAAGGTATACCCAAATTTAAATTGATTTATTTATAAAATTAATATTTATTGTTTGATGGTGAATGAATGTGAAAAACATAAACAAAATAATATCTTTATTGAAATATTATTAGTAAAATCGATATATTAGCTTATTGATACGACAGTACATGACTAGGAAATGATAAAAGTAAGGAGGTTTAAAAGTGCATTCAGAATATAAAAAAGGCATATTTTTAGCACTCAGTGCATACATTCTATGGGGAATATTGCCGATATACTGGCAATTTATTGATACGATAGGTGCTTTTGAAATTTTAGCATTCCGAATTATATTTTCAGTAATATTTATGATTTTTATATTAGCTGTAGGTAAGAAGCAACGGCACGCTTTTCAAAGAGATGTACATCAGCTGTTAGCTAAGCCAATTCAATTATTAGCTATCGTTGTAGCAGGATATGTCATTACATTGAACTGGGGAACATTTATTTGGGCAGTGACGAATGGGCATGTTTTACAATCAAGTTTAGGATATTATATTAATCCACTTGTCAGCATTTTGCTTGCACTTATCTTTTTAAAAGAAAGATTTAATAAATTTGAATGGTTAGCTATATTCTTTGCATTCATTGGCGTACTCTATATGACGCTGAAGATTGGCGAATTTCCAATAGTATCTATCATATTAGCGTTATCTTTTGGTACATACGGATTATTGAAAAAAGTAGTACATATTGATGCCATCAGCAGTATCACCATTGAGTGTATAGTTACTGCACCAGCCGGCATAATATATGTTATTTATTTATGGCAACAACATCAGATGTCGTTCGGATTTAACATGTCATCATTTTGGTTATTATTTTCAGGCGCGATTACAGCAATTCCACTTATTTTGTTCTCAGCAGGTGCTAAACGCATACCTCTCTCATTGATTGGATTTATTCAATATGTAGGACCAACAATTATGTTCGTACTGGGGATTTTTGTTTTTAAAGAACCATTCGATATACACCAACTAATTACATTCATTTTTATATGGATTGGTATCGTTTTGTATAGTATTTCTCAATATATTAAATTAAAGAAAAGTCCCGTAGCAAAAACACTATAATATTTGTCTATGATATGCATATGTTAAAGGGTCTAAAGATAACCTTAGAGTTAGACTGAGGTATGTGTGCAGTAACAGTGACAGATGTTTAAAACATGACATTAAAAAGTGAATAGACGTTTATAAATTTAAGTGAAAATAAAACACTTTTGTTGAATTTATCTTTGTATTGAATTCAAACGAAAGTGTTTTTTTATGAGAATAAGTTTTTTTAAGAGAAGATACGTACTTTTAATATAGTATATATTTTCTTTAAATAGTGTGTTGTAGCTATTAATTTAAAAAGCGCCCTAATCGACACGATTAGAGCGACATAATACACTATATTAAAATATACCAATTACTTTCATCCAAAGTGATCCTAAACCAATCCAGATAATAAAGTAGACAAATCCTAGCATCAAGTTCATTGTCCACCAACGCTTTTGAGTCACGTAACCTGAAGAGAATAGAATCGGCGCTGGACCACTACTATAGTGTGTTGTTGAAGCTAATAGGTTACCGAAGAAACCTAACATTAATGCACTGAATAATGGTGGTGCACCGGCTGCGATGGCAACGCCTAGTAATGCTGCATACATTGCACTGATATGTGCTGTAGCACTTGCAAATAAATAATGTGAATAGAAGTAGAACAATATTAAAATAACCAGTACGATAGGCCAGCTCAAGCCACCAAGACTTGTAGCAATAGATTTACTTAACCAAGGGATAAATCCAAGCTTATTTAATTGGTCAGCCATTAATACTAATACTGAGAACCAAACTAATGTGTTCCAAGCACCGGTTTCATTTAAAATATCTTGCCAAGTTAACACACCTGTTAATAATAACAATGCTAGTGCAATGAATGCTGTTAAAGTTGCATCAACATGGATGAAACTTCCGATAATCCATAAAGTTAAGGCAACGATGAAAATACCAATCATAAATTTTTCAGCTAAAGAGATTTTACCCATAGCCGACAATTCATTTTCAGCCCAACTTTTAGCGTTAGGTGTTTCTTTAACAGTTGGTGGATAAATTTTATAAATGATAAAAGGTACAACGATTAAGGAAACAAGTCCAGGAACTAAAGCAGCTAAGAACCAATTCATCCATGTAATATGAACATTAGATGTGCTAGATGCTAAGTTTTGTGCAAGTGGGTTACCTGCCATTGCAGTTAAAAACATAGCCGCAGTAATTAAATTACCTTGGAATTCTGTAAAAATTAAAAATGCGCCCATTTTTCGTGCTGAATCGTCTTTTGGCTTAGAACCAAATGATTCAGAAAGAGATTTGATAATCGGAAACATGATGCCTCCAGCACGTGCTGTGTTACTAGGTGTAGCAGGTGCTAAAATTAAGTCCACCCCGACAATAGAATAGGCTAAACCTAATGTTTTTTTACCAAATAATTTGACGAAATGTAATGCGATACGTCTACCAAGACCTGTTTTCACAAATCCTCTAGAAATGAAAAATGCCATAGCAATTAACCAAATGCTATTATTACCAAAACCAGCGACAGCCGTTTTCATGTCAATAATTCCGACAAGTACCATGACTGTAAAACCAATTATAGATACGGCACCAATTGACATCGGTTGTGTAATACAAGCGATGATTGTAGCGACGAATATTGCGAACATATACCATGCTGTTGGATCCACAGCTTCCGGTTTAAAAGGTGTAAGTGCCCAAATAAGGAGACCTACAATAATAGGGAGTATAAACTTACGATATTTAACCGAGTTTTCCATGTTAAAACGTCCTTCTTTCTATGTTTTATACATATTTCACTTTAAGAATAATGCTAACTTCAAAAGATGTACAGTAATAATTAAATATCAATTTAAATTAATGAAAGTATAAATATAAATGGTTAAATGTGAAGCGGTGAAGAAGAAGTATAATTGATGCTTTTTGTTTTGAATTTTTTTAAAGAGTGGCCTTTTTAGTCATATAAAAAATCCGTTAACGACATGTTAACGGTTAATTAGCTCATATTTATTTTAAACTTTTTAATACACGAGACATCTCCTCAATTTTACCGGCATGAAGTGGAATGTGAATAGCGTTTAATACTAATAACTCTCCTAAAGTATTACAACCGGCAATAGGCTGTTGCAATTCAATTGCTAAATCATTTTCAGTTAATTTTCGTGCACGCTCAGGCAATGTTTGAAGCTCTTCTAAAATCACTTCGATACTAGGCACGTAATCTTTCCATTCATCTGGAGACGAACCATTTCCAAATAAAGGTCTATAAGTATTTAAATCAATATGCTCTTTACCAGCAACAGCTAGGGCCGATTCGAAAATTGTTAATACATGTCCAAATTGCCAATGAATGGTATTCGAAAAAGGCTGATGATAATCATCAAGTACCTTTTCAACTTTCCAAGTATCATACACATTTACTAAATATCCTAAACCCGTATCAATGACATCAAACACAGTTTTTGTAGTCATTTTTAATTCCTCCCCCATAAATAAAACATACTTCCGTAAGTATTACCCAATTAACACAGTTGTTAGTCATAGAAGGGAAATAATTACAACTAACTTATAATGCAAGATAGTTGACGAGAAACTCTTAATATACTATCTTATAATGTAAGATAGTAGGTGATGAAAATGTCAGTGTCAAATCAGATCATGAAAGGTCTCTTAGATGGGGCAATATTAGGTCTCATTGCCCAAGGAGAAACATATGGATATGAAATTATGACGAAACTTAAGAATCAAGAGTTTCCAGAGATAAGTGAAGGTAGTATTTATCCAGTATTAATGCGTTTAAACAAAAAAGGATACGTTGATACGACTATAAAAAAATCTAGTAATGGTGGCCCAAGGCGAAAGTACTATACGATTACCGAGTCAGGTTTAAAGGAACTAAAAGTATTTAAATCAAAATGGCAAGCTTTGAATAAAGGAATGATTAACTTGTTTGGAGGGGAAAACGATGTTAAGTAAACAGTCTCAAGATTTTTTGGAAAAATTACGTGTTGAATTGTTATTTAGAGGTAAGACTGAAGCAGAAGTAGAAGAGCTATTGGAAGAGCTCGAAGATCATTTAACTATGGCTGAAAAAAATAACGAAGATACAAGTTCAATTATTAATACACCGATTAAGTCAATGGCTGATCAGTTATCACCTGAGATAAGTCTTACTAACGGTTTATATAAATATATTACGTTGTACTTCGCTTTTATTTTAGCAGTCATTATAATTCCTAGATTTTTAAATTTGGGTACATTCGATGTGACAATTGCATTTTTACTTTATATAGCTAGTATCTTTATTTTAGGCGTTGTCATTGGTATGCTGATTCTACGCAATACATTAGTCCGATTTGGTGACCAAAAAATAACATATGTTATAAATGTGACTTATGGAATTATCGTATTTTTATGGATGATTTTAAGTGGCTTGATTATTAAAAAATATCCTATCTATAGTTTCTTTGAGTTAAGTGACAAACAGAGTTTCATCGTTGGATTAGTACTTTTAATTGCACTCATTGTAACTTGTATTTTAATAAAACAGAAAATTTATGCGCTCATCGTGTTGGTAATTTCATTGCCAAGTTTGATAGCAAGAATAGCATCTATCTTTAGCAAAGAACCAGACACTTTTAATTTAGTTTCAGTAAGTATACTCATCATTCTAAATATAGCATTTATTATTTATACATTTGTAAATTATAGGAAGTTAAAAAAAGAAGACTAAACAATGTCGTTTAGCTAAAATACATCATTATAGTAAAACTGTATACCAATCATCCAAAAGCACCCTAAAGTTAGACTTAAACTAACAAATTAGGGTGCTTTTATTGGTGTACTTATAACTATTCTGTTGTGCCTAGAGCTATAAGTAAATCATCGTTATCAGAAATAGCTTCAATAGCTACAGTCAGCCCTGTAACAATGTTTTCTAATGTCATTGATGGTGTATCAGGTTTACCACCAATCTGCTCTGGTATGTATGGCACATGGATAAATCCAAAGCGAAGGTGAGGATAGTGCTTATCCTGTAAATATCCTAAGTGATAAAGCACATGATTACATACATACGTACCTGCACTATTTGAAAGTGCTCCTGGAAGTCCTTGATCAATAATACTTTTTGTCATTGCTTTAACTGGTAAATTTGAAAAATAAGCTGACGCACCGTCTAAATGAATGGTTTGATCAATAGGTTGAAAATCATCATTATCTGGAATACGCGCATCATCAATATTTATAGCAACACGTTCTGGTGTGATAGCACTTCTCCCACCAGCTTGTCCTATCGATAACACAACATCATAGTGATTAGATGCTAATGCTTTATTTATCATAGTATCTACTTTCTTAAAAGAGGTTGGTAGTTTTAGTTTATCGATTGTATGGTCTATAATCTTCTAGTTGAGTCACAGCTTCCCAAGAAGGATTAATATCTTGATTGTCAAAAGGTGCAAATCCTGTTACTAAAATATGCATTTTAAGACACCCCGCAGTATTAAAATTTAATTTAGTATAACATGCGCATAATTAAAAACATATCAGGTTATGTATGTGCTAAAAAAACAGCCTTGAAAAACCTTTATAAATCGGATTTTCAAAGCGTGTTTTGAAAAGTATTTAATTAAAACTAAGCATGTTGGTGTAAATCATCAAAGTTTGTTAAACGATGTTGCCACTCGTTATCACTAATATTGTTTGCTTGAACATAACGATTACGCTCATGTTTAGCACATTCATAAGAGCATGCTCCTAAATATTTGGCTTCATTTTCTTCTGAAACTAATATTTGCTTATTACATTCAGGGTTGGCGCAATTAATATAGCGTTCACATGGTTTACCATCAAACCAATCCTTACCAATAATTGTTTTTTCAACTTGGTTGATATCAACACTGATACGGTCATCAAATACATACATTTTACCGTCCCAATATTGACCTTTTGTTTCAGGATCTTTACCATATGTAGCTATACCGCCGTGAAGCTGCGCTACATCTTCGAAACCTTCTTTTAATAACCAGCCAGAAAATTTTTCACAACGAATACCGCCAGTACAATATGTGACAACTTTTTTATCTGCAAATAACTCTTTATTCTCTTTAATCCAGTCAGGTAAATCTCTAAAGCGTGTGATGTCTGGGCGAATTGCGCCACGAAAATGACCTAAATCAAATTCATAGTCATTACGTGCATCAATAATGACTGTGTCATCATCTTCAAGAGCTTTTCTAAACTCTACAGGTGATAAATACTGACCAGTTGTGTGTCTAGGATCGACGTCATCTTCTAAATCTAAAGCAACGATTTCTTTTCGAGGTCGAACGTGCATTTTCTTAAAGGCATGTCCATCAGCTTTATCAATTTTAAATACCATGTCTTTGAACCGTTCATCAGCATGCATATGTGCCATATATTGCTCTGTTTCTTCTGTTGTACCTGACAATGTACCATTAATACCTTCAGTTGAAACAAGAATTCTACCTTTTAAATTGTGTGCTTTACAAAACGCTAAGTGATCCTGAGCAAACTGTTCAGGGTTATCAATTGTCGTATATTTATAATATAAAAGAACTTGATAGTTCATGGGTTATTCTCCTTCTAAAAACATGATAAGTGCATGTTAAATTTTAAAATAAAGCGTTATACGCATAATTATCTACGGTAATCATTTTAACAGAGATATAGAAGCAATCAATATTTCTAGCTTGAAATCGTCCACTAGACCGATAAAATAGATATTTGAAAACGTTATCATTTGATTTAAATATCACCTTGTTTAATATTAAAATGACAAGGCAAAACTAATAAATGAAAGGAATGACGATGATGAAGAAACAAGATTTACCAACATTAGTTTATAGAGGAAAGTCTAGCAGTGCCGTTCCGATTATATCTGAGAGTGAATTGCAAACTATTACTGCTGAACCATGGCTAGAAATTTCAGAGAAAGGATTGCAATTAGAAGGATTAAATTTTGATCGACATGGCCAACTATACTTATTAGATGTGTTTGAAGGAAATATTTTTAAAGTAAATCCAGAAACTAAAGAAATTAAGCGACCTTTTGTAAGCCATAAAGCCAATCCGGCAGCAATTAAAATACATAAAGACGGTCGATTATTTATTTGTTATTTAGGAGATTTTAAATCTACAGGTGGTATTTTTGCAGCGGTAGAAAATGGTGACAATACACAAGATATCATTGAAGATATTTCAACAGAATATTGTATTGATGACATGGTATTTGATTCTAAAGGTGGGTTTTATTTTACAGATTTTAGAGGATACTCTACCAACCCGCTAGGAGGCGTTTATTATGTTACGCCGGACTTTAAAACAGTAACGCCTATTATTCAAAATATCAGTGTAGCTAATGGTATTGCTTTAAGTACTGATGAAAAAGTACTATGGGTAACTGAAACGACCGCAAATCGATTACATCGTATTGCACTTGAAGATGATGGTGTGACGATACAACCATTTGGGGCAACAATACCGTACTATTTTACGGGGCATGAAGGTCCAGACTCTTGTTGTATTGATAGTGGTGATAATTTATATGTGGCTATGTATGGTCAAGGCCGAGTATTAGTATTTAATAAAAGAGGTTATCCAATAGGACAAATATTGATACCAGGTCGTGAAGAAGGTCATATGTTACGTTCTACACATCCACAATTTATACCTGGAACAAATCAACTCATTATTTGTACAAATGATATTGAAATGGGTGGTGGATCTATGCTTTATACAGTTAATGGTTTTGCAAAAGGGCACCAAAGTTATCAGTTTCAATAAGACCTACCTTAGTGGAAGGTGTCTTAATATAAGTTTAAAAATTAGAGATTTTTAATTAAAAGTTAAATATAATTTGCTTCAATTTGTAAATGGAAGTTTTGTACAAATTAAATAGGCAATATTAAATATAAGAAAGTATAAAGAAAAATTTTCTTGATTATTCCTGATGAAGCCAATGAAAATTTAATAAGGAGTTGTTTATTTTGGGTATTTATATTTTTTGTACAATATTAGTTTTAGTTGCAATTGGAGCACTTTTGACAAATATGATTAGGGATAAAAAAGATAAAAGGCTAGATATTTTATCTAGTGTATTACTTTTAATTTCATCAATATCATTGTTACTTTATGGTGTTATTATTAATTAAGTTAAATATGATTTTTAATTAGAAGTTAAAAAATGCCAACTACATCTAGGGATGATATAGTTGGCATTTCGTATATATATTAAATCAATGAGGATTGTGATGTGAGGTTATTCTGAGATTGAGAATTCAGCAGATGCTTCGAATTTAACATCTTTGCCTAGCATTACGCCACCAGTTTCAAGTGCTTGGTTAAAGTTAATGCCGTAGTTTTCTCTATTGATTGTACCAGTAACAATAACACCTGTTACTTGAGAACCATCCATTGGATTTTTACTTACTCCGTTGAATTCAACATCGAATGTTTCTTCGTTAGTGATGCCTTTAATTGTTAAATCACCAACAACTTTGCTTTCAGATACTGATTTTGTCACAAATGTGATTTTATCAAATTCGTCAGTACCAAAGAAATCACCAGATTTTAAGTGGTTATCACGTGCTTCGTTTTTAGTGTTAATTGAACTTGGAATAATTGTTGCAGTAGCTTTTAAAGTATTGAAATCATTAATATCGCCTTCAACTGCTACATCAAATTGATCGAATGAACCTTTCACTTTAGAAACCATTAAATGTTTAATTTGGAATTCTAAACTACTGTGTGCGCCATCAAAAGTAAAGTTAGTCATAATATAAAACCTCCATATTTTTATCTTTTAGATATAATTTTTATATTCGATATACATACGATACCACCGATAAATAAAAGATGCAAGCTTTTTATTTCGAATTCGAATTTTTTATTACATATTGTCAAAAAGTAACATTTATAAGGCGCTACATTAGCGTTATACCCTAGTATGCTGATTTAAACACATAATAAAAAGGTGGAAATTAAATATAATAAATTCTGGAGATATCGTATTTTACAAATAGACATCGTAATTCGTGATACCTAATATAAAATTCTATGAAAACGAGACTAAAATATAAGTATTTTATGAAAAAATAATGAGCTACTTAATAAAAATGTTATAATTGTGTTTAATAAAAGATAGGGAGATATTTTAATGCACAAAAAATATTTATTGTTATTTTTTCTGTTATTATCTGTTGGAGTGTTATATAGCTGTTCTAAGCACAATGAGCAAGTTAAAAATAAATCTATTGACCCAAATGAATATGCCAAGCATAAATCGAAAGTGAATGATAATTGGGAAACTTATCATGGTCAAGTTTATCATGTGTTCTACCATCCTTTAGTTACTGATCCAAAAGTAGCATATACAGGAGACCCACACCAAGCAAAAGGGAATAATGATTGGATGGTAACTGTGAGTGAATTTAAAAAATCGTTAAATGAATTATATAAAAATAATTACATCATCGTTAATCCACATGACGCTTACGATTTGTCATCTCATCCGGTAAAAGCTAAAAAATTAAAGTTGCCTAAAGGTAAAAAACCTTTAATTATCTCAATTGATGATATGAATTATTATAGTTATATGAGACATCATGGCTATGCTGACCGTTTAGTACTCGATAAAAATAAACATGTTGTTTCTGAAACTACAGACAAAAAAGGTCACACTACGTATTCGGACGATAATGACATTGTGCCGATTTTAAATGGCAGTGTAAAATGGTTATAACGAATAATTCTTAAAAAGGAGTTTGATGGTTATGACGAATTTTGCACTGTCTTTTTGTAACTTGAATAAACTGGATTATCGAAGTTTTGTTATTTTGAGATATCATGGTTTTTCAAAAAGAAAGATTTGCAAGATGTATAAAATTGCATATTTTTGTATATTGAACGTGTGCAATAAAGCGAAAAATAATGACTATCAATTTACTTATAAGGATTATGTATATTTAAAAAAGTATGGTGTGTCTAACGCATTTATATGCAAGATGTATCATATTGATAAATTAGACCTAGAATTCTTTGAGGTGATGAACCGATAGGTTTCAAAAAAATTGAATAGGTCAGGAGAAGCATAGACACTCCATTATCAAAAATGCAGTGGTACGGATTTGCGGGAGTTATTCCTATTCGTGCGACCCTAAAAAACTCTGATTTGTATGAGTCTGCCGAGGTGACTTTTATGATAGAACCAGTCATTGATATTGAAGCAACTATGGGGAAAGAGTTTCGTTATTTGTCCCATGTTGAAAAAATATCGCGGTTTGATGAAGCTTATTATCTGTATACGATTATATGTGTTGATATTGGTGAACAAGTTAAAGTTAGACTGTCAAATGAAAAATACTTTGATTCTTTAGAACGTGTTGATTTTGATAATTTAACAATCAAACCTAGAGTATATCAAGATATGAATACAGGTTATTGTAATTTATATACAAGCTTTTCAGCTGATGATATTTATAGTTTAGAAACAAAAGCATAAAGCGTATAAATAAAAATTATAAAAAGAAATGAGGAATTTATTATGGCATGGAGTCCGAAATTTGATTTAAAAGAAACGTTTGGAGATTTATATTTCATGGGTGTTGATGAGAAATACAAATATGAAGATGGAGAAAAAACCGATCAAAAATTATATGCATACAAATTAGCGTCAACTGGACAAGGTGAACAAGTAACAGTAAAAGTACCTAAAGAAGTAAAACTTGATATTATGTCAGTTTGTGAACTTGTAGGTGTAGAAGCAAAACAATATGTACAATCTTCAGGTGATTTCCATTCAATTCAACCGAGTATTAAGGCAGAAGATATTAGACAAATTGCGACAATTCAACATAAAAAAGGTGCACAACAAGGTTAGTGTATGGAATTTTATACAGCTGACAACTTAGCGCCTTATGCACGTACTTTAAAATTATCTGAAGGCATGTTGTCATATATTGCATCTAGAATTAATACAGGTGAAGCATTATCATTAATGCTTATCGCAAAGGAAATACAAGAAAAATTTAATGGTGACTATGTTAAAAGTCGTTTACCATCAGGCAGACCGAGGATATACACTGACGTCTGCTTATTGTGTTTTAGTTTGAAAGAAGCAGGACACGGGCGATTACTACAAATTGATTTGAAGGATTGTATCTATATTGGTGATGTAGATAGTTAAATATATCATTTGTATTGTTTAACTTAAGGCGAGCTGGACTTTTAGCGCCTGCAGGCGCAGAAATGCAAGCCGGGACGGCGTTAAGCATTTGGGCGGAGCCTGCGACAAAGGCGCGTTAAGAAAGGGAAGCGACAGCCTTAAGTTATCAAATCGCTTGCGATTTGATAGGAGGTTTTTTCATGGAAAATCAAGCTTCTACCCCCTTACTAATAGGGGGGTAGCGAAGCCAGAAAAATGTGGCTTGGAGGCAGTTGTTGACTGGGTCCAAGTGACTTTTCAGGTGCCCTCGATTTTCACCATTATGGAGGATGTTTTGAAATTGCCTCGGGCAGTGTTTAAACATCGTAATAGTGGCTTGTACTTTTACAATCGTGGTTATACGTTTGGAAATATTCAAATTTTTTATTCGGATAAAGATGAAGGTATGGGCTTTCATTTACAGTTAACTGGTTCTGGTTGTCGGGAATTTGAACATTATTTAATCAACCGCAATGAAACGTGGCAAGACTTTTTTAAGCGCTGTGCGGCTAAAAAGGCGCGTTTTACAAGAATTGATATTGCGATTGATGATACAAAAACATATTTAAAAATACCACGATTAATTAAAAAGGCTGAGCATGGTGAATGTATTTCAAAATTTAGAACAGCGAGTTCAATTGCTGGTTTTAAATTGTCCAACGGACAGTCTAAAGGTTCAACTTTTTATATCGGCTCTAAAAAAAGTGATATGTATTGTCGCTTTTATGAAAAGAATTATGAAATGGCGTATAAATTAAAAACACCTGTTGAAGATTTTGGATTATGGAATCGTTATGAAATACAAATGCGACGAAGTAATGCGGAAAATTGCGTAAATATTTTAACAGAAACATCAAGCATATCAGATATTGTTAAAGGTGTTTTAAATAATAGTATGCGTTTTGTAACTGAGCCGAAAGATGTATCAGATAGTCGAAAATCAAGGTGGCCAGTATATCAAGAATGGTCACGTTTTATTAAAGGTGCGGATAAAATTAGCTTAAGTATGAAACCGAGTTTAAAGTCCATTGAGGATAATATTGATTGGTTATGTAAACAAGTAGCTACAACGTTAGATACTGTTTTAACAGCTGAAGCAATGGCACAATCTGAAGGTTTACTTGAAGATACAGATTTTCTAAATAAAATATTGGCGCATTCATCATTTAATGATGAACACACCGATAGAATTAATCATTATTTAGAAAATCTAAAGCGTAAAAAGAAAGGAGATGATTCCTATCAAAGCTTTTCTAAGTAATATACGTAAAGCTTTTTTGAATATCATCAACAAGTTGATATTATCAAGATTTTCAAAAAAAGGCAAGCGTTTTGATGTTCCAGAAGAAGAACGTAAATCATTACCGAAGTATCGCAATCACAGAAAAAAGATTGTGATTGTTTTTTATATGATTTTAGTGTTGTTAACCATTTTGTTGATTGCCTCTTTCATTAGAGCTTCTAAAGCGAACAACGAAAGTAAAGAAGCAGTTAATAAAACGCAAGAAATTCAAAAGAAATATGAAGATAACGCTGAAACAGTTCAGTATAATCCTAATTTAAAGTTATATGCTGATAAGTATATTGATGCATATATGACTATTCCTAAAGATGGTAAGGCAAAAGAAGAGCGACAAAAAGCGTTAGCGGATTTTTATCCCTCTGATTATAAGACACCTACAGAAAATACTGAAAATGTTGAGCGTAAGCTGAATGAAAAAGAATTTTTTAATATTAAACGTAAAGATAAACAAACAATCATTCAGTATATTGTAAGTTACGATTTAAAAATTACAGAGAAAAAGGAGGTTAAAGTTAAAAAGGAAAAGGATAAAAAGGACAAAGATAAAAAGGATGAATATGAAACAAAGACAGAAGAAAAAGAACGAACAGAAACTAAGAAAGCATTATTAAACATTCCGATTAAAAGTGAAAATAATAAGTACGTGGTGATTGAATATCCTCATTTTTCTACGATTCCAAGTAATCAACTGAAAAAAGCAACACTTGTTAAAGATAGTTTGGAGAATGAAAAGCGTGAAGATAATCCGAAACTAAAAGCATTTGTTGAAGAGTTTTTTGATAAATATTGTAAAAGTAAATCGGATGATATGGCTTATTTAATGGATAACCCCGAAGGGTTAGAAGATACACGTGAAGTGTCTAAAATCAGTGATTTACGTATTTATCCTAAGGGTGACGATTATGTTGTTAAAGCAGAGGTTTTAATGAAAGATAAAGGGTCACCACTTGAAAACTTAGAACATTACACCTTAGATATTACAAAAAAAGATGGTAAGTATTATGTTAAAAAATTAACAACAACAATTGGAGGTTAAAGTGATGGAACATTTATTTAATTTAATGCTGGTACTAGGTGATGCACCTTCTATTAATCCACTTGGTCAATGGGTTAATAAAGAAGTTGGTACCGCAATTGGTATTATTGTATTGGTGATTGGTTGTGTTAAGTGGGCAACGGGTAAATATGGGCATATGCTTGCATTGTTTGTGATTGGTGGTTTGATGTTCTTGATTTCCAAAGGTCCTGAAACAGTGTTTAATTCAGTATCAGGGCTTTGGAAGTTGATTTTTGGGAGCTGATCGATATGGATAAAAAAGCTTACAATTTGAAACGAACATTTGAACAGCCGATTGTGATGTATGAATTTACAGGAAGTTACCGGTGGTCAAAAGGTATTCGTTTAGACTGGGTCGGTACGTTGTTTGTGATTGAATTGATTTTAATATTATTATATCTTAAGGCTGGATTTAATACATTAACAGGTTTAATACCAGGTTTGACGATTATTTATTTTACAGTACTCCCCTATTATATGACGAAGCAATTAGTAAAATTAAAACAAGATGGTAAGAAACTGATATTCTTTCTTTGGGATTTTATGATGTATGTGTTTAACATTCAAATGCGCAATGTACATTATGCATATGATGAAGAAGTGAAATATCATGACAAGAAAATAATAAAATTGAAATAGTCCCTAACGGGGCTATTTTTAATGGAGGGATGACATGGAATTAAAAGCCCCCTATGCAGGGATTAAGAATAATTTGTTATTAACGAAAAGCGGTGAAGTTTGGGCGTATTATCGTATTCGTTCTGAATCTATTTCAACAGCGAATTACGATAAAAAAGAAGCTTCAAAAAAACGTATGAAATATTTTCTTGAATCGATTAAAGGTTATCAGGATTTTCATTTTGAAATGTATGAGCATGATTTAGATTTACGTAATAAATTTAAAGAAATTAGTCAAGACTTTGATGATTCAGCGTTTGATGTGGCTAATTATTATGCCCAAGAAACGATTGATGTGTTAGAACAAGAATTACAAATGATTACACGTAACTCGTTTGTCATGGGTGTGAAACTTCGAGAATTAAGTGATGATGCGATTTCGATTAAAGAAATCCTTAAGAGTACATTATCAGATACAGCGGAACGAATGATTTCGAATTTTGGTTTTAATGTTTCATTAGATGAAAAAATTTTAAGCCGTTATGAAGTGTTTGAACGAGAACTTGCGGACAGTTTTTTGAGTATTGAGGGTGAACGTTTAACTGAAAATGAACTTGCTTATATCGTGCGTAAGCCATTTATTTCAAATGCGACGCATGATGTACAAGAAGAGTCATCAAGACGTGCCGTTACTGATGTATGTAATGTGGTCATTGACCCTACAAATATGCGTGTATTGAAAGTGACAAATGAAAATGAAACATTTTATACAACAACAATTGTTGTTGATGATTTTCCACTTGATATGGAATTTACGCATATATATGAAAAAGCACAAAATATGCCCTTTCCTGTGGAATGTCACGTGAAAGCAAAAATCATTGAAAATGATAAAGTGAAAAAGAAATTTGATCGTGCAAAAATTAATCATAAAGCACAAGCAAGAGAAAAACAATCAGCTGGTGATAATGCATCTGAAGATATACAAGATAATTTATTTGTATTAGAACAAATGGAAAAAGAAGTGACAGGTTCAGGTGTATTTATGGAATGGTCTTGTTCATTTGTGATTAAGAGTGATGATTTAAAAGATTGTAAGCGTAAAGCGAAACGTTTAATTAAACGTTTGAAAGAAACAAATATTTATGCGGTTAATCCATTAGCTGACCAATTACAACTTTATTATCAAATTTTACATGGAAATCCATTGTTTATTAATAAATATTGGGTGCAACGCACGACAGCAACTGGGATTGCAGAAAATTTATTTGGCGTGTCGCAAAGTTTAGGTACAAAAACTGGTTTTTATATCGGACGTATTGATAAGTTTATACGTTCTGTTTCACGTGAGGAAGCTGTTGCAAGTTCAAGAGATATTATTTTATTTAGTTTATTATTAGCAGCCAAAGGTATATCAGGAGCAGTCAGTGATAGCCCACACGTATTAATCACAGGTCAAACAGGTAAAGGTAAATCATTTTTAGCTAAGTTACTTTGGATATATACATCATTCTTTAAAGGTCAAATGATTTATTGGGACCCGAAAAGTGAATTTGCAGATTGGTTTAATAAAATTACAGAAAGTGAAGACATGCAACGTAAATATCCCCTATTTGTTAATCATTTAAAAACATTTAAGTATGTGACATTGGATTATAAAAAGCCTAGTAATTATGGTTGTTTAGACCCGATTGTTTTTCTTGATGGTATTGAAGCTAATGAAATGTTGAAATCAGTATTTGATGAAATTAAATCCTTTGAAAATGAACATCGTGTTGAAACAGCAATTTATAGGGCTATTACTGAAACAGTTGAGGAACGTGAAAAAGGTCAACAAGTTGGGTCATTAGATGTAATTAAAAAGCTTCAAAATGATGAAGATGAACATGTAAGTCAAGCTGGTGATTTACTTTTTGAAAAAACACAAAATAATATATTAAAACTTGTGTTTAGTGATGGTAGTAATCCGGCTTTGAATATTCAAGAAAAAGCAACGATATTACAAGTTCAAGGTTTAGATATGCCGAAGGCTGGTGATGACCCATCGGGTTATTCAACTGGTGAGAAAAATGGGATTACTTTAATGCTTTTAATCGGTAAATTTTTACAGAAATTTGGTTCACGTAGACAGATACAAACAACACTCTTTATTGATGAAGGTTGGGCATTTAGTGCCTCACGACAAGGTAAAAAAGTAGCTAAAGGTATTAAACGTATGGGTCGATCTGAAAATAATTCGCTAGTTTTTATTACCCAATCTGTTAAAGATAAAGCCGATGAAGACGGCGGTAACTTTGGTTGTCATTTCGCATTTGATGAAAAAGATGAACGAGAGGATATTTTAAAATCGCTTGGTTTAGAATATTCAAAAGAAAGTCCTGAGAATATGGAAATGTTGAAAGACTTGAAGAAAGGTCAATGCATTTTCAGTGATTTCTACGGACGTGTGGGCAAAATGGTCGTACATTGTCCTTTTGAAGAAATGACGGAAGCATTTAGAACACAAGAAGATTCAGCAAGTTCAAAAGCAGAAGAAAAATTTGCGATATAAGGAATGATTTTATGCTAATATTTTTAAAATTGTTAATTATAATTATTTTTACTATTTTGTTTGTTTTTGCGATATATTATTTTTCTTTAATTAGAATCATAAATCGGTATGTTGATTTTGAAAGTTCTACATTTAAGATGCTTTGTAAAGAATTAAATGTAGATGTCTCAATTGTTAAGTATTTAAGTAATTCAATTGAATTACGGTCTTATGATTCAGCTTTAGATGATTGTTTTAAGGATGTGAAAAGAAATTGATAAGTTACTTGATTCCTTTGATGATTGTTGTTACTGCAATAATTTCTTTAATTGTTTTAAAACCACGTTATGAAAAATATAAAAAAGCTGCTTATGAAGGACATCAAAGAAAGACTAAGGAGTTATTTGGTTGGTATGAAGGTTATAAAATAGCACGTAGAGAAGAACAAGTTAATATCGTTATTGAAGCAATGAAGCGTTATGAACATGGCAAGGAGTGATTTAATGGCAATGAATGAAATTGCTTTATTTAAAGGTGTACGTATTCAACCTTATTTTAAATATATTGATTTTATTTTTGCGGGTGTGTTCGCATTTATCTTTTTAGCCTATCGAATATTAATGTTATGGCAAGGTTATATTGGTCAACAAAAAGCTTTAGATGTGGTTGAAGTCTATCAGTACTTTAAGCCACATTTTTTATATATTGCGATTGGTACCTTGGTTATTTTTATTATCGCAAAATTATTTGCGCAACTTGTTTTAAGATTTCGTGAAAAAGATTTGGCTGAAATGATTGAAACACAAGGATTTCATAATCGCACAGTGATTAAGAAAACAACAGAGTATTTAGATATTGATTATAAGAAAACAGAATATGATTATTATCCAACATTGTTTTATAAACGTAGACGTAAAACATTTGTGATACATGTAAAAAAAGATGGTTCACGTTTTCAAGACGACTATTTAGAATTAGAATCAATCATTGAACCGATGTTTAATTGTGAGCTTGTTGAGAAGCGTCATATTGGACGTTATTTGAGATATGAGTTTATGCCTCTTAAATATAAAAAACGTATCGTTATGGAAGGTACAGAAGCACCAGAGACAACTTATTATGATACGAAGATTTATATTACACATCAAATCCTTTGGGATTTTGTGAAAGCACCACATGCATTAATTACTGGTGTGACCGGTGGCGGTAAAACGTACTTTTTATTCTATATGATTAGAGAATTATTTAAGCGTGATGCAGAAGTACGATTATTAGACCCGAAAGTATCTGATTTATCATTTATGAAAAATGTGATCGGTGCTGAAAAAGTGGCAGATACGAAAGGTCAAATTTTTAAACAATTGAGAGAAGCCAATGAAGAAATGGAACATCGCTTTAGAATGATGAGTGAAAGCGAACATTATCAATTAGGCAGTAATTTTAGAAACTTTGATTTACCACCCTATTTTGTGATTTTTGATGAAGTGACAGCGTTCACGTCTACTTTAGATAAAAAAGAACTTCAAGAAATGAATGATTATTTAATCAACATCATTATGAAAGGTCGTCAAGCTGGTGTATTTATGTTTTTAACAGCACAACGACCTGATGCAGATGTGATTAAAGGTAATGTTCGTGATCAATTGGGATTACGTGTGTCAATGGGTAATTTGTCAGCTGATGGTTATCGTATGACCTTTGGTCAAACAGATAAAGCATTTCAACCGATTCATGAATCAGATATTGGACGTGGTTATATTTCAATACTTGGACAATATAATGAACCGATTTTATTTGATGCGCCTCTCATGGAACAATATGACTTTGTGGCGGATGTCAAACAAATATTAAATAAGGAGTGAGCATGTAATGAAAATTAATTTTAATGAAAACGGAGATTTTTATTTTTTATGTAAAGACGATGTCAGACGAGATTTTGATTGTTATGCCTATCGATTAGCTTCGGCTGATTTAGGTTCAGAAATTATTGTTTTATCAAAACAAAATTTAACATTTAAACCTTTAGAGAAAGTAACTTTATTTGACTTAGAAGCTGAGATGGGTAGTTGTGCGTTTGTTTTTAGAGGTTCTGTTCAAGTTTTAACAAATTAAATAAGGAGTGATTAAATGAAGCGTAAAAGTTTATATCTTTTATGCTTTTTAATTTTGCCTTTGTTTCTATTGACAGGGGCAACGGCTGATGCCGTCGCTAATCCAGTAGGAAAACCAACGAATGCGGTAGATGCGAAGATTGAAAAGTATAAAGTAGATGATAAAGCTGATGGTGATATAGATTTAGAGCGTTATCGTGTATGGTTTCAAAAAGATGAAGATTGGAATCCATTTGGTAAAGATGAGGTCGCAGAAACAGTTAATAATGTAACAAATTTCTTTTTTGAAATTGACAAGTTGATTGTAAGTATTACTGATTATGCGATAGAAAATTTATATCAGCTTGATGTATTAAACGATTTTGCGGATAAAGTCGGTCAATTTGTCGGTGATATTTATCAAAAATTGTTAAGTAATATTGTGATGACTTTGTTTATTGTGATTTGTTTAAATGCATTTATTATCTTTTCAGTTAAAGGTAATATGCATGAAGCGTTAAAACGTGGGTTTTTAATCTTTTGTTTAATTGGTTTTGGTGTGGGAGTCCTTGCGAATGCGAGCTTTGTGATTAAAGGTACAAATAATGTTGGTAAAGGGTTAAATAATGTCATTATGAATAGTACAAGTTCTATTAATGGTGATATTGATTATGTAAATGAAAATTCAGGCATTAACAAGATACGTAATCAATATTTTGATATGGCATTGTATAAGCCCTATTTGATTATGAATTATGGTACGGTAAATGAAGAAAAGATTAAGAATAAAGGTAAGAATCGCATTGATGATATTTTAGGTATAAAAGTAAAAGATAAAAAGACAGAAAAAGAAGTTAAAGAAAAAATTGATGATGAAGTGAAAAAATATGATAATACCTCAATGAAACAAACGCATGTATTTGGACAATTAGGTATTGCGATGTTTACATTGATTATTACGATAGCTTTATCGATTATATTTTTATCGATTAGCTTTGCGAAAGTCATCTTTTCAGCTTTTGCGCTCATTTTATTCTTATTTTTAGCGTTTAGTTGGCTTATTAGTTTTATCCCTGGTTTTGAAATATCAGTATTTAAAGCCTTAGCCCGTACATTAGGGTATATTATTTTAAGTGCCTGTATGACATTTTTATTTGTGGTGATTGGTTTTTCAATTGATATTGCGAATGCATTTGTGAAACCAGAAAGTCAACAAGCCTATTTTTTAAATGTGATATTCTTAATGATTATTTTATTTGTTTTGTATAAAAAACGTAGTGAAATCATTGATTTTGTAACACGTGGTAATTTGAGTTTATCACCTCAAAAATTAGGCGCAGAGGTAATACGTAAAGGACAAGATGAATTTAATAAACGTCGTCAAGCATTAGCAGAAGATAAAAAGAATAAACGTGATAATCAACGTGATAATCCAGAACCACCGATGATAAATAACAATGATAATAATCTAAAGCGAAATCAACAACCAGATACGCCTATTTCAATGAATAACTCGAAAGAAATTAAACGACGTAATCAACAAGAAGAGATGCATGGCGCTTCTAATGTAGGTGTAGTTAGTTATTCGAAACCATCTTATTCAAAACCGTCAGGTTATACGAAATCAAAACGAATCGCACAAGATGATAGTATGCATCGTGATGTAAAACATAAAAAAGAAATCAAACGTAATCCACAGACAGAAACATTTAATCCTACTTATTTATCTCAACCGCCAAAAGAATTATCAAGACGTAGTCAATCGTTTAATAAAGATGTTCAATCTTCTTATGATAAAGATATCGAAAAACGCCGTATACAGACTGGAGAAAATAATCCCTATCAACCACGTTCACATACAAATGAGCCGACATTTAAACGAAATTCACAAACAAAACATGTTCATGATCGATTGAAAAATCAAAAGGATATTAATAAACATGGTAAGTAAAAAGACTGTTGTAAAAGAAGTGATGAAACAAACGCCGATTGGCATTAAATTTAGATTATTAAAAATTGGTCTGATATTGTTTTGTGTGTTGTTTTTCTTGTTCCCTGTGATATTGATGTTTATATTTAGTCCAGAGGAAGACAAACAAACAGATGGTGATATGTCATGTGTGGGTGGTGATGTTAAAGATAAAGGTATTGCGGTATTTGAACAAAATGCGAAAGGTGGCGCATTAGAAGGTAAAGGAAAAGTGATTGTAAAAATTGCGAAAAAACATAAAATACCAGAGAATTTATTTATGGCAATTATTGCGAGTGAATCCGGTTGGGGTAAAGGAGAAAATGCGACGCGTCAAAAGAATCCATTGTCTGTGATGGGTACAAAGTCGATTCATGATTCTACGTATCCAACAATTGAAGCTGGACTTGAAGCTGGCGCAAAGAATTTATATGATGTTTATATTAAAGAAGGATTAACGACACCAGAGAAAATTGGGCCAAAATATGCGCCTGTAGGTGCTTCAAATGACCCGAATAATATGAATAAGCAATGGATACCAACGGTAAAATCAATGATGAAAAAATTAAGTGATGGTGATGGCGCTGTATGTAAGTCTACTGGTGGTAAAGATATTAAGTTTAGTGGTAAATTATCAAAATGGAGTAATTCAGATGCAGGTAAAGGTAATTTATATACAGCGGGTCAATGTACATGGTATGCCTATGGTATTCGTCAAAAAATGGGAAAACCGATATCGACGTATTGGTTCCATGCGCAATTTTGGAATGATAGAGCTAAAGAGGAAGGTTATAAAGTGAATAGTAAACCAGCTGTAGGTGCATTAATGATTGCCGAGCCTGGTGCTGGTGGTGCACCACCAGTAACAGGACATGTAGCTGTTGTGATTGATGTGAAAGATGATAAAACATTTACTGTGACAGAAATGAATATTAAAGGACCTTATATCGTATCGCAAAGAGAAATGAAAGTAGAATCTGGCATTAGCTTTATTCATGATAAGGAGTAGATAATAATGAAATTAAAGATTATTGGCTTTGTGATTGTGACAATTTTAACAGTGAGTGCTTATTTTATAGGTACACAAACAACGAAGCAACAAGTTCAAAAAGAAAAGAATCATGTGAGTGCATTAAAGCAAGCATTACAACAAGAAAAAGATACGAATGAATCATTAAATCAACGTGTAAAACGTCAATCTAAGACAGTGATTGCGGAGGAAGAAAAACAAATACGTGAGACAGCACAAACATTTACAACAGAGCTATTTACGTTAAAAAAAGGGTCATCATTTAAACAAAAAGCTAAACCACTTAAGCCATTAGTAACAGAAAAATATTATGATGTATTGTTTAGTGATAATAGAGAGAAGTTTAGTATTTTCGACGATGTAACAGTGAGTGATATTCATGTATATTTTGATCAGTATGACCCTAAGCATGATAACTATAAAGTATTTGTGCAGTTTAATGAGCGTATTGATACTGAGGGGCAAAAGGAAGTTGAGAACCGTAAAACATCTGTACAACTTGATATGGTGCGTACAAATGATAAATGGTTAATTAATAATGTACAGCGTTTTAATTTACAAAAAAATGGGCGTGGATAATTTATAAAATAATGATATAATTCAATTAAAAGGAGATGATTATATCATGATAAAGCGATTTTTATTTATAACATTGATTTTAGTTGTATCTACATCTTTAATTGCATGTGGTAAAAAGTATGATAAAGAAATTGAAGAAGTAAGTAATTTAGAAAAAGAATCGACTAAGGATAGAAGTACTAAAAAATTTTCTAGGGAAAATTCAGATTTTAAAGTTTATGAAGATGGCAAAGTTATAATAGTATCTTATAAGTCATTAGATGGTAATGGTGTTGAACGTAATAGTTTTTATAAGAAAAATGAAACTACTTCTAAATATGAAGAAGATATAAATGCGAAAATAAAAAGATATGAGCGAGAAAATAAGCCAGATTATAAAGAGGAAAATTTAAAAGAATAGACAAAAGCAACTCCCTAAAGCGACAGATAAGTTTGGGAGTTGCTTTCTTTTAACATCTTCTTCTATTATATTTTATAAACGATGTTTAAAAATGTAAAGGAGAAGATGAAAATGACTGAAAAGAATACACAACGAAAGAGAAGGGTTGCAGTTGATTTGGATACACGTTTAGCAATAGCGAAATATCTTGATGACGGGTTATCCATATTACAAATTGCGAATATATTAGGTAGACATCATAATGTGATTTATTATGAGTTAAATCATCGTTCTCAAGAAGATGGAACATATGACCCTGTAAAAGCGCATCAAATGGCTAAAGAAACTAAGAAAATGCCAGAAAAAAAGAAGGAAGAGATGCGTGCATTAAATCCTACTATAAAGAAATATATTGAACAGAAATTGTCTTTAAAGTGGTCACCTAGACAGATTTCTTCAGAAATGGAAAAAGATATTGGCTATTATGTTAGCTTTTCTACTATATATAGATATATTAATACTGGACAAATTAGAGTAAATAAAGTGAAAGATATGCGCCGAGGTGGAAAAAAGCATACAAAAACAACTGAAGAACGTGGCAAAATTAAAATAGGTCAGCATCGTTCAATAAGTAGTCGGTCCAATAGAAGTCGTAAAACGTGAAGAATTTGGACATTATGAAATAGATACTATTTGGAGTAAACGTCCCTCTCGATATTGTTTATTAACGATTTTAGAACGTAAAACGAGATTTTTATATGCGAAAATTTTACCTACAAGACGTTCTGATGTTGTATGTTCAACGATTGTAGAAATATTGAAACAAGAAAATATTAAAACGATTACGATTGATAGAGGTAAGGAATTTGCGAAATTTGAGTTAATTGAACGTGAGTTGAATTGTTCTGTTTATTTTAGCGATCCGGGTTGTCCATATCAACGTGGTTCTATAGAACAAGTAAATGGATTATTACGTCAATATTTTCCTAAAGATACAGATTTTGTAAATGTTTCTGATATAGATGTAGAAATAGCCGTGCTACAAATTAATCAGCGTCCAAGAATGAAGCAAAATTATAAGACAAGTGAGTATATGAGAATGTTAGAATATAATTAGAGACGCACATAACCCTAATGACCTTACTTTTTAGTGATTGTGTTCTGTAAGAACCTATCACTAAAAATAAGGTGGTCTAAGCGAGCGTTTAAGCGCGAGTGCGGAAGTGAAAAGGCGTTGGCATAATGCATAAGAAATGTATATAAACATTATAATTGTAATTCTTTTCTTGTATAGCGGTTTTGTGATATAATGTTAGTAATAACAATCAACTTATATATCTTCTATTTATACTCTTTCTTTATAACCATAAAAATTTATTTAAAAAATTTTTCGAAACCTCTTGACACACTGCAAATAAATTTGTAAAAGAACATCCAGATTTTTCTTTAAACGGTGAAAAAGGCGTTGTTGCACTGACTGGTTATGAAGGTGTATTAGGATATCGTACGAATGAGATAAACAGTAAAGACTATGAAAAAAATAAAAAAGCCGCTGAAGAAGTAGTTCGCGCTATGAAACGAGATGGTTGGTCATTTGCGAGTCATTCATATGGTCATATTAATTTTGAAAAGACATCATTTGATGGTATTAAAAAAGATACTAAAAGATGGAAAGATGAAGTTGAACCAATAGTAGGTAAAACGGATATGTTTGTATTTCCGCATGGTGCACAAGATAGACATATACCAGCATATAATTACTTGGTAGATGATGCCGGATTTAAATTCATTGCAGGCGTCGGTCCGAATAATTTTACAGATATTTCATCAACGAACGTTTACCAAGATAGAGTTGCAATTGATGGTCTAAACTTATTTGAATTTAAATATAAACTAAAACCATTTTTCAATCCTGAAAATGTATATAGTCAAGAAGATCGACATTACTTTAAAGGTAATCGAAAATATGAAGAATAAGTTGAAATGAATAGAGTAATCCTGAAAAAAAGATAATGTATTAACTCATTAGGCAAGGACAATATGTGCAAGAAGTACAACTTCAATATAAAAATTGTAGTTATAAATTTTTATATGCGCAATTGTCCTGCTTTTTTTATTCAAAAAATTTAACCACAATATATCGAATTTTCAGAAAAAGGTTGTAATAGTTTGATAAAAATGATAAGTTATTACCCATATTACACTTTAGCATGGTAGAGAATTAAAGTAATTAAATTATAAAACATCATCTATTTTACATAGGATGTTGAAGGTAAGGGTGGTCGAGTGAATAATTCAAAACAATTAATTGCTTTAAAAGAAGCAGAGACATCATTTTTAAAATACTTTAATCAAGCGAATTATGAGCTGGTAGATTTTAACGTCATTGAAAAATTGGACTGGAAGCAATTAAATCATGAAGATTTGCAACAAATGGGTGAGCGTAATTTTTGGCAGCATGAACAACAAATTTATGCACTTCGAAATGATTTTACTGATCAATTATTACGTTATTACACGATGTATCCAACATCAGCAACGAGAGTAGCATATACAGGCTTAATCATTCGAAATAATGAAGCGGCTGTACAAGTAGGTTTGGAAAACTATACGCCAACATTAACTAATGTGCAACAGAGCCTAAAGTTATTTATTCAATTTATCCAACAACAATTACAAGATAATGTGCAATTTGTCGTACTAGGGCATTATCAATTACTCGATGCATTGCTAGATAAAGCATTACAAACACCTGACATATTATCGATGATTGAGGAACGTAATCTATCAGGTTTGGTCACATATTTGTCAGCTGAACATCCGATTGTTCAAATTTTACAGGAAAATACGCAACAACAATTAAATATATTGGAACGCTACATTTCTAAAGATCACCCAGCACTTGTTGAACTAAATGTTTGGCAACAATGGTTACATACGCAAGGGTACAATGATATCCATTTAGATATTACGGCACAGCCGCCTAGATCTTATTACAAGGGACTATTTATTCAGTGTCATTTAGCAGAAAATGAATCACGTATTTTAACAGGGGGTTATTACAAAGGAAGTATCGAAGGGTTTGGATTAGGATTAACACTTTAAGTAAGGGAGTATGCACAATGTTAAGAATTGCCATAGCAAAAGGACGACTAATGGATAGTTTAATTAACTATTTAGATGTAATTGAATTTACGGCATTATCAGAAGCACTAAAGAATAGAGAACGCCAATTATTATTAAGCGTAGACAATATTGAATGTATTTTAGTAAAGGGAAGTGACGTGCCCATCTATGTGGAACAAGGAATTGCTGATATCGGTATCGTTGGTAGCGACATTTTAGATGAGCGTCATTACAATGTTAACAATTTATTGAATCTGCCATTTGGAGCATGTCATTTTGCAGTTGCAGCGAAACCTGAAACGACCAATTATCGTAAAATCGCAACGAGTTATGTCCATACTGCTGAAAGATATTTCAAATCAAAAGGCATTGATGTTGAGCTTATTAAATTGAATGGTTCTGTTGAATTAGCCTGTGTCGTTGATATGGTTGACGGTATCGTTGATATCGTCCAAACAGGTACTACTTTAGAAGCAAATGGACTGGTTGAAAAGCAACATATTAGCGATATCAATGCAAGATTAATTACTAATAAAGCAGCTTATTTTAAAAAATCACAGTTAATAGAGCAATTTATTCGTTCTATGGAGGTGTCTATTGCCAATGCTTAATGCACAACAATTTTTAAATCAATTTTCATTAGAAGCGCCATTAGATGAGTCGCTATATCCAATTATTCGTGATATTTGTCAGGAAGTTAAGGTTCATGGGGATAAGGCTTTAAAAATGTATAATTTAACATTTGATCATACTAAAACAGATCATTTAGAAATTAGTCGTGAACAGATTAAATCAGCATTTGATACGTTAGATGAAAAAACAAAACAAGCATTACAACAAAGTTATGAAAGAATTAAAGCATATCAAGAAAGTATTAAGCAGACGAATCAACAGAGAGAAGAATCAGATGAGTGTTATGAAATATACCATCCACTAGAAAGTGTCGGTATTTACGTGCCAGGTGGTAAAGCAAGTTATCCTTCAACGGTATTAATGACAGCGACGTTAGCACAAGTAGCAGGTGTGGAAAATATTGTCGTTGTGACACCACCTCAACCTAATGGTGTGTCTCAAGAAGTATTAGCAGCATGCTATATTACGCAAGTTGATCAAGTGTTTCAAGTTGGTGGTGCTCAAAGTATTGCTGCGTTAACTTATGGCACAGAAACGATACCTAAAGTTGATAAGATTGTAGGTCCAGGCAATCAATTTGTTGCATATGCCAAGAAATATTTCTTTGGACAAGTAGGTATTGACCAAATAGCTGGACCAACAGAAATAGCACTGATTATTGATGAAACAGCAGATTTAGATGCCATCGTATATGATGTTTTTGCACAAGCTGAACATGATGAATTAGCACGTACATATGTCATTAGTGAAGATGCGCAAGTACTTAAAGATCTAGAATCACGCATTGCCAAAGCATTACCGAATGTAGATAGAAACGACATTGTTTCTAAAAGTATCGCTAATCAGCACTACCTTATCCATGCTAGTAATTTTGATGAAGCATGCCATGTCATGAATACAATTGCGCCTGAACATGCGTCGATTCAAACTGGAGATCCTCAACCATATATTGAAAAAGTGAAATATGTGGGTGCATTGTTTATTGGACATTATTCGCCAGAGGTCATAGGGGATTACGTTGCAGGTCCAAGTCATGTATTACCTACAAATAGAACAGCTAGATTTACCAACGGGTTATCAGTCAATGATTTCTTAACACGGAACACGGTCATACATTTATCAAAAGATACGTTTGATGAAATTGCTGATTCAGCACAACATATTGCCCATGTCGAAGCACTATATAATCACCAGAAATCTATTTTAATACGTCAGTCTTAGGGGAGTGTAATTGAAATGATTTATATTGATAAAAATGAAAGTCCCGTTACGCCGTTGGATGAAAAAACAATAACTTCAATTATTAGTGCAACACCATATAATTTATATCCAGATAAAGCATATGAGCAATTCAAGGACGCTTACGCTAAGTTTTACGGGTTATCGTCTGAACAAATTATTGCAGGAAATGGTTCTGATGAATTGATTCAAAAGTTAATGCTAATCATGCCTGAAGGTCCGGCATTAACACTAAATCCAGACTTTTTTATGTATCAAGCATATGCGGCACAAGTAAATAGAGAAATTGATTTTGTAGATGCGGAACCTGATTTAACGTTTGATTTGGAAACCATTTTATCAAGAATTGATGAAGTACAACCATCATTTTTCATTATGAGTAATCCACATAATCCATCAGGTAAGCAATTTGATACAGCATTTTTAACAGCTATTGCAGATAAAATGAAAGCATTAAACGGATACTTTGTCATTGATGAAGCATATTTAGATTATGGTACGGCATATGACGTTGAACTGGCACCACACATTTTAAGAATGCGCACATTATCAAAGGCGTTTGGAATTGCTGGCTTAAGATTAGGTGTATTAATTAGTACTGCTGAAACGATACAGCGTATCCAAAAAATAGAACATCCATATCCATTAAATGTATTCACGCTAAATATTGCAACCTATATTTTTAGACATAAAGATGAGACAAGACGATTTTTAACGATGCAACGTCAATTAGCTAATCGGTTAAAACAAATATTTGATACTCACGTTGCAGACAAGATGTCGATATTACCATCAAATGCTAATTTTGTTCTAACTAATGGTTCTGCAGCGCAACATTTAGGACAGTATGTATATGATCAAGGTTTTAAACCACGTTTTTATGATGAGCCGGTAATGAAAGGCTATGTAAGATACTCAATTGCAACAGCATCACAGTTAAAGCAACTAGAAGAAATTGTTAAAGAATGGAGCGTAAAATATGATTTATCAAAAACAACGAAACACAGCTGAAACACAACTAAATATTTCATTATCAGATGACCAGTCACCATCGCATATTAATACAGGTGTGGGATTTTTAAATCATATGTTAACTTTGTTTACGTTTCATAGTGGTCTGTCATTAAACATTGAGGCACAAGGTGATATAGAGGTAGACGATCATCACGTAACTGAAGATATCGGAATTGTTATTGGCCAATTGTTACTCGAAATGATTAAAGATAAAAAGCACTTCGTTCGTTATGGAGCAATGTACATTCCTATGGATGAAACATTAGCGCGTGTCGTTGTTGATATAAGCGGGCGCCCATATTTATCTTTCAATGCATCGTTAAGTAAGGAGAAAGTAGGTACCTTTGATACAGAATTGGTGGAAGAATTTTTTAGAGCGGTCGTAATCAACGCAAGATTAACAACGCATATTGATTTGATTCGTGGGGGTAACACACACCATGAGATTGAAGCTATATTCAAAGCATTTGCTCGCGCGTTAGGTATGGCGCTAACTGCAACTAATGATCAACGTGTACCATCATCGAAAGGTGTGATTGAATGATTGTAATCATTGATTATGGACTGGGCAATATTAGCAATGTAAAGCGTGCTGTTGAACATTTGGGGTATGAGGTGGTTGTCTCAAATAACAAAAAAATAATCGATCAAGCAGAAACAATCATATTGCCCGGTGTCGGCCATTTTAAAGATGCGATGTCAGAGATAAAACGATTAAATCTCGATAAAATATTGTCTAACAGCAATGATAAGACCATGATTGGTATTTGTCTCGGTATGCAACTTATGTATGAGCATAGCGATGAAGGCGATGCTTATGGATTAGGATTTATCCCGGGAAATATTTCGTATATTCAGACAGACTACCCAGTACCACACTTAGGTTGGAATAATTTAGTGAGTCAGCACCCTATGTTAAATCAAGATGTTTATTTCGTACATTCTTATCAAGCGCCGATGTCAGAAAATGTGGTTGCGTATGCGCATTATGGGACTGATATTCCGGCAATTGTTCAATATAACAATTATATTGGTATTCAATTCCATCCTGAAAAAAGCGGTGCATATGGATTACAAATTTTGCGTCAGGCAATACAAGGGGGATTTATAAATGATTGAATTATGGCCAGCAATTGATTTGATTGGGTCAACTAGTGTGAGGCTAACAGAAGGTAAATATGACAGTGAAGAAAAAATGTCACGATCTGCTGAAGAAAGTATTGCTTACTATAGTCAATTTGAAAGTGTTAAACGTATTCATATTGTTGACTTAATAGGTGCTAAAGCACAGCATGCCCGTGAGTTTGACTATATTAAATCATTGAGGATGCTAACTAGAAAAGATATTGAAGTAGGTGGTGGCATTCGTACGAAAGCACAACTCATGGACTACTTTGCTGCAGGGATTAATTATTGCATAGTTGGAACGAAAGGTATTCAAGATATAGAGTGGCTTCAAGAGATGGCACATACATTTCCAGGTCGCATTTATTTATCTGTTGATGCTTATGGAGAAGATATTAAAGTGAATGGTTGGGAAGAGGATACAGAGTTAAATTTATTTGCCTTTGTGAAAAAGTTATCTGATATACCTCTTGGAGGCATCATTTATACTGATATTGCTAAAGACGGTAAAATGTCCGGACCTAACTTTGAATTAACTGGTCAATTAGTAAAGGCAACGACGATTCCTGTCATCGCGTCTGGTGGTATTAGACATCAACAAGATATTCAACGATTAGCTTCACTAAATGTTCACGCTGCTATTATAGGAAAAGCTGCACACCATGCATCTTTTTGGGAGGGGCTAAAATGATAAAAAAACGTATCATTCCATGTTTAGATGTCAAAGATGGTCGCGTTGTGAAAGGGATTCAATTTAAAGGGTTAAGAGATATTGGGAATCCTGTTGATTTAGCAATGTATTACAATGAAGCGGGTGCTGATGAGTTAGTATTTTTAGACATCTCTAAGACGGAAGAGGGTCATAGCTTAATGTTAGAAGTGATTGAACAGACAGCGTCACGCTTATTTATCCCTCTTACAGTTGGTGGCGGTATTCAAAGTCTTGAAGATATTACTCAATTGTTAAATCATGGTGCAGATAAAGTATCTTTAAATTCAAGTGCCTTAAAAAATCCAGAATTAATTAAACAAGCAAGTGATAAATTTGGTAGACAATGTATCTGCATAGCAATTGATAGCTATTATGATCCTGAAAGAAAAGCACATTATTGTTGTACGCATGGTGGTAAAAAGATGACAAATATTAAAGTATATGACTGGGTACAGCAAGTAGAACAGTTAGGTGCAGGTGAATTGCTCGTTACAAGTATGGGACATGATGGTATGAAGCAAGGATTTGATATTGAACATTTAGCGAAAATAAAGTCTCTTGTAAACATTCCAATCATTGCATCTGGTGGCGGTGGCAATGCACAACACTTTGTAGAATTGTTTGAACAGACGGATGTTTCTGCAGGTTTAGCTGCAAGTATATTGCATGACAGGGAAACGACGGTTCAATCTATTAAAGCAGTGATACGACAAGGGGGTATAGCAGTAAGATGACCAATTATAAAATTGATTTTAGCAAAGGGTTAGTGCCAGCAATTTTACAAGATAGTCGAACAAAACAAGTGTTGATGTTGGGTTATATGAATCAAGAAGCTTTTGATAAAACGATAGAAGATGGTGTTGTATGTTTCTATTCACGATCTAAGCAACGCCTTTGGACAAAGGGTGAGACATCAGGTCATACGCAACTTGTTAAAGACATTCATGTAGATTGTGACAATGACACTATTTTAATTGATGTCATACCAAATGGACCAACATGTCATACAGGCAGTCAAAGTTGTTTCAATACAGAAGTTCCATTTTCAGTGCAAATATTAGCGCAGACAGTTCAAGATAGTGCCCAATCCAATAATGAAAAGTCATATGCAAAATATTTATTAACAGAAGGTATAGAAAAGATTACAAAAAAATACGGTGAAGAAGCTTTTGAAGTCGTAATTGAAGCAATTAAAGGTGACAAAAAAGCATTTGTAAGTGAAGTAGCAGATGAACTTTATCATTTATTTGTCTTGATGCATGCACTTGGAGTCGATTTTTCAGAAATTGAGGCAGAATTAGCGCATAGACATCATAAGCGCAATAACTTTAAAGGTGAGCGACAAAATATCGAACAGTGGTAAAACAAGTATGGACTGAGATATAGGGAAAAGGATCATGGCATATACACTTACAAATATTGTGGAAAACGTGACATTTTCAAGTTTAAAATACGACACCAACATATTTTAACTATGAATGCTGTGATGGTACTAAAGTTGCGAACTCGTTATAGATAAGTAGTAGATAATCACGACACGATACCAAAAATAATTATAAAAAGTGAATTGAGCAACTCAGGAATAGATGTCACTGTTAAAGATGTTGAAAAGTATATGAATCGATATAATGAAGTTATGAAGGGAAAAAATGGCGAAAAAGCTAAAGAGAATTTAGTAGCCTTTAATAAAGAAGTAGAAAAGCAACAGAAAAAAAATACTACAAGCAATAGAGATGCTTGTGATGCTCTAACTGTAACTGGTTTTGCACATACAACTGCTACAACGGGAGCGATGGTTGCTCTAGGTGTTAGTGGTCCTATTGGCTGGGGTGTCGGTACTGGAATGGCAGCACTTTATGCTGGCGGATCTATTGCTTGTAATAATATGTAGGTGAAAAATATGAAAAAATTATTCAATGAATATTTTTTTACTACGAGTCAAGCAACTGCATTAATTATTTTTTCATTACCAATGACAGACTTATTCACTAAGAACCTTTTATTATATATGCTTCTATTTATTATTATAATTGGAAGTACATTTTTTATTGAGAGAGAGTTAAGTAAAAAATATTCATTACAGGAAAAAGCTAAAAAGTTATGTTTGTCGTTACTACCTATTAATATCATAGTTGTCTTTATATTCTTTATATTTATACTGTGAATAAAAATATATCTAGCCTGAAATAGAAATGTCATAGTCTATGTAAAAGACAATCTCCATTAGAACTAAGATGTGCATCCCAAAAGTTGGACTAAAAAACTAACTTTATGGGGTGTATTTTTATGCTAATCATCATAAATTCGAGATTAAGTTAAAAATATTAGGATACTTACTCTTTGAGGGAAGAAAATTAACTGTATATATTTAATGTAGGAACAAGTATTACGACTTATCCTGATACAATCATTGTGGATGGGATAATATTTTTAGATTTAAAATACGACACCAGCAATAATTAAAACTGTAATAGCTCATAAATTACCTTCATACAGCTAATCTAAAAAATGATACATCATTGGTATCAAGCCCCAAACATGTAAATATTAAAAATCAAAAAAGATATATGTAAAAAAGTTACAATTTGCATAATTAAATTGTGTCTAATTATTGACTAATTAAATTTTGCCAAATATAATATTAATTAATAATTTGAAATGATTAGCGTATACACTTTAAATTCTCTTTGGAGAATATATTTTTTAAATACAAATGTAAACGCTTTCTCATCAAATTAAACAACAGAAAGGATGGTCATTATGAGTGCTTGGTTAAGTAAATTATTTGAGTTTATTCCTCGAATAATCATCAATTTGTTTATCTAAAATAAAAAAATAGAGGTGCTGACAATGATGAAAAGTCAAAATAAGTATAGTATTCGTAAATTTAGTGTAGGTGCATCTTCCATTTTGATAGCTACTTTACTATTTTTAAGTGGTGGACATGCGCAAGCAGCTGAGAAGCAAGTGAACATGGGAAATTCACAGGAGGATACAGTTACAGCACAATCTATTGGGGATCAACAAACTAGGGAAAATGCTAATTATCAACGTGAAAACGGTGTTAACGAACAGCAACATACTGAAAATTTAACTAAGAACTGGAATAATGATAAAACAACATCAGAAGAAAATCATCGTAAAACAGATGATTTGAATAAAGATCAACTAAAGGATGATAAAAAATCATCGCTTAATAATAAAAATATTCAACGTGATACAACAAAAACTAACAATGCTAATCTTAGCAATGTAAATCACGGGTTAGAACAGAACGTTAATGATGGCAAACAAAGTAAAGTGGCGTCAAAAAAACAGCAACAAGAGAACCATGGAAGTCGCGATCTAGTCGCCAATAAAAAGCTACCTTCATCAAGTTTAACTAAACAAGCACCATTATTGGATAAAACAGAACAAGCAAGCTCAGTAGAAAAATCTAATAAAACAGAGTTTGTACAACCACAACAAAAGAATCAAGCGAATGATAAAATTACTAACCACAATTTTAACAATGAACAAGAAGTGAATCCTCAAAAAGACGTAAAATCACTGCAAGTATCAGATTTAAAAAACAATCAAAAATCACCAGTAGAACCAACAAAGGACAATGACAAGAAAAAAGGTTTAAATTTATTAAAAAGTAGTGCAGTAGCAACGTTACCGAATAAAGGTACAAAGGAACTTACTGCAAAAGCGAAAGGCGATCAAACGAATAAAGTTGCCAAACAAGGACAGTATAAAAATCAAGATCCTATCGTTTTAGTGCATGGTTTCAATGGATTTACAGATGATATTAATCCTTCAGTGTTAGCTCATTATTGGGGCGGTAATAAAATGAACATTCGCCAAGATTTAGAAGAAAATGGTTTCAAAGCTTATGAAGCAAGTATAAGTGCTTTTGGAAGTAACTATGACCGCGCAGTTGAACTTTATTATTATATCAAAGGCGGTCGTGTAGATTATGGTGCAGCACATGCAGCAAAGTATGGCCATGAACGCTACGGAAAAACATATGAAGGCGTATATAAAGATTGGAAACCAGGACAAAAAATACACCTAGTTGGACATAGTATGGGCGGTCAAACGATACGTCAACTAGAAGAATTACTGCGTAATGGTAATCGTGAAGAAATAGAGTATCAAAAGAAACATGGTGGCGAAATTTCACCATTATTCAAAGGTAATCATGACAATATGATTTCATCAATTACTACTTTAGGAACACCACATAATGGTACACACGCATCAGATTTAGCTGGAAATGAAGCTTTAGTGAGACAGGTTGTATTTGATATCGGTAAAATGTTCGGTAATAAAAATTCTAGAGTAGACTTCGGGTTGGCTCAATGGGGTCTAAAACAGAAACCAAATGAATCATATATTGATTATGTAAAACGTGTTAAACAGTCTAATTTATGGAAATCAAAAGACAATGGATTTTATGACTTAACACGCGAGGGTGCGACAGAATTAAATCGCAAAACGTCATTAAATCCTAATATTGTATATAAAACTTATACTGGTGAAGCGACACATAAAGCTTTGAACAGTGATAGACAAAAAGCTGACTTAAATATGTTTTTCCCATTCGTAATAACAGGTAACTTAATTGGTAAAGCTACTGAAAAAGAATGGAGAGAGAACGATGGCTTAGTATCAGTTGTCTCTTCTCAACATCCATTTAATCAAGCATATACAAATGCTACAGATAAAATTCAAAAAGGTATTTGGCAAGTAACACCGACAAAACATGATTGGGATCATGTTGATTTTGTAGGACAAGATAGTTCTGATACGGTTCGTACAAGAGAAGAATTACAAGATTTTTGGCATCATTTAGCAGCTGATTTAGTGAAAACTGAAAAAGTTACAGATACAAAACAAGCATAATTAAAAAAGGGAGGGATAGACAATGACAGCAGACTTCTTTCAATTAATCGGTTCATTATTTAGAATTTTAAAAGAATTATTTAAATAATACTCTTATATAAATGTGTTAGTGTCTATAAATATATTGGTAATATAAACCGTGAATATAACTACAAACAAACACGCGATGATTTTAGCTCAATTTAAATTAAGCGAGCTTTTCATCGCGTGTTTTTGTATTAGTTAGTATGCATTAATATTTAATTTATATGGTTGTTTTCCAATGATAAATCTAAAGATATAGAATTCACGGAAAATCATACCCACACCAATGCATAATCCTAAAATAAATAGAAGAGATACAGTTAGGAATACCATAGTATTATCTTCAAATATATTTGTATATGCAAATAGTGAATCTAAGATAATTGGATGTAATAAATATATGAAAAACGAGAATGCGCTAATCATTTGAATTGTATTAAATAGCATTGTTTTAAAATGTGTACAAATTCCTAATATCACGATAAACATAACACTATTATATGGTGTTAACGAATATGAGAAGCTTGTAACATTCCAATAATCCCCATTTGCCAATGCAATAAATACAAAGTATGTTGCTACAGCTAAAACAATCATTATAACTAAATAGCGTTCTAAGAAATTTAAGACACGCTCGTAGTTATAGCCAAGGTATGCACCCAAGAAGAAATAGAAAATCCATCCAAATATCAATGTGTTTTCACTTAATGGATAATAGTGTAAAACTGTATCATGGAATGCTGTATTGTTTGAAAAGTAATATAAAAATGATTGTTGTACGATAAATGATAGTAGCAACAATATTTTACTGTTGAAAAGATTATAATTAATTTTAAAAATGATATAACTTAGAACAAAGAATTGCATGATAACTACGATAAAATAACCATACCATTGACCTAATAAAACATTTTCAACGAATTGTTTGTTGAAAGAAGAGTTAGTTAATAAAGACTCACTGTAACTATAAAATAAACCCATTAATATGTAAGGAATAAGTATATATTTCACACGTGTTGTTAAATATCTGTATGTGACTTTTTGGTAATTCAATGTTGTAAGTAATTGAGATAATATAATAAAGCATGGCGTTCCAAAAATAACAATATTACGAATATAGAATTGTAATACTAAAGAACCACCCTCCATATTTTCATGCTTTAAAGTAATTTGTGTTAATAAATGTGTAACGATAATAATCGTACATATAATTGCACGTAAATAAACAAGTTCAAGTCTAATCTTTTTCATGGAATCCGTCCCATCTCTTAATTAAATGCTCAAAAGCATCATCACTAATTAATATTCTTGGGATGTAATAATCGTCGGCGTTAGGCGTGACTGCTTTTTCCTCTAATGAAAAACCATATTTTATTCCTGCTTTTTTAATGGCAGGTAATTTTTTGTCATTCATCAAGCCATAAGGATAGGCTATTGTATTCTGTGACTTTTTAAAGTTTTTAGTTAGATATTTTTCACTTTCATTTATATCTTTGATAATTGTTGCATCCGATGATTGCATCAACTTCGATTTATTGTTTTTACTCAAATTATGCAAATCATCTGTGTGAGTTTCAAATTCCCATAATCCAGTTTTATACATTTCTTTAAGTTGTTTTTTACTAATCATATCGAGATTATGGAAATTTTCTTCACCTACATGTCCTGTTATAATAAATCCAGTTGCAGGAATTTTATATTTTTTTAGAATTGGATAAGCATTTTCGTAAATGGTTTCATCCATATCGTCGAAGTTTATCCAAACACTACGTTTTGGAAACTTTCCTTTTTTCTTATAATATAAAAATTCTTTCAGTGTTAAAAATTTAGCATCGTGTGATCGCAACCATTTAATTTGTGACTCAAACTGTGATTGGCTAACACTATAATTCTTAATTTCTTTACTACTTGAGAAGAAATAAATAAAATTATTCAGAAAATTTGCTTTTCTCACGCGGTGATAATTTAATGCAAGGGCACTACCTTCTTTGAATTTCAGTTTTTTGGGTGAATCGTCATCGTCTGCGCTTGCAACATGATGCGTGTCCATTGTGCTTACAGGTAAGATGATTAATAGACTTAATACAAGGATAATTAATTTTCGTAACTTCACGAATCTCTTCCTCTCTGCCACTTTTGAATGAGTAGACTAATTGTAAAAAATACAAAAATTATAATCGTGAAAATACCCATACTTTCAAAAATGTCTAAAATTTCAGTATTTTCAATATTCAAGGCAACTCGAATGGTGTTAACACTCTCGTCATGAAAACCAAAAATGGTGCCAAAATAAACGAGTAAAACGACAAAACAATAAATCCAAAAGAAACAGGATATAGCGATAAGTGCTGTTTCTCTAACGATATTTAGTGATGATTTTAACGTTGGGTATTCCCTCTGTCTGGGCTTGACCATGTTGCGTAACCACCTTTCTTACGTTTTAAGGCTTTTGGAAATGCGACTAGTACAACTGCTGCATTAATAATCCAGTATACTGTTGGATACCAACTGACGAATATGAGTCCTGCCATATTCTTTTTTTCGTAGCGACTATCTATAAAGAGAGCGACTGTAAATTGAATAACGTTTATAAAAGTCATAGTGAATGATGATAGTAAAAAGATTGAAAAACTATATGTCATAAATGTATAGTCTAAGAAGTTTGCTGTGATGAACAAATAACCTAAATATAGAAGCACAATATATACCCATAAAATTGAGATGATTTGTTCAAACATCAAAATATATAAAGGAAACCTTTTTGTTTTCATCGTACTAAAAAAGTCTCGTAGTAATACTTCATGTCCCCCTTGAGCCCATCTAACACGTTGTTTCCAAAGACCTCCCAATGTTTCTGGAACCAACATCCAACACATTGCACGAGGCTCATATTTAATATGATATCCAAGTAAATGTAATTTCCAAGAAACTGCAATATCTTCAGTTATCATATCGGTATCCCAGTAGCCAACATCTACAACTGCACTTTTTTTAAATAGAGTGAAGACACCAGAAATAGTGTTTACTGCACCAGCAAGTGTTTGACTACGCTTTATACAGCCAATTAAACTTGCATATTCTATCGTTTGGATTTTACCTAAAATAGAACTCTTATTTCGTATTCTAGGGTTACCTGTAACGGCACCAAGTTTTGGGTTATGCTTGAAATTTTCAATCATATAATATGGTGCATCTTGATCAACGATAGTGTCTGCATCTAAACACATTACATAATCATATGATGCCTGTTTGATGCCTTGATTGAGAGCGTTAGCCTTTCCTCTATTTTCTTGCAAATCTACGAAAATAAAGTCATTATTCTTCTTCATCTTATAGATGAGTTCGGCTGTGTTATCTGAACTTCCGTCATTGATAATGATAATTTCTTTTTTTTCATATTTTAATGCCAAAACGTTCGATAATGTATCTTCAATCGTTTCACTTTCGTTATAACAGGCAAGTAAAAATGTAATGCCTTCTAATTCATCCACATTTACGTCTGGTTTCTTTTTCAGCGAATATCTAATTTCTTTAGTGAAAAAGTAATAAATTGAACCTACTATCCAATAAATAGACATAAAAACAGGATAAAATAGTAAAAAGTTAAAAAATTGCAAATTCCTTTACCTACCTTTCGTTAGTTAGGTTGTAAGCCATATGGTAATTGATAGTATTTTAATTTGCAATAGATTGTTGTTATAATTAAACGGAAATATTTGTAATTGCAACTTAATTTTCCTGTAACATAGTGTGATTAATTTTATGTAGGGGGTTTTAAAAATTGAAGGATAAGATTATTGATAACGCAATAACCTTATTTTCAGAGAAGGGGTATGACGGTACAACACTCGATGATATAGCTAAAAGTGTAAATATAAAAAAAGCGAGTTTATACTATCATTTTGACTCGAAAAAAAGTATTTACGAGCAGAGTGTTAAATGTTGCTTTGATTACCTCAACAATGTAATTCTGGTGAATCAAAATAAATCTAACTATTCAATTGATGCTCTATATCAGTTTTTATTTGAATTTATTTTCGACATCGAAGAAAGGTATATTAGAATGTATGTCCAATTGTCTAATACACCTGAAGAATTTTCTGAAGATATCTATAAACAAATACGTGATTTAAACCAATCGTTAAGCCAAGAAATAGCGAAGTTTTATGATGTATCAAAGGTAACGATGACAAACGAAGATTTTCAAAACTTAATACTTTTATTCCTTGAAAGTTGGTACTTGAGAGCATCGTTTTCTCAAAAATTTGGCTCTGTGGAAGAAAGTAAAAGTCAATTCAAGGATGAAGTGTATTCACTGTTAAATATATTTTTGAAAAAATGATTTTTGTAACTAGTTTGTAATAAATAACTTTATTTTGTAAAAAAAGACATGAGATTATTTTTGGGAATCGGTATATAGTTGACAATAAAACTCGAAATTGAGAATATTAAGATGTATATAAAAACTATAAATTAAATGCAATGTATTAATATTAATATCAGTTATTACAAAATACGATTTGTCTAAGAATTTGATATTATTATACTTTATTGTTGTGAGATGTTAAGTTTGTATTTGAACATAATTTAAACGAGTCATGTTCCCCTAAATAGAATAGGATGTCATCTAATTACAGGAAAGTTGTATCAATTAGATGAAATTAAAAGTAAGAATAAATAAGCAATAAGCGTCGATGAATTGTTAATACATGACATTGACGTTTATTTTAATGCGAATCTCTAACGTAATATATCAAGATGACCTATGTCTTTTAAAGATGTAGGTTTCTTTGATTTAAATCAAGTATGGTATGACGCACATTACATAGAATAAAAAGTGAACAGATTTAACTGTGAAACAATATTAAGTGTTGGACAAAAATATAAATATGTTATACATAACTAGTAAAAATCATGATATAATTTTAAACGATAAAAAAATTATATAAAATATTAGTGAAAATGTAGTTGTGAATGTTACAGGGTTGAGTAAGTTAACTTGAAGATCCCGCCTATAACATAAGCACGATGATTATAACGAATGTTTAAATGGAGGATGCCATGAAGGAAAAGTTTGATTTAGTAAAACTATTAAATATTTTGAAGAAGAATATTAAATTATTAGTTATTTTACCAGCGATATGTCTTGTCGTAAGTGCGGCACTAACTTTTTTTGTTATGCCTGACAAATATACTGCTTCTACGCAAATACTTGTTAACATGAAAAAGTCTTCAAGCGATTTAGCTTTCCAAAATGTTCAAAGTAGTTTGCAATCTGTAAATACATATACGGAAATTATTAAAAGTCCGAGAATTCTTGATAAAGTATCGAGAGAATTTGATGGTGAATATACAACGACTGAGTTAAATTCATTTTTAAAGGTAACAAATCAAACTAACTCTCAAATTATTACTGTATCAGTTACAACTGGAAATAAATCAGAATCTGACAAAATTGTTAATCGAATATCTAAAGTTTTTGCACATGATATGCCTAAAATCATGAGCGTTGATAACGTTACGATACTTTCATCCGCTCACGATAATGCTGTAAGAGTATCGCCAATCATATCTGTTAACTTAGTGATTAGTATCATCGTTGGAATAGTTTTAGCAATTTTAATCATTTTCCTAAAAGAATTATTAGATAAGCGTATTAAGACTGAAGAAGATGTTGAAGCACAATTAGGGTTACCTATTTTGGGTTCAATACAAAAATTTTAAATTTATGAGGAATTACCATGACGAATACACGAAGAAGTACATCAAGTTTAATTGTCCATGAGCAACCAAAGTCACCTATTAGCGAAAAATTTCGAGGCATACGTTCAAATATTATGTTTGCTAACCCTGACAATGCAGTTCAAAGCATTGTAATCACTTCAGAAGCACCTGGAGCAGGAAAGTCTACTATTGCGGCAAATTTAGCAGTGGCATATGCACAAGCTGGTTATAAAACATTAATTGTAGATGGAGATATGCGTAAACCGACGCAACATTATATTTTTAATTTACCAAATAATGAAGGGCTTTCCAGTTTGTTGTTAAATTGGTCGTCATATCAAGACAGTATTATCTCAACTGAAATTGAAGATTTAGACGTCCTGACGTCTGGACCTATTCCGCCAAACCCATCAGAGTTAATCACATCTCGCGCATTCGCAAATTTATATGACACATTATTGATGAATTATAACTTTGTCATTATTGATACGCCACCTGTAAATACAGTTACAGATGCGCAATTATTTTCAAAGTTTACAGGTAATGTGGTCTATGTGATTAACTCTGAAAATAATAATAAAGATGAAGTTAAAAAAGGGAAAGAATTAATTGAAGCGACAGGTGCTAAATTATTAGGTGTCGTTTTAAATAGAATGCCAAAAGATAAAAGTGCTAGCTATTACGCATATTATGGGACTGATGAATCATGATTGATATTCATAATCATATTTTAGTTGATATTGACGACGGACCAAAAACAATTGAAAAAAGTATTGCTTTATTAAAACAAGCTAAAGATGAGGGTGTTACTAGTATTGTAGCTACACCACATCACTTACATCCGAGATATGAAAATTCATTTCAGCATGTGTTAGTAAAATTGGCTGAGTTGAGAACACATCCGGAAATACAAGCATTAGATATTAAATTATTTCCTGGGCAAGAAATTAGAATTACGGATTCGATTTTGCAAGGTTTAGATAACGGCAGTATTCAAGGTATTAATCGTTCGAAATATTTATTGATTGAATTTCCAACGAATGAAGTACCACATTATACTAAGCAATTGTTTTTTGAAATACAATCGAGAGGGTACATCCCCATCATTGCACATCCAGAAAGAAATAGAAGTATCGCAAAGAATCCAGAATTATTATATGAACTTGTTGCTAATGGAGCGCTAAGTCAATTAACATCGAGCTCATTAGTGGGTGGATTTGGAAAAAATATTCAAAAGTTATCTTTGCAATTTATAGAATGTAATCTGGCGCATTTTATAGCTTCAGATGCGCATTCATGTGATCAAAGACCATTTTTGATGCAAGAATTATTTCATAATAATAAATTGAAGAAGTATACAAATGACATTGAAGCGTTGCTTCGAAATGCAAGTTCAGTAATCAATGACAATTTTGTTTATTTGGATAGACCGACTAAGCCGGGGAAAGTGAAGTCGTTTTTGAAATGGTTTTAATTAAATATATTTTGTGAATTAGACTGGTGTTTATATACCAGTCTTTTTTGAGATGCACGCGTGCTTAAAATACATTATGATATAAAATTTATGCTAATTCATAGCAGACAACGTGTTCTACTGATGCGAATGACTTTCAAATGTGTAACCTATTTTTTATAGTAAAAGTAGTTGAAAATAATAGATATTCAAATGGGACAGCTATTTCACGAAATGTAATGTTAAGGAAGTGAGTGTATGGAATTTAGAAAAGTAATCATGCAAGACTTAGACCAAATTATTGCACTTGAAAATATTGGTTTTACAACAGAGGAAGCTGCAACGGCAGAGGCATTGAAATCAAGAATCGTACAAATTCAAGATAGTTTTATAGTTGCTGAGCACAACGGGAAAGTAATTGGATATATCAACGGTCCAGTCATAAGAGAACGTTATATTAATGATGATTTATTTCAAAATGTATCGAAATTTGAAAATGAAGGTGGCTATCTTAGTGTGTTAGGTCTTGTTGTAGCATCAGACTATCAAAGACAAGGTATTGCAGGTCGTTTATTAAATTACTTTGAAAATTTAGCTGAGAATCAACAACGACAGGGTGTAACGTTAACATGTCGAGAATCATTAATTTCATTTTACGAAAAATATGGATATCGTAATGAAGGTGTATCAGAATCATGTCATGGTGGAATTAAATGGTATAACCTAGTAAAAGATATAAAACTTAAGAGTGATGAGGTGTAATTATGGCAGTTGTTTATGTAGCAGGGGGATGTTTATGGGGCGTAGAAGCATTTTTCTCAACAATTCCAGGAATCATACATACAGAAGCAGGAAGAGCAAATGGACAAACTTCTAGATTAGATGGTCCGTATGATGGCTATGCTGAATGTGTGAAACTTCAATTTGATGATAGTAAGTTATCAATTACAGACATCATGAATTATTTATTTAAAATCATTAATCCATACAGTGTGAATCAACAAGGAAATGATATTGGTGAAAAGTATCGAACGGGATTATATAGTTGTGTAAATGACCATCTAATTGAAGCACGGCAGTTCATCAATGGACGAAAAGACAGGGATCAAATTGCAGTGGAAGTCTTACCTCTGTCTAACTATATTAAAAGTGCAGAAGAACATCAGCAACATTTATCAAAATATCCAGAAGATATTCATTTGTGCCATATTTCAAAAGACTTATTAGACAAATATAAGTAATTTTTCATTTCAGAAGGAAACTGGATGTTTAAATTAACTAAAATCAGAGAAATAGATGTTTATACTAAGAAAAGAGGTTAGTCATATGCATACGTTTGATGCACAGTCATTATCCGATAAAGAAAACTATAAATTGTTAATTGGTTCAATTATTCCACGACCTATAGCTTTTGTAACTACATTAAATCAAGATAGATCTGTTAATGCAGCACCATTTAGCTTTTTTAATATTGTTAATAATCATCCGCCAATGATTGCAATTGCAGTGCAACGTGCAGGAGGTAAGAGAAAAGATACTGCATTGAATATAGAACGGGTTGGAGACTTTGTTGTGCATATTACAGACGAAGATAACGTTCAAGATATTAATGAGACTGCAGCGCCTTTAGTATACGGAGACAGCGAGTTGAGTCGTACAGATTTATCACTTATAACATCTACAGCAATTAAGACGCCAGGAATCCAAGAAGCGAAAATAAGATTCGAATGTAAACTATCGCAAATAATATTACTGGGGGATGAGCTGGATGGGGCAGACTTAATAATAGGTGAAATTGTAACTTATCATATTGATGATAGTATTTATGAAGGAGATTTTAAAATCAATCCACATACGTTACAAGCTGTTTCACGTTTAGCTGGAAACGATTATGCTAAATTAGGGGGATTATTTACAATAGATAGACCTGAAAAATAACAAAACACATGCTATAGCAGTGTACTGTTTATGGATTAAAACAAAAGTACATATGTGCTAAAGTATGTGCTTCTAAAATGAAGACTATTTTTTATTACAAGAAAATGTATCTAGTAAACTTAAAGTAGCAAGACCTAATAAATCTAATGCATGTTGTGCACCTTTTTTACCTTGGCCAGCTTCAAAATGTTTGTAAACAGCTACACTTAAAATGCCTATCGTTGATAGTGAAGCAAGGCGAGAAATGTTTTTATTGATAAAGCTAGCTGAGTATAAAGCAGCAGTAGTTGCTTCTGCAATTCCGACGTATTTTACAAGTTCTTTTTGTAAGCCAAAAGTATGTTCAAACAGTTCAATCATACCTTTATCCTCTTGTAATTTAGGTTTACTAGCTTGATATAGCTCTTTCGCAAGTTTTAAATTCGTTGCATAACGCAAAATCATATTTAATTCCTCCCAATATTTGATTTTTTGTGAAAGATAATTACTTTATCATTTTTACCCGTTTCTATAAAAATGAATCAATTATGTAACATGTGTAGTTTAGGAATGTTTGCATGGAAATAATATTCTGTTCACTCAAAATGTATGAAATTAATGTGTAGTTTTATCGAGTTGCTCTTTTAATTTGGTTAGATTGTTTTTTAGAGAAGCGGTACTATTTTTAAGTGCATCAACAGATTTACCTTCGTTTTGAGACATTGCGTTTATTACAGCACGAAGTTCTGTTTCTAGCATGTCAGCGTCACCTTTAGCATTAGCACTTAATACTTTAATATCTCTTAAAAGGCTATCTGATAGTAGTGCATTTTTGAAAAAATCTTGCATTTCATTGATAATATATTCTGTAAAAATAAGTTCACCTAGGATTAATCGCATATCAGTTAGTTGTTGATGTAACTTATCAATAAGATTTTTAAAAGATTTAAGTGTTTCTGCTGTTGTCTTGGCAAATGGAACTTTGGATGCAATCCATTCAATCTTACCAACAAAATAAGATAATGTTGGTGTGCATGCATCAACTATAGAAATGAGCGCAATGATTCTTACTGTTTCTGGTACTATCAAAAGATTTATATTTGACGCAAGTGTACCCAAACCAGATTCCATCACTTTATTTCGGATTTCTAAATTTAATAATAAATTCTTAGATTCTGCAAGTGGTTTTGATGTTTGCTTTGTAGCATTTTTATTGATAGGTACGTTGTTAACCATTACATTGTCATCCAAGTGGGTCATTTGGGTCAATATATCATTAATGCCATCACCGAAATGAGTGACTTGATTTTTGATAATTTGAATATTTGGTATGACAACATTCAAATGGGCTAAAACTTCTTCTCTAACACCATCCTCAAATCCTTCTGATAAGTTGACAAACATTTTGACAATAGTGTTGCTAACTATATCAAAAGCAGCTTCCATGAAATCTTCACCATATTTAATGAATTTTGAAATTTTATCGGTAATTTTATCAATAAAATCAATAATTGAATTAATAATATGATCGGCACCCACTAAATCTAAAATATTATCTTGGTCTCTAAGTGTTCTGAGGTTACCTTTTAATTCATCCGCTTTACTTTCAATATTAGTTCTAATTAGATTGGATATGTTGTGAATCCAAGCTTCTAATTCGTTAAGTTTTATTACTTTTTTAAAATAATCTTTCGTTTCATTTACATGTTGACTAAAATTATTATTTTCACGTTCAACGGATGTTCGAATATCTTTCATTTTAAGATCAATATTATTTACATATTCGGTTAATCTACCATGCACATAGTCGTTTAAATCCGCCAGGTGCCCTTTATCTAATTTTATTTTTGATGTGCCAGCACCAATAGCATCACCACTCCATACAAATATAGGAGTATGTTCATCCATGTCAGCATAAATTTTCAATCCATTGCGGCTCGTATAGACTTCCTTGTTAATAATATTGTCTTGATCAAAATGGTCTAACTTCTCTTTTTCTTCAAAGTTGTATCCAGTATGAGCAGGTATCAATGCTCCAAACGTAGACACACCATTTTCTAGGAAAATGTGTTTTCCGACCATGGAATTATACATAAGCCCACCTATATTAATTCTAGTCAAGACATCACTTCTACTGTGGTAATTATGTATATTATTTGCATCTCGACGAGCCATACGAGTAATAGATCTTGGCATAGGTGCAGAATTTGTAGTAGTTACGTTAAGCCCTGGATCTAATACACCTAAATATTGAGCTATGGCTCCAGAGAGTGAATTACCCCCTGCATTTGTGATTGATTTTCCTATGTATTTATTAGCAGACTCATTGTACTTTGACTTGAATTCAAACGAACTCAATGTATTTGCGTCGTTATATTTATTTTTTAAATCAGTATACACCTTCCCTGCTTCCAGCAATTGATTTGGAATGGAGTCCCCGGCTAGTCTTAAATCTGTATTTACATCGTTTGGGTCACTAAAGTCAGTACCATCAAATGATATGATTAACTTTCCTGTACTTCTATTATTATCATAACGTTCATATAATTTATAGCCGAGTCCAGTATTGGTAGGTTTTTGATCCTTAATAACTTTATATTGATTTCCATTAACATGAATCTCATCTGACAATTTTATTTTGTCATTGTAATTCCATCCACTACTTAATTCAATAGCATCTAAGTCAGTTATATGATTACTCTTTTTCATTAGTATCTATCTCCAGTTATAAGAGTTCTAGTATAGTTAAATTTGATGAAAAATTCGACTTATTTTGTTGTAATATACTATGATGTTAATTTTTTTTATTCTTATCCCAGTTACCACCATCCATTGATATCTTATCAACCCTGTTTTCTAACCTGCCATCTTCTCCAATTTCGGTTGGAGATACATTGTCCTTGTAAAAATACATCATTTTCAATCCTGGTATTTTTTTCATTGTGTCATTTGTTGGTATTTGTAAATCCCATGAATATTTATTAACATTTTTTGTGCTTTTCTTATCATAATAGGCAATAAAGTCAGAATTCATATTTTCTTGTATTTGAGGATATTTGTTAATCAAAGATTGTAACTGTTGATTGAATGCATCACCTTTTAAGTGCATAACAGGCTTAAATTCTTTTTTAAACTTATCTAGATCATCGATGCTAACGGTATTGAAATTTAAGTATTGTTTTGTAACACCATTAAATTCTTGTTTAACTTCCAGTTTTTCATTCATGGCATAATAACCATTTTTCTCAACCTCTGATTTAAATTTTAATCGAGCTTGTTCTATATCATGTTCATAACGCTTATACATCATAGCTGCAACTGCGGCTGACGTTTCGTTTTTATGACCAGGTGTAAATGTTGTGATAGCTATGCCATTGTCAGATTCAACAAAAATCAGTCTAAACTGAAAAGGAATATCGTAATTGACCGTACCGACGACTACTAATCCATCCGTTTTACTTTTCTCACTAAATCCAGATTTATTAGTATAGGCCTCCACCAAATTAATTTTACAATCATAGCCAAAGGTGTCTTTCACGTAGTCTTTATATTTTTTAATTGCTTCATCTTTATGTTTTTTCAGAAAGACTTCATTTCTTTTTTTATGTTCGCCAATATATTTACCATCGTAATCTTTGACGCTAACCGTCTTTGGGATATCTTTTGTTTGATCTTTATGCATAAATGAGCAACCTCCTAAAATAAGTGATGTACACAATACAAAGCCAGTTACTTTTCTCATTTTTAATTTCTCCTCTATATTGAGTGTTTTTATAATGAAAACAAAAATATAAATAATAGTTAAAGTTTTTTAATGCAATATAATTATAACTTAATTATTCTTGTAATAGCTAATAATTTTATATTTAATTGTAAAGTTAATGTGATTATTTGTTCTCATTATACTTTCCTCCCTCGATGGAAATTACATTAGCATCCGATTTTAAGCGGCCATTTCCATCTATCATTGAAGGGGAAACATCATCTTTATAAAACTGTACAAATTTTGTGCTAGGATATGATTGCATAACGTTATTTATAGATTTTTGAAGATTCCAAGCGTAGTCTTTTACTGTTTCTCTATTTTTTTCTTTGTCATAATAAGCAATGAACTCAGATTTCATGTTTTTCTGTATTTCAGGATATTTATTAATTAAATTTTGTAATTGTTGATTGAATGCTTCTCCTTTTAAGTGCATAACAGGTTTGAATTCTTTTTTGAATTTCTCCAAATCATCGATACTATCTGTACTGAAATTCAAGTATTGTTTTGTAACGCCATTGAATTCTTGTTTTACTTGAAGTTTTTGGCTCATCGCAAAATAGCCATCTTTTTCAATTTCACTTTTAAGTTTTAATCGAGCTTGTTCAATTTCATGTTCATAACGTTTATACATCATGGCTGCAACTGCCGCTGATGTTTCATTTACATGACCAGGTGTAAATGTAGTGATAGCTACGCCATTTTCAGACTCAACAAAAAGTAATTGGAGTTGAAAAGGAACGTCATAATTGACCGTACCAACCACTGATATACCATCCATTTTACTTTTCTCACTAAATCCAGATTTATTAGTATAGGCATCAACTAAATTAATTTTACAATCATAGCCAAAGGTATCTTTCACGTAGTCTTTATATTTTTTTATCGCTTCATCTTTATGTTTTTTCAGAAATACTTCATTTCTTTTTTTATGCTCACCAATATATTTACCATCGTAATCTTTGACGCTAACCGCTTTTGGAATAGATTTTGTTTGATTCTTTGGCATGAAAGAGCAGCCACCTAAAATAAGTGATGTACACAATACAAAGCTAGTTACTTTTCTCATTTTTAATATCTCCTCATGATAAGTAGTGTTTTGGGGATATAAATATAATTTTTTTTAACATTGCACTATTTTATTTCTTTTTGAATCTCTTCCCAATTTCCACCAGACATAGTTATTTTATTAGTCTTATTTTCTAACCTACCATCTTCTCCAATTTCAGATGGAGAAACACTGTCTTTATAAAAATACATCATTTTCGATCCAGGTATTTTTTTCATTGTGTCATTGGTTGGTATTTGTAAATCCCATGAATATTTATTAACATTTTTTGTGCTTTTCTTATCATAATAGGCAATAAAGTCTGAGTTCATGCTTTTCTTAATTTCAGGATATTTATTAATTAAATTTTGTAATTGTTGATTAAATGCTTCTCCTTTTAAGTGCATAACAGGCTTAAATTCTTGTTTAAACTTTTTTAAGTCATCGATACTGTCTGTGTTGAAATTCAAAAATGGTTTAGTAACGCCATTGAATTCTTGCTTCTTTTGAAGTTTTTCATTCATGGTGTAATAACCGTTTTTCTCAACTTCTGATTTAAATTTTAACCGAGCTTGTTCGATTTCAGGTTCATAACGTTTATACATCATGGCTGCAACTGCCGCTGATGTTTCATTTATATGTCCAGGTGTAAATGTAGTGATGGTTACACCATTATCAGATTCAACAAAAAGTAATTGGAGTTGAAAAGGAACGTCATAATTGACCGTACCAACCACTGATATACCATCCATTTTACTTTTCTCACTAAATCCAGATTTATTAGTATAGGCATCAACTAAATTAATTTTACAATCATAGCCAAAGGTATCTTTCACGTAGTCTTTATATTTTTTTATCGCTTCATCTTTATGTTTTTTCAGAAATACTTCATTTCTTTTTTTATGCTCACCAATATATTTACCATCGTAATCTTTGACGCTAACCGCTTTTGGAATAGATTTTGTTTGATTCTTTGGCATGAAAGAGCAAACCACCTAAAATAAGTGATGTACACAATACAAAGCTAGTTACTTTTCTCATTTTTAATATCTCCTCATGATAAGTAGTGTTTTGGGGATATAAATATAATTTTTTTTAACATTGCACTATTTTATTTCTTTTTGAATCTCTTCCCAATTTCCACCAGACATAGTTATTTTATTAGTCTTATTTTCTAACCTACCATCTTCTCCAATTTCAGATGGAGAAACACTGTCTTTATAAAAATACATCATTTTCGATCCAGGTATTTTTTTCATTGTGTCATTGGTTGGTATTTGTAAATCCCATGAATATTTATTAACATTTTTTGTGCTTTTCTTATCATAATAGGCAATAAAGTCTGAGTTCATGCTTTTCTTAATTTCAGGATATTTATTAATTAAATTTTGTAATTGTTGATTAAATGCTTCTCCTTTTAAGTGCATAACAGGCTTAAATTCTTGTTTAAACTTTTTTAAGTCATCGATACTGTCTGTGTTGAAATTCAAAAATGGTTTAGTAACGCCATTGAATTCTTGCTTCTTTTGAAGTTTTTCATTCATGGTGTAATAACCGTTTTTCTCAACTTCTGATTTAAATTTTAACCGAGCTTGTTCGATTTCAGGTTCATAACGTTTATACATCATGGCTGCAACTGCCGCTGATGTTTCATTTATATGTCCAGGTGTAAATGTAGTGATGGTTACACCATTATCAGATTCAACAAAAAGTAATTGGAGTTGAAAAGGAACGTCATAATTGACCGTACCAACCACTGATATACCATCTACCTTACTTTTCTTACTAAACCCAGATTTATTAGTATAGGCCTCCACCAAATTAATTTTACAATCATAACCAAAGGTGTCTTTCACGTAGTCTTTATATTTTTTGATCGCTTCATCTTTATGTTTTTTCAGAAATACTTCATTTCTTTTTTTATGTTCGCCAATATATTTACCATCATAATCTTTGACACTAACCGTCTTTGGAATATCTTTTGTTTGATTCTTTGATATGAAAGAGCAGCCACCTAAAATAAGTGATGTACACAATACAAAGCTAGTTACTTTTCTCATTTTTAATATCTCCTCATGATAAGTAGTGTTTGGGAGATATAAATATAATTTTTTTTGACATTGCACTACTTTAATTCTTTTTATTCTCATCCCAGTTACCACCATCCATTGATATCTTATCAGCCCTGTTTTCTAACCTACCATCTTCTCCAATTTCAGATGGAGAAACACTGTCTTTGTAAAAATACATCATTTTTGATCCTGGTATTTTTCTCATTGTGTCATTTGTTGGTACCTGTAAATCCCATGAATATTTATTAACGACTTTTGTGCTTTTCTTATCGTAATAGGCAATAAAGTCAGAATTCATGTTTTTTTGTATTTGTGGATATTTGTTAATTAAATTTTGTAACTGTTGATTGAATGCATCACCTTTTAAGTGCATAATAGGTTTGAATTCTTTTTTGAACTTATCCAAATCATCGATACTGTCTGTGTTGAAATTCAAAAATTGTTTAGTAACGCCATTGAATTCTTGCTTCTTTTGAAGTTTTTCATTCATGGCATAATAACCATTTTTCTCAACTTCTGATTTGAATTTTAATCGAGCTTGTTCAATTTCATGTTCATAACGTTTGTACATCATGGCTGAAACGGCAGCTGATGTTTCGTTTACATGACCAGGTGTAAATGTTGAAATAGTTATACCATTTTCAGACTCAACAAAAATCAGTCTAAACTGAAAAGGAACGTCATAATTGACAGTACCGACGACTACTAATCCATCCGTTTTACTTTTCTCACTAAATCCAGATTTATTAGTATAGGCTTCTACTAAATTAACTTTACAATCATAACCAAATGTGTCTTTCACGTAGTCTTTATATTTTTTGATCGCTTCATCTTTATGTTTTTTAAGAAACACTTCATTTCTTTTTTTATGTTCACCAATATATTTACCATCGTAATCTTTGACGCTAACCGTTTTTGGTATAGATTTTGTTTGATTCTTTGGTATGAAAGAACATCCTCCTAAAATAATCGAAGTGCATAGCATGATTTGCATAAGTTTTCTCATAGATAGACAACCCCTTTGTATTGCGCTATTTTTCAGAATCTAGATAAATTATACAAAAATCAAAATATTGTTATTCAATATTATTATAAACTAATCATGATTGAAGTAACTATAATTAATTAAATTTACAAAAGATATCATAAATATTAATTGCATAAACATATTTCTATAAATTGAGAAGTAAGCATACAAGAGAAGAAACCACATCATATATAGTTTCTACTTATAAATAAATTGTTTATTTATATTAGACGCTTATGTAAAGAGGGCGTAACCTTAAATGTAATTACTTATAAGGGGTGAAGATAGTATGAATTATTCGCCAAAACAAGGTGTAAGAAGTCATGGTTTACCGCACGACCCATTTAAAAGTAGTACAGTACCTCGTCCGATAGGTTGGATTTCTACTGTATCGAAAGATGGGAAAGATAATTTAGCGCCTTATAGTCAGTATCAAAACTTAACTTGGGATCCGCCTATGGTTATGTTCGCAGCAAATCAATCCGTTCTTGGTGATCACGAACGTAAAGATACAGTGAAAAATGCTGAAGAGACAGGTTGGTTTGTGTGGAATATGGCAACGTATGATTTAAGAGAAGCAGTTAATTTATCATCGAAAGCATTGCCACCAGAAGAGGATGAATTTAATTTTGCAGGTGTAACAAAGGAAAAATGTATAGAAGCTCCAGGATATCGTGTAAAAGAATCGCCAGTACATTTTGAATGTGAGTACGTTCAAACGATTCGCATTCCAACTGGAGATCCAGTATCTACCGTAGATATTGTTATAGGAAGAGTTGCCCAAGTTCATATTGACGATAAGGTTATTCTTGATAATGGTAAATTAGACATTAAGTCGATTAAACCTATTGCTAGATTAGGATATTACGATTACACAGTAGTGAATGAGATATTTGAAATGAAAGCACCTGCAGCTTCTAAAGAAGAGTTAGCAGGTTTAGAAGGAAGAAATTTCGATAATCAATCAGATGAAAAGAGATAAGTAATTTAATCATTTTAGTGAATTCAATGCATCGTTACTAAACATTCAACTTAGTAGCGATGCATTTTTTCGCTTTATAAATGAAAATGTTAAAGCAATATGTCGTGGTATTTATATTTTCAAAGAAGAATCTTTTAGAATTACACATATATTACACTAGGTTTATTGAAAATATATTGGTATTACTTTAATATTAAAGATGTATTTTGCATATAATATTTATCGTTTAGTTGTAAATTAACTATTTATAAATAAAAGGTGGATGATATAGATATATTAATACAATAATTATTTTAAAAACGAAACAATTATAATTATTAAACATAAAGTCGATTAGCCAAATTTATATAAAAAAGATTATACGCATAAACGAGAAAAAGTAATTTTAAAAATATGAAAACGATTCCATTTAGGCAAATAAAAATGAATTTTTACAAATTTTAACAAAATGAGTATTTTTGTATCAAAAAAGAGTTGTATTAAATTGAATAGTGACATATATTATAGTCTAATGAATATAAGATGATACAAGGAGTTATTACATGAGTAAAAGACAAAAAGCATTTCATGACAGCTTAGTAAACGAAAAAACAAGAGTGAAACTTTATAAGTCCGGAAAAAATTGGGTTAAATCTGGAATTAAAGAATTAGAAATGTTTAAAATTATAGGTTTACCATTTATTAGCCAAGAAATAGATAAATATGATAATGATAGCGTAAGTAAGAAAATGACAAGTTATGGTCTTAAAACAACAGCAGTTATTGGAGGGGCATTTACTGTCAATATGCTACATGATCAGCAAGCTTTTGCAGCGTCAGATGCACCATTAACATCTGAATTAAATACGCAAAGTGAAACAGTAGGTAATCAAAACTCAACTACTATCGAAGGGTCAACATCGACAACAGATTCTACAAACACAACGAAAAATAGTAGTTCAATACAAGCATCAAATAGCGATACTACTTCAAGTGAAAAGTCTGAAAGTGTCGCATCTACAGTTAACAGCACAAGCAATCAACAAGAGACAACAGCATCTACATCTGAATCAACATCCTCAAAGAATAACACATCAATTTCTGATACTAAGTCGAAGTCTTTAACTTCAAGTACAGAACAACAGAGTAACACATTAATAAATCAAAGTACTGCATCAAATAATACTTCGCAAACAATAGCACCATCTTCAACTAATTTAAGTAAAGCAAATACTACGTCAACCAGCACAACGCCAGTAAAACTTAGAACCTTCAGTCGATTAGCAATGTCAACATTTGCATCAGCTACCACAACAAATACCGTTACAGCCAATACAATTACAGTTAATAAAGATAATTTAAAACAATACATGACGACTTCTGGAAATGCTACTTATGATCAAAGTACAGGTATTGTAACGTTAACACAAGATACAACGAGCCAAAAAGGAGCCATTACTTTAGGAACGCGTATTGACTCTAATAAGAGTTTTCATTTTTCTGGAAAAGTAAATTTAGGTAATAAATATGAAGGATATGGTAATGGTGGCGATGGTATCGGGTTTGCCTTTTCACCAGGTGTATTAGGAGAAACAGGATTAAATGGTGCCGCGGTAGGTATCGGTGGGTTGAGTAATGCATTCGGCTTCAAATTGGATACGTACCACAATACATCTAAACCAAATTCAGCAGCAAAAGCAAATGCTGACCCAAAAAGTGTTGCAGGGGGTGGTGCATTCGGTGCCTTTGTTACAACAGACAGTTATGGCGTTGCGACAACGTATACATCAAGTTCAACGGCTGATAATGCAGCGAAGTTGAAAGTGCAACCTACAAACAATACGTTCCAAGATTTTGATATTAATTATAATGGCGATACAAAAGTTATGACTGTCACGTATGCAGGTCAAACATGGACACGTAATATTTCAGATTGGATTGCGAAAAGTGGTACGACCAACTTTTCATTATCAATGACAGCTTCGACAGGTGGCGCGACAAATTTACAACAAGTACAGTTTGGGACATTCGAATATACAGAATCTGCTGTTACGCAAGTGAGATACGTTGATGTAACAACAGGTAAAGATATTATTCCCCCTAAAACATATTCAGGAAATGTTGACCAAGTAGTAACAATTGACAATCAACAATCAGCAATGTCTGCTAAAGGATATAACTATACATCGGTAGATAGTTCATATGCATCAACTTATAACGATACTAATAAAACTGTAAAAATGACGAATGCTGGACAATCTGTAACATATTACTTTACTGATGTGAAAGCACCAACTGTAACTGTAGGCAATCAAACTACTGAAGTTGGTAAATCAATGAATCCGATTGTATTAACTACAACGGATAATGGAACTGGAACGGTCACAAATACAGTAACCGGACTACCTTCAGGACTAAGTTATGATAGCGCAACAAATTCAATTATCGGGACACCAACGAAAATAGGCCAATCGACAGTAACCGTTGTATCTACTGATCAAGCAAACAATAAATCGACTACGACCTTTACGACAAATGTTGTAGATACTACAGCACCAACTGTAACACCAATTGGAGATCAATCGTCAGAAGTGTACACACCAATAACATCTATTAAAATTGCTACTCAATAGTGGTAATACTGTAACAAATACTGTAACAGGATTGCCATCTGGATTAACATTTGATAGTACAACAAATACGATTAGTGGAACGCCAACAACTATCGGTACAAATACAGTAACAATAGTGTCTACAGATACTAGTGGAAACAAAACGACAACAACTTTTAAATATGAAGTAACAAGAAATAGTATGAGCGATTCAGTATCGACATCGAGTAGCACTGTACAATCACAAAGTGTGTCAACGAGCACAGTGAATTCTCAAAGTGCATCAACAAGCACGTCTGAATCTATCGCGACGTCAACTTCAGCAAGTACATCAAAATCAACAAGTACTAGCTTGTCTGATTCTGCCAGTGTATCTAAATCTTTGAGTACTTCGGAAAGTAATAGTGCATCTAGTTCAACGAGTACAAGTTTGGCAAATTCACAAAGTGTATCGTCAAGCATGTCGGATTCAGCTAGTAAATCAACATCATTAAGCGACTCTATTTCAAACTCTAGCAGTACTGAAAAATCCGAAAGTCTATCAACAAGTACATCTGATTCATTGCGTACATCAACGTCACTCAGTGATTCATTAAGCATGAGTACATCAGGAAGTTTATCGAAATCACAAAGTATATCAACAAGCACATCGGAATCTATAAGTGCTTCTCAATCTCTAAGTGACAGCACATCGAATGCTATAAGTACGTCCACATCACTGAGTGAGTCAGTCAGCACATCAGAATCTGTAAGCATTTCAAATAGCATTGCAGACTCTCAAAGTGCATCAACAAGCAAATCAGAGTCATTGAGCAGCTCAACATCAATAAGCACAAGTGGATCTAAATCAATGAGTACATCAGAATCATTGAGCGATTCAACAAGTACAAGTGATTCTGTATCTGGATCGTTAAGTCTTTCAGAATCTCAAAGCACGTCAACGAGTACATCAGAGTCATTAAGCACATCGAAAGTGTTGAGCGAATCAGTGAGTACGAGTGATTCTTTAGCAGCATCAACAAGTAAATCTACGTCAGTAAGTGAATCATTAAGTACATCTCAATCTAGCAGTGCATCCGAATCGCTAAGTGACTCAGTAAGTACATCAGATTCAACAAGCAAATCCCAGTCATTAAGCACTAGCCAATCAGACTCATCTAGCAAGTCTATGTCATTAAGTAATTCATTACGCATGTCAGAGTCATTGAGTACCTCAACTTCGACAAGTACAAGTATGTCTGATTCAACAAGTTTATCAACATCATTAAGCGATTCAACGAGTGGGAGTATGTCTGCATCAACAGCATCTAGTGAATCAGTATCAGAAAGCATTATGACGAGCACATCTAATTCGGCAAGTACATCAACATCAGAAAGTACAAGTGTATCAGAGCAAACTTCAGCATCATTGAGTACGTCAAAAAGCCTTAGCACGTCAGAGTCTGATTCAATAAGCGACTCAACGTCAGTAAGTGGATCTGCAAGTAAACTTACATCAGAGTCATTAAGTACATCGATATCCGCTAGTGAATCTAACAGTACGAGTGATTCGAAGTCACAAAGTTTATCAACATTTGTAAGTGAATCAGTGAGTGAAAGTACTTCAGAATCGACATCAGAGTCATTGAGCAGCTCAACAAGTACAAGTATGTCCTTATCAGACAGTACATCAGAATCTGGAAGCACATCAACATCATTGAGCACCTCAACCAGTGGAAGTGAATCCGTTTCTGCATCAACTAGTGACAGTATATCAGCGTCAACTGCTAAGAGTGCAAGTGCATCGATGTCACTAAGTCAGTCGATGAGTACAAGTATGTCCGATTCAACAAGCTTATCAACATCATTAAGTGATTCGACAAGTACAAGTAAGTCTAATTCGGTAAGTACATCAGAATCGACAAGCGATTCAATCAGTGCAAGCAAATCCGATTCATTAAGTACCTCAACATCGCTAAGTGATTCAACAAGCACAAGTGAGTCCGGTTCAACGTCAATGAGTGCAAGTAAATCCGACTCAACATCAACAAGTACAAGCACGAGTGAATCCGATTCGCTAAGCACATCAACATATACAAGTCATTCAACAAGTACAAGTGAGTCAACATCAACATCGACGTCACTAAGTGATTCAACAAGTATATCTAAAAGCACAAGTCAATCAGGATCAACAAGCACATCAACATCGTTAAGTGATTCAGAGAGTGTATCAGATTCAGAAAGCAAATCCGAAAGTACAAGTGAATCAGAATCAACAAGCGCCTCAACATCACTTAGCGATTCATCAAGCATAAGCGATTCGGCATCAGAAAGTACATCGGAGTCAGCAAGTACCTCAACATCAACAAGTGAATCCGATTCAACGTCAGCATCGTTAAGTGAATCAACCTCAGCAAGCGCAAGTATAAGTGAATCCGATTCACTAAATACATCAACAAGTCTGAGTGTTTCACAAAGTGAATCAACATCTAATCGAATGTCAACAATTGCAAGTTTGTCTGACTCAGCAAGTCAAAGTGAATCAACATCAGTAAGTATGAGTACAAGTGAGTCAGCATCAATCTCAATGTCATTAAGTGATTCAACATCAGTAAGCGCAAGTACAAGTCAATCAGACTCAACAAGTACATCGATGTCTACAAGTAATTCACAAAGTATGTCTGACTCAACAAGTACATCGACAAGTATGAGTAAATCTGATTCACAAAGTGTGTCACTGTCGACAAGTGACTCAGCAAGTCTGAGTGGTTCAATGTCAATATCAGAAAGTACGAGTGCATCAATATCCGGATCATCGAGTATGAGCCAATCAGACTCAACTAGTATCTCAATGTCATTAAGTGATTCAACCTCAGCAAGCGCAAGTACAAGCGACTCCGATTCAACAAGTATATCGATGTCGGAAAGTGATTCAATCTCAACAAGTGGTTCAGAAAGTGTAAGTGAATCAAGTTCAGAAAGCGCCTCAAAATCATTAAGTAGCTCGACAAGTACAAGCGACTCAACGTCATTAAGTACGTCAACATCATTAAGAAATTCAGAAAGTGTGAGCGAGTCCAATTCATTAAGTGATTCACAATCGATGAGTGATTCAGCAAGTACAAGTGATTCAACGTCATTAAGTACGTCAACATCGTTGAGAGCATCAGAAAGTGTGAGTGAGTCCGATTCATTAAGTGATTCGAAATCATTGAGTAGTTCAACAAGTACAAGTGACTCAGCGTCATTAAGTACCTCAACATCGTTGAGAGCATCAGAAAGTGTGAGTGAGTCCAATTCACTAAGTGGTTCACAATCAACGAGTGATTCAACAAGTACAAGTGACTCAACGTCATTAAGTACATCAATATCATTGAGTGACTCAATAAGTATGAGTACCTCAGAATCATTAAGTGATTCAAAATCATTAAGTAGCTCACAAAGTACGAGCGACTCCGATTCGATATCAACGAGCGTAAGTGAGTCAGAATCAGACTCAACAAGTATGAGCAATTTTGAATCGACAAGTGTGAGTGATTCGCAAAGTTTATCAGATTCAACAAGTACATCAACTAGTAATAGCGAATCTGATTCCTTAAAATTATCACAATCGACATCCGCATCATCGAGCGAAAGTACATCGCAGTCGACATCTACTAGTCTTAGTGGTTCAAACTCAGAATCGACAAGTATGAGTGACTCAAGCTCAACAAGTACATCTACATCATTAAGTGATTCAATGTCACAAAGTCAATCAACAAGTACAAGTGGCTCAACTTCATTGAGTACATCAATATCAGTGTCAATGTCAACGAGTGCAAGTACATCGATATCACAAAGTACATCATTGTCATCATCACTATCAACTTCAGATAGTATGAGCGAGTCCGATTCAGTGAGTGTCAGTGATTCTCAAAGCAAAGTGATATTTATTTCGACAAGTGACTCAACGTCAGTCAGTGTTTCAGAATCAGTAAGTGGCTCAACGTTGACGAGTGAATCCGCATCAAATAGTATGTCTCAATCAGAGAGCCTATCAGATTCAACAAGTAGTTCTGAGTCATTAAGTGATTCCACTTCAATCAGTACATCTGAATCACAAAGTATGTCTAGTTCGACACTCAACTCGGCTTCAATTAGCAACTCTAATTCAATGAGTATGTCTGGTTCAGATTCAACCAGCACATCAGAATCATTGAGCATGTCCGTTTCAACAAGTACGTCTGAATCAACATCAATTAGTGAGTCTAGCTCTATGTCGGACTCGATTTCAACAAGCATATCTGAATCTGACTCTATGTATCCGTCAGATTCAACGAGTACAAGTCATACACAAATCGCAAGTGCGTCAACATCAACTAGTGAGTCAATGGCACCGAATACAAATGTTTCTCAGTCAGCAACACATTCTCAGTCAACATTTAGCGAAACATCTGAAGCAATGAAGGAAGATACTACAACAACACATAGTGATAAGAAATTGCCAGATACAGGTGATTCAATTAAACAAGGCGGATTATTAGGTGGCGTCATGACACTATTAATTGGTCTAGGACTAATGAAAAGAAAGAAAAAGAATGACGAAGACAAAGAAGATGATACGCAAGCATAATTAGAGCGTATAGATAACAAAATTAAAAAGACTGAGGCACCAATCACTAGAAAAATCGATATAGGATTTTCAATTATTAGTGATGAATCCTTAGTCTTTTTAATGCTTTGAAATTGAAGAGGTGTAACATGATAAAACTTTTACAACAATATGAATATAAAATTGTATACAAACGTATGCTTTACACATGTTTTATCTTGTTTATATATATTTTAGGCACAAATATTTCGATTGTTTCATATGGCGATATGCAGGTAAAACATGAGTCGTTTTTTAAGATAGCAATTTCTAATATGGGTGGCGACGTTAATACATTGAATATTTTCACGCTCGGTTTAGGACCATGGCTAACATCAATGATTATATTGATGCTTATTTCATATAGAAACATGGATAAGTATATGAAACAAACTCGTTTAGAGAAACATTATAAGGAACGCATTTTAACTTTAATTTTAAGTGTGATTCAAAGTTATTTTGTAATCCATGAATACGTTATGAAAGATCGTGTACATCATGAAAACATTTATTTGATGATATTAATTTTGATTACCGGAACGATGTTACTTGTTTGGCTAGCTGATAAAAATAGTCGCTATGGCATTGCAGGTCCGATGCCTATTGTGATGGTTAGTATTATTAAATCAATGATGCATCAAAGGTTTGAACATATCGATGCAGGCCATTTAATCATCACATTATTATTAATTCTCGTGATCATCACATTAATTATTTTATTATTTATTGAATTAGTTGAAGTTAGATTACCTTACATTGATTTAATGAATGTGTCAGCAACAAATATGAAATCGTACTTGTCTTGGAAAGTAAATCCTGCAGGTAGTATTACTTTAATGATGAGTATTTCAGTATTTGTTTTCTTAAAAAGTGGCATACATTTTATCTTATCTATATTTAATGATGATATATCTGATGATCTACAGATGCTGACATTTGATAGCGCAATCGGTATTTCGATTTATTTAATCATCCAGTTAATGTTAGGGTACTTTTTATCAAGATTTTTAATAAATACTAAACAAAAAGCAAAAGATTTTTTGAAAAGTGGAAATTATTTCTTAACAGTAAAGCCTGGTAAAGATACTGAACGTTATTTAAACCGTAATGCTCGACGCATGTGCTGGTTTGGTTCTGCATTAGTTACAGTTATTATCGGTATACCACTTTATTGCACGTTACTTGTACCACATTTATCTACAGAAATTTATTTTGCAGTGCAACTGATTGTATTAATTTATATCAGCATTAATATTGCAGAAACAATTCGTACCTATTTATATTTTGATAAATATAAGTCGTTTTTGAATCAATATTGGTAAGGAGGTAATTATGAAATATTTCATCCCAGCTTGGTATGATGACCAACAATGGTGGCAAGATACAACAGTACCGTATTATCAAATGCAAAAAAAGACAGAGTTTGATGACATGATTAGTTTGATGGGCATGCACTTGGAAAATGAATTAGACTATCATCTTATCGTTTTAAACCATGCACCGAATTTAAGAACATTTTTACACCGGTACGATTTATATGAGACAAAGTATGGGTCAGTATTCGATGAAATTCAAGGATTTAGTCATCATGCACCACAAGCAATTAATTATCATCACCTAAAATGGCCCGATGATGTGGAATTTGTTTACACACCGTACTTACTTAAATGTGTAACGAGTGATCAAACCTTTACAAATATTTATTTTAGTCAGGAAGGGTATTCGATTTGGTTTGAGGAATTTGAAAATGGACAATTACAGCGACGTTATATATTTGATGATAGGGGTTATTTGTCGGCAATACGTTATTTTGATAAAGATGGAGAGGCCACATATCAAGAATATTTAACGATAGATGGTGATTGTGTACTTTGTGAAGATTTAAAAGGTGGACGAGTCTCTGTTTCAGAAAGGTATCAACATGATTATCACCAGACACAATATAACAGTATGGCTGAAATAATTGAAGAGAAATTTCAAGAGATGATCACGAGAACGATTCACTCAGATGATCATGTAATTGTAGCTTCAGACACTAGACATAATCAGTTCATTGCTAAGAATATTCCAGCACAAGCACTTAGCTATTCATTTTTTAAAAATAGAAATGAAACGGTGTCTTCTGACGAGTATCAGTCAATCGTGAAAGGTGCTCATTTTATTGTTGATAGCTTGCAACTAGAACGTGCATTATTCCAACATCAACAAAAACTTGCTCGACAGGATAACATGATTCGAATTACTCCTTTTGAAACAAGACAATCGCCTAACATTAGCAGTCAATTAATGGAAACATTTATTGGCGTTTGGATAGATGGTATGACTGAGGCTAACTTAAAACAATTAATGGAATGTCTCGTTGATTATATTGAGCGTGAAGATCAATACCGTTTAATTTTACTTACACGGCATCAAAATAATATACCGCAATGGTTACGTACGTGTATGGCATCAGTGAATGAGGCACATCATGCTAAAAAAGAAGAAGATGTGAATGTTTCTGCATTAATGACAACTGAAGATCAGGACGATGTCATTACCATTAAGACGATATTTGCTGAACATGATGTCGTTGAAGCAATGCGTACATTACGAATAATTATCGATATGTCTGAAGAACCAGATTTATATTTACAAATCAGTGCGATTAGTGCTGCAATTCCACAAATTAATAGTCAATCAACGGATTATGTTTCTGACTATGATAACGGGCGTATCATTGAAACGTCTCACCAACTAAGTGAAGCGTTAAATTATTATTTAGGTTACTTGAAAAATTGGAACTATGCTTATGCCTATTCTTTAAAATTAATAGATGCATATGCATCTAACAATATTATTCGTCAGCTCGATGAATTAATAGAAGGTGAAAAAGATGCCACGTAAATTTAAAGTATTACAAATTGGTGGAGACGATTTAGAGTCTATTTTCCAAAATAAAAAAGGTGTAAGTTGGGACTACTTTGATGTTGGACTGTTTGAGTTTGATAGTGGTTATGTAGAAGCAATTGAGGCGATTGTTGAATCTGAAGGGCATTTTGATTTTATTTATATTCAAGCACCATACTCGAAGGCATTAATGCAGATGTTACAAATGATAAGTGAACCATACAACACGTATGTTGACGAAGCATTTTGGACACATAATTTTGAACAAGATCAAATAGTTAAAAAGTTCTTTATACAACCATTACATTATTACGATATTCAAGATCGAAATAATAAATTAGAAGCGGTCTGCTTTTCGGGGCAGTATGGAGATAAGATTTCTCCTAAACTTGCGCTTGTGCACCCGAACTTTAAAGGAGATATTGTCTATCAGGGCAATTCTGCACTTACATTATCGGGGAATTTTGGAGATGCGTTGAAACCTATCGCCTCATGGCAAAATAACCTCGTTTATGATAAAGAAAAAGTGATTCAAATATGGCCGGAATTTGATATTGAAGGCAGTGTTGAGCTGCAATATACGTTTAGGTTGATCCAAACAGGTGCAGCTGGAAGTTTAGTTGAACAAATTGTGTTGAATAATGATGAATTAGACATTCCTTTAGAGATACCGTCGAAACCATTTGATGCATATATAAGTGTGACCGTTAAAGCTCGTGGAAGTGGAACGGTGAATTTAGGACCTATACATAAACGGTGGTCTAGGTTAGATATGGGCGAGTTTTTATTAGGTGGAGAACGCTTTGTCGATGATCAAAGACAAGAATTTATATATTATTTCCATCCGGGTGATATGAAGCCACCATTAAATGTATATTTTAGTGGCTATCGTACAGCAGAAGGTTTCGAAGGATACTACATGATGAAACGTATGGGTGCGCCTTTTTTACTTATTGGTGACCCTAGAATTGAAGGCGGTAGTTTTTATATTGGATCGCCTAAATATGAAAAAGGTATTGTAAATGTCATTAAACAAACTTTAGAAAAACTCAACTTTAATTCACATGAACTGATATTATCCGGGTTGTCTATGGGTTCATTTGGTGCTTTGTACTATGGCGCCCAGTTAGATCCGCAAGCAATTATAGTCGGGAAACCACTAGTTAATATTGGAACAATTGCAGATCACATGCGGTTACTGAGACCGGAAGAATTTGGTACAGCGCTAGACGTTTTAGTATCTAATGAAGGAGACACTTCACGGGCGTCTATTCAAGCGTTAAATCAAAAATTCTGGCAAACATTTCAAGAGAAATCATTGTCAAACACTATATTTGCGATAGCATATATGCAACATGATGACTATGATCCACATGCTTTTCAAGATTTATTGCCTATATTAACAGAACACCAAGCACGAGTGATGAGTCGTAGTATACCAGGGAGACATAATGATGATTCTCCGACGATTGCAAATTGGTTTGTTAATTTTTATAACATTATTTTGGAAGATAAGTTTGGGAGAGGTCAATATGTTAAAAAATAAAACATTTAAGGTGACATGGAATTACATTTCACAAACAACATTTATGTATGGTTCAAAAGTGTCATTCTCTAATGGTGAAGTGACTTTCGTTAACCCTTTAATGCCTTCAGGGCTACCTATTCATGAGTGGTTGATGTTAAAGCAATTTTCGAAATATAAAAGTGCGCCAAGCTTGCCAATATTACGTAGAGGCCAACGTTATCACATACACTTCGACTTTGATGCAACACCTAGTCATTCTGTATATTTTATTATCATTTTCTATAATAAAAATGGAACGAAATTAAGTACTGAAATTGTTAAGTCAAGAGAGATTACGATGCAATATCCTGAAGAAGCCTATGCGTATAAAATTAAAATGATGAATGCCGCGTCTACAGCACTTACTTTTAGAAGTTTAACAATCACGGAAATCACGCATCAAGCTGATTTGGAAAATAAAGGTATGCAGATTAAAAAGATAAGAAATGTACAAGGGGACAATGAAATACTGAATGTCATTATTACAGAACCGTCGGATACGTATCCAACAGTAACAAATGATTTTTTGAAAGCATTTGATTACGTGTGGGTCGTTGACTATTGGATGGATAATGAGATTGAAATGAATATTAAACAGTTGTATCACGAACTTCGTAATCACAATGAATATAAGACAATAAATATTATTAGTCATGGACCAAAGTCGAATGTTTTTGCGACAAACTTATCAAAAAAATTGCAATGTAAGTTGTATCGGACGAGTCATGAAGATGAAGATATGAAAACATGGCTTAATAATCATGTCCTAGGAAATAATGAATCAAATGACGTTAATGAGTTGGTTTATTTTAAAGAAGCTGATGATGTGCATTTGAGTTATATGTCACGTTTAATGAATCCAGTGCGATTTTTAACATATTTAGATGTATCGAAACTGAATGGTGGGGAAGCTCATGAAACATAAATTAGATGTTACGATAAATGCATTAAGACTAAATTCGATTCAAAAAATAGTAAAGCGCATCAATGCATGGAGTAATGAAATGAAGTTATATTCTGATGAAGCGCTAAGGCAAAAAACGATAGAATTTAAAGAACGTTTGGCATCAGGTGTAGATACATTAGATACATTATTACCTGAAGCATACGCGGTGGCTCGTGAAGCAAGTAGAAGAGTGTTAGGTATGTACCCAAAGGAAGTGCAGCTGATTGGCGCAATTGTTTTACACGAAGGTAACATTGCAGAGATGCAAACAGGAGAAGGTAAAACACTAACGGCAACAATGCCCTTATATTTAAATGCTCTTTCCGGAAAAGGTACATATTTAATTACTACAAATGATTATTTAGCAAAACGTGATTTTGAAGAAATGAAGCCTCTATATGAATGGTTAGGTCTAACAGCTTCGTTAGGTTTCGTTGATATTGTGGATTATGAGTATCAAAAAGGGGAAAAACGTAATATATATGAACATGACATTATATATACAACGAATGGACGCCTCGGATTTGACTATTTAATCGACAATTTGGCAGATAGTACGGAAGGCAAATTTTTGCCACAGTTGAATTACGGTATTATTGATGAAGTTGATTCGATTATTTTAGATGCTGCGCAAACACCATTAGTTATTTCCGGTGCACCGAGAGTTCAATCGAATTTATTTCACATTGTTAAAGAATTTGTAGATACATTAGCTGAAGATGAACATTTTAAAATGAAGAAAAATAAAAAAGAAATTTGGCTCTTAGACCATGGGATTGAAGCGGCGCAGTCGTATTTTAATGTTGAGGATTTATATAGTGAAAGGGCAATGGCTTTAGTACGCAATATTAATCTTGCTTTACGTGCACAATATTTATTTGAGTCTAATGTCGATTATTTTGTTTATAATGGTGACATTATTTTGATTGACCGTATTACAGGGCGCATGTTGCCGGGTACTAAATTACAAGCTGGGCTTCATCAAGCGATTGAAGCAAAGGAAGGCATGACAACTTCTACCGATAAAAGTGTCATGGCAACGATTACTTTTCAAAATTTATTTAAACTTTTTGAGTCATTTTCTGGTATGACAGCAACAGGTAAATTAGGGGAATCAGAATTTTTTGATTTATACTCTAAAATTGTTGTACAAGTGCCGACTGACAAACCTATTCGACGCATCGATGAACCAGATAAGGTATTTCGCTCTGTTGATGAAAAAAATGACGCCATGATCAGTCATATCATTGAATTACATGAGACAGGGAGACCTGTTTTACTCATAACGAGAACTGCAGAAGCTGCAGAATACTTTTCAAGAGTATTTTTCCAAATGGATATTCCGAATAACTTATTAATTGCTCAAAATGTAGCAAAAGAAGCGCAAATGATTGCTGAAGCAGGACAAATTGGTGCAGTGACTGTGGCAACAAGTATGGCTGGAAGAGGTACAGACATTAAACTTGGTGAAGGTGTAGAAGCTTTAGGTGGACTAGCTGTTATCATTCATGAGCATATGGAAAATAGCCGTGTAGATAGACAGTTGCGAGGTCGCTCTGGCAGACAAGGGGATCCAGGATCATCATGCATTTATATTTCTTTAGATGATTATTTAGTTAAAAGATGGAGTGATAGTCAGTTAGCAGAAAACAATAAATTGTATGCATTGGAACCACAGCAATTATCACAAAGTCGCTTATTTAATCGAAAAGTGAAGCAAATTGTAGTTAAAGCACAGCGTGTTTCAGAAGAGCAAGGTGTTAAAGCACGAGAGATGGCAAATGAATTTGAAAAAAGTATAAGCATTCAACGAGATATTGTATATGAAGAACGTAATCGGATTTTAGCTATTAATGATGCGGAAAATAGAGATTTTATTAAGCTAGCTAAAGAAGTGTTTGACATGTTTGTATATGAAGAGAAGACTTTAACTAAAGAAAAAGTGGTCGATTATATTTATCAAAATTTAAGTTTCCAATTTAACAAAGATATGTCTTATGTTAATTTTAAAGATAAGGAAGCAGTCGTAACGTTTTTATTGGAACAATTTCAGACGCAGGTGGCTTTGAATCGTAACAATATGCAAAGTACATACTATTATAATATTTTCGTACAAAAGGTATTTTTAAAAGCAATTGATTCATGTTGGTTGGAGCAAGTTGATTATTTACAACAATTAAAAGCAAGTGTTAATCAACGACAAAATGGTCAACGTAATGCGATATTTGAGTATCACCGTGTAGCGTTAGATTCATTTGAAGTAATGACACGAAATATAAAAAAACGAATGGTAAAAAATATTTGTCAAAGTATGATTACATTTGATAAAGAAGGTATGCCGGTTATACATTTTCCATAAATGAAAAGGGGATGCGCATGACGATATATAATATAAACTTCGGTATAGGATGGGCAAGTAGTGGCGTTGAATATGCACAAGCTTATCGTGCAAAATTATTGAGGCATACGAATGAGCAAACGAAATTCATATTTTTAGATTTTATACAATCTGAAAATATACAAACATTAACACATAACATCGGTTTTAAAGATCATGAAGTGATATGGTTGTATCAGTTTTTTAGTGATATTCCAATTGCGCCTACGACATATACAATAGACGATATTGAAAACGATTTTGGACACGAGACTAGTCGCAGAGAACGCAAAGGTAAAACAGTACGTTTGTATTTTAATGGAAATGCATCCTTTGTTACATGTTATTTGCAGAATGAACAAAAAGATATTGTTGATCGTGCAGAATTTGTTATTAATAGTATGCTTGTACGTAAAGATTTTTATAATTATACCCGAGTATTTTCTGAGTATTATGCGCCTGCTGAAAATAAAGCGAAACTATATATGCGTCAATTTTATAATGAAGATGGATCTATAGCTTATAACGAATATATTGATGGCGATAACCGCGTATATGTTTTTGAAGATGCTATTTTATATAACAAAGATGAATTTATCGCATACTTCTTACAGCATTTGAATTTAACACGCAATGATATCGTTATACTTGATAGAGCATCAAACATTGGTCAAGCAGTCATGCAACATAAAGGAGAGAGTAAAGTTGGTGTTGTAATTCATGCGGATCATTATAGCAATAACATGATAAGTGAGCAGCATATACTATGGAATAATTATTATGAGTACCAATTTTCAAAAGCCAAGTATATCGACTTTTTTATTACAGCTACAGATATTCAAAATCACTTGTTGTGTCGTCAATTTGATCAATATGAAGGCTATCATCCTCGTGTGTATACGATTCCTGTGGGAAGTATCGATAATTTAACTTATCCTAGTGCAGCAAGAAAACCATATGCGATGATTAGTGCGTCTCGTTTAGCAAGTGAGAAACATATTGATTGGCTTGTTAAAGCGGTTATTGTAGCAAAGCGAGAAGTGCCTGAATTGACATTTGATATTTATGGGGAAGGTAGTGAGAAAACACGTCTTCGTCAAATTATTGATACGCATCATGCAGAAAGTTACATTCGAATACTAGGTCATGTGAACTTAGAAAAAATTTATGCAAATTATGAACTGTTCCTTTCAGCTTCAACAAGTGAAGGATTTGGACTTACTTTAATGGAGGCGGTAGGATCTGGTCTAGGAATGATTGGATTGAATGTTAATTATGGTAATCCCACATTTATTAGAGATGGGGAAAATGGTTACTTAGTACCGTATAATTCCAATAATGACAGTGTGGATAATGTGGTAGCAAAACTGGCGGATGCTATTGTAAAGTATTTTAAAAATGGTCCTAATAAGCCGCATGAAATATCTTATGAGGTGGCACAGCAATTTATGACTCAAGATATTATTTTAAAATGGGAAAGATTAATTCGAGAGGTGCTAAATGATTAAATTATTCGATCATTTTAATGACAATTCACGTAAACTTTATCAATCTTTTATAGCAAGCACATTGGAAGATGATTTAACAATTGTATTGAATGACAATGGCTTTTTACCAGATGAGATTATTACACCATATCGATTTTTTGCGGGGACTCAAAATTTTGAAAATACGACACCACGATTTTTTAATCAGATAAATGTACCTACGTTTTGGGAAATTAAAGGTAATAATAATTCAGCTGTGATTACAGATATGGGGCGTGTTCGAGGTAAAATATTTTATCAAAGTGCTGAAAAACCTAGAATTGTTCATCGTGTAGAATGGTACGATGAACAACAGCGCGTACGATTTGTTGACCATTACTCTAAGCATGGCGTTAAATTTGCCCAAACAATTTTTGATATAAACCATAAGGCTATTTTGAAAAAATATATGACAGCTGATGGTAAAGAAGTGATTTATGAAAACTTTGTTACGTCTGATGTCATATTAGACTGGCAAGGAAAGTCTTACTTTTTCCCATCAAAACTCTCATTTGCATTGTTTTTTATAAAACAGTTAAATGTTGCGGGTCATCATTTTGTCATTAATTCATTAGCATTACCATTTTCAGTGATATATAATTTGCCGAATTATGGTCGTGATGTTTTAGTATGGCAAGAAGAGTGTCGAGGTAATGTCCCAGGAAATATGCAATTGATGTGTAGAGGCGATATGAAGCGGGATTGTAACATTATTATTCCAGATAAAGAAGAATATGAAACAATTATGAGTGTAGCAGATAATAAAGTTAAATCGCGTGTTTTTAAAGGTGGCTATTTATATAATTACCAAAGTCGTACTCGTTATGCTAAAGAAATATTAATATTAACAAATTCAGATCAACTTCGTAACATCAGGTCATTAGTTGAAACATTGCCAGAGTTTAAGTTTCATATTGCTGCTATTACTGAGATGTCTCCAAAGTTAATGCATTATGATCAATATGCAAATGTTTATCTATATCCTTCAATTAATATGGCTATGGTTAATGAACTTTATCAATTATGTGATATATATCTTGATATTAATGAAAGTAATGAAATATTGAATGCAGTTCAACGAGCATTTGACCATGAGTTGTTAATTCTAGGGTATCAGCAAACAGCACACAATACTAAGGTAACACCATCAGAGCATTTATTTGAACATATAGGCGATGGTGAAATTGCCAATGATAAGTTAATTAAAATGTTAGAAAAGTTGAAACACCATCAAGATTTTCACAATGCATTGATGACTCAAAAAGCGCAAGCACATGAAGTTACACTTGAGCAATTTGAAAGCATTTTTAAACAAGCACTAGATAAATAGAGTATAAAGTTGTTACCTAGAATATGACGAAGGAATGGGCGCATAAATAACCCAATGTAGCCCATTTTATATTGTATTTGATGCACAGGCATTTTAAATAATAGAACTAACATCGCTTACATATTAATTGATGAATAGATATGTGTAAATTTCTTATAAATTGGTATATAATGATATGTAATTCTTTTAAGGGAATAAGTGAGAGAGGAGTAAGTTGATGGCTATATATCGAGGAAAACCATTTCGATTTTATGTGAAATTGTCTTGCTCAGCAATAATGGTGAGTAGCATTATGCTGACGAATACCATACCCTATTTTGCAGAAGCTGCAACGGAAAATGATACAGTTTCTACAAATGACAGATTAGCTAAACAAGATTTATTAGATAAACTTGAACAAGCAAAACATCAGATTCAACAGTTAACTCAGTTGTCGGCTGAGACGAAAGAAAATTATAAAGAACAATTAAATCAGGCAAAATCGGCATCACAAATAGATGATATTTTAAAGCGTGCCAAAGATGTAGAGGGTAAGTCGCAAAAAGGTGTAAGCATTGAAACAGATAAACAACGTGATTTAGATAAGAACTTGGATCAATTGTTAACAGATTTGAATGAATTGTCTTCAAAGGTTGATAAGGGTCAACTAAATGCTGCATCAAAACACGATGTATTAAAGAATGATGCGTCAACATTCATTTCAAATAACGGTAAAGAATCTAACCATACTAATGATGAAGCTATGGTAGATCAAGCATTGGCAGATTTGAATCATTTTAATCAAAAAACTCATAAAGTGAATAACCATGAATCAGACAAATCAAAAGACGCATCAATGACTGCAACAATTAATCATCCTGATTTAAATAAAGGTAACACTAGTCAGGGAATTTTAAATGAAGTCATTTCTAGTGAAGAAAATCAAAGTCATGATAATCGGCTCACGGACAAATTGCAAGGAAGTGACAAAATAAATCATGCCATGATTGAACGTTTGGCTAAGGGTGACACACAAACAAAGCACTATACATTTAATAAATTGAAAGCTTTAAAATCATTAGATCAACGTATTGCAGATACGTCACTTTCTAAAAGTCAAAAAGCTGATTTACTGAACGAAGTAGATAAGACAAAAGAGCGTATTAAAAATCAGCGTAGTATAATTTTAGATCAACTTGCACAGACTAAGGATAAAAAGGCTGCGACGAAAACGATTTTAGAAAATGTATTTAATAAAGACGAAGCTGACAAAATATTGAAAACGATACAATTGAAAGGTCAGACAGACCAACAAATTGCTGATCAAATTACTCGTAACATTGATCGATTATCATTGACAACAAGTGATGACATATTAACAACCATGGTTGAACAATCTAAAGATAAAAAGGCTTTGTTATCTCAAATATTGCAAACTAAATTAGGTAAGACAGAAGCCGATAAATTGGCTAAGGAATGGATAAATAAAGGATTATCAAATCAACAAATTATTGAACAATTGAAAAAGTATTTTGCATCAACTGGAGATACGTCTTCAGATGATATTCTAAAAGCGATATTGAATAATGCAAAAGATAAAAAACGAGCTATTGAAACAATTTTAGCAACACGTATCGAACAACAAAAGGCAAAATTATTGGCCGATTTAATTACTAAAATGGAAACAGATCAAAATAAAATATTAAAATTGGTTAAATCAGCATTAGCGGGTAAAGCTGATGACTTATTGAATTTACAAAAACGACTTAATCAAGCTAAAAAAGATTTAGATTATATTTTTTCACCAATTTTAAACCGTCCGAGTCTATTAGATCGATTGAACAAAAGTGGTAAATCATCGGACTTGGATAAATTATCAAGACTTTTGAATCAAGGGTCAAATTTATTAGATAGTATTCCAGACATACCAACACCTAAACCTGAAAAAACTTTAACACTAGGTAAAGGGAATGGTTTATTGAGTGGTTTATTAAACGATGATGGTAATGTATCGTTACCTAAAGCAGGGGAAACATTAAAACAACATTGGGTACAGATAGCTGTAGTTGTTGGAGCATTCGGTTTGTTAATGATTTGGATGTCACGACGCAAGAAAGTAAAATGTAAAGCATAATCATATTGGGGGGAGCAGCATGCACATAACTATTTGAGTTGTGGGTGTCTTGATTCCCTCTTAATTTATTATTAAAAGTATGCAAGTTGCAAAGATTAGATTGTCCGTCATTTTAAAGTTATAATGAAATTATCGCCTTGGAATTACATAAGTAAAGGAGAATGAAGATGTCTCGAAAAACCGCGTTATTAGTTTTGGATATGCAAGAAGGTATAGCAAGTAGTGTACCTAGAATTAATAATATTATTAAAGCGAATCAACGAGCGATTGAAGCAGCACGACAACACCGAATACCTGTTATTTTCATACGTTTAGTATTAGATAAAAATTTTAATGACGTCTCATCGAGTAATAAAGTATTTTCAACGATTAAAGCACAAGGTTATGCAATTACTGAAACAGATGCGTCAACACGAATTCTTGAAGCATTGGAACCATTGGAAGATGAACCTATTATTTCAAAACGACGTTTCAGTGCCTTTACAGGTAGTTATCTAGAAGTCTTTTTGCGCGCAAACGACATTAATCATCTAGTACTAACAGGTGTGTCTACGAGTGGCGCAGTTTTAAGTACGGCATTGGAAAGTGTAGATAAAGATTACTACATTACCATTTTAGAAGATGCTGTTGGTGATAGATCAGATGATAAACATGATTTCATAATAGAGCAAATTTTAACGCGCTCATGCGATATTGAATCTGTAGAATCATGGAAAAGTAGTTTGTCATAATTACACAATATTTATTTAAAATATAATAGTAGTATGTTAGAAGTATTTAATATTTCTATGATGCTTAGGATGGATACGCTATTAAGTGTATGTTTCCAGATACATTTGAATTAAAAATGTTATAAAAATAACCCGAGAACATTGAAATTGAACTGCACCTAGTCAAGTAGACTTTGAAGGGAGCATATCAAGATAGAATGTCTCGGGTTAAATTTTTTGTGTTCAGTTAGAATAGTAGAACATTTATTATCATAAGATAATTATTTACCAGTAATATATGACAACTCTTCGGCTGCTTCTGCGTTAATTGTTCGATAAGATATGATTCCTAAGCCTTTAACATTTGATTCTGAAATAACGATAGAACCATCACTGTTAACTTTCTCAACGAACGCAACATGACCGTATTGTTGATCTGCACCAAATTGTCCTGCTTCGAATACTACAGCAGAATGACGTTTAGGCGTATGGCTTACTTGATAATCACGATATTCAGCACGGTTATTCCAATTATGTGCATCTCCTAAATCTCCTGAGATAGATGAACCGAATTGTTTCATACGGTTATATACATACCATGTACATTGACCATGTGGATATGGCATGCTGTCAGACACTTCGCGGAATGGTTTGAATTCATCTGATGAACTATCATCATCATTAATAGAACGTTCATACTTATCTAAATCAGGCATACGTTCGTCGTCAAACTTAGCCAATTGATAGTGTTTAATAATGCTGTTTAATTTTTTAGCATAATTTGGATCTGTTGCATATGTTTTTGATAGGTGTGCTGTGGCATCTTTATATGAATCAGCTTCTGATTTCCAAGTTGGTTTATAGATATCTGCATTTCCATCAATACCTTTTTTAATAAGGTTAGAGTAATCTTTTAGCGATTCTTTAGTACTTGGATATTTTCTAAATCCAGCATTAATACTATATAATTGGTTTCCATCAGCTTCTAATGTATTAAATGAAACTGAGTTACCTTCAAAAGCACCTTTAATACCAAATAAGTTATGATTTGGTGATTTAGCTAAAGCACTGCGACCTGAATCAGATTCTAAGATTGCTTGGGCAATCATCACAGACGCATAGATATCATTATCTTGACCTATACGGTGTGCGTCTTCGGCGATTGATTTTACAAATTTACGTGTGTCTTTAGAGTCAACAACATTAAATTGACCTGTGTCACTGTTATTAGATGCATTTGGATCCGTTTCAAATAAAGACGTTGCACGTGTATCATTTTTATTAACGTCTTTGTTAAATGATTGTGCTGGTTTAGATTTATGCTTCAAATCATCTTTCGATGGTAACTGTGGATTAGACGTTTTAGGTTTTGCATCTTTTTCTTTTTTTGATTGTGATGCATAATCCTTTTGAGTTTTTTTAGCATCTTCACTGTACTGATCTAAAATAGAGTCTAATGCCGAATCTGACATAGATTGATCATTTGTTGATGAAGATTTCTGATTCGCATTATTGTCGTTAGTCGGCTTGTCATTCGATTGATTTGACTTTTGTGAATCTGCTTGCTTATTTGATGTACCTTGCTTTCCATCATTCGTTGTAGTGGCTTTTTTACTGTCCACTTTATCTTGTTTTGAAGATTTAGAGGCAGGTTCATTTTTAGCTGAGCTATCACTGTTTTTATTTGAATCATCAGATGTACTTTCATTATTACGAGGTTGTTCATAGTCAGAAACATCCGACTTCAAATTGAATAAATTTTGGATTAAAGTCGTTAATGAAAAATTGTCATCATATTTGTTTTTATTAAATAATTGATTAAAGTTCGATTGAGGCAAATTTTTATAAATAAAATCTATGATGTTATCTGAATTTGAATTACTATCCTCTAATTTCTTATCTTTTGAATCACTAGTGTCGTGTTTGCTTGTGTTATTATTGTCAGATTGTTTTGCTTCGGCTTTATCAGCATCAGTATTTTTACTTGTAGAATCCTTTGAAGTTTCAACATCATTAGATTTTTTCGAATCATGAGTTGTCGTTGTCTTAGCTGTAGTATCATTTTTTGGTGTGTCAGCATAAGCGGTAGGGGAAACTAAAGTAGGTAATACGAGCGTAGTTGATAGCAAATATATTAAAACTTTATTTTTAGGCATATTACGCATTCTCCCTTGAAAAATATGATAATTAAGTGTGATAATAAATTATGATTTGTTATAATTTATCGTATGCTGAAAGTAGTTGATAGGTATCAATCAACAATATATCTCCCAATAAACTGATTATACTAATTCACAACGCAAAAATAAATTAATTTACAAAAAATATATAAAAAATATGAATAATTCCTATTTAGGAGTGTGACAATGAAGAACGCATTTAAATTATTTAGAATGGATCTGAAAAAAGTAGCTAAAACACCAGCAGTGTGGATTATCTTAGCAGGACTAGCTATTTTACCATCATTTTACGCGTGGTTTAACTTATGGGCAATGTGGGATCCATATGGTAATACCGGACACATAAAAGTCGCAGTTGTTAATGAAGATAAAGGCGACACAATCAGGGGGAAGAAAGTCAACGTTGGTAATACAATGGTTAATTCCCTCAAGAAAAACAAAAGTTTTGATTGGCAGTTTGTTAGTAGAGAAAAAGCTGACCATGAGATAAAAATGGGGAAATATTTTGCAGGTATTTATATCCCATCTAAATTCACACATGAAATTACGGGAACCTTACGAAAACAACCTCAAAAAGCAGACGTTGAATTTAAAGTGAATCAAAAGATTAATGCGGTTGCATCAAAATTAACTGACACTGGATCGTCAGTTGTTGTTGAAAAAGCAAATGAGCAATTTAATAAAACGGTAACACGTGCATTATTAGAAGAAGCGAATAAAGCTGGATTAACAATTGAAGAAAATGTACCGACGATTAATAAAATAAAAAATGCTGTATATTCTGCAGATAAAGCATTACCTAAAATAAATGATTTTGCGAGTAAAATCGTGTATTTAAATAATCATCAAACTGACTTAGATAAATATGCTAATGACTTTAGAGATATAGGTAAGTATAAAGGTGACATTTTAGATGCTCAGAAAAAATTAAACGAAGTCAATTCGGCTATTCCGCAACTTAATGAAAAAGCCAAATTAATTTTAGCGTTAAATAGCTATATGCCGAAAATTGAAAAAGCATTAAACTTTGCTGCTAACGATGTACCAGCTCAGTTCCCTAAAATTAATCAAGGGTTGGATATTGCAAGTCAAGGTATTGATCAAGCCAATGGACAGTTAAATGATGCGAAAGGCTTTGTCACACAAGTAAGAGGTAGAGTTGGTGATTATCAAGAAGCTATTCGACGCGCACAAGATTTAAATCGCAGAAATCAACAGCAGTTACCTCAAAACAATGCAGCTAATAATGCGACATTAAATGGTGCGCCTGCAATTAGTAATCAAACAGAAACAACACCTAATAACAATAATGCATCGAGTAACAATGCTACAGCAAATACGACGCCAAATGGCAATAATACGCCTGTTGCGACTGCGCCACAAAGTACTAACGTGAAAAAGGATGGGCAAAGTGTAGCAGATATAAAAACAACACAAGTGAGTACAGCTAGCGAGAACTCACCAAGTATTACTGATAAAGACATTAAATCGATGGATGCGGCATTAACAGAATCGCTATTATCGTTATCAAATAACTTAGATACACAAGCTAAAGCGGCTCAAAAAGATACGCAATCATTGCGAAATATTGCATATGGTATTTTAGCTTCTAACAATCCATCCGAGTTTAAAGAGTCGCTTGATAATGTAAAGTCTCGTTTAGAGTACACTACGCAATATAATCAGCAATTTATCGATATATTAAAAGAATTAGAGAAGAATGAAAATGTTGATCTTTCAAAAGAAATTGAAAAGGTTAATAAAACTAATAATCAAGTTAATGCAGAGTTAAGATTGGTTAATCAGTTGAGTAATGCTCTAAAAAATGGTAGTTCAGGTACAGCAGAAGCGACAAAAGTATTAGATAATTTATCAAAACTAGACTCATCGTTGTCGTCATTAAGAGACTATATTAAAAAGGATCTTAATAATACTTTGGTTTCATTATCTAAACGTATCATGGATGAATTAAATAAAGGACAAACTGCTTTATCAAATGTACAAGCTAAATTAAATACAATTGACCAAGTTATTACTAGTGGACAGTCTATTTTAAAAAGCGGTAAAAAGCGTGTTGATCAGTTACAATCTGTATTGCCGAGTATTGAACAACAATACACCAATGCGATTAAAGCAGCACAAGCGAATTTCCCAACTGTGAAAAGTGATGTAGCAAAAGCGGCTAATTTTGTACGTAATGATTTACCACAGTTGGAACAACGATTAACAAATGCAACTGCAAGTGTAAATAAGAATTTGCCAACCTTATTGAATGGCTATGACCAAGCCGTGGGATTATTAAATAAAAATCAACCTCAAGCTAAAAAGGCGTTATCAGATTTAGCTGATTTTGCACAAAATAAATTGCCTGATGTTGAAAAAGATTTGAAAAAAGCGAATAAAATTTTCAAAAAGTTAGACAAAGAAGATGCGGTTGATAAGTTAATCGACACGCTTAAAAATGATTTGAAAAAGCAAGCGGGCATTATTGCAAACCCAATTAATAAGAAGACTGTTGATGTTTTCCCAGTTAAGGATTATGGTTCTGGTATGACGCCATTTTATACTGCCTTGTCAGTATGGGTTGGTGCACTCTTAATGGTAAGTTTATTAACAGTTGATAATAAACATAAGAGTTTAGAGCCAGTCTTAACTACACGCCAAATATTTTTAGGTAAAGCAGGATTCTTCATCATGCTTGGTATGATTCAAGCACTAATTGTTTCAGTTGGAGACTTGTTTATTCTAAAAGCGGGGGTTGAATCACCTGTATTATTTGTACTAATAACGATTTTCTGTTCAATTATTTTCAACTCAATCGTATATACGTGCGTATCATTACTTGGTAACCCAGGTAAGGCTATTGCAATCGTATTACTCGTATTACAAATTGCAGGTGGCGGTGGAACATTCCCAATTCAAACAACACCACAATTTTTCCAAAATATTTCACCATATCTACCATTTACGTATGCGATTGATTCTTTACGTGAGACGGTAGGAGGCATTGTTCCAGAAATATTAATTACAAAATTAATTATTTTAACGTTATTTGGTATAGGTTTCTTCGTTGTAGGGTTAATTTTAAAACCTGTAACAGATCCAATGATGAAACGCGTATCAGAAAAAGTCGATCAAAGTAACGTAACAGAATAAAATATAAAATCCACACGTTAGGGTTATTTCACCTTAATGTGTGGATTAATTTATATTAAAAGGAATAGACAATGTTTGATTATTTATAAACATAGTAAATCCAATATAATAATGACGTTAGCTTGGATGGCTAATAATGGCACTCATTTCACCGTTCAAATGAATATTTGTATCTTCAGTTGTTAAAATAAAGCTGGTACCTTTTTGAATATCAAAATGAGTTTGGTCTATAGTTAATGTTCCATTACCTTCAATAATTGTAACTAAACAATACGGATATGGTTTAGTGAAGTTTAATTGACCGTGAATGTCCCATTTATAAACCGCAAAAAAGTTGTTATCTACAAAACGTGTTACGGTATGTGTCTCGATTTTAGTCGTTATTGGTGTAGTATTTGGATTATGATTGTCTAATTGAATGACATCTTTACTTTGTTCCAAATGTAAGTCACGCAACTGCCCATTTTGATCACGTCGGTCATAGTCGTAAATGCGATATGTTGTATCAGATGATTGTTGTGTTTCTAATATTAAAATACCTGAACCGATAGCATGAACGGTACCTGCAGGGACATAATAAAAGTCACCGGGTTTGACAGGAATTCGTTTAAAAAGACGATCGAATTCATGGTTGTCAATCATCTCAATTAGCTCACCTTTAGTTTGTGCCTGAATACCGTATATAATCTCAGCGTCAGGAACTGCATCTAAAATATACCAGCATTCTGTTTTACCGAGTTCACCTTCATGTTTTAAAGCATAATCATCGTCAGGATGAACTTGTACCGATAATTTATCATTAGCATCTAACACTTTAGTTAACAATGGAAAGCTGTCTCGTGAATCGTTGTTGAACAATTCACGATGTTGCATCCAAAGTTGATCAAGGGACATGCCTTGATAAGGACCATTCATTATTGTGTTAGGCCCATTTGGATGAGCAGAGATTGCCCAGCATTCACCAGTAGTGTTATTAGGAATATCATAGTTAAAAGATTTTAACGCATGACCACCCCAAATTCTGTCTTTAAACACGGGTTGTAAAAATAAAGCCATAGTTATAACTCCTCTATATTTTCATTAATAAATTATAAATTTCAGTAGTGCTGTTTGCTTCAATGAGTGACTGGCGTGTCGTATCATTCATCAGCGCTCTAGATAATCGTTGAAGAATTTTCAAATGTGTATCTTGACTATTATTTGGCACTGCTATTAAAAATATTAATTCTGGTAGACTGCCATCTAGACTTTCCCATTGGACACCATGACTATTTTTCATTACAGCTACTATAGGTTGTTTGACTACATCCGATTTGGCATGAGGGATTGCTACATTCATACCAATAGCTGTCGTGGATTCCATTTCACGCTCTAAAACCGCATTTTTTAAATGTGAAGTATGCTCAACATAACGACATACTTTAAGTTGATGGATTAACATATCGATTGCGTCGTCCCTAGACATTTCTTGGTCAGTCATAACAATAGTATGCTCATCAAATAGATGTGATGTAGCATCATGATGTAAATGAGATGTTGTATTTTCAGAAGGATCTTGATGATTCTCACTTGAGAGTACATCAGTATCATGCAGTTGTGTATGCTGTGACGGTTCATCAACTGCTACAACAGGGGTATTACGCTTTAATAATAACACAGTAAACATTGTGACAAGACTACCTATGATAACTGCTAAGGCAAACCATAATATATGGTCAATACCACCTAATACTGCAACGATTGGACCCCCATGTGCAACTCTATCTCCTACGCCACCAAGTGCAGCAATAACTGATGCAATCATAGCGCCTATCATATTGGCAGGAATGATACGTAAAGGGTCTTGAGCCGCAAAAGGAATGGCACCTTCAGTTATACCGAAAAGCCCCATTGTGAAAGATGCTTTACCCATTTCTCTTTCAGAATGATTAAATTTATATTTTTGAACAAATGTTGCTAATCCAAGACCGATAGGAGGTGTACAAACAGAAACCGCAACCATACCCATAACGGCATAATTACCTTCTGCAATGAGTGCCGAGCCAAATAAGAATGCCACTTTATTCACCGGGCCACCCATATCAAAAGCAATCATCGCACCTATTATTAAGGCAAGTATAATAATATTAGCGCCCTGCATACCTTTTAACCAAGTTGTTAGTGCTTCGAAAATATTCGAAATTGGAGCACCAATAAGAAAAATGAAAATTAATCCGACGATGACTGAAGAAATAATTGGAATTATGATAATAGGCATAATTGGTGCCATCGCTTTTGGGACCTTAATATTTTTGATCCATTTTGCAATATATCCAGCTAAGAAACCAGCGACAATTCCACCTAAAAAACCAGCACCTGCATCGCTACCGTAAAAGCTACCATCTGCAGCAATAGCGCCACCAATCATACCAGGTACGAGACCAGGTTTATCAGCAATACTTACAGCGATATATCCAGCTAGTATTGGTACCATAAATTTAAATGCTAAACTACCGATATTTTCAATAGATTTCCAAAATGAATCATCAGGAATGACCAATCCTTTAGAAGTTGTTTGACCGCCAAGTGTAAGTGCAATGGCTATTAAGAGACCGCCAACAACGATAAATGGAACCATAAATGATACGCCGTTCATTAAATGCTGGTAGAACATTTGCATACCGCTTTTAGACTTACCACTGTAGGTTGCTCTATCATTATCATCATTGGTTTTTGATTGATAAATAGTGGCATCTTGATTAATGATACGTTGAATCAATTTTTGAGGATTATGAATTCCTTCGCGAACATTTTCATTAATTAAACGTTTACCAACAAATCTAGATAAGTCAACTTGTTTATCAGCTGCAATAATGACACCGTCTGCTTCTTCGATGTCTTTACTGGTTAAAATATTTTCAGCACCAACACCACCTTGTGTTTCTACTTTAATATTCACGCCCAATTCTTTAGCAGCTTGCTCAAGTTTTTCTTGAGCCATATATGTATGTGCAATGCCATTTGGACATGAGGTAATAGCTACAATTTTCATAAAATCATCTCCTTATTTTTTATTGTAAGCGCATTCTTTGAATTTTAAAAAAGAATAATTGCCGTTACTAGTGGCAATTATTCTCGCATGTATTGTAATATTTGCTGTTTTAACTCGAAATCATCCAAACTACATAAATGGTTAACAATATCTTCATCAAAACTAGCAATTAATTGCATCATTTGTTTGGTAAAGTTATTGTCTTTTGGCGAAATCGCTAAGAAAAAGATAAGCTTAACGTCATGTTGTCGCCAAGGGAAGACATCTTTTGTGCGAAAAATAAGGACATGCGATTGTAATACTTTTTCGGGGTCTCCATGAGGTATGGCCATATAATTCCCAATATATGTTGATGAGGATTTTTCACGTTCTAAAGCGGTCTCGATATAACCATCTGTGATAGCATGATGTGCTTGTAATATTTTGTGCGCTTCCTCGAAAATTTGTATTGTATCTTGCAGTGATTGAGTCGTATTCACTACAAGGAAATTGACAGTAGCCATATAATCTTGTGACTGAATTGGATTTTGCTTTTGTTTAACAAAATGCATGATTTTATGATGATCATCTTCAGAAAATAATGGAGAAACTTTAATGGTTGTAATATGTTTAGGTAATGTGTTTAATGTATGGCTTGGAATAGCGTGAGTTGTAATTAATAAGTCAACATTTTCGAAATGATTGTTTGATATGTTTTCTAATTTAATCGTATTAATTACAGTTAATTCGTCTGTTAAGTTATTAATTTTAGTTTCTAAAAAATTTGAAACACCTAAACCATAGTAACAAATAATTACAGCATTCAATTTAGCTTTAGTGCGACGTTCGATTGCTGCTTGAAAATGAATTGTTAAAAAGGCAATTTCGTCTTCGTTCATTTCAATATCGGTATTAATGTTTAATTTATTAATTGCTTCAAAAAGCATATTAAATACATAAGGATAAAGTTTCTTAATTTCAGTAACTAAAGGATTATTTAAATAAATGTTTTGTGTAATGCGTAAATATGCTTTGCTAAAGTGATTGTATAAATTTTGTTGTAATATCGTATCCTCGCTAAAGGGTACATGGATCCTTTTTTGCATAAGTTCAATTAAACGATCGATATAACTTTGTATAAAAATACGTTCGATACCTAAATCAAGTTTATTAAAATGGTAACCAATGAAGAATGAAAACATATTTGTTATTTGCGAACTTAAGTTATAACCTAATCGAACATTGATTTGTTTAATACAAGATTGCGCGATTAATGTTGATTCATGATTTAGAGTGTCTATTTCATTTAATTGTTGGTTACGCTTAATAATTAAAATAAGGTGGATTAACAGCTGTCTGATCTGAATTTCTGAGGTTTCAATGTCAAATTGTTCAAGTGTTTCTTGAATGATATGTGCAATCATACGTTGATGCGCTTCAGGTAATTCACCTAAAATTAAATCTTCAACGTGTCCATGTCCAGTTGATAATTGATTTAAATGGATAATGGCATTTGTTATATCGTTGTTGCTCCCATTGACAAGAATACCTTGCTTTTTCTTAATGACTAAATCTATATTAAATTTTTGACACCATTGCTGTATTCTTACGAAATAGTCATTAAGTACAGTTTTAGACAGAAGGTAGTCTTGTTCAAGTTGCTGAATCGTATGTGTTCTATCGTGCATAAGTAATTGATACGCCATAGACAGCATAATTTTTTCTTTATAAGACTGAATGTGGTTATAGCGTGCATTAATGACATCTAAAGTATAATGGGTTGTATTTAGTAAATAACCTTTAGATTTAATACTTATGATGATATTATCCATAAAATTACTGTTGATTACATGGATATCATTTCGAACGGTTCTATTTGAAACATTAATATACTCAGAAATTTCATCAGAGCTCAAAGTTTTCGCCGGGTTTTTAATGAAAAGTTGAATTATTTGCATATGTCTATCTAACATTTTTCTCGTAGCACCTCTTTTCTAGTAGTGATTATGTAAGCGCTTATAAATAGGCATTAATTTCATTAAACATGAGACAACACATATCCGTCAATGACATTAATTCGAACTTTTACATAAGATTAAAGAAAAGAATGAAAGATTGCGGATTTAGATTTTTTATTTTATGTGGGTGATAAGCGTCATATAAAAAATTCTAATAAATTTGAACTCATAAATATAAATCATGTCATTTTGCAAAAATTTAATCGTGAAGGCATTAGAATACGAAGGATAGAACGAAGTCCATTGATAAACAAAATAATCCTAAGACATAAATCAATATCCTAGGATTAACAATATTATAAAGATAGAAGTTGACAGAGCGAAAATACACAACATGTAACAATTTTTTTAAATATGGTCAGGGGCCCCAACATAGAGAATTTCAAAAAAGAAATTCTTCAGCATTTAATTTTTAGAAGACTGTATTTCAGGTGACTGCTTAGAAGACTGATTGGTATTGTTTGATTTATTAGGTGTACTTTGTTGTTTATTATTTTGCCCATTCGTTGTTGATTGATTACTGCCACCGTGTGAGTCATTGTTATTTGATGATGACTTGTTAGGGTGGGCAGGTACAGTATTTGAAGGTACGGTTTGATTATTTTGTCCATTTGGCTGTGTAGGCTGTTGATTATCAGCATTATTATTATTTTGATTTGTGTTTGATTTTCCTGTATTTTCATTATTTTGATTTGTTGATTCAGAGTCTTTTTTTTGATGTGTTGTTTTATTATCTTGGTCGTCATTTTTATGAGATGAGGTCGAATGATTTATTGCTGTATAAATGGCGAATCCTAATGCTGCAATTAATATGATAATTACGATTGATATAAGAAACTTTTTCAAATATAACGCCTCCGTTTTAATGTGAACTGTTAATTCAAGAAATTTAAAAAACATGTTAATGATAATTTGTTATCGTTGTACATTTTAAAGTGACAAAGTAAACGACATTAATATTTTTAGCAATTTTGATATGCTTCAAATAAGTATAACAAAACTGTTATGTATTTTTAAATATAATTAATAGTATTTTATTTAACAAGCAAGTTATAATTAAAGTAAAGCGAATGCAAAATTTTTATGGAAAAGAGAGATAATATGAATAAAGCAACTAAAATTTGTCTTGCAACAACATTAGCTTTTGGTACATTGATTGGAGCAACTGTCGTAGGAAATGAAACAGTAGTGAATCATGAGGCACAGGCAGCAACTACACCATACTATACGTATAACGGTTATATTGGACATAATGCGAATTTTATTATGGATAAACATTTTATAAATGCAATTAAACATGATAACGTGAAGTTTAATGGTATTAAATTAGCTAAGACTAATGCAACAAAGAAAGTAGAGAAATATGATCAAACTTTTAAAGAGGTCTCAGCAAATGGTAATGAAGCAGGGCAGTTACAATTCATCGTCAAAAATGATATATCTTTAAAAGATATTCAAAAAGCTTATGGTAAGTCATTGAAAAAAGATAATAATAACCAAGATCCTAATAGTGGAATTTTTTACTACCAACCAAATAAAAAATCATTAGGTATATGGTTTGTAGTTGACCACAACAGAGTGGTGGAAGTAACTGTTGGACATACACCTTATAAAACAAGCAAATAATATATAAATTTATCATAAAGACTAGGATGCTACATTAACAGTACATTCTAGTCTTTTTAATTTGATTAGTAAGAAATATTGCATCGTGTTTAATCGCTTAATATAAGAAAAAATGTTTATCCCATACAATATATTTAAAGTGGTTATATAAGTTATTGTAATCGCTTACTATGTATGTTTAGCAGTATTTTGTAATCGTTAATAATTTACTAGAAATAAAGCCTTATTAAATTTTAAAATATAATTAAGTACAATGATTAAAAATTAATTTAATTAGAGAAAACAGTTTTAAAAAAAGAAAAGAGCCAATAAATAAAATCACTAAACAAAAAGTGTGGAAATAAATTGAAATAATCATTTACTTTTCTGAAAAATTAAATTAATATTTTATTTATAAGCTGTTTTTAAAAAATCAGGAGGAATGAAATGTGAGGAAATTTTCAAGATATGCATTTACAAGTATGGCGTGACAACGTTATTGAGCACTATTGTACCTACAGCAGTTGCAGCAGACACGGGTAACAAACCGGCTAATTCTGATATTAATTTTGAAGTAACACAAAAAAGTGACGCGGTTAAAGCTTTAAAAGAATTACCTAAATCTGAAAATGTAAAAAATAATTATCAAGATTACTCTGTTACTGATGTAAAAAAGGATAGTAAAGGGTTCACTCATTATACATTACAACCTAGTGTTGACGGGGTTCATGCACCTGACAAAGAAGTTAAAGTACATGCAGATAAATCAGGAAAAGTTGTTTTAATCAATGGTGACACAGATGCGAAGAAAGTAAAACCAACGAATAAAGTAACATTAAGTAAAGATGAAGCTGTTGATAAAGCATTTAAAGCAGTCAAAATTGATAAAAATAAGGCCAAAAACCTTAAAGATGATGTTATCAAAGAAAATAAAGTTGAAATTGATGGCGACAGTAATAAATACATTTACAATCTTGAATTGATTACAGTTAGTCCGGAAATTTCACACTGGAAAGTTAAGATTGATGCCCAAACAGGTGAAGTTGTTGAAAAAACAAATTTAGTTAAAGAAGCAGCAGCTACTGGTAAAGGTAAAGGTGTACTTGGAGACACTAAAGATATCAATATTAATAGCATTGATGGTGGATTTAGCTTAGAAGATTTAACGCATCAAGGTAAATTATCTGCATATAATTTTAATGATCAAACTGGTCAAGCGACATTAATTACAAATGAAGATGAAAACTTTGTAAAAGATGATCAACGTGCCGGTGTAGATGCAAATTACTATGCTAAACAAACATATGATTATTATAAAAATACATTTGGGCGTGAATCATACGATAACCATGGTAGTCCAATTATTTCATTAACACATGTTAATAATTATGGTGGTCAAGATAACAGAAACAACGCAGCATGGATTGGCGATAAAATGATTTATGGTGATGGCGATGGCCGTACTTTTACAAATTTATCAGGCGCAAATGATGTAGTTGCACATGAGTTAACGCATGGTGTTACACAAGAGACTGCGAATTTAGAATACAAAGATCAATCAGGAGCGTTAAACGAAAGTTTTTCAGATGTCTTTGGATACTTTGTAGATGATGAAGATTTCTTAATGGGTGAAGATGTTTATACACCAGGAAAAGATGGAGATGCATTACGTAGCATGTCAGATCCTGAACAATTTGGACAACCATCTCATATGAAAGATTATGTATACACTGAAAAAGATAATGGCGGCGTACACACTAATTCGGGAATTCCAAATAAAGCAGCTTATAACGTAATTCAATCAATAGGGAAATCAAAATCAGAACAAATTTATTATCGCGCTTTAACTGAATACTTAACAAGTAATTCAAACTTTAAAGACTGTAAAGATGCTTTATATCAAGCAGCTAAAGATTTATATGACGAGCAAACAGCTGACAAAGTATATGAAGCATGGAGTGAAGTAGGAGTAGAGTAAAAGTATAAAAACAAGAAGAAGTAATGTTAAACACTTATAAATAATTAAATTTTAAAATACAGCTTATATAAGAGGATGATATTAACAAAAGCAATTTCTTTGTTGGTACACATCCTCTTTTGTATTTGTTGGGTGAGTGTGAGGTTTGTCTACTGTAAGACATCCGGACAGTCTAATAATATCAATGTACTAGGCTCTACAATGTTATTTAGATAGTAGTTGATTGGATGGAAATGCCCTTGTAGCAAACTTTTATTATTTCTGTCCCACTCCTAATCACAAAAAACATATTATTTAAAATACAAATGTCGTTTTAAAAGTTGTCACAAAAATTTACATACATTTTTATTATCTTTTGCAAAATAAAGTGTTAAATTATAAATGAAACATACATAAATTTATTTAATAATACAAGAAACTTAACTACAAAAGGAGTTTACAAAATGAAGAAAAGTAAACGATTAGAATTAGTTTCTACAATAGTTAAAAAGCATAACATTTATAAAAAAGAACAAATTATATCATATATTGAATCGTATTTTGGCGTGAGATACAGTGCTACAACAATTGCTAAAGACTTAAAGGAACTAAATATATATCGCATACCGATTGATTGTGAAACATGGGTTTATAAAGCAATTAATAATCAAACCGAACGTGAGATGAAAGAAAAGTTTAAACACTATTGTGAACATGAGGTTCTTAGCGCAATCATCAATGGATCATACATTATCGTCAAAACATCCCCAGGTTTTGCACAAGGCATTAACTATTTTATCGATCAATTAAATATTGAAGAGATACTAGGGACAGTTAGTGGAAATGATACAACTTTGATATTAACGTCATCAAATGAGATGGCCAAGTATGTATATGCAAAGTTATTTGGATAAACATTTTCAATTGAAACAAAATATATTCACAACATATTGTGCGTATACAAGTTGATTACTAAATTTTAACTTGTGTACGCATGTTTTTTGTAAAGAGAAAAAATTCATAGACATTCATTTGACTGTATAAAAAACTTTATATCACATACTTTCTAGGCTTATTTTGAATAAAAAATGTATATTAAAGGCTAAAATCACTTTATTTATGCATAAAAATCCATTATTATGTATTGTATAACAAAAAGACATGAAATTTTCGACTTTCCTTATGTGAATATAATCACATGAAAGCGCTTGAAAATTGTCTATACTCTAGTTGAATTCAAAGTCAAAAGGAGGAAATAGACATGACAAATGGACCAATTAAAGTAAATAGCGAAATTGGAACTTTAAAGACTGTGTTGCTTAAACGTCCTGGCAAAGAATTAGAAAATCTTGTACCTGATTATTTAGATGGATTATTATTCGATGATATTCCTTATTTAGAAGTTGCTCAAAAAGAGCATGATCATTTTGCAGAGGTACTTAGAGATGAAGGTGTAGAAGTACTTTATCTTGAAAAGTTAGCGGCTGAAAGTATTGAAGACGCTCAAGTTAGAAGTCAGTTTATTGACGATGTATTAGCAGAGTCTAAAAAAACAATTTTAGGCCACGAAGAAGAAATTAAAGCTTTGTTTGCGACACTCTCAAATCAAGAACTCGTAGATAAAATTATGGCTGGTGTTCGTAAAGAAGAAATTGATCCTAAGTGTACACATCTTGTTGAATATATGGATGATAAATATCCATTTTATTTAGATCCAATGCCGAATCTATATTTCACACGAGATCCACAAGCGTCAATAGGACATGGTATTACAATCAACCGGATGTTTTGGAGAGCACGACGACGAGAATCTATATTTATTCAATATATTGTAAAGCATCATCCTAGATTTAAGGATGCAAATATTCCGGTTTGGTTAGATAGAGATTGCCCATTCAATATTGAAGGTGGCGATGAACTTGTCTTATCTAAAGATGTTTTAGCGATTGGTGTCTCAGAACGTACATCTGCGCAAGCAATTGAAAAGTTAGCGCGTCGTATTTTCGAAAATCCAGAAGCGACCTTTAAAAAAGTAGTCGCAATTGAAATTCCTACAAGTCGAACATTTATGCATTTAGACACAGTATTTACGATGATAGATTATGACAAATTTACAATGCACTCAGCCATTTTAAAGGCAGAAGGCAACATGAATATATTTATTATTGAATATGATGAAGGCAATCAAGACATTATTATCAAACAATCTAGTCACTTAAAAGAAACATTAGAAGAAGTTCTTGGCATAGATAATATTCAATTCATTCCAACCGGAAATGGAGATGTTATTGATGGCGCAAGAGAACAGTGGAATGACGGATCAAACACTTTATGTATTAGACCAGGTGTTGTAGTGACTTACGATAGAAATTATGTATCAAATGATTTATTAAGACAAAAAGGTATAAAAGTCATTGAAATATCTGGTAGTGAATTGGTACGTGGACGAGGCGGCCCAAGATGTATGAGTCAACCATTATACAGAGAAGATATTTAACTTAAATAATAGAAGCGAGGGTGAAAATAATGACAGAAATTCAAAAACCATATGATTTAAAAGGCAGATCATTATTAAAAGAAAGTGATTATACGAAAGCTGAATTTGAAGGCTTGATTGATTTCGCGATTACATTAAAAGACTATAAGAAAAAAGGTATTAAGCACCATTATCTTGCTGGCAAAAATATTGCATTATTATTTGAAAAAAATTCTACTCGTACACGTGCCGCATTTACAGTAGCATCTATTGATTTAGGTGCGCATCCAGAATTTTTAGGAAAAAATGATATTCAGTTAGGTAAAAAAGAATCTGTAGAAGATACTGCGAAAGTATTAGGAAGAATGTTCGATGGTATTGAGTTCCGTGGTTTTTCACAACAAGCCGTGGAAGATTTAGCAAAATTTTCAGGCGTACCAGTTTGGAATGGCTTAACAGATGATTGGCATCCAACACAAATGTTAGCTGATTTTATGACAGTTAAAGAAAACTTCGGCTACTTAGAAGGTATTAACTTAACATATGTTGGTGACGGCCGTAATAATATTGCGCATTCTTTAATGGTAGCAGGTGCAATGTTAGGCGTTAATGTAAGAATTTGTACACCTCAATCGTTAAATCCTAAAGAAGCATATGTTGAAATTGCAGAAGAAAAAGCGAAGCAATATGGTGGGTCTATTATGATTACAGATAAAATTGCAGAAGCAGTTAAAGATACAGATGTTATTTATACTGATGTATGGGTATCAATGGGTGAAGAAAATGAATTTGAACAACGTATTAACTTATTAAAAGATTATCAAGTGAATCAAGAAATGTTTGATTTAACAGGCAAAGATTCAACAATATTCTTACACTGTTTACCAGCATTTCATGATACAAATACATTATATGGACAAGAAATTTATGAAAAATATGGCTTGACTGAAATGGAAGTTACAGACCAAATCTTTAGAAGTAAACATTCAAAAGTTTTCGATCAAGCTGAAAATAGAATGCATACAATTAAAGCAGTTATGGCAGCAACATTAGGTAGTTAGTTACTTAATGGAAGTATATTGATATGATGTGTCTGTTGATTTAGATATTGTTGATATGAACAGGCGCTTCATATTGATATTAAAGGAGAAATGAATATGAACGAATCAGGAGATAACAAACTTAGTAAGTCTTCTTTGATTGGACTAGTTATAGGATCCATGATTGGTGGCGGTGCTTTTAATATCATGTCTGATATGGGCGGTAAAGCCGGTGGATTAGCTATTATTATTGGTTGGCTCATTACAGCTATCGGTATGATTTCATTAGCGTTCGTATTTCAGAATTTAACAAATGAACGGCCGGAACTGGATGGTGGTATATACAGTTATGCTCAGGCAGGATTTGGAGATTTTGTTGGATTTATAAGTGCTTGGGGATATTGGTTTTCAGCATTTTTAGGAAACGTAGCTTATGCCACACTATTGATGTCATCAGTAGGAAATTTTTTCCCGATATTTAAAGGTGGTAATACGCTACCCAGTATTATCGTGGCATCACTATTACTTTGGGGAGTACATTTCTTAATTTTAAAAGGTGTTGAAACGGCTGCATTTATCAATAGTATTGTTACCGTTGCAAAATTAATTCCTATCTTACTTGTAATCATATGTATGATAATTGCATTTAATTTTGACACTTTTAAGACAGGCTTTTTCGGTATGACAGCAGATGGTGTATTACCGTTTAGTTGGACAAGCACGATGGCCCAAGTCAAAAGTACCATGCTAGTAACAGTTTGGGTCTTTATCGGTATCGAAGGTGCAGTGATTTTTTCTAGTAGAGCTAAAAATAAAAAAGATGTTGGTAGTGCGACAGTTATAGGACTGATATCAGTATTAATCATCTATTTCTTATTAACAGTATTAGCTCAAGGCGTAATCATACAAAATCATATTTCACAGTTAGATTCACCAAGTATGGCACAAGTACTTGCACACATTGTTGGTGACTGGGGATCTACACTTGTAAATATAGGATTAATTATTTCTGTACTCGGTGCATGGTTAGGATGGACATTGCTTGCAGGAGAATTACCTTTTATTGTTGCGAAGGATGGTCTATTCCCAAAATGGTTTGCGAAGGAAAATAAAAACGGTGCTCCAGTAAATGCATTACTTATCACTAATATATTAGTTCAATTGTTTTTAATAAGTATGTTATTTACACAGAGCGCATATCAATTTGCATTTTCACTAGCAACAAGCGCCATTTTATATCCGTATATGTTCAGCGCATTTTATCAAGTTAAATACACATTAGAACATCGACAACAAGCAACTACAAAACAGTGGACGATTGGAATTATAGCTTCTCTTTATGCTATATGGCTTATCTATGCAGCAGGTATTAATTATTTATTATTAACAATGTTGCTTTATATTCCAGCACTTTTAGTCTATTCAATTGTTCAAAAGAATAATCAGACACGTTTGATTAAATCAGATTATATCTTTTTTGTGGTTATTATCGTACTGGCAGTTGTCGGATTGATTAAATTAATGATGGGAATGATCAATGTTTTCTAAAAGGAGAGACATAGTATGAAAGAAAAAATTGTCATTGCATTAGGTGGTAATGCGATTCAAACTAAAGAAGCAACTGCGGAGGCTCAACAAACAGCTATTAGATGTGCGATGCAAAACCTTAAACCTTTATTTGATTCACCAGCGCGTATTGTCATTTCACATGGTAATGGACCACAAATTGGAAGTTTATTGATTCAACAAGCTAATTCCAATAGTGATACGACACCAGCAATGCCATTGGATACTTGTGGTGCAATGTCACAGGGTATGATAGGCTATTGGTTGGAAACTGAAATCAATCGCATTTTAACTGAAATGAATAGTGATAGAGCGGTTGGGACGATTGTCACTCGTGTAGAAGTAGATAAAGATGATCCACGATTTGATAATCCAACAAAGCCGATTGGCCCATTCTATACTAAGAATGAAGTTGAAGTATTACAAAAAGAACAACCTGAGTCAGTCTATAAAGAAGATGCAGGTCGTGGTTATAGAAAAGTGGTGGCGTCACCATTACCTCAATCTATACTAGAACACCAGTTAATTCGAACTTTAGCAGACGGTAAAGATATCGTCATTGCATGCGGTGGTGGCGGTATTCCAGTTATAAAAAAAGAAAATACCTATGAAGGTGTTGAAGCGGTAATAGATAAAGATTTTGCTAGTGAGAAATTAGCAACGCTGATTGAAGCAGATACTTTAATGATACTTACAAATGTAGAAAATGTGTTTATTAACTTTAATGAACCAAACCAACAACAAATCGATGATATTGATATAGCAACTTTGAAAAATTACGCGGCACAGGGCAAATTTGCAGAAGGCTCAATGTTACCTAAAATTGAAGCGGCAATACGATTTGTTGAAAGTGGAACTAATAAAAAAGTTATTATTACAAATTTAGAACAAGCATATAATGCTTTAATAGGTAATAAAGGTACACACATTCACATGTAGCCCTTTAATAATCACACGATAAAACAATAAATATGTTTCTCCAGTGATTCAAATGAAAAAGTTGTCTGCTGGCACTTTGCAAGGTTTGAAGGAGTTTAACTTATGACAGAAAACTTTATTTTGGATAGGAATAATAAATTAGAACATGAACTAAAGTCATTAGCAGATTATATTAATATCCCATATAGTATATTACAACCATATCAAAGTGAATGTTTTGTCAGACATTATTCAAAAGGCCAAGTTATTTATTTTTCGCCACAAGAAAGTAGCAATATTTATTTTTTAATTGAAGGTAACATAATTAGAGAACATTATAATCAAAATGGCGATGTATATCGCTACTTTAATAAGGAACAAGTATTATTTCCTATTAGCAATTTATTTCATTCAAAAGATGTTAATGAACTGTGTACAGCGCTAACAGATTGCACGGTTCTCGGTTTGCCGCGAGATTTAATGGCCTTTTTATGTAAATCTAATGATGATATATTTTTGACTCTTTTTGCATTAATGACAGATAATGAGCAACAACATATGAATTATAATATGGCTGTAACAAGTAAGTTTGCAAAAGATAGAATTATTAAATTGTTATGCCATATATGTCAAACAGTCGGTTATGATCAAGATGAATTTTATGAAATCAAACAATTTTTAACAATTCAATTAATGAGTGATATGGCTGGTATTTCTCGAGAAACAGCTGGTCATATTATTCACGAGTTGAAAGATGAAAAGCTTGTGGTAAAAGATCATAAAAATTGGCTAATTAGCAAACATTTATTTAATGACGTATGTGCTTAATATACATTGTGAAATGAATAAGTTGAACAGGAGGAGGTCTAACGTGAAATGACACGTTAGGCCTTTTTTACTAGCCTGATGAATAATTTAATATGTTAGTAAAATTTTATTGTTAAAATTACAGTAACATTTTAGGTTATGAAAAATTTATAACTTCTAAGATTTTAAAAAGTAAAACATTTGTAATAGTGTAAAAATAGCATATTTATTTTTGGTAATTAACAGAAAATTTTAAGTTATATAAATAGGAAGAAAACAAATTTTGCGTAATTTTTTTCGAAAAGCAATTGATATAATTCTTATTTCATTATACAATTTAGTCTAATCTAGAAAATGAAATGGAGTAATGTTTTTGAAAAAGAGAATTAATTATTTGTCGAATAAGCAGAATAAGTATTTCGATTAGACGTTTTACAGTAGGTACAACATCAGTAATAGTAGGTGCAACCATACTATTTGGGATAGGCAATCATCAAGCGCAAGCATCAGAAAAATCGAATGATACAACACAATCATCGACAAATAATGCAAGTGCAGATTCCGAAAAAAACAAAATGTTAGAAACACCTCAATCCATAACAACGACTAATAATACAGCTGATATTAATACAAATACAGACAGTGCCTTGGTAGATAGCATAACACGATCGACATCTACACAAACAAGTAATACAACTACAACAGAGCAATCTTCAACGAATAACACAATGCCATCAAGTGATAATCAAACTTCATCAGTAAAAAGTGATTCACCTCAAACAACGGCTATTCAAGATCAAGCGACAGATGTAAAACCGCAAGATCAAACTGTTCCTCAAGAAGTAAATTCTAAAGTAGACAACAAATCAACGAGCGATGCAAATAGCGCATTAACAAACAGCGAACTTAAAAGTCCTCAAATACTTGATTTACCACAATCATCACCACAAACTAGTGTTAATAGTAATCAATCGATTTCCAATACACAAGAATCTAGCAAACCAAGCGTTAGACCAAGAGCATTGCGTAGCTTAGCTGTTGCTGAACCGGTAGTAAATGCTGCAGATAACAAAGGTACAAATGTGAATGATAAAGTTACGGCAAGTGATTTTAAATTAGAAAAGACTACATTTGATCCTAACCAAAGTGGTAACACATTTATGGCAGCAAACTTTAAAGTGACAGGGCAAGTGAAATCTGGGGATTACTTTACAGCGAAGTTACCAGATAGTTTAACTGGTAATGGTGATGTGGATTATTCTAATTCAAATAATACAATGCCAATTGCAGATATTAAAAGTACGAATGGTGATGTTGTAGCGAAAGCGACTTATGATATTTTGACTAAAACATATACATTTGTCTTTACAGACTATGTAAATGACAAAGAAAATATTAACGGACAATTTTCATTACCTTTATTTACAGATAGAGCAAAGGCACCTAAATCAGGAACATATGATGCAAATATTAATATTGCAGATGAAATGTTTAACAATAAAATTACTTATAATTATAGTTCACCAATTGCTGGTATTGATAAGCCAAATGGCGCAAATATATCTTCTCAAATTATTGGTGTAGATACAGCTTCAGGTCAAAACACATACAAGCAAACTGTATTTGTTAACCCTAAGCAACGAGTTTTAGGTAATACGTGGGTGTATATTAAAGGTTATCAAGATAAAATTGAAGAAAGTAGCGGTAAAGTAAGTGCTACAGATACGAAACTGAGAATATTTGAAGTAAAAGATACATCAAAATTATCAGATAGCTACTATGCAGACCCAAATGATTCGAATCTTAAAGAAGTAACTGATCAATTTAAAAATAGAATCTATTATGAGCATCCAAATGTAGCTAGTATTAAATTTGGTGATATTACTAAAACATATGTAGTATTAGTAGAAGGGCATTACGACAATACAGGTAAAAACTTAAAAACTCAGGTTATTCAAGAAAATGTTGATCCTGTAACAGGTAGAGACTACAGTATTTTCGGTTGGAATAATGAGAATGTTGTGCGTTATGGTGGCGGAAGTGCAGATGGTGATTCAGCAGTAAATCCAGTTGATCCAACACCGGGACCGCCTGTTGATCCAGAACCAAGCCCAGATCCAGAACCAACACCGGATCCAGAACCGAGTCCAGACCCAGAGCCGGAACCAACACCGGATCCAGAACCAAGTCCAGACCCAGAACCGGAACCAACGCCGGACCCAGAACCAAGTCCAGATCCAGGAAGCGATAGTGATTCAGACTCAGATAGCGAGTCAGATTCAGATAGCAACTCAGACTCAGATAGTGATTCGGACTCAGACAGCGACTCAGAATCAGATAGTGATTCAGATTCAGACAGTGATTCAGGATCAGATAGTGACTCAGATTCAGACAGCGACTCAGAATCAGATAGTGATTCAGAATCAGACAGTGATTCAGAATCAGACAGTGATTCAGAATCAGACAGCGACTCAGATTCAGATAGCGATTCAGAATCAGATAGTGATTCAGAATCAGATAGCGACTCCGATTCAGATAGTGATTCAGACTCAGACAGCGATTCCGATTCAGATAGTGACTCAGAATCAGATAGTGATTCAGAATCAGATAGTGATTCAGATTCAGACAGTGACTCAGAATCGGATAGTGATTCAGACTCAGATAGTGACTCCGATTCAGATAGCGATTCAGAATCAGATAGTGATTCTGAATCAGATAGCGACTCCGACTCAGATAGTGATTCTGACTCAGATAGCGACTCAGATTCAGACAGCGACTCCGAATCAGATAGTGACTCAGACTCAGACAGCGATTCAGAATCAGACAGTGACTCAGATTCAGATAGTGACTCAGACTCAGACAGCGATTCAGAATCAGACAGTGACTCAGACTCAGATAGTGATTCAGACTCAGATAGTGATTCAGATTCAGGCAGTAACTCAGACTCGGACAGCGACTCAGACTCGGATAGCGACTCAGACAGTGATTCAAACTCGGATAGCGACTCAGACTCAGACAGTGATTCAAACTCGGATAGCGACTCAGAATCAGACAGTGACTCAGACTCAGATAGCGACTCAGATTCAGACAGTGATTCGGACTCAGACAGTGATTCAGATTCAGATAGTGACTCAGATTCAAAAGTCACACCACCAAATTCTAAAGACACGACAAATGATTCTAAAAAGGTACCAAAGCAACATAAAGCTAATGCTTTACCAGATACTGGAAGAGATGAAACCGAAAGCCAAACCTTATTTGGTGCAATAATTGCAATATTAGGTTCAGTATTATTATTTAGAAGACGTAAACAAGATAATAAAGATAAAGCATAATTAATATTTCAAGCCGGGCACAATGTGTGCCTGGTTTTTTGCATGGAAATATTTTAAAGTGAATAATTTAGGCGTAAAATGTTGGTAAAGTAGAATTAGAAAGGGGTCATCATATATGGCTTATATTTCATTAAACTATCATTCACCGACAATAGGTATGCATCAAAATTTAACGGTCATTTTACCGGAAGATCAAAGTTTCTTCAAAAACGATGTAACAGCACAACCATTAAAAACGTTAATGTTATTACATGGATTATCAAGTGACGAAACTACATATATGAGATATACAAGTATAGAGAGATATGCGAATGAACATAAATTAGCAGTGATTATGCCCAATGTGGATCATAGTGCTTATGCTAATATGGCATACGGCCATAGTTATTATGATTATATTTTGGAAGTATATGATTATGTTCATCAGATATTTCCACTTTCCAAAAAACGTGAAGATAATTTCATAGCAGGACATTCAATGGGAGGATATGGCACGATTAAATTTGCATTAACACAAGGGGATAAATTTTCCAAAGCTGTTCCATTATCTGCTGTATTTGAAGCACAACATTTAATGGATTTAGAATGGAATGATTTTTCAAAAGAGGCTATTATTGGCAATCTTTCAAGTGTTAAAGGGACTGAACATGATCCGTATTACTTGTTAGATAAAGCTGTAGCTGAAGATAAACCAATTCCTGAATTGCTCATTATGTGTGGTAAAGAAGACTTTCTCTATAAAGATAATTTGGACTTTATCAATTATTTATTAGCTAAAAATGTTCCATATCAATTTGAAGATGGACCGGGAGATCATGATTATGCATATTGGGACCAAGCAATTAAGCGCGCTATAACATGGATGATGAATAATTAATTATTTCCTAGAAAATAATGTGGATGCATTAAATAAACGGGGTAAGTGATAGAAATAATTTAAGTTCACCTAACACTACTGAATGTTTAAATTAATTATGCTGACATGATAGATGCAAATTGCTTGTACTCAAAAATGTTTCTCGTGAAACTTAGATTTAGCTTATAGTTTTATCGTCATTTGTATGACTTACATTATAAATTTTATTATAATGAGGTTAACGCTTTGAAAGGAGTAATCATCATGTCGACCAATAAAAACGATTATGAGCATATGTTGTTTTATTTTGCGTATAAGACTTTTATCACTACCGCTGATGAAATCATAGAGAAATATGGTATGAGCCGTCAGCATCATCGTTTTTTGTTTTTTATAAATAAATTACCTGGTATTACTATTAAATCATTACTAGAAATATTAGAGATTTCTAAACAAGGATCACATGCAACACTTCAAAAATTAAAAGAGCAAGGTCTCATTGTTGAAAAAGTTTTAGAGACAGATAGACGTGTCAAAAAATTATATTCGACAAGTAAAGGCGATCAACTTATTGCTGAATTAAACAAGGCGCAAGATGAATTATTGCAAAATATATATCAACAAGTCGGTTCGGATTGGTATGATGTGATGGAAGCATTGGCTAAAGGAAGACCAGGCTTTGATTTTATTAAGCATTTAAAAGATGAAAAAGACAGCTAGCATCAGAAAATGTTGAAAATCTTCGCATTCTTAAATTTAAAAAATATGTCAAAAAGTGTATAATAAAAGCATATAATTTAATTGAACTCAGTTTTAACACATCTCAGAAAGGAGTTTGAATGATGAAAAAATTAGCAGTTATCTTAACATTAGTTGGCGGTTTATACTATGCATTTAAAAAATACCAAGAACGTGTTAACCAAGCACCTAACATTGAGTACTAAAATTAACCATAAAAAATACCCGATCAGAACTTTATAGTGATCGGGTATTTTTTTACGTTTTATTTGAATATATCAAAAATTATTTTTGCACTTTCTGTATTTTCGATATTACCACTAAAAGCATCTGACTTAGGTCCGTATGCATAAGTGTTTACATCTTCACCAGTGTGCCCATCAGAAGTCCATCCTGTATAAGATTTATCATTTATAGATTTCTGAATGGCGTGTTGTAGGATTTTTGTCTGCTTTTCAATTTCTGCAGACTGTTCATCTTTTCCTCTTTTAAGTAATTTTTGTAGTTTTTTATTATCTTTTTTTATTTGCTTCATGTCATCATTTGAAAGAGCAAATCCATAGCCATCGCTTATTACTTTCTCAGGGTCTTCACCTTTAACCATTTGTTCTGTCATATATGAACCTGAGTGTTTCATTGACTTAATTGCTTGAGGATTCCACTCGTAACCTTTGTCTTTACCTATTGTTAAGCCGCCAGTTGAATGATCTGCTGTAGCAACGACAAGTGTATCTTTATGTTTTTTAGCATATTGGATGGCGTCATCAAATGTTTTTTCAAAACCTTCCATTTCAGACATTACGCCTGTAATATCGTTAACATGTGCTGATTTATCTATAGAAGCACCTTCAACCATTAAAAAGAATCCTTTTTTATTTTGTTCTAACTTACTTAGTGCACTTTGTTGCATATCAGCTAGTGTCGGCTCTTTTTTAGATGCATCAATTGCAAGTGGCATATTTTTATCGGCAAATAATCCAAGCACTTTTTCGCTTTTAGACTTCGATAATTCCTTGCTGTTTCTGACAAGATCGTAGCCATCTTTTTTAAATTTTTTATCTAAGTTGCCATTAGATTTACCAAAGTATTTAGCACCGCCACCTAACAACACATCAACTTTATGCTTTCCGTTGATTTTATCTTTATAAAATTGTTGTGCAATTTCATTTTTATCATCTCTAGAAGTAACGTGTGCAGCATACGCAGCTGGTGTTGCATCTGTAATTTCAGCAGTTGAGACAAGGCCAGTTGACTTTCCTTTTTCTTTTGCGCGTTCAAGTACTGTTTTCACTTTTTGTTTGTTACTGTCAACACCAATAGCGCCATTATATGTTTTATGTCCGGAACTAAAAGCGGTTGCACCGGCTGCAGAATCCGTAATATTTTGTTTAGGGTCATTTGAATATGTACGATTTGTACCTTTTAAATATGCATCAAAGGCAGTAGTATTCATCTCTTTTGCATGTGGATCGTTTTTATAATATCGATAAGCAGTGTTAAATGACGGTCCCATACCATCACCAACTAAAAAGATAACATTTTTAGGATTTTTTGTATTACCAACTGCAAAACTATCATCTTTTGCTTCTTTTTCAGATTGTGCAATTGCAGGTGTGACAGTACTGAAAACGGTTGATACAATCATAAGGTTAGCAATTGCAAATTTTGCGACTTTATTAATAGATAGCATAAAACATCCTCCTGAGTATAAGTCTATATCATCAGTTTAAAAGAGGAATTTTGATTATTTGTGTTTTTTAAGTAAAAAATATGTAAATAGAGAGTTATAGAACACTTTAAAATGAATATATATGACATTGTTGATTATAAAGCGTTAAAATAGAAGCATATGTAATATTGAATTAATTGAAAATTGAGGTGGAAAGATGATACTAGTAATGTTATCTCCGTTATTAATCATATTCTTTATTGTGATGTCCATTTTAGAAGAACGTCGCCGTTCAAAGAAAAAACAACTTGAAAAAGAACAAGCGAATGCACAAAGTCACGACATAAATGATACGGAACATATAGATAAACATGAGTCATTACAGCACTCACAAGATAAAAATGAATAACAACGGATAATTCAATTAAAGGAAGAAGATTACAGATGAAAATACTAATTGTTGAAGATGATTTTGTTATAGCAGAAAGTTTAGCATCTGAATTAAAAAAATGGAATTATGATGTGGTTGTGGCAGAACAATTTGATAATATAACAGCCATTTTTAACAATCACCAACCACAACTTGTGCTGTTAGATATCAATTTACCTACTTTAAATGGTTTTCATTGGTGCCAAGAAATACGCAAAACATCAAATGTACCTATCATGTTTATTAGTTCGCGTATTGATAACATGGATCAAATTATGGCTATACAAATGGGTGGCGATGACTTTATTGAAAAACCATTCAATTTGTCATTAACTATTGCTAAAATTCAAGCACTTTTAAGACGTACTTATGACCTAACAGTAGTCAATGATACGCTGATAGTCAAAGGGTGTACGCTAATATTAGATGAAGCTAAGGTTGCTTATCAAGGGGAGAGTATACAGCTGTCTTTGACGGAATTACAGATTTTAAAATTGTTGTTCCAAAACGAAGACAAGTATGTGAGCCGAACAGCTTTAATTGAAAAATGCTGGGAGTCTGAGAACTTCATAGATGCTAATACATTAGCAGTAAATATGACACGTCTACGTAAAAAATTAAGCACTGTAGGCCTCAATGATTTTATCACTACCAAGAAAAATGTTGGATATAAAGTATAGGGTGAATATGATGACATTTATTAAAAAAATTGCTCAGGAAATAGGTATAGTTATTGTTATTATCGCTTTGTTTGGCTTGATGTTTTATCTATATCGATTGCCACTAGAAGCCTTTTTACTGGCGCTTGCAATCGTTTCATTGTTGTTACTTATTTACATAGGGATTAAGTACTTAAGCTTTGTTAAGACTATAAGTCAACAGCAACAAATTGAAAACTTAGAAACAGCATTGTATCAACTTAAAAATGATCAACTTGAATATAAAAATGATATAGAAAGTTATTTTTTGACATGGGTACACCAAATGAAAACGCCAATAACTGCGGCACAACTATTACTTGAAAGAGATGAACCAAATGTTGTGAATCGTGTTCGGCAAGAAATTATTCAAATTGACAACTATACAAGCCTAGCATTAAGTTATTTAAAATTATTAAATGAAACATCTGATATATCAGTCACTCAAATATCAATTAACGATTTAATTAGACCAATTATTATGAAATATTCGATTCAGTTTATTGATCAAAAAACAAAAATACATTATGAACCTTGTCATTGCATGGTATTAACTGATGTACGATGGACTTCTTTAATGATAGAACAGCTAATTAATAATGCGTTAAAATATGCTAGAGGTAAAGATATATGGATTGAATATGATGAGCAATCAAAACAATTACATATTAAAGACAATGGTATTGGCATTAGTGAAGCGGACTTGCCAAAAATATTTGATAAAGGTTATTCAGGGTATAATGGGCAACGCCAGAGTAATTCAAGCGGCATCGGTTTATTTATTGTGAAACAAATTTCCAATCATACGAGTCATCCTGTTTCAGTCACATCTAAACAGAATCAAGGTACAACATTTACGATTCAATTTCCAAATGAATAAAACTTTCAATATTGTAAGTATACTAGTAACATTTTTTAGCTATTTTAAATGTTATTAGTATTTTTTTGTTTTAATATAGAACTAACAAAGAAATGAGGTGCATACCATGTTGCTAGAAGTTAAACATGTTAAAAAGGTATATGGTAAAGGTTTAAACGCTACAACAGCACTTAATCAAATGAATTTATCGGTGGAATCGGGCGAATTTGTTGCTATTATGGGCGAATCCGGTTCAGGGAAGTCTACATTACTAAATTTAATAGCTTCTTTTGATGGAGTGACTGAAGGTGACATTATTGTGGATGGCACACATTTGAATAACATGAAAAATAAAAATAGAGCGTTGTATCGACAACAAATGGTTGGTTTTGTATTTCAAGATTTTAATCTATTACCGACGATGACTAATAAGGAAAATATAATGATGCCTTTAATTTTAGCAGGTGCAAAGCGAAAAGAGGTCTCGCAACGTATACAGCAATTGACGGAGCAGTTACATATAAATGACATAATAAATAAGTATCCTTCAGAGAGTTCCGGTGGTCAAAAGCAACGCATTGCTATAGCACGTGCACTAGTAACAAATCCAACAATATTATTAGCGGATGAACCGACGGGGGCTTTAGATTCAAGAACTTCCAAAGAACTGATGAAATTATTTCAAGATATCAACAAACAGAAACAAACGATATTAATGGTGACACATTCTAATATAGATGCGTCTTATGCAGCACGTGTTATTTTTATAAAAGATGGACGTTTATATCATGAAATTTATCGCGGTGAAGAAAATCAATTAACATTTCAACAACGCATAGCAGATAGCCTATCACTTGTGAATGGAAGAAGTGGAAATATATGAAAATAAGATTGCTATGGCATATTGTTCGTCGTCAGTTTGTCACACAGAGACTCGTTATAATCCCCTTCATCTTAGCTGTCAGTGTACTATTTATGATTGAGTATACACTTGTTTCAATTGGATTGAATCGTTACGTTCAGCAGAAAAATGATTTGTTTGTGCCGTTTATTATTATAGCGAATATATTTATGGCGCTTCTAACATTAATTTTTATTTTATATGCAAATCATTTTATGATGTCGCAGAGAAGAAAAGAATTTAGCATATTTATGACATTGGGCATGACTAAAAATGGTATGCGCTTAATGATAGTTATGGAAACAATGGTCCAATTCATTATCATCTCAGTAATTAGCATTGTCGGTGGTTACTTGCTTGGGGCCGTTTTTTTCTTGTTTATACAGAAAATAATGGGCAGTCCAAGCGCAACATTAAAAGATTATCCATTTGATGCATCAGCCATGTTAATTACCTTGATTATTATTGCAGTAGTGATGTGTATGTTATTAATATTTAACCTTTTTAGTGTTAATTTTCAAAAGCCGATTACATATCAACATCGCTCCGATTCGAGTAGTGGCATATCGCGATGGTTGCGCTATTTTTTAATCATCATCGGTATTGCAGCGTTGTACCTAGGTTATTTTATTGCACTACAGGAAGATACGACATTTGGTGCATTTTTTAAAATATGGATTGTGATTGGATTAGTGATTGTCGGGACTTACGCATTTTTTATTGGTATGAGTGAGATAATTATTAGTTTATTGCAACATTTGCCAAACATATATTATCATCCTCGTTACTTTTTTGTTGTCACTGGTATGCGAGTCCGTTTGAAAATGAACGCAATAAGTCTTGCTACCATAACATTACTATGTACATTTTTAATAGTAACGTTAACGATGAGTGTAACTACTTATCGTGATATGGATCATGCAATTACCAAATTATTTACGAATGATTATGATATTACGTATACGGGGCAATCAAAAGAATCATCCGAACAGCAACAAACCATTGAAAATATCCAACGAGATTTGCGACAAGTTGCCGATGCTCGAGATTTTAAAGTTTATCAAATGGTATTATTTAGAGCCACTCTGGAAAAGAAGAATGCCCATTATAACTTAAAACAAGCTAATGATGATATGCCAATAGATTTTATTGGAAATGAAGGAGCGATATTTTCAAGACAATCAGTTATGATTACTGTACTGACAGAAGAAGACTATAATCGTTATCAAAAAAGTAAAGTAAATTTAGATAAAGAAAGCGTAGGAATGATTACCGATGTCCCGATTTTTAAAAGGCAGTCTAAGGTAGGTCTAAATAATCAATGGTATAAAGTAAAGCAGTTGAACGCACATAAGTTTAACTTAATAATGATTCAAGATAGTATGATACTTATTGTAAAAGACAAAAAACAACTTTCAAAAGTAAAAGAGTATTACGCACCAGAACAGAAGAAATTAACAACATCCATTAACTTTAATACACCTAGCGATAAAAGATTGACGACAGATCAAGCTAAAATGATTTCCAAAAAGTATAGCGTTTCAATAAATTCAAAATCTGAAATGTTAGGTGTTTGGCATCGTTTAACAGGTGGTTTGATTTTTGTAGGTGGGGTAGTATCATTTGTACTGACTATAGGAATATTTTTAATGATGTATTATAAGCAAATTTCAGAAGGTTATGCTAATCAACATAATTATGGCATTATGGAGCAAGTTGGATTAGACAATGACAAAATAGAAAAGATAACTCGAACACAAATGTTTTGGCTATTTTCAATACCTATAGTTGTTGCATTGATTCATACATTGGTAGCAAGAAAAATTATATACACTATATTAAATATGATTGGAATAAACAACTATCAAGTGTTTGTTACGAGTTATATCATCATCGTACTAATTACTTTAATAATATATATAATTATGTACAAAATAACATCGAATGTTTATTCGAAGGTCATACATCAACAACGTAAATAATAAGCAATAATGTACTAAGTAGTAAATGTAAATAGAAAACATGTGCAGTATATATGATAAAACGTATATATCAATTTTAAACCGGTAGGCCGAAATGGCTTATCGGTTTTCTGGATTTAGAACATATTTTTGAAATATCAAAAAAATATAGCTTGTTTATATAAAATGATTTAAAATGTTTTATGGCAACATATTTTATACAACACATAAAATGTGTGAATCACAACATGAATCATTAAATATGTTGTTATAAACACAGACGCGATAGCACTACAGAATGTCGTTATAAAACGATTGAAAAATACATACTGATACTTGTGAAAATAGAAACAAAAAGCTAATAAGGGCGTATTACAAATTAAGATTATATGTAATATAGCTTATTTTATGCAATTAGTTTAATTTTAAAAACATTTATACTTTGAAATGTTTGAAAATTAACATAATTCAGTTTATTTTTAGGAGAATAAACCTGTAATACTTTCAATGCATACGCATCACTATCTTATACGTAAAAAATTCGTATATATAGGATGAAAAATAAGTCCAATTTATTAATGAAACATTTCAATAGTGAATGACTGAATCTTATAACACAATCAGATTCATATTAATAAAAATGATGGAATGAAAAATAATATGATTAAAAAATCATTAATTCACAATTATAAAACGAGTAATTGTTGGCATTCAATATTACTTATAACTACTTACTTTATGTGAACGAGATGTTGCTGAAAAAACAATTAGTAGCATATCCATTTAGAATGTTCGCTTTTAATTTTTATAATTGAATAATTATTATTGATGATTTAATATGTATTCGGTCGCACACGATACAAAGTGACTTGTTTTAATAATATGCAATAATATGGAATTTGTTGTCGCGTGTTACAACGTATAAGCGTGTCATTTTAATTTTAAGAGGGTTTTAAGGATATTTAATGAAATAAAGGAGGGTTTTGCAATCAATCACTTGTGAAGTTTATAAGGATTACTTGAGTTGGGCAGCTCTTTAATCCATAGTTATAACTTGATTTAAAGTATTAGCTTTAACACGCATGGTGTCAGTATGTATAGGTTCTAACTAAAGTATAAATCTATAGTTTAAAGAGCAGTCTAATTGTCTTTTTAAAAATAGAAAATAAGGATGATTATAATGAGGGGTTATAACGAAAGATATTGTATATGTAGAAATTCAACTATACAATGTGATTATTTTAAGGTAGAAAGACAGGGTGAAAATGACGCTATATCGCATAGGTTGGCTAACAACATAAACTCGAACATTGTTTATTTTATAGTCGGAAAATATATCGCACTATATAATTCGTGTTCGCGGTACAAAAACATGCTTATTTTATCAGAACATTCTAAAAAAACACTATTCAATAGAATAAAGACTGTGTAGGGGTGTCTTATGAATAATAGAAATGTGTATGATATCGAAGTAAGTGATTACAAAGGTTTCACTTATAAATTAGAAGCGTTTAAAGGTAAAGTTATTTTAGTTGTTAATACTGCAACAGAATGTATATATAGCGAACAATTGAAACAATTAGAAACACTGTTTCAAAAATATAAAGACCGTGGATTGGTAGTGTTGAGTTTTCCAAATAATAATTTTGATAATCGACAACCAGGTTCTAATGAAGAAATTTTAAAAATTAGTCGTGAAAAATTTGGCGTCACTTTTCCAGTCTTAGCTAAAATTTCAGTGAACGGGGACGATGAACACCCGTTATTTACACATTTAAAACATGAACAACCAGGTATCTTTGGGTCCCCAATTAAATGGAACTTCACAAAATTTATTATCGATCGACAAGGTAACGTTGTAAATCGATATTTACCAATGGATGATCCACTGAATATGTCGGCAAAAATTGAAGTATTATTGCAAGAAGCTTCATCTTAAATATTAAATAGAGCGCTTTACGTAAGGTTGAATAAACATGCCTCTTAATGATGTATTAGTAATATGTCATTAAGAGGTATTTTTTGTTTGTAAAATCAGTAATTTGACCTATTTTACTGAATAGCTGAAATGGTACATAATAAGTAGTAAATAAATAGAAAATTGCATCGATGAACAATCTAATAAATGAAGAGAGTACGACACGATGAACATGTATAGAGTACTAAGTAAGTCTGTACATTATTTTACTACAGTGGAAACTGAATAAATGAAAGTAAAGATAAACTTACTTATTATGAATAAAATGCTTGAATATCAATACTAATGAGCATAAAAAGTACACATCGATGATAGTGATGAAACAATGATACATTTCAAATCTAATGAGGTGAAAACATTTGAAATTAAATACGTCTAATAGTCCATTTAATGAAAAACAAGTTACAGAATTGAATCAGTTGTTACAAACATTGACGCAAAGTCAAAAACAGTGGCTTAGCGGATATTTATTAGCGGTTAACAATCATGAAACAACTACTAATAGTGAGATAGAGCAAACAGTGGAAGAGATAGAAGGCAACAATAATCATCTATCAGAACAACAATCAACATCTGCGAGCTATATGCTACAAAATAAAGAGCCAAACATTGAAGCTAGTCAGAGACATGTAACGGTGCTTTATGGTTCTGAATCAGGTAATGCGATGGGGCTAGCTGAAATATTTTCAGAACGTTTAAACGAAATTGGTCATCAAGTTTCGCTAATGTCAATGGATGATTATGATACGACAAGTATCGCGCAGTTAGAGGATTTATTTATTATCACATCCACACATGGTGAAGGTGAGCCACCTGATAATGCATGGGATTTCTTTGACTTTTTAGAAAAAAATGACGCACCAAATTTAAACCATGTGAGATATTCAGTGCTTGCTTTAGGAGACCAAACGTATGAATTTTTCTGTCAAGCAGGTAAAGACGCCGACACTTTATTGGAGAAACTAGGTGCCGAACGTATATGTCAACGAGTAGATTGTGATATCGATTATGAAGAAGATGCTGAAAAGTGGATGTCAGATGTTATTAATACGATTGATACGAAAGCAGAAGGTGTTCAAAGTGAAACCATCATAAGTGAGTCAATCAAGTCTGCTAAAGAAAAGAAATATTCTAAATCGAATCCGTATGAAGCGGAAGTGTTAGCAAATTACAATTTGAATAGTAAAGGTTCAAATAAAGAAACACGCCATATTGAATTTTTACTTGATGATTTTAGCGAATCTTATGAACCAGGAGATTGCATTGTAGCATTACCTCAAAACGATCCGGAATTAGTTGATACATTGATTTGCATGCTAGGATGGGATCCACAATCGACAGTACCGATTAATGATCAAGGCGACACATTGCCGATAGTAGATGCACTAACGTCACATTTTGAAATTACTAAATTAACAGTGCCATTGCTCAAAAATGCTGATATATACTTTGACAATGAAGCGCTGTCTGAACGCATTGAAGATGAGGCGTGGGCACGCGAATATGTCATGAATAGAGACTTTGTAGATTTGTTAACTGATTTTCCGACAATAGAACTACAGCCTGAAAATATGTATCAAATACTTAGAAAATTACCGTCTAGAGAATACTCTATATCTAGTAGTTATATGGCAACGCCAGATGAGGTTCATATTACAGTTGGAACGGTTTGTTATCAAGCACATGGTCGTGAGAGAAAAGGTGTATGCTCTGTGCATTTTGCTGAGCGTATTAAACCTGGTGATACAGTGCCAATTTATTTGAAGAAGAATCCAAATTTCAAATTTCCAGTGCAACAGGATATTCCAGTCATTATGATTGGTCCAGGAACAGGAATTGCACCTTTTAGAGCATATTTGCAAGAGCGTGAAGAACTTGGTATGACAAGTAATACTTGGTTGTTCTTTGGTGATCAACATCGCGATACAGACTTTTTATATGAAGATGAGTTAGAAGAATGGCTTGAAAATGGAAATTTAACACGTTTGGATGTAGCATTTTCAAGAGATCAAGAGCATAAGGAATATGTGCAACATCGCATTATAGAAGAAAGTGCAAGATTTAATGAGTGGCTTGAGCAAGGTGCTGCCATTTACATTTGTGGTGATGAAAAATGTATGGCTAAAGATGTTCACCAAGCAATTAAAGATGTTTTAGTGAAAGAGCGTCATATTACTCAAGATGAAGCGGAGCAACTATTACGACAATTAAAGCAGCAACAACGATATCAACGTGACGTCTATTAATTAGACGAAATCAATAAATGAAAATGTTCAAACAAAATATTATAGAGGGTGTCGTTCAACATGAATATGCCATTAATGATAGATTTAACAAATAAAAAGGTTGTTATAATAGGCGGTGGATCCGTTGCAAGTCGTCGTGCACAAGTACTAAGTCAATATATTGAAAATATGACTGTTGTTAGTCCTAACATTACGAAAGAACTTCAAAGGTTAGTGGAAGAAGGTATCGTAATATGGATAGAAAAATCTTTTGAACCGAATGATATTGCGGATGCGCATTTTGTCATAGCAGCTACGAACGATCCAAAAGTTAATGAAGTAGTAAAACAATCTGTACCTATGCATGCTTTATTTAATCATGCTGGTAATGCAATAGATGGTAATGTTGTATTTCCAAGTACATTTCGTCGAGATAGACTGACGATTAGTGTATCATCTGACGGCGCAAGTCCTAAACTGACTAAACAGATTATGTTAGAACTTGAGAAATTATATCCGCCCACATATAGTTCATATGTTCATTTTCTATATATTTGTCGAAAAAAAATAAAAGCTCTAGACATATCGAAAAGTGCAAAGCAAAGACTGCTGTCACAGATTGTGTCACAAGAATATCTTGACCATACTAAACAAATGCAATTTCTGACAGAAATTAACGAGAATTAAAGCGGTTGTACTGTCTGACGGCAGTCTTAAAATATTAGCAAATTTATTGTTGGTCGAAAATGGTAAATGTGAGTAATTAACATAACCCCATAACTGTCATGGCAATTTAAAAAAGAGGTCGGGACAAAAGCGTTTAGGATTTGAGCAGAACCGAACGATGAGCGAAATTGTTTTCCAAATTTTGTCGAATCGTGAGAGTTTCTGCCGAAAATCCTGCTTTTGGGACGCCGTTAATCGGTTTCCCAGAGCACAAAATCTTTATGTCTCACCCTCATGTTTATTGTGAAAATAATTTAATAAAATAGATTCTCAAATTGAAATCTGGTTGAAGTAGCTAAGAAAGATAGCATACTTTAGCCAGATTTTTTTATGTAACAAAACATCAAGCATAAGTAGAAATAGAAAATAGTTTGCTCAGTTTGAAAATAAATAGATTTATTTTTAAAGTCGAAAACTTCAACTTACAGAATGTTAATAAGAATCTTACACAAAAAAGATTTTTTTGATAAAATAAGATAACTTAAATATAAAAAATTATATTATTTTGATTATTTAAGTTAAAGAGGGGGACTATGTAAATTGTATAAAAAGTGGAGGGAGAAATTGAGATGAATAGTGATAATATGTGGTTAACAGTAATGGGGCTCATTATTATTATTTCAATTGTAGGTTTACTCATTGCTAAAAAAATAAATCCAGTGGTAGGTATGACACTGATACCATGTCTAGGGGCAATGATTTTAGGATATAGTGTAACTGATTTAGTTGGCTTCTTTGCTAAAGGATTAGATCAAGTTAAGAATGTCGTAATTATGTTCATTTTTGCTATCATTTTCTTTGGTATTATGAATGATAGCGGATTGTTCAAACCACTTGTAAAGCGTTTAATTTTAATGACGAGAGGTAACGTTGTCATTGTATGTATGATGACAGCTTTAATTGGTACATTAGCGCAATTAGATGGTGCGGGTGCAGTAACATTTTTACTTTCAATCCCTGCGTTATTACCATTATATAAAGCGCTAAACATGAATAAATATTTATTGATTTTACTGTTAGCATTAAGTGCAGCCATTATGAACATGGTACCTTGGGGAGGTCCTATGGCTCGTGTAGCTGCAGTTTTAAAAGCTAAAAGTGTAAATGAGCTATGGTACGGGTTAATCCCAATACAAATTGTAGGATTCGTTCTTGTCATGTTATTTGCAGTATATTTAGGATTTAAAGAGCAAAAGCGTATTAAAAAAGCAATAGAGAGCAATGAATTACCGCAAACACAAGATATAGATGTACATAAATTAGTAGAAGTATATGAGCGAGATCAAGATATAAAATTCCCTGTAAAAGGACGTGCGAAGTCAAATCCAATGATTAAATGGATAAATACAGCGTTAACTTTGGCTGTAATCATTGCGATGTTAATGAATGTTGCACCACCTGAATTCGCCTTTATGATAGGTGTTTCACTTGCACTTGTCATTAATTTTAAATCAGTTGATGAACAAATGGAGCGTTTAAGAGCGCATGCACCAAATGCATTGATGATGGCGGCTGTAATCATTGCGGCAGGTATGTTTTTAGGGGTACTAAATGAAACGGGTATGCTTAAAGCAATTGCGACAGATTTAATTAAAGTGATTCCTGCAGAAGTAGGCCCATATTTACATGTTATAGTAGGCTTTTTCGGGGTGCCGTTAGACTTACTTACTAGTACAGATGCCTATTATTTTGCAGTGTTACCTATTGTTGAACAGACGGCTGGTCAATTTGGCGTACCATCTGTATCAACTGCATATTCAATGGTAATTGGAAACATCATTGGTACATTTGTAAGTCCATTTTCACCAGCATTATGGTTGGCGATAGGTCTGGCAGAAGCAAATATGGGCACATATATTAAGTATGCATTCTTCTGGATTTGGGGATTTGCTATCGTAATGTTAGTGATTGCGATGTTAATGGGTATCGTTACAATATGATAAATTAGCTAACAACACCAAATTTACTAGTAGTCACACCATACGAGACAAAGGCGGTTTTATCCCAAAACAATTTTAAAAATTAATGAAATAATTGTGTGAAAATATGAATTTCACTAAATGTTAATAACTTTGTGACGGTTTAGTTAACACCAGCAATAAAATTTGAAAATACTATATATAGTGGTTTAACGTAATAGATAGACACAATATATAGGAAGAAGGGGTAAAATTGAATCAAATCGAAGAAGCGTTAACAGGTTTGATTTCTAAAGATCCTGCTATTGTTAATGAAAATGCCAACAAAGATAGTGACACATTTTCAACTATGAGAGATTTAACAGCAGGTATCGTTTCTAAATCATACGCATTAAATCATTTATTACCGAAACACGTTGCAGAAGCGCATCAAAGAGGGGACATACATTTTCACGACTTAGATTATCATCCATTCCAACCGTTAACAAACTGTTGTTTAATAGATGCTAAAAATATGCTACATAATGGATTTGAAATAGGCAACGCGAATGTGACATCACCAAAATCTATACAAACTGCGTCAGCGCAGCTTGTACAAATTATAGCTAATGTTTCTAGCAGTCAATATGGTGGCTGTACGGTTGACCGCGTTGATGAATTACTCAGTACATATGCACGACATAATGAAGAACAACATAGAAGCATCGCACAGCAATTTGTCAAAGAATCTGAAATTGAACGCTATGTTGACCAACAAGTCACAAAAGATATAAATGATGCAATTGAAAGTTTAGAATATGAAATTAATACCTTATATACGTCAAATGGACAGACACCTTTTGTAACATTAGGATTTGGCTTAGGTACAGATCACTTAAGTCGTAAAATACAACAAGCTATTTTAAATACACGTATTAAAGGATTAGGTAAGGATCGTACTACAGCCATTTTCCCGAAACTTGTATTTTCAATTAAAAAAGGTACAAATTTTAGTCCACAAGATCCAAATTATGACATTAAGCAATTAGCATTAAAATGTTCAACAAAACGCATGTATCCAGACATATTGAATTATGACAAACTTGTCGATATTCTAGGTGATTTCAAAGCACCTATGGGTTGTCGTTCGTTTTTACCAAGTTGGAAAGATGCGGAAGGTAATTTTGAAAACAATGGTCGTTGCAACCTTGGCGTTGTGACACTAAATTTACCTAGAATGGCACTTGAATCTGCCGGTAATATGACCAGATTCTGGGAAATCTTTTATGAACGTATGGACGTATTGCACGATGCATTACTTTACCGTATTCATCGATTAAAAGATGCTGTGCCAAATAATGCACCTATTTTATATAAAAGTGGCGCATTTAACTATAAATTAAAAGAAACGGATGATGTTGCAGAATTATTTAAAAATAAACGTGCAACGATTTCGATGGGCTATATTGGATTATATGAAACAGCTACTGTTTTCTATGGCCCAGACTGGGAAACTTCTCAAGAAGCAAAAGCCTTTACGATTGAAATTCTTAAAGAGATGAAACGTTATCAAACGAAATGGACTGAGTTATATGATATTTGGTTCAGTATTTATAGTACGCCAAGTGAATCTTTAACAGATCGATTTTGTCGTTTAGATCAAGAAAGATTTGGAGACATTAAAGACATCACGGATAAAGGATATTATCAAAATTCTTTCCACTATGATGTGCGAAAAGATGTCACACCTTTTGAAAAATTAGACTTTGAAAAAGATTATCCTTATTATGCAAGTGGTGGTTTTATTCATTATTGTGAATATCCGAAACTTCAGCACAACATAAAAGCGCTTGAAGCGGTATGGGACTATTCTTATGACAAAGTTGGTTATTTAGGTACAAATATTCCTATTGATCATTGTTACGAATGTGATTATGATGGTGACTTTGAAGCAACTGAAAAAGGATTCAAATGCCCAAACTGTGGAAATGATAATCCTAAAACAGTTGATGTTGTTAAACGAACTTGTGGATACTTAGGCAATCCCGTACAACGTCCAGTAATTAAAGGTCGTCACAAAGAAATTTGTGCCCGTGTAAAACATATGAAAGCGCCAAAAGAATGACACTTTTAGATATTAAGACAGGGCAAGGCTATATTGCTAAAATAGAATCACATAGCTTTGTAGATGGCGAAGGGGTACGATGCAGTGTTTATGTATCAGGATGTCCGTTTAATTGTGTTGGATGTTACAACAAAGCTTCGCAAAAGTTTAGATATGGTGAGCAATATACAGAAGATATATTAGACGAAATTTTAGATGATTGTGATCATGATTATATATCGGGACTAAGTCTATTAGGCGGCGAACCATTTTGCAACTTGGATATCACATTAAATCTTGTTAAAGCATTTCGAGCACGTTTCGGAAACACGAAGACAATATGGGTATGGACCGGGTTTTTATATGAATATTTGGCAAATGATTGTGCAGAGCGTCGGGAATTATTATCATATATTGATGTTTTAGTAGACGGTCTATTTATTCAACATTTATTTAAGCCCGATTTACCTTATAAAGGCTCTTTGAATCAGCGTATTATAGATGTACAACAATCACTTGCGAATGCACGCATGATTGAATACATTGTTAGTTAAAAAAATTAAGCAGTCAAGCTACAGTAATAGAAGTAGATCTTGGCTGCTTTTTGTTTGTTTAAAAAACTATAAAAGATTGAGTGCCTATAAATTGTAAATAATCTGAGGATACCTTTGTTGAAACGATGAATAGGTAATTTGAAATAAAGAGAATTAAGTATTTGCTGAAAAAATAAATAATAAAAATACACATACAGTGTTGAACATTTATACAAAAATTTAATTTTAGTGGGAAGGAAGTCTAACTTTATGGTAGCGTTTCACAATAAATAAATATTCATTTATTGTGTATTAAAATACGATATTGACCCAATGATAAAATTTGTTAAATTCGTTAAATCTTAACTTAACACAGTTGTTTTAGCGCTATTGATATTTTGTTTATTGTGAGAAAAATTATATAAATATTCAATAATTGCCAACTTTCAAATTGTATGAAATTTGCATTATTATTAAATATTAGTTATTGTCAATTTTGTGAATCAATATAATTATTACATTTTGAGATAAATCGAAACAGGATTCATAAAATTAATAATTAGGGGGAGCACAATTGAAAAAAGAGAAAGTTATGGACTGGACGACCTTTATTGGTACAGTAGTTGTACTTCTTTTTGCAGTTATACCTATGATGGCTTTTCCAAAAGCAAGTGAAGATATCATCACTGGTATTAATAGTGCCATTTCTAATTCAATTGGTTCGATATATTTATTTATGGGGCTGGCGATTTTTTGCTTTGTAATGTATATCGCATTTGGCAAATATGGTAATGTCACGCTAGGTAAAGCAAGTGATAAACCAGAATTCAATACATTCACATGGGCAGCTATGCTGTTTTGTGCAGGCATCGGCTCTGATATTTTATACTGGGGTGTCATTGAATGGGCTTTTTATTATCAAGTTCCGCCAAATGGTGCGAAAAGTATGAGTGATGAAGCGCTCCAATATGCGACGCAATATGGTATGTTCCACTGGGGACCAATTGCATGGGCTATTTATGTCTTGCCAGCATTACCAATTGGCTATTTAGTGTTCGTTAAAAAACAACCTGTTTATAAAATTAGTCAAGCTTGTCGTCCGATTTTAAAAGGGCAAACAGATAAATTTGTAGGTAAAGTTGTAGATATCTTATTTATCTTTGGATTGCTAGGTGGTGCGGCAACATCACTAGCGTTAGGTGTGCCATTAATTTCTGCAGGCATAGAAAGATTAACTGGTTTAGATGGTAAAAATATGATTTTACGTTCGGCCATTTTATTAACGATTACGGTCATATTTGCCATTAGTTCATATACAGGTTTGAAAAAAGGTATTCAAAAGTTAAGTGATATCAACGTTTGGCTATCATTTGTTTTATTAGCCTTTATATTTATTATTGGACCGACTGTTTTTATTATGGAAACGACAGTAACAGGGTTCGGAAATATGTTGAGAGATTTTTTCCATATGGCAACATGGTTAGAACCATTCGGTGGTATTAAAGGTCGAAAAGAAACGAATTTCCCACAAGACTGGACAATATTCTACTGGTCATGGTGGTTAGTATATGCGCCATTTATCGGTTTATTTATCGCTAGAATTTCAAAAGGTCGACGCCTTAAAGAAGTCGTGCTAGGAACAATTATTTATGGAACGCTTGGATGCGTATTATTCTTTGGTATTTTCGGTAACTATGCTGTGTATTTACAAATCTCTGGTCAATTTAATGTAACGCAATATTTAAATACACACGGTACTGAAGCAACTATTATTGAAGTAGTTCATCATTTACCATTCCCGTCACTGATGATTGTACTATTCTTAGTATCAGCCTTTTTATTCTTAGCGACGACATTCGATTCAGGATCATATATTTTAGCGGCTGCTTCTCAGAAAAAAGTAGTAGGCGAACCGCTACGAGCTAACAGATTATTCTGGGCATTTGCTCTATGCTTATTACCATTTTCATTAATGTTAGTTGGTGGTGAACGTGCATTAGAAGTATTGAAAACAGCTTCTATACTGGCAAGTGTGCCATTAATTGTTATTTTTATTTTCATGATGATATCATTCTTGATTATTTTAGGACGCGATAGAATTAAACTTGAAACGCGTGCTGAAAAATTAAAAGAAGTTGAACGTCGTTCATTGCGAATCGTTCAAGTATCAGAAGAAGAACAAGATGATAATTTATAATAAAAACGTTAGAGTAATGGTAGTAAACCGTTACTCTAACGTTTTTAAATTGTATTATGATAGGAATCCCCAATTCTCAAGCAAAGTTGTGCTAAAATCTTTTGGCTTTTTTAAGTAACCAAAATGCCCATCTGGCATATGAATAACATCTATATCGATGTAATTAGAAATATACTGATTGACATTATATACGAAGTTTCCTTTTGAATCTAACCCGCTTAATAGGGTGATTTTTGATTTGTTTTTATTCAAATCGTCAAGTGTAATATTTGAATGTGTATATTGTCTGATTTCATATTTAGCCCAATACAAAGTTTGGTTATATTTATGTTTTTCAACTTCTGATTTATTTGTACTGTATTGAGATAATGTGTTCAAATCATCTGAAGAAGCATTGTTTTTTTCAGAAAAAGTTTTCATGCCTTCTTCGAGTCCTTTATTTAGAATATCACTTACTATATTTTCGTTTTTCTTTTTCCAATTTGTTGAATCAGGTAAAAATGTATTGATAGGTGGTTCATGTAAAGCGACTTTTTTAACAGTATCTGGATATTCTTTTAACAAATGCATTCCAACTATGGCTCCAGAACTTGTGCCGAATACATAAACTGGGTCGGGACTTAATTGAGTAGCTAGCTCTGCAATATCTAATGCATCTCTTTTAATTCGATAATCATCATACGCATTTGAAGCACGAGTTGGTAAGGGATGAGTGAGTGTACTTTCCCCATAACCTCTTCGGTCATATGTGACAACTGTAAAATGTTCTTTTAATGCTTCAGCGAATAATGTGAATATGTCACCTGTTCCATTTGCACCTGGTATCAGTATTAAGATGGGTCCTGCTCCCAATGTTGTGTATTTTAAAGTAGCGTCTTTTAATTTTAAAGTGTTCAAAATATTATTCCCCCTATGATAGAACAGTTTTTTGATACATTAAAACCATTTACGTAGTTCAAGCTCAAAGTTAGAATTGCTTAACTTTTCTTCACTCATCCATGCAATATGTCCATCAGGTCTTACAAAGATAGAGGAAAGGTCTTGTAAATCATCTCTATTTATAATATTTCCAGATATACACTTGATATAGTTTTTAAAAGGATGAGGGACGGTAGGTAATTCGGTATTTGTTAGATCTATTAATAAAAATTGTTGGTCTCTCAATAATTCAAATATTGTATGTGTCTCGCCATCATTATTCTTTATTTGAAAATTTCTAATGGGTGTTCCCACGAGTGAATCATCATCTCCATAAGAATAGCTAAGACCGGAAAGATCATTAACAATCAAACGATTAACATCTTCTAATGGTAATAAATTATTTTCAAAGTATCGCTTAAATGAAACCATGTCCTTCGAAAAATTCAATTGTATTGCTGTTTGGTTAAGCACACCCTCTAAATGCTTTTTGACTAATGGTCTACGTTCTAATTCGTAACTTTCTAACAAACCATTCGAATAACCACGTTTGATTGTATAAGCTAATTTCCAACCTAAATTAAATGCATCTTGCAAGCAAAAATTCATTCCTACGCCTGCTGCAGGATAATGAATTCTAACAGATTCTCCTACTAAAAAAACGCGATTTGTTTGCATTTTATTGGCCATGTACATAGCATCATTAAATCTCAAGGCTGATTTGATGTTATTAAAGTTAAAGTCTTTATTCCATATTTTTTTAATAATAGTCTTGACACGTTCAAGGTCAATAGGTTCATTTTGATGAAGTCTTTTCGTATCTTCAGCGTCAATGACAGTAAAACGAGTAAGATTTTTATCCATTGGTATGACTAAGCACCAACCGAATTCATTGTCGGCGACTTTAGCTTCACGTTCTGACCATGGAAAAGGAATTTCAACTTCTAAATTAACGATGGAGTGTGTAGGTTCATATCCATTCCATTTGATACCTAATGACTTTCTAACAGTACTGTTACCTCCATCAGCACCCACAACGTACTTACATGTTAATGTTTTATTGTTGTTCATATCATCTACGATATCTACTTCAACATATTCATCTTTCTCTCTTACATTAGTGACTTTTATATTACGATGAAAATGAGCACCTAGATATGTTGCTCTTTCTGCAAGTATTTTTTCGGTTTCAACTTGTGTTAAAAGTAGTTTATAAGGGTGTGAGCTATCAAGTACTGAATAATCAAGTCCAGATAATCCAGCCCAAACTCCTCCGCTTGATTGGGGATGTGGATGTAATTCTTTGGCGCGATCAATAAATTTATCAACAAAACCTCTAGAATCAAAAATTTCTAACACCCTTGGTTGTATTACACCAGATCGAGAAAGGGTTGGTTCAGATCTTTTTTCAAGAATCATAGTATCAATACCAAACTGTGCTAACTCATTTGCCACCATTAAACCAGATGGCCCACCGCCTACGATAATTATGTCTGCATAAAGTTTCATCAAAATCCCACCTTTAAGTATGTTTATAAGAAGTAATTTTACACTTAAAAACTGTAACTATCCTAAAGGTAATATATGGCAAAGCTATAAACAATAATCATTATATTGGCTTTTGTTCATTAATTAACAATTATTCTTTATACGTTGTTTAATTCAACTGGTATTAAAAAAATAAGTATTGAAAAATTAGAGAAGTGCTTGAAGATTCTTAGCTATTCAATATATGAATTTTCTATTTGTTGAAAATGAAATAACACCTATCTACTATTTATAAGAAATATAAAGCCTAAAAAATACTTAAGATGTAATCTTGAGCATTAATATGGAATAATTGATTATTTTGCTATTTATTAATCAGTATTCTTTGATTATGAAATTAAATAGCGGGTAACCTTTAAGTAGATTTCAAATTAGTTTAGGGGAGAATGTAATGACTAATCAGTATAAAAATAATCAGTCTCAACCATATACAAATTTAAATTGCATCACTCAAAATTTGTATGCGACACCTATTTCGGAACTGCCTTTTGATAAACGTTTTTTATTTAAATCTTTCATTTTAAAACGTGAAGCGGGTAACGTTATGATTTATCATTCAGGTCGATTAGATGAGGTTGAACAAGACGTTGCATCATTAGGTGGTGTTTCAAAAGTATTAATGAATCATGATCATGAGTCATTAGGAGGGTCTAATCAATTTGATGCACCGTACTACATACATCAAAATGATGCGGATGGGCTGAAAAATAAGTTTTCTGCCCAATACCAATTGAGTAATCGTGAAATGTTGGATAAGGATTTAGAAATTATTCCTGCACCTGGACATACACCAGGAACGACACTGTTTTTATGGGATGATGGGCATCATCGGTACTTATTTACTGGGGATTTTATATTTTTTGAAGGTAATATATGGCGAACAGTTATATTAGGTTCAAGTGACAGAGAAAAGTCTATTCAAAGTTTAGAAATGATTAAAGAATTAGACTTTGACGTGCTTGTACCTTGGGTTTCTGTCAAGGATGAACCGCTAGTTTACTTTGTAGAAGATGAAAATGAAAAGCAGAAGCAAATACAAAATATTATTGATAGAGTTCGCAAAGGCGAGAATAGATAAGTAAAATACATTGGCTAAGTAATATAATGAGTGTACGAAAATACTAGAAAATAACTTCATAATTGATTGTCATATAAAAATAAAGACGGCAATTTCTATTTGTTGAGATAGAAATTACCGTCTTTTCATGTATCTATAGCATTATTTTAAATATCTGTTGTTGTTATTGTCGCTGTTCGAGGCTGATTTTAATCTTCAGAACTAGAAGGTTGTTCTGGAATTGGGAAATATTTGAAAATTTCACCACTTTCAATTGCTTCAGTCAACTGCTCTAACCATTCATAGTACACGTGTGTATGGTCAAGTTGAGCTTTGATTTTTTGTGCTTCTAGTGATTCGGCTTCTGTTAAATCGCTACTTTCAAGTAACGGATTTATAATTGCTTGTGCGTCTTTCACTGCTTCAACATTAATATCAATTTCACGTTGGAATTTTTTAGCGAAAAAATTTCTGAAGAAGATAAAAAAATCTTTTTCTGCAATAAAATGCTGCTTTCGGCTACCTCTTGTAAACTGCTGTTTAACAATATCAAATTCCTGTAGTTTTTTAACGCCAGCACTCATGCTAGGTTTACTCATTTGCAATTGATGACGCATTTCATCAAGCGTCATACTGCCTTCAAACACCATAGTGCCATATAAGTTACCTACACTTCGGTTAGTGCCATACAAATCCATTGTCTGCCCAATTGAATTAATTACAATATCTTTTGCTTGTTCTAATTGTTGCTGATTGTTCTGAGAACGAGTCATCATTGCACCTCCATGCATCGTTTTGGTCATTCTAAAATAAATACTAATACATTATAAAACCTTTTATAAAAAAAGACATTAAAAATATTTAAAGTGTTAAAGTTAAACATTTCGTTAATTAAAAATCTAACAAACTTACAAAACTAAATTCATTAGTTGTTTTACAAATTGACACAATTTTCATTTCTATGCTAACATAAGTTTGTAAAATTCGTTAAATAAAAATTTAACAAACTTAACGGAGGTTGTTGAATGGAACTTTTAAAACAATTATCTCAGCGTCAATACATAGATGGTGAGTGGGTTGAAAGCGCGAATAATAACACAAGAAATATTATCAATCCTTATAATCAAGAAGTGATATTTACAGTTTCTGAAGGGACTAAAGACGATGCGGAACGTGCAATTTTAGCTGCTAGACGTGCATTTGAGTCTGGAGAATGGTCACAAGAAACTGCTGAAACTAGAGGTAAGAAAGTACGTGCTATCGCGGATAAAATTAAAGAACATCGCGAAGAATTAGCTCGTTTAGAAACATTAGATACTGGAAAAACATTAGAAGAATCATATGCAGATATGGATGACATCCATAATGTATTCATGTATTTTGCAGGATTAGCAGATAAAGATGGTGGCGAAATCATAGATTCACCAATACCGAATACAGAAAGTAAAGTTGTTAAGGAACCAGTTGGTGTGGTAACACAAATTACACCATGGAACTATCCATTATTACAAGCATCATGGAAAATTGCACCAGCACTTGCTACGGGTTGTTCACTAGTTATGAAGCCAAGTGAAATTACCCCCTTAACAACGATACGTGTTTTTGAATTGATGGAAGAAGTTGGCTTTCCTAAAGGAACAATTAATCTTATTTTAGGTGCTGGTTCTGAAGTCGGTGACGTGATGTCAGGTCATAAAGAGGTTGATCTTGTGTCATTCACAGGTGGCATTGAAACTGGTAAGCATATTATGAAAAATGCTGCCAACAATGTAACGAATGTTGCTTTGGAGCTTGGTGGTAAAAATCCAAACATAATCTTTGACGATGCTGATTTTGACTTGGCGGTAGACCAAGCATTAAATGGTGGATATTTCCATGCCGGACAAGTTTGTTCAGCAGGATCAAGAATATTAGTACAGAACAACATCAAAGATAAATTTGAGCAAGCACTTATTGAGAGAGTAAAGAAAATCAAATTAGGCAATGGTTTTGATGCTGATACTGAAATGGGTCCAGTCATTTCAACAGAACACCGCAATAAGATTGAATCTTATATGGAAGTAGCTAAATCAGAAGGTGCGACAATTGCAGTTGGTGGCAAACGTCCAGAGAAAGATGATTTGAAAGATGGTTTATTTTTTGAACCTACTGTCATTACGAACTGTGATACATCAATGCGCATTGTACAAGAAGAAGTTTTTGGTCCAGTAGTAACTGTTGAAGGGTTTGACACTGAAGAAGAAGCAATTCAATTAGCAAATGATTCTATATATGGATTAGCAGGTGCTGTATTTTCTAAAGATATTGGAAAAGCACAACGTGTAGCTAATAAATTAAAACTTGGAACAGTTTGGATTAATGATTTCCATCCATACTTTGCACAAGCACCATGGGGCGGATATAAACAATCAGGTATCGGTAGAGAATTAGGTAAAGAAGGCTTAGAAGAGTACTTAGTTTCAAAACACATTTTAACAAATACAAATCCTCAATTAGTAAATTGGTTTAGTAAATAAAACTAGATAAAGTGAGTGCCATTGTAAGAACACAAGACACTCACTTTGTTATGTATAAGTGATAGATGTTTATCAATAATTTGGATTAGAACTGAAAAAGAATTAAAGGTCATTTCAAGAGTTTAAATGACTGTCATTAAATAAAAGATTACTATGGTGAATTAGTTAAATATGGCTACTTAATGCCATTTAATCAGTCACTAATGTATATATATCATAAAAACTCACTTTGAAATACAACAAACTTTGGAGGTCATAACGATGAGCGATAAAAACAAATCATATGATTATGTCATCATTGGAGGCGGTAGTGCAGGCTCTGTACTTGGTAACCGTCTAAGTGAAGATAAAGATAAAGAAGTCTTAGTATTAGAAGCGGGTCGCAGTGATTATTTTTGGGATTTATTTATTCAAATGCCAGCTGCGTTAATGTTCCCATCCGGTAATAAATTTTACGATTGGATTTATTCAACAGACGAAGAACCACATATGGGCGGTCGTAAGGTTGCACATGCTCGAGGTAAAGTGTTAGGTGGATCAAGTTCAATTAATGGCATGATTTACCAACGTGGTAATCCAATGGACTATGAAGGTTGGGCGGAGCCAGAAGGTATGGAAACTTGGGACTTTGCGCACTGTTTACCTTATTTTAAAAAATTAGAAAAAACATACGGTGCAGCACCTTATGATAAATTTAGAGGACACGATGGACCAATCAAGCTAAAACGTGGACCAGCAACCAATCCATTATTCCAATCATTCTTTGATGCAGGTGTAGAAGCAGGTTATCATAAGACACCTGATGTGAATGGATTTAGACAAGAAGGATTCGGACCTTTTGATAGTCAAGTTCACCGTGGTCGTCGTATGTCAGCTTCAAGAGCATATTTGCATCCAGTAATGAAACGTAAAAACTTAACAGTTGAGACACGTGCCTTTGTTACGGAAATTCATTATGAAGGTAGAAGAGCAACAGGTGTGACATATAAGAAAAATGGTAAATTGCATACTGTTAATGCTAATGAAGTTATTTTATCAGGTGGTGCATTTAACACACCACAATTATTACAATTATCAGGTATCGGTGATTCAGAATTTTTAAAATCAAAAGGTATTGAGCCCCGTGTTCATTTACCAGGTGTAGGTGAAAATTTTGAAGATCACTTAGAAGTATATATCCAACATAAATGTAAGGAGCCTGTATCGTTACAACCAAGCTTAGATATTAAACGTATGCCATTTATTGGTTTGCAATGGATTTTTACACGTACAGGTGCAGCGGCATCTAACCATTTTGAAGGCGGTGGATTCGTTCGTTCAAATAACGAAGTTGACTATCCTAACTTAATGTTCCATTTCTTACCTATAGCAGTAAGATATGATGGTCAAAAGGCAGCAGTTGCACATGGTTATCAAGTCCACGTAGGTCCAATGTATTCAAATTCTCGTGGTAGTTTGAAAATTAAATCTAAAGATCCTTTTGAAAAGCCGAGTATTCGTTTTAATTATTTATCAACTGAAGAAGATAAAAAAGAATGGGTAGAAGCTATTCGTGTAGCAAGAAACATTTTATCTCAAAAAGCTATGGATCCATTTAATGGGGGAGAAATTTCGCCAGGACCAGAAGTTCAAACAGATGAAGAGATTCTTGATTGGGTACGTCGAGACGGTGAAACTGCATTACATCCATCTTGTAGTGCAAAAATGGGACCTGCTTCAGATCCAATGGCAGTTGTGGACCCATTAACAATGAAAGTTCACGGTATGGAAAATTTACGTGTAGTAGATGCATCAGCTATGCCGCGTACAACTAACGGTAATATCCATGCACCAGTGTTGATGTTAGCCGAAAAAGCTGCAGACATTATACGTGGAAGAAAACCTTTAGAACCTCAATATGTGGATTATTATAAACATGGTGTTCATGATGAAAATGAAGGGGCAATCGAAGTAAAGCCGTATGCTAAATAATTAAATATCTGTAGCCTGGCACATGTTGAAATGCTCTCTTAAAAGTAGACGTTGAAAAAATGAGAACTTTGAAGAGTGTAGTTCAAGTTGTAATAGTGCCAGGCTTTTTTACATAGAGAAATTGAGTGTTGAAAATTAAAGTATTGCGTTACGCTACAGACGGAAATATAAGAAAAAAAGCGATAATTAGATTAGGTTGCAAAGTGTTTAAAGTATGAATAACTATAAAAAGTTCACTAAATAGACATTTAAATGTGTTTTCTTGAAGGCTTTCGTGGTAGGATTTATATAAGTAAATGGAGAGAAGGAATACTATGAGCTTTTACGAATATATACAAACCTTTAAAGATGATAAAACACCATTAGGCGAATTAGCGATTTGGATAAAAGAAGATGAATCATTTCCAAAACAAGAAAAGCTAACAGAAAATATTTTGTCTTATTTTCATCAAACGTCCAATTTAGATCATGAATTTTTAGAAATTGTTAAAAGATCTCTTTCTCTGTATGATCAATTAAAATCATAAATCGATAATATAACGTTAGCTATATATAAATACGAAAGCCGATAATTCTCAATAAAGGAGTTAGCGGCTATTTTTACGCGGAATAATAGTTGCTTCCATGTAATTAAGTCGAAAATTTAATCGATTAATACAGGAGAATTGTCGAAAATAACGTGAATAAATTTAAAATTTCTAAGGTTCATTCTAAAATAGCATCACATGTTTACTTAAAGATTTATCGCTTAAAGTGAATGCGTAGTATGATTGCTTTTTAAAAATAAGGGAATGAATGACTAGTAGTATAAATAAAAAATATGAATAAAAAATATAAAGAAATGAAGGCGTAAAAGATGAAAATATATGATACATATAAAGCCTATTTAATAGAAGAAATGAAGGACGGTATTTCAATACAAAAGAATAATGACATTGCCTATTACGATGTCTTGGAAGAAATAAATGATTTATCAAATGATACGTTATGTGTATTAAATCATTTATACATTAATAAAGGTCAAGAAGACGCATTTGAACAAAAATTCTTACAGCGTACTAAACATTTGCAACATGTTGATGGATTTAAAGCGTTAAGGTTTTTAAGACCGAGAATGACTGGTCGACATTATATTATTATTACACTTTGGAAAGATAGACAATCATTTTATAATTGGCAAAATTCAACTGAGTACCAACAGACGCACAAGCATCGTGGAACGTCAAAAGGTGCTGATGTTAAGATAGTTAATCGTGAATTATCATACAATATTCGCATTGAATTAGCTGAAAATATTTAGAAGAAAATGTATATCAGAAAGATTTCAAATGTCCTTGAAGGTTGCCGAAAGTCACGTCGCACTTTTAAGGGCATTAATATCTAACTCTATTTAATTGAAAATTCTGTAAAGATAGGCGTATGATATACATAATTCATTTATAAAATAACAGCGTTCATTACAGGAAAAGTGGATGTATAATATGAAAGGAAGTTAGTTATGCAGAAGTCAGATTTATTTGCACCGGAGAAATATAATATTATTTCAGAAATCGAAAAATACAGTCATATGCCTGATAAAAAAGCCATTCTTTATCATAATACTGAAGGCGAAGATATAACGGTAACTTACCAACAATTAATTGAACAAGCCAATAAAGTGGGAAATGTACTTGCATCTCATGGTTTATCTAAGGGAGATAAAGTATTAATCATGATGCCACGTTCTATTGCAACGTATGAATTATATATTGCTGCTTTAAAATTAGGCGTTGCGATTATTCCATGTTCTGAAATGTTAAGAACGAAAGATTTACAATATCGTATTACACATGGTGAAATTAATGCAGTCATTGCATTAGAACCATTCACTGTAGAGTTCGAAAATATTAAAGAATACGAGTCGTTAACTAAATTTGTTATCGCTGGTCAAAAAGATGGATGGATTTCACTGGAAGCTGAAAAAGAAAACGCAAGCAATCAATTAGAGATGGCTGATACGACGCGTGACGATACAGCCATTTTATCTTATACATCTGGTACAACTGGCAATCCTAAAGCCGTGACACATTGTCATGGATGGGGATTTGCCCACTTACAAATGGCACCAAAACATTGGCTATGTATTAATGAAGATGATTTAGTATGGGCAACGGCAGCACCAGGATGGCAAAAATGGGTTTGGAGTCCATTTTTATCTGTGTTAGGTTCTGGGGCAACAGCTTTTGTTTTCAATGGAAGATTTAGTCCTGAAACATATTTAGAATTGCTTCAAAAATATCAAATTAACGTATTATGTTGCACGCCGACGGAGTATCGTATGATGGCTAAATTGCAGAATTTAAATGACTATGATTTAACACATTTACATAGTGCAGTTTCTGCGGGTGAACCGTTAAATAGAGAAGTAGTAGAACAATTTAAGAAACATTTTGATTTAACCGTAAGAGATGGTTATGGTCAAACAGAAAGTACATTATTAATCGGCTTTTTAAAAGATACACCACAAAGAAGCGGATCGATGGGGAAAGGTATTCCAGGAAGTTCTGTTACAGTAGTAGACGATGAGGGTAATGATGTTCCCACTAATACGAAGGGGAATATTGCAGTCCCACTTGATTTGCCTGCACTTTTCAAAGGCTATTACAAAGAGCCTGAGCGCACAGCGAAAGCACAAGCAGGGAAATATTATATAACAGGTGATTTAGCGCATGTAGATGATGATGGCTATTTCTGGTTTGAAGGTCGTCGAGATGACATTATCATCAGTTCTGGCTACACGATTGGGCCTTTTGAAGTTGAAGATGCTTTAACCAACCACCCAGCTGTAAAAGAATGTGCAGTAGTAGCTAAACCACATGATATTCGTGGTAATATCGTTAAAGCATTTGTTATTTTACAAGATCATGTTACAGGTGATAATGCACTCATTAAAGAGTTACAACAATTCGTGAAAAATGAAGTAGCTCCATACAAATATCCAAGAGAGATTGAATTCGTTGACGATTTACCGAAAACAAACTCAGGTAAAATCCGTCGTGTTGAACTACGAGATGCTGAAATAGAAAAATGGCAACAACAAAAAGAGAACAATTAATAAGCATAGCAAAGCAGCCCAATGCGTATGGTATGATGATACGCACTGGACTGCTTGTTTATTTATGATGTTCTTTTTTCTAGTTATAAATACTAAAATAATTTTAGAAATGAGCGCAATTAGTATTAAGAATGAGAAAATATAAGATGTTAAACCTTGAATCTCCCAGTTTAATAAAAATGCATTACTATCACCGGCAGTAAAACGAAACTCAGTGTGTGTTAGAACGATAACTACAATACCTACAAGCGCAAGATTCAAAATAAATTTCAATATTAAAGGTAATTGAAGTGGTTTTCTTAGATGCATATATTGAATCTCCTTTTTATGATTGATTTTACACTTATATTGTATCAAAATAGGTATATGTTTAAAATGCTGTGTGTCGGTTGTAAAATGGAAATGGTAGTTAGCGATTTATTGCCAAATAATTATGATTGATTTGATATTTATCTTTTATGAATAAAAGATTTAATATATTGCAAAGTTAATGAATAATTATAATTTACATTTACCACTGCTTGCTTTAACATATATATGTAAGCATTAACTATAGCATTTTGTTACAGCGTATCAATTGAAACAGGAAGTTATTTATGGCGTTGATATTTTATAGAGATATGTCAGTTTTATGTAACTTTCATATTGATGATACACATTTACAATTTTTGGAGAGGTGAAACCAATGGCTAAGTCTAATAGTAAAGACATCGTTTTAATTGGAGCCGGTGTACTTAGCACAACATTTGGTTCAATGTTAAAAGAAATTGAGCCAGACTGGAATATCCACGTTTACGAACGCTTGGATCGTCCTGCAATCGAAAGTTCAAACGAAAGAAATAATGCTGGTACGGGTCATGCAGCATTATGTGAATTGAACTACACTGTTTTACAACCTGATGGTTCTATCGACATCGAAAAAGCTAAAGTGATTAACGAAGAGTTTGAGATTTCAAAACAATTCTGGGGTCACTTAGTAAAAAGCGGTAGTATCGAGAACCCAAGAGAATTTATCAATCCATTACCACACATCAGTTATGTTAGAGGTAAAAACAATGTTAAATTCTTAAAAGATCGTTACGAAGCGATGAAAGCATTCCCTATGTTCGATAACATCGAATATACAGAAGACATCGAAGTAATGAAAAAATGGATTCCATTGATGATGAAAGGCCGTGAAGATAATCCTGGTATTATGGCGGCAAGTAAAATTGACGAAGGTACAGATGTAAACTTCGGTGAATTAACACGTAAAATGGCTAAAAGCATTGAAAAGCATCCAAATGCAACAGTGCAATTTAACCATGAAGTTGTTGATTTTGAACAATTATCAAATGGTCAATGGGAAGTTACTGTTAAAAATCGCCTAACTGGTGACAAATTTAAACAAGTAACTGACTACGTATTCATCGGTGCTGGCGGTGGAGCGATTCCATTATTACAAAAAACAGGTATCCCTGAAAGTAAACATTTAGGTGGATTCCCTATTAGTGGACAATTCTTAGCTTGTACAAATCCACAAGTTATTGAACAACACGATGCCAAAGTTTATGGTAAAGAGCCACCTGGTACACCACCAATGACAGTACCTCACTTAGATACGCGTTACATTGATGGTCAAAGAACATTATTATTTGGACCATTTGCTAATGTTGGACCTAAATTCTTGAAAAACGGTTCTAACTTAGATTTATTCAAATCTGTTAAAACATACAACATTACAACTTTATTAGCAGCAGCAGTTAAAAACTTACCTTTAATTAAATATTCATTTGACCAAGTGATTATGACAAAAGAAGGTTGTATGAACCACTTACGTACATTCTACCCAGAAGCACGTAATGAAGATTGGCAATTATACACTGCTGGTAAACGTGTTCAAGTTATCAAAGATACTCCTGAACATGGTAAAGGATTCATTCAATTCGGTACAGAAGTGGTTAACTCACAAGACCATACTGTAATCGCATTATTAGGTGAATCACCAGGGGCTTCAACTTCAGTTTCAGTTGCGTTAGAAGTATTAGAACGTAACTTCCCTGAATACAAAACTGAATGGGCACCTAAGATTAAGAAAATGATTCCATCATACGGTGAATCATTAATTGAAGACGAAAAATTAATGAGAAAAATCCGTAAACAAACTTCAAAAGACTTAGAATTAGGTTACTATGAAAACTAAATTCTAATGGCTATATCAAAAATCGGGCAACTGATAAATCTCTATGATTTTTCAGCTGTCCGATTTTTTTCACATCATCTAAAGTGAGATTACTAAAAAAAAGACTCATACACATTGCCGTTTAAAGCACATGTATGAGTCTTATTTATTAGTTTAAATTAAAAGCATTTTTGATGTGAAAGTTAGTTTTTGTTTACAGAAGCATCGTAAATTGATTCTACAGCATCACCTAAAGCTTTATCGAATTCTTCTTTAGATTGATCAGCTCTTAAATCACTAGCTAATGCACGTGAGAAACTTGCGATAAGTTCATCGTTATCTTTAAGTAATTCATTTGCTTTTTCTCTGCTGTAACCACCTGATAATACAACGACACGAACAACATTAGGATGTTCAGCTAACTCTTTGTATAAGTTTGGTTCAGTAGGAATTGTTAATTTCAACATTACTAATTGATCAGCATTTAAGCTATCTAAACCTTTTTTAAGTTCAGCTTTTAATACTTTTTCAATTTCAGCTTTGTCTTTTGCATTAATATTAACTTCTGGTTCGATAATTGGAACTAAACCTTTAGCAATAATTTGTTTAGCAACTTCAAATTGTTGTTCAACAACGTCTTTGATACCTTGCTCATTTAATTCTAAAATGTTAGAACGCATTTTTGTACCAAAAATGTGACGTTCGTTTGCACGGTCTAATAAACTGTCTAAGTTGTCGATTGGTTTCATTAATTGAACACCATTTTGCTCTTCAGCAAGACCTTTGTCTACTTTTAAGAACGGAACAACACCTTTATCAGCTAAGTAATCAGCAGTATATTTGCCTTCTACTTCGCGATCCATTGTTTGTTCGAAAAGAATAGCACCTAAAATTTTATCAGGTGAGAATGAAGGTGAAGTTACCACACGTGTACGCATATCGTGAACAAGTTGGAACATTTCGTCTTCATTGCTATATTGATCTTCGTTTACACCGTATTCTTTAAGTGCTTTTGGTGTACTACCACCACTTTGGTCTAATGCGGCAATAAAGCCTTTTCCAGTTTTCATTTTTTCTAATTGCTCTTTATTCATACTTTCCACTCCTTAACTTTTCAATACACCTCCAGTATGATAAAAATGAGAACATTTCTCAAGTCATAAACCTTGAAAAGTGTATAAAATGTGAAAAATAATTGTCAGTTTAATTAAAAATATTATTTTATTCTGGATATACTAAACATCATTAGTAACATAAAACAGATATGTGAGATTATCCATCCAATAAATTCAACACCATTAAATTGGAACATTGGACGCTGTGCAATGAAAATTAAGAAAGGATATAAAGTGATAAAGATGAAAAATAACAGTACATAGCTCCAATAATAAAGTCTTTTAAAGAAATGAAATAGCAGCACAAAAATGATATAGATAACAATGCCGATTATTAAGTGACATATCAATTCCAAGATAAATGGTGTGTTTTCAGGTGCAATCAAAAAATCTAAATTTAGTAATAAATCTTCTAAATGCGTTTGAGCATTTAATTTATCAAATAACATAGTCATCCATAACAAAACGACTGAAATGACTATCGCAGCTGTAAAATGAAGCAATACTTTTAAACGCATGCACATCACCTCGATAAGTAAAATTGAAATATATTCATTGTATTCCCTAATTAAATAGTTGATATCCAAATCTGCAATTATGATTATAAAATTCACAATTATCAGAATATATTTACAAATCTGAAATTTATTAGTATATTGGATAGTATTCAAAATGGCATGACAGTATTTAAATGTAATTCTTAGTCGAATTTTATAATCAAGTTTAGATAGTTGGTTCTACGAGTAAGTACTGTCATTGGGAGGGAATGTAAGATGAGTAAAATACATCAATTAATTCAAGAGGACGAGCATTATTTTGCGAAATCTGGACGTATTAAGTATTACCCATTAGTTATTGATCATGGGTATGGTGCAACTTTGGTTGATGTTGAGGGGAAAACGTATATTGATTTGTTGTCTAGCGCGAGTTCTCAAAATGTAGGTCATGCACCTAAAGAAGTGACAGATGCGATAAAAGCACAGGTAGATAAATTTATACACTATACACCAGCATATATGTATCATGAACCATTAGTACGTTTAGCTAAAAAACTTTGTGAGATTGCACCAGGAGATTTTGAAAAAAGAGTAACATTTGGTTTAACTGGATCAGATGCAAATGATGGTGTCATTAAATTCGCTAGAGCATATACTGGACGTCCATATATTATTAGCTTTACGAATGCATATCATGGTTCAACCTTTGGTGCATTGTCTATGTCAGCGATTAGTTTAAATATGCGTAAACATTATGGGCCACTCTTGAATGGTTTTTATCATATCCCATTTCCTGATAGTTATCGTGGTATGTATGAACAGCCAAAAGCCAATACTGTAGAAGAATATTTAGCACCGTTAAAAGAAATGTTTGCGAAATATGTACCTGTTGAAGAAGTTGCATGTATTGTTATTGAAACGATACAAGGTGATGGCGGACTTTTAGAGCCAGTTCCAGGTTATTTCGAAGCGTTAGAACAGATTTGTCGTGAGAATGGTATTTTAATCGCAGTAGATGATATTCAACAAGGTTTTGGACGAACAGGCACATGGAGTTCTGTATCACACTTTAACTTTACGCCAGATTTAATTACATTTGGAAAGTCTTTAGCTGGTGGTATGCCTATGTCAGCAATTGTTGGACGCAAAGAGATTATGAACTGTTTAGAAGCGCCTGCACATTTATTTACAACAGGTGCCAATCCAGTAAGCTGTGAAGCTGCTTTAGCAACTATTAAGATGATTGAAGATCAATCATTACTTCAAGCTAGTACTGATAAAGGAACATATGTAAGAAAACGAATGGATCGATGGATAACTCAATTCAATAGTGTTGGGGATGTTAGAGGCAAAGGTCTTACAATAGGAATTGATATCGTTTCTGACAAAATACTCAAAACACGCGATGCCAGTGCAGCACTTAAAATTTGTAATTATTGCTTTGAACACGGTGTAGTCATTATTGCTGTAGCTGGAAATGTATTGCGATTTCAACCACCACTTGTTATAACTTATGAGCAATTAGATACAGCATTGGATACTTTAGAAGCTGCACTGACTGCTTTAGACAAAGGGGATTTAGAGCAATATGATATCTCAGGACAAGGTTGGTAATAGTGATTATCTCAATTTAAAATAAAAAAATCATTTCCACATCTCAATGTGTTGTTTAGATGGGAAATGATTTTTTATTTTGTTTTATTTTGGCGGGTGATATTCTGCTACATCATTTTTCTTAGAGTGTCTATATCCATAACTTAAATATAGAATGATACCAACAATAAACCAGATTAATGTATATAATTTTGCTTCAAAACCTAAGCCCCAGAATACAAGCAATACTAAGACAAATGTTACGGCTGGTAATACAGGGTATAAAGGTAATTTAAATGCAGGAATTGGTAAATCTTTACCTTCACGTTTTCTTAAACGGTACATTGCTAATGATACAAACATAAATGCGACTAATGTACCTGCTGAAATTAATTGTGCTAAGAAAGCGAATGGGAACATTGACCCAATTAAAACGCCAATAATTGTTAATACAACAAGTGCACGGTTTGGTAAATGTTTGTCATTTAAATGGCTTAACCATGAAGGTAATAAGCCATCACGACCAAATGAATATAATAAGCGTGAGCCAGCTAACATCATACCAATTAACGCTGTAAACATACCGATTACAGAGATTGCTTGAACAATAGCAGCTATAATACCATGTCCACTTTGACGTAATGCCCAACCAACAGGCTCAGCATTGTTTGCGTATTGTGAGTAATGGAACATACCTACTAACACAAGTGCAACCGCAATAAATAATACAATAGCAATACCTAATGAGCCAAGAATACCTCTAGGCATAGTCTTTTGTGGATTAAGTGCCTCTGCTGAGTTCGCAGCGATAGAATCGAAACCAATATACGCTAAGAAAATCATTGAAACACCAGCATAAATACCTTGCCAACCACCAAAGTCACCTGTAGCAGTAACCTTATGTTCTGGAATAAATGGAACATAGTTGCTTGCATTAATAGCTGTTAGACCTACGATAACAAATAAAATAATAGCTAATACTTTTAAAATAACTAAAATATTTTCCATACGTGCTGCTTCCGACATACCGCGTGATAGTAACAGTGCAGTCAATAAAATAACGATAGCTGCAATAACATCGATAAAGCCACCATTTGTACCGAATGGATTTGATAAAGCTGCTGGTAACTCAATACCTATTGGTTTCACCAGTCCTCTTAAATTCGCTGAAAATCCAGAAGCTACAAAGGCAACGGCTATAAAGTATTCAGCTAATAAAGCCCAACCGGCAACCCAACCGAAAAACTCCCCAAATAACACGTTAACCCAAGAATACGCTGAACCCGCAAATGGCATAGCGGCTGCCATTTCAGCATAAGTAAATGCAACTAAACCAGCTACTATAGCCGCAAGTAAAAATGATAATGCAACGGCTGGACCTGCGTGCTCTGCAGCGACAATACCAGGTAGTGTAAAGATAGATGTTGATACAATCGTGCCCACACCTAAGGCTAAGAAATCACGTACGCGTAAAGTACGCTTTAAATGACCGTCTTTATTTTGATAGATGGTCGGATCCTCTTTTCGTGCTATTTTATTGAAAAAACTTCCCATAAACTTACCTCCCAAACATTCATAAACAATTCTATACGGTGTTTTTTAATATGTTATATCATAGCACAAATAATTAATATTTTGTCTAAAAATTCTGAAAAATCACAACTTTATGTTACAGATTAATGACTTGCTTTGATAACGCCCATAGATTTTTTAAATGATAAAATTGATTATAGCAGAAATTATATGAATAAGTACTACTTTTTGCTAATTTTCTAACAATTTTGTACATTATATGAGAAATTTTAAAATTGCAGTAGTAATAGCGTTAAATTAAGAGGTAGATAAAGTATATAAATGAAAGAAAAAGGAATTCTTTGACCGTGAAAATATTTTTGACATATGATGAGGATAAAAAGTTGTATGGATATAACTTGATATGCAATTTAAGTCGATAAACCATACTTTTTGGATTAAAAAAATTAGTAAGTAGAATAGTTTGAAAATGCTTATATATAGCGACATAACGCAACTTTCGGATGCTAAAAATTGTCACAAATTTCAAATCACGTGCAAAACCTTGAAATATCAATATTTATTGGCGTTAGAGTGTAAATTGACTCCGCTTACATCTCAGTTTTATGTTTGTAATTTAGTAGCATAATATTATAATAAAATAAAATTGTTAATCTTTAATTTCAGTATAGATATTTTTACGTGTAGTCACGTGTAAAATAAATTCAATTAGGTTAGGAGACATAATTATGAAAACATTTGGTAAAAAGGTTGTATTAATCGGAGATGGATCTGTAGGATCAAGCTATGCCTTTGCAATGGTTACGCAAGGTGTTGCTGATGAATTTGTAATTATTGACATTGCAAAAGACAAAGTAAAAGCAGATGTTCAAGATTTAAACCATGGTACAGTCCACAGTCCTTCGCCAGTTGATGTGAAAGCAGGTGAATACGAAGACTGTAAAGACGCAGATCTAGTAGTTATTACTGCTGGAGCACCTCAAAAACCAGGTGAAACACGTTTGCAATTAGTTGAAAAGAATACAAAGATTATGAAAAGTATTGTTAAAAGTGTAATGGATAGTGGTTTCGATGGTTACTTCTTAATCGCGGCAAATCCTGTTGACATTTTAACAAGATTTGTAAAAGAATATACTGGATTACCAGCAGAGCGTGTTATCGGTTCAGGTACTGTATTGGATAGTGCGCGTTTACAATATTTAATTAGCCAAGAACTTGGTGTTGCACCTTCAAGTGTTGACGCAAGTATTATTGGTGAACATGGCGATACAGAACTTGCTGTTTGGTCACAAGCAAATGTTGCAGGTATTTCAGTATATGACACGTTAAAAGAACAAACAGGTAGTGAAGCTAAAGCGGAAGAAATTTATGTAAATACACGTGACGCAGCTTACGAAATTATCCAAGCTAAAGGTTCAACATACTATGGTATTGCATTAGCATTGATGCGCATTTCAAAAGCTATTTTAAATAATGAAAATAATGTCTTAAATGTTTCTATACAATTAGATGGTCAATATGGTGGTCACAAAGGCGTTTACCTAGGCGTACCAACATTAGTTAACCAACATGGCGCAGTTAAAATTTATGAAATGCCATTAAGTGCTGAAGAACAAGCATTATTCGACAAATCAGTTAAAACATTAGAAGATACTTTCGATTCAATTAAATATTTATTAGAAGACTAATACATTTTTATTCTTTAAAATAGATATGTTAGGGATAAGTGAATCTATCAAAGTTGCAGTAATCTGTTACATTGATAGGTTCATTTTTTGTACAGTCATTGATAGAGAGAATACTTTTGGCGTAAAATAATAAATGAATAAAGTATCATGACTCATAAAAAATTAATGACTCGAAGCAAAATATCGAGATGTAATTGACTTTATAGGATAGGGATAATACATGAGGTACATTTTAGAGCATGACGACTAGTAATACTATATGGGAGATGGTTTTCGAATGACAAATGTCTTGTATCAACATGGCACATTAGGCACATTAATGGCTGGTCTACTAGAGGGAACTGCGACAATTAATGAACTATTGGAACATGGGAATTTAGGAATTGCAACGTTAACTGGTTCTGATGGAGAAGTAATCTTTTTAGATGGAAAGGCATATCATGCTAATGAACACAAACAATTTATAGAGTTAACTGGTGATGAGAAAGTACCGTATGCATCAATTACTAATTTTAAAGCAAGTAAAACTTTTTCATTGCAACAACTGTCCCAAGAAGATGTGTTTACACAAATTAAAAATGAAATGTTAAGTGAAAATTTATTTTCAGCAGTAAAAATTTATGGCACCTTTAAACATATGCATGTACGAATGATGCCTGCACAGCAACCACCATACACACGTTTGATTGATTCAGCGCGTAGACAGCCGGAAGAAACAAGGCAAAATATTCGTGGTACTGTTGTTGGATTTTTTACACCAGAATTATTTCATGGTGTAGGATCTTCTGGTTTCCATATTCATTTTGCGGATGATGAAAGAAGTTATGGTGGACACGTGCTTGACTTTGAAGTGGAGGATGTCATCATTGAAATTCAAAACTTTGAAACATTTCAACAACATTTCCCAGTAAATAATGAGACATTTGTTAAAACGAAAATTGATTACAAAGATGTGGCAGAAGAAATTAGAGAAGCCGAATAATTCTATATCATAAGAAGACCTTAACGATATTTAGAACGATATGTTTTAAATATGGCGTTAAGGTCTTTAGTATGTGCGTATATTTAAAATTGTTGTTGATATGCTTTTAAAAAGCTGTAAATGGTGTCTAAGTACGGGGTGTCGAGTTGATGTGCTCGTGCACGGCGATAAATAAATCCTTGAATTGCTTCAATTTCAAGAGGCTGGTGATGCATAATATCATAATACATGCTCGTACCCATTTCGTCTGGATAACCTTGATATATTGACATAATGGTATCAACGGTTTGCTCTGAAAAGTCTAGACCTTCAGCCTGTGCAACCCGACAACCATCTTCAAGTAATTGTCTACATAACATACGTATTTCAGGGTTATGCATAATTGCGACAGTCTGCCTGCCTAGTGCTGTGATAGAATTAATGCCCAAGTTAACTAACAATTTATACCAAATGGCTTGTTGAATATTTGCTTCTAATACAATGTCGATTTGACTGTCTTGGATCAAATCTCTAAATTGTCGTGTTAATGCATTATCTTGTATACGTAATTGATAATCTCTGAAGTGCGTAACAACATTGCCTTTCTTTTGACCACTTATATAGACAACTGCTTGGCATACGTTTTTAAATGGAATATGTTCGAGTTGACCATAACCATTTTGAGCTAAAATGATAAGTGTATCCTCATGTGCAAGATGAGTTAAATGAGGAATAACTTCAGTTAGTTGATGTGTTTTTACAGCTATAATAATCACATCGAATACATTTGTTATATCATCATACCCCATCACAGTAATGTCTTGTGCCGGTGCATGTGGTACAGTATAATATGTTATTGTTTTGGCGTGTCTCCCGATAAGCGTTGTATGAGGCAATGATTGTTGTAATTCGTAAGCAATAGTTGTACCGACTGCGCCAGGGCCGATAATCGCAACTGATAGCATCTTCTTCTTTCCTTTCTATAAAAGATTCATTATACTATTTCTAATAATACTGCAAAAAGAGGTTGAATAACATTGAAAACAGTAAGTCAATTAATAGATATGAAACAAAAGCAAACTAAAATTTCTATGGTAACAGCTTATGATTTTCCAAGTGCTAAACAAGTGGAAGCAGCGGGTATTGATATGATTCTTGTTGGTGATTCGCTTGGTATGACTGTATTAGGTTATGAAAGTACCGTACAAGTGACGTTAGCAGATATGATTCATCACGGTCGTGCAGTAAGAAGAGGCGCACCAAATACATTTGTAGTTGTTGATATGCCCATTGGTGCAGTAGGCATCTCTATGACTCAAGATTTAAATAATGCATTAAGACTTTATCAAGAGACAAATGCAAATGCGATTAAAGCAGAAGGAGCGCATATTACACCATTTATTGAAAAAGCAACGGCAATTGGTATTCCTGTAGTTGCACATTTAGGATTAACACCTCAAAGTGTTGGCGTTATGGGGTATAAATTACAAGGTGCAACGAAAGAAGCAGCGGAGCAACTTATTTTAGATGCGAAAAATGTAGAACAAGCTGGTGCAGTTGCGTTAGTACTTGAAGCAATTCCAAATGATTTAGCAGAAGAAATTAGCAAGCATTTAACAATTCCGGTCATTGGTATTGGTGCAGGAAAAGGAACAGATGGTCAAGTATTGGTTTATCACGATATGTTAAATTATGGTGTTGAACATAAAGCGAAATTTGTGAAGCAATTTGCTGATTTTAGTGTTGGTGTGGATGGTTTAAAACAATACGATCAAGAAGTTAAATCTGGTGCATTTCCATCAGAAGAATATACGTATAAAAAGAAAATTATGAATGAGGTTAATAACAATGACTAAGCTGATTACTACGGTAAAAGAGATGCAACACATTGTTAAAGTAGCCAAACGCTCAGGCACAACGATTGGTTTTATCCCAACAATGGGGGCTTTACATGATGGACATTTAACGATGGTACGTGAATCAGTTAGTACAAATGATATTACAGTGGTGAGTGTATTTGTTAACCCATTACAATTTGGTCCAAACGAAGATTTCGATGCTTATCCGAGGCAAATTGATAAAGATTTGGAATTAGTATCAGAAGTAGGTGCGGATATTGTCTTTCATCCTACAGTAGAAGATATGTATCCAGGTGATTTAGGTATTGATGTCAAAGTAGGTCCATTAGCTGATGTGTTAGAAGGTGCAAAGCGTCCAGGGCATTTTGATGGTGTGGTAACAGTAGTTAATAAGCTATTTAATATTGTTATGCCGGATTATGCTTATTTTGGTAAAAAAGACGCCCAGCAATTGGCTATTGTCGAGCAAATGGTAAAAGACTTCAATCATGCCGTTGAAATTATTGGTATTGATATCGTTCGAGAAGCAGATGGTTTGGCGAAAAGTTCGAGAAATGTTTATTTAACGGAGAAAGAACGACAAGAAGCGGTACATTTAAGTAAAAGTTTGCTATTAGCACAAGCATTGTATCAAGACGGTGAACGTCAAAGTAAAGTAATTATAGACAGGGTTACTCAATATCTTGAATCACATATAAGTGGACGCATTGAAGAAGTTGCTGTTTATAGTTATCCTCAATTAGTAGAACAACACGAAATAACTGGACGCATTTTTATCTCGTTAGCTGTTAAATTTTCAAAAGCGCGTTTAATAGATAATATAATAATTGGAGCTGAATAAAGTGATAAGAACAATGATGAACGCTAAAATTCATAGAGCAAGAGTGACTGAGTCAAATTTAAATTATGTAGGTAGCATTACGATTGATTCAGATATATTGGAAGCGGTAGACATCTTGCCAAATGAAAAAGTAGCCATCGTGAATAATAATAATGGTGCACGTTTTGAAACATACGTAATAGCTGGTGAAAGAGGTAGTGGTAAAATTTGTTTGAACGGTGCAGCATCAAGACTTGTTGAAGTAGGCGATGTAGTCATAATCATGACTTATGCACAGTTGAATGAAGAAGAAATTAAAAACCATGCACCTAAAGTAGCAGTAATGAATGAAGACAATGTCATTATTGAAATGATTCATGAAAAAGAAAATACGATAGTGTTATAAAATAGTATAGGTTAGAAACCTCTAGTAGATAACAATGTAGTTATCCATTAGGGGTTTTTATTTTTATGCCTATTGGGTTAGCGTAATAGAAGTAAAGGTATTATCGTTGCAATTTTATCAGTGTTAAATGATGGACATGTTTAAAAAGAAATAGTTTTGCAAATTGAATTTCAAAAAAGTATTCAGAATTTCTTTGGTAGAAAATAGAATTCTTAACTTAACGAGATAAGTTAATGACATGTTGTTTAGTTTTGTGAAGTGAAAAATATTGAATTGATAACAATTATATAATAAAATTATACGAAATAGAATGATGGTCTGAAGAAGGTGGATATGATGAAAAAAGTTATAAGTTTATTTGTTGCAATTTTATCAGTGTTGATTTTTACGGATAATGCGAACGCTGAAAATAACAAGCCTGAAGGTGTGAATGAAAACAGCAATTTAATACCAGTTAGACAACCGGATGCAAATTATCCTGGGCCAGTTAGTGACATAGCACGTGTGAAAAAACTTGATAATTTAATAGATGGCACGAAAGATCCAGATGTTATCAAGCAGTTGAAAGATGATAATGAGGTGCAGAATAATGCGGTAAAGGCAAATGGTTCTAAAATAGTATCGGACTGCAGACATTTACTAAAACATCCAGATAATTTAATAGATGGCACGAAAGATCCAAATGTTATTAATCAGTTGAAAAACGCCAAAGTAACATCGAATAATGGTGCTGTAAATCCAAGTGTTAAAGCAAATGATACTCACACAAAAAGTAATAAACAAATAGCTAAACAACAAAGTAATCATTGGGATAGCAAGGGCAAGTCTATACATAAGCAACAATTGAAAGAATTGCCAAAAACAGGCGTAAGCAATGAAAGTAATATAGCAACTATGGCTTTACTTACTGGTCTAACATTGCTTGTAGTAAGCTTTGTGACAAGATTTATAAAATTAAATAGCCATCAATAATAAAAAAGGCCACACCTTGGTTTGAGATTCCAAGCGTGTGGTCTTCTCTTGTTATACAATACTTTCACTATGTCACTTTTAATCAAAAGCGACCGTAATCGCTGCATATCAATTAATGACAGGAATGATTAATTGTGAATCATATTTACCACCAGTATAAATCATGTGCATGCCTTTATTTACAGTTTCTTCGTGCTCATAACGTGTTTTCATTCCAGGGGTACTATTACCCATTACAATTTCACTACCTTTTACAACAACTTCTAATGTTTCACCTTGTTTAAATAACGTTCCTGAAGGTAACAATTCGATTTCAACAGGTACAATCTCATCTTGTGACAACTTTAATTCTGTTTCATGTGTATGCCAAGGTTGCACAATTGTGGATTTTTCTTGATCTAATTCACGATGAGATACACGCAACCAACCAGTGGCAACTTGACCATTTTCAATATGATTAAAATCAGGGAAGTTAACTTCATTACCACGACGATCTAACTTTTTAATACCTGCAAATACATCCATATCGTCTGAGTCTGTAGTACGTACCCATAGTTTTAAGTTCATGTTTCCAACTAACTCAGTATCTTTGTCAAACGTATATTTAAAACGAACATCTTGTTGTTTATCCAAAGAGTCATATTGTGCGACATGCACGCTACTAATCTTTGCATGATTCAATGTGTGATTTTCAGCATTAAAATACAGTGGTGTATATTCTGTGTTAGGTAAAGGGAACGCTGATGCTGATTTGAATTCGCCTTTATAAAATTGATCTCTAACTTCGTAAATGACATGAGGTGTATCTTTCCAATCATTATTTTCCTCTTTAAGGTAAAAATCAAAGAATGCTTTTTGGCGTTCGAGATTTTCTCTAGCGTAGTAGCTTTCCCACTCTTTACGTCCGTGAACATATAGCCATTTTTCTTCTAATGCAGCTTGTTTAAATCCTTCAAAAGAGCCACGGTTGTGCAAACCTTGTGTAGACCAACTCGCACATGTTAGTAGAGGTGTTTTAATTTGTGATAATGGCACTTGACGCTGTTTCCAAAAATCATCGAACAATGGGTGCTCTTGTTGTGCTTGAATCATGTCTTCGATATTTGGATTATCTGTCCATCTCGCAAAAATACCTTGTATCCAGAAACGATAAAAGCCAGTATCCGGAATACCCCCGTGAAAGGCTACTTCTCTATACATATCATTTAATCCTTCCCAAGGAATCATTGCTTTTAAATGTGGTGGATTTAATGATGCGACCCACCATTGAGTCACCGCAAGATAAGAAACACCATTTGTTCCGATATTTCCATTACTCCATGGCTGTTTTGCTGCCCATTCAATCACTTCGTAATAATCTTCCGCTTCTCTTTTTGACCAAGGAGATAAGACTCCCTTAGATTTATCACTACCGCGTAATGCAACTTTAACTACGACATAATCATTTGGCACCCAAAATCCTGAATCTGGTGACTCTTCAGGTGTAAAACTAGATGTTGGAATTGCACCTAATGTTGGCCAAAGTGGACCCATATTTGTAATTTTAGGCTTATTATCTTTACCGTAAGTATCTGCAGACATGACTACAGGGAATTGTCCATCTTTGTTTGGTCTGAAAATATTAATATATAATTTTTCGCCATCGCGCATTTTTACAGTGACATCTTTTTCCATAATCATTTCTTGATTTCCATATTGAACACTGTCGACAACGATGTGATTAATACCGGCTTTCACTTCATTGACATTGGTTACAGTTAATTTTGGATTTCCTAATAAATGTTGGTTCATTGTTATCACCTTTTTCTGTTTGTATCACCTATATTAAACAGGTAAACATTGTGTGCCAATCATCAATGTTGGAGATTTGTAGGATAATGAACATAACGTTTATAATTGTTAAAAATCATTGGGGAGGACTTGAGACAAATGACTATAGATCGACGTATTAGAAAATCACAAGTTGCAATGAGAAATGCATTTCTGGAACTTTTATATCAGCACCAATTAGAAGAGATTACTGTGCAACAAATTGCAGATTTAGCTGATGTTAACCGTAGTACATTTTATACGCATTATTATGATAAATATGATTTTCTTGAAAAATTAGAAGATCAGCATTTAGAGGAAATAAGAGACTTTATTCATGGTGAAAACTTAAGTGAAGCAGTTAAGTTGTCCACAGATAACATCTATCAAATTATGACTGTTTTAATAGATATGATAGAGAAAGATATCGCATTTTATCAATTGATGTTTCGTATGGGTAAAGATTCAAATATACACGAAAAACTATATGACTTAATTATGTGTCATTTACAACGCTATAAAAATGAAAATGACCAAATTAATGGTATACCGTTTTCCTATTTCATGAGTTATGTTTCAGGTGCTGGGCTGTCTTTGATAAGACATTGGGTAGAAGATCCAAACCGTATAGACAAGAGTGAATTAATTAGGCATTTTAATACGATTGTCAATCAAGGGCCTGCAACGATAATTAAAAATATACAATAAAAATAAGGCAAGCGATGAATCGAGAGTGGCTTGCCTTTCTAAATAACGTTAGAACACATTATTAAATTATATCTTCAGCAATAATATTATTGCTGAATTGCAGTATAGTCTTGGCCATGTAACATCCAACGTACACCATATTTATCTGCAAATACGCCCATTTTACCACCCCAGAACTGATCAGCAAATGGCATTTCTATTTCAATTGAAGAATGTTCTTTAAGTTGCTCGTAAAATGCTTCAACTTTATCTGCATCTTCCTTATTGTTAACATCATAATCGATTAATAATGAAATACCATTATTAATTTTGTCTGCACGGCCAAAAGAATCAGAACATAAAACTTTAACGCCTAATACTTCAAATTCGGCATGCATTGTTGCTTCTTGAGCTTGCTCTTTAGTCATACCAAAATGTGGCGCTTGTTCTTCGCCAACTTCTAAACGTTTAACATCTGTTGCACCAAATACTTCTTCGTAATATGCAAGGGCTTCTTTTGAATTTTCAAAAGCGATATAAGGGAATAATGCTGTCATGAAAAACACCTCAATGTATTATTTTTATTGCTGACATCATGTTACATTAAAAATAGACAAAAGTATAACTTTAACGATTAATTGAAATCAATTTTTTGTAAAAAACATGATAAATTGGAGGATGAAATTACAAATCCAATTGTTTTATCTAAACTAGTGCTTTTACTTTTTGAACCATACATGAGGTCGCTAAATATCTTTTCGTAATCATATGTATTTAATCAATTCTCCTATAAATTTTAATTTTGTAATCCAGGCAAAACGCCTGAAAACCAATTTTCAAAATACAAACTTTCTATATGCACTTTTAGTGTGCATAACTTATTTACGTGGCATTTTATTTTTGATTGAGATTTTGAATATCTCAATATATGAATTATTTGATTGTTTAGACATAGAAAGAGCGCGTATAAACACCGTGGTAATTATGTAAGGTGATTAATTTTAATGAACACATATTTAAAAGTGTTCATTTTCTAATTTGTAGTAATTGAACACTTTAGCTAATCGATATATGCTTAATCAATAATAAAAAAGTAAATTGTATAGGAGATAGATAAATATGAACAATGGAGTATTAATAGTTGGCGCTGGCCCTAGTGGACTAGCTATGGCAATTTCACTAAGTAATCAAGGTGTTCCATTTAAAATTATTGATAAAAATGAAGGCCCGGGTACTGCTTCTCGTGCCATGGCTATTCAATCTAGAGTATTAGAATTCTACCAGCAATTTGGATTTGTAGATAGAATTGTTGAAAGCGGTATTGAAGCAGCTACATTAAACTTGTATAAAGATAAAAAAGCAATCGCACAAATTCCATTAGGTAAATTAGGCAAAGGTATTAGCCCTTATCCATATGTTTTAACATTACCCCAAGACATACATGAAAAAATTCTTGTTGATGAACTGAAAAACTTAGGTGGTCATATTGATTGGAAGCATGAATTAGTATCGTTTACAGATGAAGGTAATGCTGTAACAGCTAAAATTCAATCACCTGACGGTAGCGTTTCAACACAAACTTTTTCTTATATTTGTGGTTGCGATGGCGCAAGTAGTGTTGTTAGAAAATCACTTGATATTGGTTTCGCTGGTGGTACTTACCGACAAACCTTTTTTGTTGCTGACGTAGAAAATGGAACAGAATTAAAAGGTGCATCCATGGGCTTCCACGATAATTATTTTTGTATGGGATTTCCTGTTAGATTTAAAGGGCAATTGAGATTGATTGGATTAGTCCCTGACAATTTAAAAGTGGATGGTGATGCTCCTAAAGATTTTGTGACACTTATTCCTCATGTAGAACGTATCTTACCAATTAAGGTAAACAAGGTGAATTGGTATTCATCTTATCGTGCTCATCATCGTGTAGCCGAAAGATTTCGAGTGGGTCGCGTTTTCATTTGTGGTGATGCTGGTCATATTCATAGTCCGGCAGGTGGGCAAGGTATGAATACAGGTATCAGCGATGCACTTAATTTAGCCTGGAAAATCTCAGCGGTATTAAAAGGTGAAGCATCGACAAATTTGTTAGATACTTATGAACCAGAACGTATTGAGTTTGCCAAAAAATTAGTTAATACGACTGATACAGCTTTTCAAATCATGGTTAATAGTCGTATGGTTAAAAACTTTGTTATTCCTTTCTTAGCACCCAAATTATTACGTTTTAATACTCTGAAAAAATTATTATTTAAAACTATTTCTCAAACCAATTTAAACTATCATCAAAGTGAATTAAGTACTGGAGAATATGGCGAAATTAAAGGTGGGGATCGTCTACCATGGGTTTATAACGAAAACATTGATAACTTTGTACCCTTAAAATCATATAATTGGCAAATACACCTATATGGGACAATGACACAAGATGTTAAACAATTAGCCTATGAAACAGGGGTTCCAATGTATAACGTTCCTTGGAACAAATCAATGTATGCTAAAGGTATTAAAGAAAACTCAGTATTTCTGGTACGCCCAGATAGTTACGTATCTGTGGCTACAGACTCCAAGAATTTAGAACAAATAAAAAATATGATTCATAAATATAGTATTCGTCACTTAAACTAAATAATCTATGATAGAGAAGAGTATTGCAATTTGAACATCACTTTGTCAAATAGACATTAAATTAAATGCCCTCAGATTCATAAGGGATTTTCGAAATATAAATGTATTAAAATAAATTTCTAACTTTTTTGACTGACATTTAATACGAATCATATATAATAGAAGTTAATGATTAAATGTGGGAGGTTAAATCATGATTAATGCTGAACCAATTATTGGTAAAATGAAAAATCAAAAAATTAATTATGACAAGGTGCTTAAAAAGTTAATCGGGCAGTGGGAAAGAGAAGCAATCAGACCTAAAATCTTATTGCATAGTTGTTGTGCACCTTGTAGTACATATACATTAGAGTTTTTAACACAATATGCAGACATTGCAATTTATTTCGCGAATTCGAATATTCATCCGAAAAATGAATATTTACGACGTGCTAAAGTGCAAGAACAATTTGTGGAAGATTTTAATCGCAAAACTGGTGCAAATGTTAAATATATTGAAGCACCTTATGAACCGCACAAGTTTATGAAAATGGTGAAGGATAAAGAATTAGCTGATGAAAAAGAAGGCGGCTTACGTTGTACTGCTTGTTTTGAAATGCGCTTAGATATTGTAGCGAAAGCAGCTGTAGAACATGGGTATGATTATTTTGGTAGTGCAATCACGTTATCCCCTAAAAAGAACGCACAATTAATCAATGAACTTGGTATGGATGTCCAAAAAATATACGATGTGAACTATTTGCCAAGTGATTTTAAGAAAAGTAAAGGTTATGAGCGTTCCATAGAAATGTGTAATGACTATAATATCTTTAGGCAGTGTTATTGTGGCTGTGTCTTTGCAGCGATGCAACAAGGTATTGATTTTAAAACAGTTAATAAAGAAGCGAAAGCATTTTTAGAACAATATCCAGATTAATCATTGGAAATGAGATAAAAGTCAGGCGCATATGCAAGCCATGCCCCATTAAAAATCATCAAATAGAAACCCGAGACTTTAGTGAAATAAATCATACTAAAATCTCGGGTTATTTATATAATCGTATATATTGTTGCTATGATGAATAACCGGATTCTGGGACATCAATCATTGTCGCAGTTTCTATAATGGCATAGGTTACATCATTTTATGAACAAATCGTATAATTGCTAAAATGACAATGACAAGTGTTGAAATAAGAGAAAAAACTTTAAACTTTTTGTAGTCGTTTTTCGTTTCATTTTCACCTGTTTTCATCATTTCACGTAGCTCTTGCTCAATTTCTAAATCAAGATCTGTTTTACGATAACCATTTAAACCTTGACGTTCATCTTCTTCAGTTTGATTTTGTTGCTGTTTGTCTTTGTTGTCAGAAGTCGCTACTGTTTTTTTATTATCTGTTTCTTTAGCCATAACAAACGCCTCCGTTATAAAACGCTATATTTAATGATATATGATATTTAAGCCATTATTTTAAAAAATGGTGATAAATATATCTTCTTGAGTTATATCATAATTTTAATAAGACGATTCAGCAAGTTTTAAAGCATCATTTGACTACGTTGGGTTAAGCATCTAGCCCAATAATGTCACTAACATTGTCAAAATGATGATCTTTTAAGTAACGTGCGATGCCTTTGTTCATTTTCTTAGTTAAACCTGGTCCTTCAATAACAAGTGATGAATAAATTTGAATAAGTGACGCACCGTGACGCATCATTTTGATTGCATCTTCAGTACTGAATACGCCGCCTGTACCTATAATTAAAAATTCACCATTTGTTTGCTGATAAGCATACTTAATCAATTTTAAATTACGTTCAAATAATGGACGACCACTCAAACCGCCTTCTTCGACTTTATTAGCAGAAGATAAACCATCTCGTTGTCGCGTTGTGTTTGCTAAGATGACACCGTCAAATGTTTCAGTAATCGCCGGTAATAGTGCTTTTAAGCCATCGAAGTCCATATCAGACGTCAGCTTTAAATAAATTGGCACTGTTACATCATGTTGTTTTTTAAATGTTGTTAAAGCTTGGCATAACATTGAAAATTCATCTTTATCATGGAAGTTTTGAAGATTTTCAGTATTTGGAGAACTGATATTGACTGTGAAAAATGAAACGTCGTGTTTAAACGTATCAATAACCTTTATATAATCTTGATAACGCGCTTCATAAGGTGTCATTTTATTCACACCAACATTGATACCAACAGGTACTTGATAAGCATTTTTACGCAAATGACTTAGTGCTTTGTTCATACCAATATTATTGAAGCCCATTCGATTTATCAAGGCATCATCTTCTAATAATCTAAACATGCGTGGTTGAGGGTTACCCGGTTGAGGTTTAGGTGTGATACCACCTAATTCTAAAGCACCGAATCCAAGGTGTTCCAACGCTTTTGGTACTTCGCAAGATTTGTCGAAACCAGCTGCTAAGCCAATTGGATTGTCGTACGTATTACCTTGTATCGTTTGTGATAACGTTGGATTCTTATAAGTAAATAGTTTATCGACGACTGGGAATAAAACCGGAAACTTTTGTAACATTTTTAATGCATCGATAGTTAGTCCGTGTGCTTTTTCGGGTTCGATTTTGAATAAGAAAGGTTTAATTAATTTATACATGAGTATGCTCCTATTTCATTATATTTGAGGCTTACTATCCTCAACTTAATATATGTGAAATATATTCTTTTAATAGACTAGCATTTCCCTACATAATTTCCTAGTTAAAACTAAAAAGTTTTGAAAATTGACGCAAGTTTGAATAACGTTTTTGAGATTAAATCATCCTAATTAGGCAATATTATAGTATAAAGTAAGTAGATTGGAAGGTGTTTGTATGAATGAACAATGGTTAGAGCATTTACCTTTAAAAGATATTAAAGAGATTTCACCAGTGAGTGGTGGTGATGTAAACGAAGCATATCGAGTCGAAACAGACACGGATACATTTTTCTTACTTGTTCAACGTGGGCGTAAAGAATCATTTTATGCTGCAGAAATTGCAGGTTTAAATGAATTTGAGCGTGCAGGTATCACGGCACCTAGAGTGATTGCAAGTGGCGAAGTTAACGGTGATGCGTATTTAGTGATGACGTATTTAGAAGAAGGGACTTCAGGGAGTCAACGTCAATTAGGGCAACTAGTAGCTCAATTACACAGTCAGCAACAAGAAGAAGGAAAATTTGGATTCTCATTACCTTATGAAGGTGGCGATATTTCTTTTGATAATCATTGGCAAGATGATTGGCGTACCATTTTTGTCGATAAACGCTTGGATCATTTGAAAGAAGAGTTGCTAAATAGAGGGCTATGGGATACCAACGATATCAAAGTATATGACAAAGTGCGAAGTCAAATTGTGGCGGAATTAGAAAATCATCAAAGTAAACCGTCTTTATTACATGGTGATTTATGGGGCGGTAATTATATGTTTTTACAAGATGGACGTCCCGCATTATTTGATCCAGCACCATTATATGGTGACAGAGAATTTGATATTGGTATTACAACGGTATTTGGTGGTTTTACGAGCGAATTTTATGATGCTTATAATAAACATTATCCACTCGCAAAAGGTGCATCCTATAGACTTGAATTTTATCGTTTATATTTATTGATGGTGCATTTATTGAAATTTGGTGAGATGTACCGTGATAGTGTTGCGCATTCTATGGATAAGATTTTACAAGGTACAACAAGTTAGTTAAGACGTTAGATTGAGATAATAATATGCACAGATATTTTTACAATGAGAAGCGATACAGCTGCCTCAATAAAAATATTTGTGCTTTTTTATTGCTGGAAAATAAAATTTTAATCTCTAGCGCTAATTTCTGTAATGCAAAACAAGGTTGAGTTGCAATAAAAGTGATTTTCTAACTTTTCGTCCAATAAAATTCTGGGAATGATACATATTTATTGATACAATAAATTTGAATATAATCATAAAACAATATTTAAGTATAATTGAAAGTTTGAACATCATATATTGATACAATTTCTAATAATTTTTAAATAATTTAAATGGGAAGAGGTGTAAATGATGAGTACAGTTCAAAGTGATATTTTCAAGACCAATAGTGCATCATCGTCTATTAAAAGTGCTGTTGAAACATGTAATAATGTGTCGAAACCGGATAAAGATGAAAGTACAACAGTAAGTGGAAATAATAATGCTCACAGTGTGATAGACGATTTGATTAGTAAGAATCAATCTGTTGCTGAAGCAATAAGAAATGCGAGCGATAGTATACAAAAAGTTGGCGAAGAATTTAATCAAACAGACGTAATGATTGGTAATGAAATTAGCAAAAATTAAAACGTGGTGAAATGATGTCTAATAAACTTGCTGAAATCAATAAAATAATCACAGCGAAACATAAGCAAATGGATGACTTATATGACGAAAAGCAAGAGGTTAAAGCTTTGATAAATGAAAGTGATGAGCTTAATCATTCGATAGAACAATTATATCAACATTTAGGTGACCGTTATCATAGCAGTAATATGTCTAGTCGTATGGAACAGTTCCATGATGAATTTCATTTTGCGAAACGACGTTCAACGGAAGCGTTATACGAGCAACAACAGCAAATTCAAAATGGCATTCGTAAAGCGGAAGAAGAGATGATTGACTTGGAAATGCGAAGGAATGTTGAAATTGAGACGGTGACAATGGAGGAAAATAAATGGAAACAATAGGAAGCATTATTTATTTAAAAGAAGGTTCGCAAAAGTTAATGATTATTAATAGAGGACCAATTGTAGAAATTGAAAATCAAAAGTATATGTTTGACTATTCTGCATGTAAATATCCCATTGGTGTTGTGGAAGATGAAATTTATTATTTTAACGAAGAAAATATAGATTCAGTTATTTTTAAAGGTTATTCTGATCAAGATGAGGATAGATTTCAAGAGTTGTTTGATAATATGAAACAAAATTTGGATAGTGATATACAACGTGGAGAAGTTACACAACAATAAAGAAATACTTTATCTATGGAAATTAGTATTTCTTATGCATGAGCTTTACACATGTATGTCTACTTTATAAGTACACATGAGCTGTGTCTAATGTGTAAGAATCTGGGACATAAATAAATGTTCTAGGCTCTAATAAATGTCATTCGCAATCAATTGAACGTATCGTAGCATCCTTAAATTTAATAAAATCCCGCAAGCCAACTTCCGAAATGTAGATGAATTCTCTACAATAACGGAAGTTTTTCTTTTAATATTGAAATTTCTCGAGGATAGGTCTATACTTTATAAATCGAAATTATTACGATTTATAAACAAAAAACAATAACTTGAAATAGACCATTGAGGGAGTGTTAATATGCAACATCATAAAGTGGTTGTTATCGGTGCCGGTGCTGCAGGTATAGGTATGGCCATTACCTTAAAAGATTTCGGTATAGAAGATGTCATTATTTTAGAAAAAGGAACGATAGGCCATTCATTTAAACATTGGCCTAAATCGACACGTACGATTACGCCATCATTTACGTCAAATGGATTTGGCATGCCTGATATGAATGCAGTATCTATGGATACTTCACCAGCATTTACATTTAATGAAGAACATATTTCCGGAGAAACATATGCTGAATATTTACAAGTGGTTGCCAACCATTACGAACTGAATATCTTTGAAAATACAGTTGTCACAAATGTCTCTGTAGATGATGCATACTATACGATTGCAACGACAAGAGAGACATATCACGCGGATTATATCTTTGTCGCAACAGGTGATTATAATTTCCCTAAAAAGCCTTTTAAATATGGTATTCATTATAGCGAGATTGAAGACTTTGATAACTTTAATAAGGGGCAATATGTGGTTATCGGAGGTAATGAAAGTGGCTTTGATGCTGCATATCAACTTGCAAAAAATGGCTCTGACATCGCACTTTATACTAGCACAACCGGTTTAAATGATCCGGATGCTGATCCTAGTGTTAGATTGTCACCTTATACACGTCAGCGACTAGGTAATGTCATTAAACGAGGTGCTCGCATTGAAATGAATGTACATTATACAGTTAAAGATATTGATTATAGCAACGGACAGTATCAAATCAGTTTTGATAGCGGACAAAGTGTGCTTACGCCTCATGAACCAATATTAGCAACTGGCTTTGATGCAACCAAAAATCCAATCGTTCAACAACTGTTTACGACAACCAATCAAGATATTAAATTAACAAACCATGATGAATCGACACGCTATCCGAATATTTTTATGATTGGTGCAACAGTTGAAAATGATAATGCCAAATTATGCTATATCTATAAGTTCAGAGCGCGATTTGCAGTACTTGCACATCTTTTGACACAGCGGGAAGGCTTACCAACTAAACAAGAGGTCATTGAAAATTACCAAAAGAATCAAATGTATTTAGATGATTATTCATGTTGCGAAGTGTCTTGCACATGTTAGAAGTGAAATATGATATGAGAACAGGGCATTATACGCCCATACCTAATGAACCTCATTATTTGGTTATTAGTCATGCGGATAAACTTACCGCAACAGAAAAAGCGAAATTAAGATTACTAATCATTAAACAGAAATTAGATATTTCATTGGCAGAAAGTGTCGTTTCTTCGCCTATAGCGAGCGAACATGTGATTGAACAATTGACACTATTTCAACATGAACGACGATATTTAAGACCTAAAATAAGTGCGACATTTTTAGCGTGGCTGTTGATATTTTTAATGTTTGCATTGCCAATCGGTATCGCTTATCAATTTTCAGATTGGTTTCAAAATCAGTATGTATCACCATGGATAGAATATTTAACTCAAACAACATTGCTCAATCACGATATATTACAGCATATATTATTTGGTGATTATGGTGTTCTATCACTTGGAACATATTCGCTCGTGTGGGCATTGCCGGTTGTAATACTGATTAGCTTATCAACTGCTGTAATTGATCAAACAGGACTCAAATCATGGATGATATGGGCAATTGAACCGTCAATGTTACGGATAGGATTACAAGGTAATGAAATCGTGCCACTACTAGAAGGATTTGGATGTAATGCAGCAGCTATTTCACAAGCAGCACACCAATGCCATACCTGTACGAAGACACAGTGCATGAGCTTAATAAGTTTTGGTAGTTCTTGCAGTTATCAAATAGGCGCGACATTATCTATTTTTAGTGTGGCTGGAAAGTCATGGCTATTTATGCCGTACTTAATATTAGTACTATTAGGTGGTATTTTACATAATAGGATATGGTTGAAGAAGAATGATCAACAACTTAGCGTTCCGCTACCTTATGATAGGCAACTACATATGCCGAATATACGTCAAATGTTGCTACAAATGTGGCAAAATATACAAATGTTTATCGTTCAAGCGTTACCTATTTTTATAACAATCTGTCTTATTGTTAGCATTTTATCACTAACGCCAATTTTGAATGTTTTATCACAAATATTCACACCTATATTATCGTTATTAGGCATTTCTTCAGAATTGTCACCAGGGATTTTATTTTCAATGATCCGAAAAGACGGTATGCTATTGTTTAATTTGCATCAAGGCGCCTTATTACAAGGAATGACAGCAATACAGTTACTACTGCTTGTGTTTTTTAGTTCAACATTTACAGCATGTTCAGTCACGATGACGATGTTATTGAAACATTTAGGTGGTAAATCGGCGCTTAAATTGATTGGAAAACAAATGGTGACATCATTGTCTTTAGTTATTGGTGTAGGCCTCATTGTTAAAATGATAATGATGATTATTTAAAAAAGAAATGAACTATAACTGATTATAGAGTCTTGTCAGTCAATAGAAAATCTATCTTGGAATATTCTATTCATATGAAGTATAAGAGGAGAGTCGCAGATGAAAATAGTTGTTATAGGTGGGTTTTTAGGTGGCGGTAAAACGACTGTCTTAAATCACTTGCTCGCTGAATCATTAAAGGAATCGCTGAAACCAGCAGTCATCATGAATGAATTTGGGAAAATGAGTGTTGATGGTGCCTTAGTATCTGAAGACATACCTTTAAGTGAACTGACAGAGGGGTGTATCTGTTGTGCTATGAAAGCAGATGTATCAGAACAGTTACATCAATTATATTTAAAAGAGCAACCAGACATTGTATTTATTGAATGTAGTGGGATTGCAGAACCGGTCTCTGTTTTAGATGCTTGTTTAACGCCTATTTTAGCTCCGTTTACAACAATTACACATATGATTGGTGTTGTAGACGCAAGCATGTATAAACACATAAAATCATTTCCAAAAGACATTCAAGGCTTATTTTATGAACAATTAGCATATTGTTCTGTCTTATTTGTTAATAAAATAGATTCAGCAGATGTTGATACGACGAGCAAACTTTTAAAAGATTTAGAAGTAATTAATCCAGATGCTGATATACAAGTTGGTATGCATGGCAGAGTCACTTTGCCAATATCAGTTGGCCAAATGACAGTAACTTCTGACAATAAACATAAGTCGTTACATCAAATGATTAATCATCAATTTGTACAATCACCAGTCAAATGTACAAAAGCTGAATTTATAGAACGTTTAGCATGCCTTCCGTCTCATATTTATAGGTTGAAAGGATTTATGACATTCCAAGACACCACACATACGTATCTCATTCAATTTACACAAGGGCAATATGAATTAACACCTATGGCATTTTCGAAAAAAGTACCCGAGTATATAGTACTTATAGGAAAAGGCATTTCAAAAGAAGACTATCAATGTTTAGAACAGTAATGTTGATGGTGGATAATAATAAGTATGCCATCATTTATAATAACAAGTTAATTTGAACGTTTAAGCGTAAACAAAAAATAAGCTTGGGCAGTCATCAAAAAAATTTTGAAAACTGTCCAAGCTGTTTTATCAGAGAACCTATTGATTATCCCCACATATTTAACAATACTTCAGCAAAGCCTTCAGGTTTTTGAATATAACCTAAGTGACCGCCTGGAATATCTACAATAGGTATGCCAGTTTCTTTGTTTATATAAAAGTTAACATCTTGTGGGAAGGACCCTCTAGAATCTGTCCCATTTAGTAGGGTGATTTTATCGCTGTATTTTGTGAAATCATCCAAAGTAATATCTGAATGCGTATATTGTCTAATTTCAAATTTTGACCAGAACATTGTACGTTTATATTGTTCTTTTCGTCCTTCTTCTGTGTCGGCAGGTTGAGACATCATTTTTGCGTCAATCGGTGCAATGTTTAAAGTTTCACCAAAAGTTTTCATGCCTTTTTCTAATCCTGCTGTCAAAATTTGATGCACAATTTCATCATTTTTGTCTTTCCAATAAGTACTATCCGGTAAAAAGGTATTGATAGGTGGTTCGTGGAAAGCAATTTTTTTAACGACTTCAGGGTAATCTTTTAATACATGCATAGCAACAATAGAACCTGAGCTTGAGCCTAATACATACACAGGTTCATCACTTAGTGACTTCGCAAGTTCAGCAATGTCTTTTGCATCACGTTTAACGCGATAATCACTATCAGGACTTGCTGCTGAATCAGGAAGTGGTTCAGTTAACTCGCTTTCACCATAATCACGACGATCAACGGCTACAACAGTAAAATGATTTTTTAACTGTTCTGCAAGAGGTAGAAAAATGTCTCCGGTACCGTTTGCACCCGGTATAAGGATGAGCACGGGACCTTGTCCAACTTGGTGGTATCGTAATTTAGCACCTTGTAATTCTAATGTTTCCATATCAATGACCTCCATTTGTTAATTGTTAGATGATAAACCTAATAATTTAGCACCATTTGTATAACTTATTTTCTCTTTTTCTTCATCTGTTAAACAAAGTTCATCTAAAAATAAACCTAATTTCTCAGGTTCGATATATGGATAATCAGCAGCATAAAGAATTCTATCAATACCTACTTCTTTTTTTACTAGATCAAACTGCGGTTTTGTTAACATACCACTCGGTGTGATATAAAAGTTGTTTTTAAAATAATAGCTGATAGGGTGATTTAAGTGATCAGCAAGTAAAGCTTCATCCATACGTTCTATGAAGAATGGGATAAATTCACCCCAATGCCCAATGATGATATTTAATTTAGGGTAACGGTCAAAAATACCAGATAACACTAAATGTATTGCATGGATACCAACATCAATATGCCAACCATAGCCAAAGCAAGCAAATGTTGCCGCAGTTACTGCAGGGTAATTACCTTTATAATAAGATTGATAAATATCACTATTAACTGGGGCAGGATGTAAATAAATTGGTACCTCTAAAGCTTCAGCTGTTTTAAAGATAACGTCATATTTGTCTTGATCAAGAAAACCGTCTTGTGTACGCCCCATAATGAGCGCACCTTTAAATCCCAACTCATTTACACAGCGTTCGAATTCTTGAGCTGCAGCTTCAGGCTCATTGATAGGTAGTGTCGCAAAGCCTACGAAACGATCTGGATATTGTGCAATGTAGTTTGCTAATTGATTATTGGCTTTTTGACATAATTCAATTGCTTTCTGGCCAACTAAATTTGAAGGAGATCCATTTCCATAAGATACGACTTGAATTTGAACATTTTGATTATCCATGAATTGGATGCGTTTATCATGATTGGATAATTCATCGGCATTTGTAAAGCCAGTTTTTTTCTCAAGTCCTTCTAACATCACTTTCATAGGTACTCCATTAGGGTCTGCTGTGATTGCATTCATTGTCTCTTTTTGGATTTCATCAATAACATAATGTTCTTCGAATGTGATACTTTTCATTTATTTCCCCTCCACAGCGCTTTGTATGATAATTGCATATAAATATCTAAAGCATTTTTCAATACCCTTTGATAGATTTTTATAACAATCGTTCAATCTACCAAGGCATTTCACCGTTACCATTAATAAATGTGCCAGTTGGACCATTTTCATCAATAGTTGCTAATTGGATAATAGGTTTAATACCTTCAGAAACATGTTTAGCATTGTTACTGAAATCGCCAACTAAATCAGTGTTTGTAGCACCAGGATCTGCAGCATTGATCTGCATATTTGGTAACCCTTTGGCATATTGTAAAGTCAACATTGTGACTGCTGATTTTGATGAGCAATAAGCTAATGAATTAACTTTATATTCAGCTGTTTCTGGGTTAGTAACCATTCCGAATGAACCTAGACCACTTGATACATTGACAACAACAGGTTGTTCTGATTTTTCTAATAAAGGAACGAATGTATTCATCATTCGAACGATACCAAACACATTAGTTTGATATACTTCTTCAACGTCACGAGGTGTTAATTCTGAAGGTGCTGAAAATTGGCCTGAAATACCAGCGTTATTAATCAATATATCAAGACGTCCTTCTTTTCCAGCAATCATGTTATAAGCGTTTTTAACTGAATAATCGCTTGTAACATCTAATTGTACGTAATGTACACCAAGTTTTTGGGAAGCTTGTTGACCACGTTCATCGTTACGTGAACCAATGTATACTTTATAACCCAACGCTTTGAGTGCTTTTGCACTTTCATATCCTAATCCTTTATTTCCACCTGTAATTAATACAATTTTAGTCATTACGTTCCACCTCATCTAAGTATATGTTTAATAAATAATTTCGATACATTTCAATTGAAATATGACGATATTCTATTTGGAATCCAAATTCGCGTGTTGATAAGGATTGTAATAGCATATCTGTTTTGAATCTTGAAAATTTGGCATCATCACTCTTTAGTAATTCATGATAAAAATTGAATAATTGTTGATAGAATGCACTTTGGTAAAAACGTAATTTATTGTTTCCAGCTTCTATACAATGCAACAATGCTTTATTGTCCAATTTGAATTGCAAAAGCATATCAAGCGATGCTTTCATAACTTCATATTTAGAATGGTAGGTATCTTTAATTTGTTTAAATTGTTTCATAAAAACATCGAGATCTCTTTGAATAACATAAAAGCATAAATCACTTTTATCTTTGAAGTGTCGATAGAGTGTTCCCATACCTATACCTAATTCTTTGGCTATTCGATTCATACTAATATTTTCGACACCCTCTTCGCTAAAAAGCTTATGTGCTAATTCTTCGATTCGCTGTCTGTTTTCTTGAGCGTCTTTGCGCATTATTTCACCTTCTTGAATAGTTAAAATTGACAAACGGATAACACTCCGTTTATTATAAGTCGTGATTAAAAGGATAGCAATTTATATGCAATGTAAGAATACATTCTGAAGAAAAGAGTGAGGAATTTGTCATTAAATAAAGAGCAACGTCGCATAACGCAAGAAGAATTAGAAGCACATTTTAAAGCTTCGACATTAACTGTCCAAGATATAGCAACAAAGTTAGATATTAAAACAGACAAAGTGGAAAAAGTATTGCAAATGAAGGCGCCATTGGGTGTTTTTGGTAACCAATTACAAAGTTTTATTCATTTAGTATGGGATGTTAGAGATGTGATTAATAACAACATTAAGGAAAACGGACAAACACCAGAACCCTATACGTATTTAAAAGGTGAAAAAGAAGATTATTGGTTCTTAAGATAAACAGGGGAGTATAGATAAACGTGAAAGAAATATTAGTTATAGGTGCTACAGGTAAACAAGGCAATGCCGTTGTGAAACAGTTGTTAGAAGACGGGTGGCATGTAAGTGCATTAACAAGAAATAAGAATAATCGTAAACTTTCAAATATAGAACATCCTCACTTAACAATCGTTGAAGGCGATTTAAGTAATCGTCTTAGTTTAAAGGCTGCGATGAAGGGAAAATACGGTCTATACAGTATTCAACCAATCATTAAAGACGATATTGATGAAGAACTAAGACAAGGTACAATGTTAATTGAGGTGGCAGAAGAAGAAAAGCTTCAACACATTGTTTACAGTACTGCAGGGGGAGTTAATCGTAATCGAACAGGACCGCATTTTGAAACGTTAGCAGAAATAGAAAATAGATTAATGGCTTCGAATGTAAATGCTACAATTATTAAACCCTCATTTTTCATGGATAATTTTTTACGAATTGCAAATGTTGAAGAGGACCGTATAACATTACCTGAATTCATTCAACCAAATATTAATTTTACTATGATTTCTGCTAAAGATATCGCTAAAATTGCTGCATATTTATTTGAACACCCGAATCAATTTAACCATAAATCATTAGAAATCGGTTCGGATGAACTGACATTAACTGAAGTAGGAACGATTTTTAGTAAGATAACGGGCAAACCAACTGTAATTGAAGGGGAATTTGTTAGTGGTACTGCAGAAAGACAATGGTTAGAAGAAAAAGGGTATGAGGTAGATTTTGAATTAATGTCTGAAATCAATCCTACTAAATTATCTTTAAATATGTGGCTTAAAGAACAAAGTTTCTAAATATGAGATAGATGGAGTGAGATGATGATTCAATCAATGTGGTTTAATTTGCATGTTGCAGATTTACAGAAGAGTGAACAATTTTATAGGTCATTAGGTTTTGAAATTAATAAAAATCCACAAATGTTAGATAAAATGATTGGTATTCAAATAGGTCAAACAACAGTGATTTTAATTGAAAATAATCATTTTGAAAAGGTAAGTCACCAAAGTGTTGATGTGAAACCAAATGAAGTTATGATTTCGCTAGGTGTGAAAACGAATGATGAAGTAGATCGTTTGGTAAATAAAGTGAAAGAAGCAGGTGGTACAGTTGTTCAAGAACCAACTGTAAGCCAAGGCTTTTATGGAGCGATGTTCAAAGATATTGATGGTCATCATTTCAACTTTTTAGTTTGTTAATTTAAGCGTTAATAGGTGTCATAAAATAAGCCCATACATAAATGGAATTTTAAGCTATATGCATTTGTCATAAATATTGATGACATGCATTAGTGGAATCCATCATGTATGGGCTTTGTTGTAATGTTAACTAGTTATTTTTGATATTAAAATTAGTTTTGAATATGACCATATTGTTGACGTAAATCGTAGACTTTATCAGGCGTAACGTCTTGACCAAGTGGATCAACGACTTTCATTGTAGAGAATGTTGTTAACACTTGACCTCTAATCATGCTCAAATAGTCCTGTCTCAAAGCATGTTGCTCTTGTTTTTCAGCTACAGTAAGTGGCTGTATTTTTTCTTTATTTGCAAGTTCATTAATTCTATCTAAAATTTTCATATAGTTATTTCCTCCTAAGAATGTTGGTTGATAAGTTTAAAAAGTTTTTTTAAAGTATCTCTTATTAATCAATACGTTTATCCATGTTATATTTTTTGTGCTAATATGCGCACATTTGCAAGCTTTAATTAAGGGATTTGAAATTACTTTTTAATAAATAGATACAACATATAGCGATGATCAATTCGATAATTGAAGAAAAGTTGAAGTTATATCCGGGAGCTGATACTTATGAAAGGATGACGATGCTGAGCATAGAAACTAATTTTGTCAGACGGCATCTTATTAAATTGCGCAAATGTAAATAACATATTATTAGACAGTTTAGAGTCATCTACAAGACTTCTAATTAAACCGTCGTTAAATTGAGTTATATCATTTTTGTACTTCAATTGATAGACAATTTGTTGTACCCTATGCGCAATAGTTTTCATTATTTGCTTCATTTTCAACTTCAATTTTGTATCGCCAATTGTTAGTGCCAATTTACTATCACTTTGATACATTAATGGAATGTGTACATGTGTGTATTCAAACCCCATAGGCTCGTCTGTCTCGCTCACGTCAATCCCTCCTTTTCGATTTGGTAAACAACATTCATCAACTATGCAACATCTGTTGTTTAAATATACTATACTACCATATCAAATATTTGCCAATAAACATGCTCGCTTTATCTGTTGCTTAGACAACGTTTAGATGAAAGTGTTGTTTAAATACACAAAAACGCTTGTCATGAGCGTATATAGATTAATATAGAGGTTGTTTAAAATCTATATGCGCGTAGACAAGCGTCGTACATTTATGATGTTGTATGTAAGGTATATCTTTGTGCTGCTTATTTGTTGAGAGAAGATATATTTATTTTGAGTAGGGGGTGAATTTGGCTTAAATGCTTAATGACAATTTTGAAGTAAAATTATGCTGCGACGCGATATATCTTTATCTTTTAAAAATGAGCAATATGATGAATTAAAAACGGAAGGTTTTTATCGATAAAAACGTCTGCTGAATCTTGACTTGTATTTAACCAGTGTAGAGCTAAACCCGATACACCAGCTGCTAAGAAACTTGCGCTATTAACAATGATATCTCTTTGGTGTTTTGGATAGCTGTTTTCTAACATGATGGCAAAAATATCTTCTAACTCATTATTGATACGTTGGTGTGCTTTATGGCAAAATGCTTCGCTATTTAACTCACATGACTTTTCAACATCTTTCATATAACTGGCAATCGAAATAAAAATATTGCGTAGTACCTTTTCATTAATAACGTTTGAAATGTTCAAATTATCATTGAGGTCTTTTAAAATAGTTACCGATAATGTGTAATCTAAAATATCTTCTTTATCGGTAAAGTGAGCATAAAAAGTTGCTCGATTAACTGTTGCGATATCAGTAATATCCTTAACGGTAATTTGTGATAATTTCTTTTCGCGAGAAACTTTTTGAAAAGCATCTACAAGCAATTGTTTTGTTCTTATAATTCTTGGATCTATCGATTTATTTTCCATCATTTGTCACCTATCTAACAGTTGTTGTTTTAACTTTATTATCAGTATATCTTAAATTAATGTCAATGTTATTGATTTTATGAAGAGTGAGGGGAGCTATAAATACAAATAGAGCTAATTTCATAAAGATTAATACTACTTTCTTCTATAGTAATAGCCATTTTTGAAGTATTAATGGAAATAAAAATGTATTTAACAATATGTTTGAAAAATTTTCAAAATTCTTATCTAAAAATTCAGAATTTTGTGATATACTATTTTTCATAGTCTTGAGTTATAGATGATATCGCTAGCCTAAATATAACAACATCGGCATGCACATCTTAGAATTTAAGCTAGTGGTAGCTTATAACTTAAGGCTCTTTATTATTTTTGCATAAAGATGCGTATACATAAGTGGAAGGATGATATTATGACATCAATTAAAACAATTACACCAAAAGATTTTATATTTAGAGTTTTATCGGGTGTCGCTATAGGTATTGTTGCGGGTTTAGTTCCCAATGCTATACTTGGAGAAATTTTTAAGTACTTTATGGATTATCATCCAATTTTTAAAACATTACTGGGTGTTGTAGTAGCAATTCAATTTACAGTACCAGCTTTGATTGGTGCATTGGTTGCCATGAAATTTGATTTGTCGCCATTAGCAATTGCAGTAGTATCTAGTGCTGCATATGTAGGAAGCGGGGCAGCGCAATTTAAAAATGGTGCTTGGGTTATTGCTGGTATAGGTGATCTGATAAATACAATGATTACAGCAGCTATAGCAGTACTATTTATTTTGTTAATTCAACATCGTGTCGGTAGTATGGCGTTGATTGTTTTTCCGACAGTAGTTGGAGGTATTTCAGGAGCTATAGGTGTTCTAATATTGCCATATACTAGAATGATTACAACAGGCATTGGTAATATGGTAAATGGATTCACAGAATTACAACCAATTATAATGAGTATTTTAATTTCAATGGTATTTAGTCTTATTATTATATCGCCGTTATCGACGGTAGCAATTGCTTTTGCAATAGGTATTACTGGACTGGCTGCTGGATCTGCTTCAATTGGAATTTCAGCAACTGAAGCCGTTCTTATTATTGGAACTAGTAAAGTGAATAGATTAGGTGTACCACTATCTGTATTCTTTGGTGGAGTTAAAATGATGATACCGAATATTGTCAAATATCCAATTTTAATGTTGCCAATATTAACGACTGCAATTGTTTCAGGGTTGGTATCAGCAATTGTTGGTATTTATGGAACGAAAGAATCTGCTGGTTTTGGTTTTATAGGTATGGTTGGGCCAATCAATGCGTTTAAATTCATGCATGTTGATTCAGCGTGGTTAAGTGTATTGCTCATTGTAGTTGCATTCTTTGTAGTACCATTCCTTACAGCGTGGGTTGCGGATATCGTTTATAGAAAAGTATTTCGTCTGTATACAAATGATATTTTCAAATTTATGGGATAATTTCAGTTCCATCTATGTGAAATGGAGCGATTTTTAAATCATAAGTTTGGAAATTGAAATAGAATCTTTTTATTATAGAAGAAATTTACTCACGTGATTAAAATCAAATATGTCTTTTGAAAAAGAAAGGCTTTAATTTAATAAAAGATGTGTATTATAAAATTTTGAATACGTAATATTAATAGCATTCAATACATGTGTGAAATCATGCTTATTGAATGCTTTTTAATTGGATGTGATTCATCAAAAATGACTGTTTTTGATGTCAATAATATTACAGCAATGTAATAAAAATACAATCTGTAATATTACGAAAGCTGTAATAGTTGAGCTAAATATAGTAAAAAACTTATGTTTTTCTTGCTATTTCAAGAATAAATAAGATTCAAAAAGAGTTATATTTCTCATTACAGTATAAAACAACCATATTTCAACATTACAAATCACACTCGATATTGTAATGTTTTGTAATGGAAGTGTAATTTACTAGCTGCTTTTTTATGATATAGTGATTACCGTTGAAAGAAATAAAAGACATTTTAAACTTGCGCTACGACATTCAAATTCAAAATATAATTACTAAAAACATAAACTTACAATTATTACTGGAGGATTTTTTACTATGAAAAAGACAATTATGGCATCATCATTAGCAGTGGCATTAGGTGTAACAGGTTACGCAGCAAGCACAGGACATGAAGCACACGCTGCTGAAGTAAACGTTGATCAAGCACACTTAGTTGACTTAGCACACAATCACCAAGATCAATTAAATGCAGCTCCAATCAAAGATGGTGCATATGACATCCACTTTGTAAAAGATGGTTTCCAATATAACTTTACTTCAAATGGTACTACATGGTCATGGAGCTATGAAGCAGCTAATGGTCAAACTGCTGGTTTCTCAAACGTTGCAGGTGCAGACTACACTACTTCATACAACCAAGGTTCAGATGTACAATCAGTAAGCTACAATGCACAATCAAGTAACTCAAACGTTGCAGCTGTTTCAGCTCCAACTTACCATAACTACAGCACTTCAACTACTTCAAGTTCAGTGAGATTAAGCAATGGTAATACTGCAGGTGCTACTGGTTCATCAGCAGCTCAAATCATGGCTCAACGTACTGGTGTTTCAGCTTCTACATGGGCTGCAATCATCGCTCGTGAATCAAATGGTCAAGTAAATGCTTACAACCCATCAGGTGCTTCAGGTTTATTCCAAACTATGCCAGGTTGGGGTCCAACAGGTACTGTTGACCAACAAATCAACGCAGCTGTTAAAGCTTACAACGCTCAAGGTTTAAGCGCTTGGGGATTCTAATTCCTTCATAATTAATAAAAGTAATGTTTAGACATTAAATATATAGCTCTTCCCATAGAAATTGGGGAGAGTTTTTTTATTAATCAAAAATACATTTCTTAAAAAGTGGATATTGAAGTTAGTGAAATTTATTATATTACTGCTAAAATACTTGTCTCTATTAAGTGACAAGTGGAATGAAGCTTCATTTGAGGCTGTATTGAGTACACTAGATACAAACTAAACGCGCATTTTATGATTAAATTAAATGAAAAAGGAGATAAAAATGGCTATAAACATAATTGAATATAATAGTTCTTATAAGGAAGAGTTAATCGAATTTATTTTATCGATTCAAAAAAATGAATTTAATATAAATATTGATAGGAATGATCAACCTGATTTGGAAAACATCGAACATAATTATTTGAATAGCGGAGGTCAATTTTGGCTTGCAATAAACAATCATCAAAATATTGTTGGTACTATAGGTTTGATTAGACTAGATAATAATATGTCTGCACTTAAAAAAATGTTTGTTGATGAAAGTTACAGGAATTTAAAAATAGGTAAAAAACTTTTAGATAGAGTTATAATGACATGTAAAGAACAAAATATCGATAGCATTTATTTAGGAACAATTGATAAATTTATTAGTGCACAGTATTTTTATTCTAATAATGGCTTCCGTGAAATTAATAAGGAAGATTTACCAAGTAGTTTTCCTAAATTAGATGTAGATAATAGGTTTTATTACAGAAATTTAAAAGATTAATTCGAATCAATGAATAATTGATATGACAATCTTAGTAATATTCATTTTAAAAGTGGCACATAGCGTTTAAATATAAAGGCTGACGTGATATATCGTTTGATTTAAATTAGAGGATAAGCTGCATTTCACTTTGTTTTCAATACATGTTAATTTATTCTTTATAGAAGTTTTGAAAAAGTAAAATTTGAATAGCATATTTAAATAATTGTGTAAAAGTAGGATGAATAAAATATAAAAGGAACCTTTTTTTGTAAAAATATAATGAAAATGACGGTTATTTCGTTAAAAATTTAAGAATCTATGATAATCTATGTTATGTAGTAAAAATGACTAATCTTTAAGTGATTTGCAGTTGTAAAATTAATTCTAAGGATTGCTTGCTATTTAATAAAAAATTAAAAATCATGTTAATTAAGGGTTAAATCAATTAATAAAAATCAGTACTATATGTTATTTTTAAAAATATTGTGATATGCTACAAAATAGAGAAAAATAAATGGGGCGTTTATTAACATGGATACAAAAGACTTTAAACGTTTAGAAAAAATGTATTCCCCGCGATACTTACCAGGGTTAGATGGGTTAAGAGCATTCGCAGTTATAGGGATTCTAATTTATCATCTGAATACACAGTGGTTAAGTGGAGGATTCTTAGGGGTAGATACATTCTTCGTTATTTCAGGGTATTTAATAACGAGTTTGTTAATTAGTGAATATTATCGAACACAGAAAATTGATTTATTAGAGTTTTGGAAACGAAGATTAAAACGATTAATTCCGGCAGTATTGTTTTTAATATGTGTAGTACTTACGTTTACACTAATATTCAAACCAGATTTAATTATACAGATGAAGCGAGATGCGATTGCTGCTATATTCTATGTATCAAACTGGTGGTACATCTCACAGAATGTAGACTATTTTAACCAGTTTGCTATTGAGCCACTAAAACATTTATGGTCATTAGCCATCGAAGAACAATTTTACTTGTTTTTCCCATTGGTTATCACTTTCTTATTACATAGATTTAAACCAAGAAATATCATTCAAACACTATTTGTTGTATCTCTTATTTCATTAGGACTTATGATGGTAATTCATTTAGTCACTGGAGATAATTCACGTGTATATTTCGGTACAGATACTCGATTGCAGACGTTATTACTTGGATGTATTTTAGCTTTTATATGGCCACCTTTTGCTTTGAAAAAAGATATTTCTAAAAAGGTTGTTGCCTCATTAGACATCATCGGTATATCAGGTTTTGCGGTACTGATGACGTTATTCTTTATCGTTGGAGACCAAGATCAATGGATATATAATGGTGGATTTTATATTATTTCTTTCGTAACATTATTCATTATTGCGATTGCGGTTCATCCTTCAAGTTTATTTGCCAGATTTTTAAGCATGAAACCATTTTTAATTATAGGTAAACGTTCATACAGTTTATATTTATGGCATTATCCTATCATAGTATTTATGAATAGTTATTATGTACAAGGGCAAATACCGGCTTATGTTTATGTTATAGAGATTTTATTAACAGCTTTAATGGCTGAAATATCTTATCGCTTTATTGAAACACCAATACGTAAAAATGGATTTAAAGCATTTACATTTTTACCTAAAAAGAAAGGTCAATTTATAAGAACAGTATTAGTTATCTTATTATTGATTCCATCTATCACGGTGTTAGCTGGACAGTTCGATGCGTTAGGTAAGCAACATGAAACGCAGAAAAAAGAGAAGAAAACAGAATTTAAAACAACTAAGAAAAAAATAGATAAAAAAGATAAAGCTAAGCAAGATGATAAGCAAAAAGCTAATAGTAAAGAGGATATCACGAAGTCATCTCCGTTATTAATTGGGGATTCAGTAATGGTAGATATTGGTAATGTCTTTACTAAGAAGATACCAAATGCACAAATTGATGGTAAGGTTGGTAGACAACTTGTTGATGCAACACCGATTGTGAAATCACAATATAAGGACTATGCTAAAAAAGGTCAAAAAGTGGTTGTTGAACTTGGTACAAATGGTGACTTTACTAAAGATCAATTAAATGAACTATTAGATAGTTTTGGAAAAGCAGATATTTATCTAGTTTCTATTAGAGTACCTAGAAATTATGAAGGTAGAATAAATAAATTAATTTACGAAGTAGCTGAAAAGCGTTCCAATGTACATCTAGTGGATTGGTATAAAGCTTCAGCAGGTCATCCTGAGTATTTTGCATATGATGGTATTCACTTGGAATATCCAGGTAGTAAAGCGTTGACAGATTTGATTGTAAAAACAATGGAAACGCACTCGACAAATAAAAAATAACTTAAAGCACTAAACTTTGAAATTATTACATTGCTAATGACATTTAGTTGTAAAAAGCAAGTATTTTTCAATGAGTTTAGTGCTTTTTTGCTACTCAAATCCTATATTGGCAGTCTTTAAAAATATTGTAGGCATTTTACTTTGGATATTACAGTCAAAGTGCCATTATTATGAACAGGTTACAATACGATAACAAAGCACACAGGACGTATAATCTATGTTAAAGTTTGTCATGTCGCAAAACTATAAAAGTTATAATTATTTGCAGATTAAAAAATAAAAAAATTAAAATAATTGAGTCGCTAATGACTATATGTATAGAGTGTTTTGATTATTGGGAGGATATTTAATTATGAAAAAAATCGTTACAGCTACTATTGCTACAGCAGGACTTGCAACTATTGCATTCGCAGGACATGACGCACAAGCCGCAGAACAAAATAACAATGGGTATAATCCTAATGATGCACAATCATACAGCTATACGTACACAATTGATGCTCAAGGTAATTATCATTATACTTGGACGGGAAATTGGAATCCGAGTCAATTAGAACAAAACAATACGTATTACTACAATAACTATAATACTTACAATAATTCATATAATAATTATAGCTATAATAACTACAATAACTATAATCGTTCATATCAAAGCAGTAACTATTCATATAACAACTACACATATAATAACCAAGCATCTTCAAATTACTATCATACTGGTGGATCAGGTGCAAGCTATAGCACTACAAGTAACAACGTTCACGTTACTTCAACAGTAGCACCATCTTCAAATGGTCGTTCAATATCAAATGGATATGCATCAGGAAGGAATTTATACACATCAGGTCAATGTACTTATTATGTATTTGATCGTGTTGGTGGAAAAATTGGTTCAACATGGGGCAATGCCAATAATTGGGCTAGTGCAGCTGCAGCATCGGGTTATACAGTAAATAATACTCCTAAAGCTGGTGCAATCATGCAAACAACACAAGGTTACTATGGACATGTAGCTTATGTTGAGGCCGTGAATAGCAATGGTTCAGTACGTGTTTCTGAAATGAACTATGGTCACGGTGCAGGTGTCGTAACATCACGTACTATTTCTGCAAGCCAAGCAGGTTCATATAACTTCATCCATTAGTCAAAGTTTATTTAAGTGACGTCAATATTCTCTAAAAAGAGGAGGTTGGCGTTTTTTTTGTTCAATTTTAAATGATAGCGGTTTATTAGCTAATCTTTAGGGAAGTTAGTAATAAATGGTAATTAATACAATTTCAGTATGATTGAGAGTGATTCATTTTAAATGAAAATCATGAAAAAATATATCAAAATAGCGTTTTTATGTAGTCTGTATTGGTTGATTTTCCAAATGAGTATAGCTAATTTAGGTACAAAAATACCTGACAAGTACTTTCGTCAGAGGCATATAATATTTAAATCATTTAACTTTGAAAATGAAGGACAGATTTGGCAACACTGGTTCAATGTAAAAAGCTGGAAGCATAAGATTTTAGATGGTCATCAGTTTAATCAAAATATATATGATCAGCGCCATTTGATGAAAATAAATATTTATTCAGTAGAAAAAATGATTATCGAGACCAAACGGGCAGAATTGATTCATTGGATATCGATATTACCAGTCATAATATTCAATAAAGCCTCTCGTTTAGTAAGGTATATAAATATTTTCTATGCAATCATAGCTAATTTTCCAATCATTATTGTGCAACGATATAATCGACCGAGGTTAACGCAACTACTACGCGTATTAAAACAAAGAGGTGAGCGTCATGACTAAGCATATTATCGTTATTGGTGGCGGTTTAGGTGGAATTTCTGCAGCAATTCGAATGGCACAAAGTGGTTATTCAGTATCATTATATGAACAAAATAATCATATTGGAGGTAAGGTAAATCGTCATGAAAGTCATGGCTTTGGTTTTGACTTAGGACCGTCGATTCTAACGATGCCTTATATTTTTGAAAATTTATTCAAATATAGTCAAAAGCAAATGTCAGATTATGTTACTATCAAAAGATTGCCACATCAATGGCGAAGCTTTTTCCCAGATGGAACGACCATTGATTTATATGAAGGTATTAAAGAGACAAGTCAGCATAATGCGATATTGTCTAAAAAGGATATAGAGGAACTGCAAAATTATTTGAATTACACAAAGCAAATAGATCGTATCACTGAAGAAGGATATTTTAAGCGTGGTTTAGATACACTTTCTCAAATTATTAAATATCATGGACCCGTCACTGCACTTATTAATTATGATTATGCCCATACTATGCAACAGGCCATAGACAAGCGTATCTCAAACCCGTACTTACGACAGATGTTAGGTTATTTTATTAAATATGTAGGTTCTTCATCATACGATGCACCTGCCGTATTATCTATGTTGTTCCATATGCAACAAGAGCAAGGGCTTTGGTATGTAGAAGGTGGTATCCATCATTTAGCTAATGCTTTAGAAAGGCTAGCCCGTGAAGAAGGCGTCACAATTCATACAGGTACACGTGTGGACAATATTAAAACGTATCATGGACGCGCTACTGGAGTCAGGTTACATACAGGTGAGTTTGTGAGGGCAGATTATATTATTTCGAATATGGAAGTCATACCTACGTATAAATATTTACTTCACCTTGATGCACAACGATTAAATAAATTAGAGTATGAATTTGAACCAGCAAGTTCAGGTTATGTGATGCATTTAGGTGTTGATCGTCAATATCCTCAATTATCACATCATAATTTCTTTTTCTCGGAAAATGCTCAGCACAATTATCAGCAAGTATTTCATGATAAGGTATTGCCAGATGATCCAACTATTTATCTAGTGAATACGAATAAAACTGATGACACACAAGCGCCAGTAGGATATGAAAATATAAAAGTATTACCGCATATTCCATATATTCAAGATCAACCTTTTACAACTAAAGATTATGCGAAGTTTAGGACTAAAATTTTGGATAAATTAGAAAAAATGGGGCTCACTGACTTAAGAAAGCATATTATTTATGAAGATGTCTGGACGCCAGAAGATATCGAAAAAAATTATCGTTCAAATCGTGGTGCAATATATGGTGTTGTTGCAGATAAAAATAAAAATAAAGGCTTTAAATTTCCTAAAGAAAGCCAGTATTTTGAAAACTTATACTTTGTAGGTGGTTCAGTAAATCCCGGCGGTGGTATGCCAATGGTTACCTTAAGTGGACAGCAAGTAGCAGACAAAATAAACGCTCGAGAAGCGAAGAATAGGAAGTGATATCTATGAAATGGTTATCACGAATATTAACAGTAATAGTGACCATGTCTATGGCGTGTGGTGCATTGATGTTTAATCGTCGACATCAGCTAAAGGCAAAAACGCTGAACTTCAATCATAAAGCATTAACAATTATTATTCCGGCTAGAAATGAAGCAAATAGAATAGGTCATTTACTAGATTCTATACAACAACAGCACGTTCCTGTAGATATTATTGTTATGAATGATGGTTCTACAGATCAAACTGCAAATATAGCAAGTTCTTATGGTGCTAGAGTATATGATGTTATTGATGATACTGGCGGAAAGTGGTATGGAAAATCCCATGCCTGTTATCAAGGTGTGACTTATTCTTGTACGGAACTTATTGCTTTTGTAGATGCTGATGTGACGTTTTTAAGGGAAGATGCTGTTGAAACGTTGATTTATCAGTATCAATTACAAAATGAAAAAGGGTTGTTAAGTGTACAGCCTTATCATATAACAAAGCGCTGCTATGAAGGATTTTCAGCGATATTTAATTTAATGACTGTTGTTGGTATGAATGTATTTTCTACTTTAGACGACGGTCAGACTAACCAGCATGCGTTTGGTCCTGTGACATTAACAAATAAAACGGATTATTACACAACTGACGGTCATAAAAATGCCAACCAGCATATTATTGAAGGATTTGCTTTAGGAAATGCATATGCTTCTCAATCATTGCCCGTAACAGTTTATGAAGGGTTTCCATTTGTCGCATTCCGTATGTACCAAGAAGGATTCAAGTCATTACAAGAAGGTTGGACGAAGCATTTATCAACTGGTGCTAGTGGAACTAAACCTATGATTATGACAACAATTGTTTTGTGGTTGCTTGGTTCTATTGCGAGCATTATAGGACTATGCCTTAGTTTAAAGTATCGCCAAATGTCTGTAGGGAAAATGTTGACACTTTACTTGAGCTATACTACACAATTTATTTATCTGCATCGAAGAGTCGGGCGATTTTCTAATTTATTAATGCTATGTCATCCGTTATTGTTTCTATTTTTCATTAAAACTTTCATTAAGTCTTGGAAACAAACACATTTTAACGGTGTAGTTGAGTGGAAAGGTCGTCAATATCAATTAACAAAAGAAAAATAAGTTTAAATGATGGCATAACTATTTAGGAGGATTAATATGACAATGATGGATATGAATTTTAAGTATTGTCATAAAATCATGAAGAAACATTCAAAAAGCTTTTCATATGCATTTGATTTATTACCAAAGAATCAAAGAAAAGCGGTTTGGGCAATTTATGCTGTATGTCGAAAGATTGATGACAGTATTGACGTTTATGGTGATATTCAATTTTTAAATCAAATAAAAGAAGACATACAAATTATCGAGAAACACCCTTTGGAGCATCATCACTTTCAAAGTGATCGTCGTATCATGTTAGCACTTCAGTATGTTGCACAGCACAATCAAATTGCTTTTCAATCCTTTTACAATTTAATCGACACGGTGTATAAGGACCAACATTTTACAATGTTTGAAACGGACACTGAATTATTCGAATATTGTTATGGTGTTGCTGGTACAGTCGGTGAAGTATTAACACCTATTTTAAGTGATTGTACAACACAACAGACATATGATGTCGCTAGAAGACTTGGGGAGTCGCTGCAGCTAATTAATATATTAAGAGATGTTGGTGAAGATTTAGAAAATGAACGTATCTATTTTAGTAAACAGCGATTGAATCAATATGAAGTTGATATTGCAGAAGTATATCATAAGGGTATTGATGAACGTTATATTGCCTTATGGGAATATTATGCAGCTATAGCAGAAAAAGACTTCCAAGATGTGATGGATCAAATTAAAGTATTTAGTATAGAGGCACAACCAATCATAGAATTAGCAGCGCGTATATATATTGAAATATTAGATGAAGTACGACAAGCAAACTATACATTACATGATCGTGTTTTTGTCGATAAAAAGAAAAAGGCAGATTTATTTCATGAAATAAATAGTAAATATCATAAAGTATAGGTGGTTGAATAATGAAAATTGCAGTTATCGGTGCAGGTGTCACAGGATTAGCAGCGGCAGCACGTATTGCTTCTCAAGGGAATGAAGTGACTATCTTCGAAAAAAATAGCCATGTAGGCGGACGGATGAATCAGTTGAAGAAAGATGGGTTTAGATTTGATATGGGGCCTACAATTGTCATGATGCCAGATGTATATAAAGATGTTTTTACAGCGTGTGGTAAAAATTATGAAGATTATATTGAATTGAAGCAATTACGCTATATTTACGATGTGTATTTTGATCGTGATGATCGTATTACAGTGCCAACAGATTTAGCGGAACTTCAACAGATGCTAGAAAGTATAGAACCTGGTTCTACACACGGGTTTATGTCCTTTTTAACTGACGTGTATAAAAAGTATGAAATTGCACGTCGCTATTTCTTAGAAAGAACGTATCGCAAACCTAGTGATTTTTATAATATGACGTCTCTAATACAAGGAGCTAAATTAAAAACTCTAAATCATGCAGATCAATTAATTGAGCAGTACATTGATAATGAAAAAATACAAAAACTGTTAGCCTTTCAAACACTGTACATTGGAATTGACCCCAAACGTGGTCCATCACTATATTCGATTATACCTATGATTGAAATGATGTTTGGTGTGCATTTTATTAAAGGCGGTATGTACGGCATGGCTCAAGGGCTAGCCCAATTGAATAAAGATTTAGGTGTTCATATAGAACTTGATGCAGAAATTGAACAAATTATCATTGATCCTAAATTTAAACGTGCAGATGCTATAAAAGTGAATGGTGACATACAAAGATTCGACAAAATTTTATGCACGGCTGATTTTCCTTATGCTGCGGAATCATTAATGCCAGATTTTGCACCTGTAAAAAAATATCCACCTCATAAAATTGCAAAGTTAGATTACTCTTGTTCAGCATTTTTAATGTATATCGGTATAGATATTGATGTTACAGACCGAGTTAGACTACATAATGTCATTTTTTCAGATGATTTTAGAGGAAACATTGAAGAAATATTTGAAGGACGATTATCGCATGATCCTTCTATTTATGTCTATGTTCCTGCGGTTGCTGACAAATCTCTTGCACCAGAAGGGAAAACTGGTATTTATGTGTTAATGCCAACACCAGAACTTAAAACAGGTAGCGGAATCGATTGGTCAGATGAAGCATTAACAGACGAAATAAAGGATGTTATTTATCGTAAATTAGCAACAATTGAAGTATTTGAAGATATACGTTCTCATATTATATCGGAAACCATCTTTACGCCGAATGATTTTGAGCAAACATATCATGCAAAATATGGTTCGGCATTTGGTTTAATGCCAACTTTAGCGCAAAGTAATTATTATCGTCCGCAAAATGTATCTCAGAACTATAAAGATTTATATTTTGCAGGTGCAAGCACGCATCCAGGGGCAGGCGTTCCAATAGTTTTAACGAGTGCGAAGATTACTGTAGATGAGATAATTAAAGATATTGATAAGGGTATATAAGAGAATAGTCTAAGAGAATGTTGAGAAAAGTATACGGGAACATAAAAGGCATAATGCAATATGTATGCGATTGATAAGTTTAATGTAACATTGAATAACGCCTGTTGGGGTTCGCGATTGAATACGTACCTTAATAGGCGTTATACTTTAAGTGAGTGGCATTCGCGAGACTTGAGTGATAAAGATTAATACATTATTAATCAGAAAATTCATAATATTGACAATAATAATGTAGATACCTAAAATGATAATAAATTCATTTGATATGGTAAGAACAGAAACAATCAGTCGCTATGATTACGTAATTTACAATTTTATAGTAACTACCTGCCTTTAAAAATGAAAAGTTCAAAATAGGCGTAAAATCAAAGTGTGATTTGAAAGTTTATTTATTGTTGGAGGAGTGGATATGATGATTTCAAATAAATTAGCGGGTATACCTGACAGCTATTTTGGTAAAACAATGGGGCGTAAAATTGAACATGGTCCATTACCATTAATTAATATGGCAGTTGGTATTCCAGATGGGCCCACACCTCAAGGTATTATTAATCATTTTGCTGAGGCGTTACATATTCCGGAAAATCAAAAGTATGGCGCTTTTCATGGCAAAGAGTCATTCAAACAAGCTATTGTAGATTTTTATCAAAGACAATATGATGTAACGTTGGATAAGGAAGAAGAAGTATGTATTTTATATGGTACAAAGAATGGTCTGGTTGCAGTACCAACTTGTGTCATTAATCCAGGAGATTACGTGTTACTACCGGATCCGGGTTATACAGATTACTTGGCAGGAGTACTTTTAGCTGATGGAAAGCCAGTGCCACTTAATTTAGAACCACCACATTATTTGCCAGATTGGTCGCAAGTTGATTCCCAAGTGTTAGAAAAAACAAAACTAATATATTTAACGTATCCTAATAATCCAACTGGTTCCACAGCTACGAAGGAAGTATTTGATGAAGCAATTGCAAGGTTTAAAGGTACAGACATTAAAATTGTGCATGATTTTGCTTATGGTGCTTTCGGATTCGATGCTAAAAATCCAAGTATACTCTCCTCGGAAAATGGAAAAGACGTTGCAATAGAAATATATTCATTGTCTAAAGGTTATAACATGTCAGGGTTTAGAGTCGGTTTTGCAGTTGGTAATAAAGATATGATTCAAGCTTTGAAAAAATATCAAACACATACAAATGCTGGGATGTTTGGCGCATTACAAGATGCCGCAGTATACGCTTTAAATAATTATGATGATTTTTTAGAAGAACAAAGCAATGTGTTTAAAGCACGTCGTGATCGGTTTGAAGCAATGCTTAGAAAGGCGCATTTGCCATTTGTACACGCCAAAGGAGGCATATATGCATGGCTGAAAACACCTCCTGGGTATGACAGCGAGCAATTTGAACAATTTTTAGTGAAAGAGAAATCTATACTTGTCGCACCGGGAAAACCATTTGGAGAAAACGGTAATCATTACGTTAGAATATCTCTGGCGTTAGATAATCAACAATTAGATGAAGCGGCAACAAGGTTAACAGATTTAGCATATTTATATCATTAATTAAGTTAAGGGTGATGTTAAAATGACAAAAATTAAAATAATGAGTGTACGTGATGAAGATATGCCTTACATTAATGCATGGGCAGAAAAGCATCAGGTCGAGGTAGACATTACGAAAGATGCATTAACAGATGCTAATGTTGAAACTGTGGCAGGCTATGATGGGTTATCATTGTCACAACAAATACCATTATCAGAACAAGTTTATAAACGATTAAATGAGTTAGGAATTAAACAAATCGCACAACGAAGTGCTGGATTTGATACATATGATTTAGACTTAGCGAATAAATATAATTTGATTGTGTCAAATGTGCCTTCATACTCCCCGAATTCTATTGCAGAGTTTGCTGTGAACCAAGCTATTAATCTTGTGCGTCATTTTAATCAAATTCAAACGAAAGTGCGAGAGCATGATTTTAGATGGGAACCGTCTATTTTATCGAAATCTATTAAAGATTTAAAAGTTGCCGTTATTGGAACTGGACGTATTGGGCGTGTAGTGGCTGATATCTTTGCTAATGGATATCAAAGTGAAGTGGTTGCATATGATCCGTTTCCAAATGCTAAAGTCGCAACATATGTAGAATACAAAGACACGATTGAGGAAGCGATTGAAGATGCAGATATCGTGACGTTACATGTACCTGCAACGAAATATAATCATTACTTATTTGATGCTAAATTGTTTGAACATTTTAAAAAGGGGGCAGTATTTGTCAATTGTGCAAGAGGCTCTTTAGTAGATACTAAAGCATTACTTGATGCATTGGATAACGGCTTGATTAAGGGTGCCGCACTTGATACGTATGAATATGAACGCAAACTTTTCCCAAGTGACCAAAGGGGCAAACCTTTGAATGATCCATTGCTAGAGTCGTTGATTGGCAGGGAAGATGTTATATTGACGCCACATATTGCATTTTATACTGAAGCTGCCGTCGAAAATCTAATCGTAGATGCATTAGATGCGACATTAGATGTATTGCAGACTGGGGATACTAAGTTAAGAGTAAATTAAAAATCGAACTGATGAGATAATTTGGAGTGTTGGGTTTCTCATCAGTTCGATTTTTTGATTTGGCGTTTGATGTGTTGAAAATTGCCTAATTAAACGACATCGTAACCTTGGTCTTCAATCGCGTCTTTCATTTGAGATACAGCAACTTTACTGTCATCATATTGAACACTTACTTGGCCATTTTCAAGGTTAACTTCAGCTGAAGTGACACCGTCAATATTGTTTAATGCAGATTCAACTGCACTTTTGCAGTGACCACAGCTCATACCTTCAACATTTAAAATTTCTTGTGACATAGCATTCACCTCCTTTTAGAGCCACTTATTATTTATAATAATTAGTGGCTCTTATGCAGTTGGAGCGAAGCGCCAACTGTAAACCACAGTGTGCTTATTATTTGGAAAATAATGATGGAACCTAATAGGCGAAGCTATTAGGTAAGATACACTAATTCGCCAGGCGAAAAGTGTAACTATATATGCAGTTGGAGCGAAGGCCCAACTGTAAACCACAACATTACGTTCACACAATATAGCCAATCGCTAGCCCACCTACGAAGTACCAACAAATACTTCATTATTAAAGAATTTAGGCATCTTTGCGACGTGGTTCTATGCGCATTTTTTTCAATCTAAGTGCATTTGTCACAACACTTACAGAACTTAGTGCCATCGCAGCACCAGCAACCCATGGCGCAAGTAAGCCCAATGCAGCTATTGGGATACCGGCAATATTATAACCAAATGCCCAAAATAGATTTTGGCGAATATTGCGAATGGTTGCTTTACTTGCGTAAATTGCTTTAGGAATCAGCATTAAATCGCCACCGAGAATAGTGATATCAGCTGCTTCAATTGCGACTTCTGTACCTGTACCAATGGCGATACCGATATCTGCTTTAACTAATGCAGGTGCATCATTCACACCGTCACCTACCATAGCCACTTTCTTACCTTGTTGCTGCAATTTGGCAATCTGTGCAGCTTTTTCCTCGGGTAAAATGTCAGCAATAACTGTATCAATACCAACTTGTTTGGCAATCGCTTGAGCAGTATTTTTATTATCCCCAGTTAACATGGCAACTTCAATACCCATATCGTGTAACTGTTTAATGGCATCTTTAGCATGATCTTTCACAGTATCTGCAACAGCAATGATACCTGTCAGTGAGTGGTTAACAGCAATGAGCATAGCAGTTTTACCATCTTGTTCATAACGTGTTAAGTCATCAGAAATATGCATAGGTACGCTAATATCATTTTCAGCCATTAATTTACGATTGCCAACTAATATATGATGAGCTTCAATCGTTGCTTCAATACCATGACCTGGCACTGCTTTAAAAGTTGTTGTTTCAGATAATTGTAAGTGTTTGTCCTTAGCATAATTTACAATAGCTTCTGCTAACGGATGTTCAGAATCTTTTTCAGCAGTAGCAAGTAGTTGTAAAGTTTGATCGTCACCATGATAATCGGTCACGACTGGACGGCCATTTGTTATCGTGCCAGTTTTATCTAAAACGATAGTATCGATTTGGTGCGCACGTTCAACAAATTCGCCACCTTTAAATAAAATACCATTTTCAGCGGCACGACCAGTACCCACCATAATAGATGTTGGTGTAGCAAGTCCTAATGCACACGGACAAGCAATCACTAGAACCGAAATACTTGCAACAAGTGCAGGCTCAAATGCACCTGGTGTAACTAAAGTAATCCACACGATAAATGTTAATAATGCAATACCTACTACAATTGGAACAAAATAGCCAGAAATAATATCAGCCAATCGCTGAATTGGTGCTTTAGAACTTTGGGCTTCTTCGACAACTTTAATGATGTTTGCTAGCACAGTGTCGCCACCGACTTTTGTTGCTGTCATTGTAATTGTGCCATTTTTATTCATCGTTGAACCAATTACAGTATCTTCAACATTTTTCTCAACAGGAATAGATTCACCTGTTAACATAGATTCGTCAATTGAAGTTACACCTTTAATAATTGTGCCATCGACAGGAACTTTTTCACCAGGCTTAACAATAAGTGTATCTCCAACGCGTACATCGTTTAAAGGAATCATGATTTCATTTCCATCTTTTAAAATACGTGCTTCTTTAGCTTGCAAACTTAATAATTCGCCTAGTGCATTTGTAGTTTGAGATTTCGCTCTAGCCTCTAAATATTTACCGAATAAAATTAAGGTAATAAGTACGGCGCTTGTTTCAAAATATAAATGCGGTTGTGTTGTTACGCCACTAAGCCAACGTACCATTTCATAAATACTATAAAAATATGCTGCACTTGTACCAACAGCAACAAGTACATCCATATTGGCGCCACCGTTTCTTAAGTTTTTATATGCGCCTACATAAAATTGCCATCCAATAATAAATTGAACTGGTGTAGCCAAGATAAACTGGAACCATGGATTCATGAATATTGATGGTATATGCATATTAAAGAGATGTACAAACATTAGCATTAATAGTGGTAGTGAAAGTACCGCTGATATGATTAATTTTATTAATTTATGTTGAAGCTCTTTCGTCTTTCGCGACGCTTGATCTTTGTTATTATCTTTAACTACTGCATCATAACCTAATTTTTGAATGCGAGTGATAAGCTGATTAGCATCTGTTTCTTCAGGATAATAGTCAACTTTAGCTTGCTCTGTTGTTAAATTGACCGTTGCATTTTGAACGCCGTCCATTTTATTTAAAACTTTTTCAATACGGCTTGAGCATGCAGCACAAGTCATGCCTGTAATGTCTAATTCGACAGTTTCTACAGCGACACCGTAACCTAAATGTTGAATAGCATTAATAAATTCTTGGACATCATGTTGATCAGGGTTATACTCAACAGTTGCTTTCTCTGTAGTTAAATTCACTTGGGCATTAACGTCATCAAGTCTATTCAGTTTCTTTTCGATACGATTTGAACATGCGGCACAAGTCATACCAGTGATATCTAACGTTGTTTTTTTCGTATTAGCCACATTATTGCCTCCCTGTGATTCATTGTTACACGTCTAATGTACCCCCTATAGGTATGTAAGTCAATCGTTGTGTTTTAATTTTTTGCTTTAAAAATAAAAAAGAGAGACTGCTGTACATGTATTGCACAACAATCTCTCCCGCTATCATCTATATTAAAAGAAGTCGAAAATAATATTAAAGGATGTATGAATGAAAGGTAAAACTTAAATGACTTCTGGATTTGCATATCGTTGGTGACTTAAAAGAAATCAGATGGGTTAAATTCTTTCGCATGTAAATTTTTAAAATTGTTAAGATGGATGACTTTATCTTCATCTTTGTTATCCGACAAGTGACGACTTGAGTCATTTGCCATTTCTTGGTCTTGTATCGTTTTGACTAAACCTAAAATGATTAAGATAGCAACTGTGCCTGTAATTAATATTCTCATCGCTATCATACTCCTTTTTTATTTCTCTTAATGATATTGTACGTTATTGAATTCAAAAATAAATGCGTCTAGAGTATTGATTTTCCCTACTACTTTAGAAGTATGTAGATAAAAAATTACTAAATAAGTTATGGAATCGTTAATATACTATATATTAGTTGCATGTAAGAGCCTCATTTTGATTAAATTTAAACAAGTAAATAAATTTATCAGGAGTTGGAAGGCGTAATGACTGAAAAAGAAAAGATGTTGGCGCAAGAGTGGTATGACGCAAACTTTGATCAAGATTTAATTGATGAACGTGCTCGAGCAAAAGACGTTTGCTTTGAATTAAATCATACAAGACCCAGTGATACAGAGAAAAGAAAACGATTGATTGACCAATTATTCCAAACTACGACTGATCATGTCGAAATTGCAATTCCTTTTGATACCGATTATGGATGGAACGTTAAACTGGGCAAAAATGTCTATGTCAATACGAATTGTTATTTTATGGATGGTGGCCAAATTACAATCGGCAATAATGTTTTTATTGGCCCTAATTGTGGATTTTATACAGCGACACATCCACTTAATTTTCATCTTAGAAATGAAGGTTTTGAAAAAGCAGGACCTATTAATATCGGAAGTAATACTTGGTTTGGGGGTCATGTGGCAGTCTTACCTGGGGTTACTATTGGAGAAGGTAGTGTAATTGGTGCAGGTAGTGTTGTTACCAAAGATATACCGCCAAATAGTTTAGCGGTTGGTAATCCTTGTAAAGTTATTCGTGAGATTGATAATGAATATCCGGATGGAAAATTTTGTGGTAAAGACTGATAACAAATAAATGTGTCATTGTAGCTCTAAAGCATCAAGTAAAAATATGCGAAATCCTATAAGTTAAGGTGTATAGCCTATATAAATGAAAGCGATTGCAAAATCAACCTTAATCATAGTAAAATGAGTTTAAATGATGTTATATCATTAAATCAAAGGGTTAAACCACTTTCAAAATTTATAGGGGGTAAGTGTACATGGTAGTAGAATTTAAAAATGAACCTGGTTACGATTTTTCAGTCAAAGAAAATGTGGATATGTTTAAGCAAGCATTAAAAGACGTGGAAAAAGAATTAGGTCAAGATATACCATTAGTGATTAATGGAGAGAAGATTTTTAAAGATGACAAAATTAAATCAATCAATCCTGCAGACACATCACAAGTGATTGCAAATGCATCAAAAGCAACAAAAGAAGATGTTGAAGATGCATTTAAAGCAGCTAATGAAGCTTATAAATCTTGGAAAACATGGTCTGCTAACGATCGTGCAGAACTTATGTTACGTGTTTCAGCAATTATTCGTCGTCGTAAAGCAGAAATTGCAGCGATTATGGTGTATGAAGCAGGTAAACCATGGGATGAAGCGGTTGGAGATGCAGCTGAAGGTATTGATTTTATTGAATATTATGCGCGTTCAATGATGGACTTAGCGCAAGGTAAGCCAGTACTTGACCGTGAAGGTGAACACAATAAATATTTCTACAAATCAATTGGTACAGGCGTTACAATTCCACCATGGAATTTCCCATTTGCAATTATGGCTGGTACAACATTGGCACCAGTAGTTGCAGGGAATACAGTGCTGTTAAAGCCAGCTGAAGATACGCCTTATATCGCTTATAAATTAATGGAAATTTTAGAAGAAGCAGGATTACCAAAAGGTGTCGTTAACTTTGTTCCTGGTGATCCAAAAGAAATTGGTGATTATTTAGTAGATCATAAAGATACACACTTCGTTACATTTACAGGATCACGTGCGACAGGTACTAGAATTTATGAACGTAGTGCTGTTGTTCATGAAGGTCAAAACTTCCTGAAACGTGTGATTGCTGAAATGGGTGGTAAAGATGCGATTGTAGTCGATGAAAATATTGATACAGATATGGCAGCAGAAGCTATTGTTACATCAGCATTCGGTTTCTCAGGTCAAAAATGTTCAGCATGTTCACGTGCAATTGTGCATAAAGATGTTTATGACGAAGTATTAGAAAAGTCAATTAAACTAACAAAAGAATTAACGTTGGGCAATACTGTAGACAATACGTATATGGGTCCAGTGATTAATAAAAAACAATTCGATAAGATTAAAAATTATATTGAAATTGGTAAAGAAGAAGGTAAATTAGAACAAGGTGGCGGTACTGATGATTCAAAAGGTTACTTTGTAGAACCGACAATCATTTCAGGACTTAAATCTAAAGATAGAATTATGCAAGAAGAAATTTTTGGCCCAGTAGTTGGCTTTGTGAAAGTTAATAACTTTGATGAAGCAATTGAGGTTGCAAATGATACAGATTACGGTTTAACTGGTGCAGTGATTACAAATAATCGCGAGCATTGGATTAAAGCAGTTAATGAATTTGATGTAGGTAATTTATATCTTAATAGGGGTTGTACATCAGCAGTTGTTGGCTATCATCCATTCGGTGGATTCAAGATGTCAGGTACAGACGCTAAAACAGGTAGTCCAGACTACTTATTACATTTCTTAGAGCAAAAAGTTGTTTCAGAAATGTTCTAAAGCTTCATAATGAACAAGGGCCATCCATTGCGGTTGGCTCTTTTTGTTTATAACTTTAAATATTAAGTAATAGCAACCATATTTTTAGAAAAGGATAATAGGTATAAGAATGTGAGATACGTTATTTCAATAATAATGGGAATTGTATTAGCAATTTGGTCATTTAAGCAACTGAGTCAAAGTCATTTAGATAGTGGATTTATTTTTTTCTTCATCATTTATGTGATGTATATCAGTTATTTTAATAGAGATAAACATACTAAAAACAAAAAAAGATAGCATGACACGTATTATAACGTGCATGTTATCTTTTTGGTTATTTAAGGTGAATGAACATATGTTACTGACCTACTATTTGATTTTAATATTGATTAATCTATGGAAAATGTTATCAATATCTTCGCCAGGCCAGTCTATTTTTTCATCTTTAATCCAATGCATAAATCCTTCAATCAACGAATCATAAATATAAAATATGAGATTGTCTGGAACGTCACTATCAATATCAATCCGATCTCTATTGTTTTTGATATCATCGTGCATAATTTTAATGCAAACATTTTTCAGAACTTTATTAAATTCGATATCTTCTTCTTGGAATTCTGCGATTTCTCTCAAATCCTCTTTATTATTAATCGTATCACTAATCGTTTGGAATGGATGATTAAGACGGTCACTGATATCTCTAGCAAAGTAGTCTTTAGTCAATTGGTTGAACAAATATTCTAGAAGATCGTATTTATCATAAAAGTGTTTATAAAAAGTTGTACGGTGCACAAGTGCATTGTCACAAATTTGATTGACAGTAATCGTTTGGAATAATTGCTGCTCTAACAATTGAAGTAAACTACTAGATAATGCTTTTTTGGTCTTAATAACTCTTAAATCTGTCTCTTTCATCTACATTTCTCCTTAATGTGTAGTTTAATATACAAATTTTAAAATTTAATTCTTTAAGAGGTAGGGTATAGATAATATAATCTAACAATAATCTACACTGTATAGTTAAACTATAACGTTGATTTTAAAAGGAGGCAATACTTTGGCAAAATTTTTATACAAGATGGGGACATTCATTGCAAAGCACAAATGGTCTGCACTCATCGCATGGATAGTGATTGTAGCAGCGATATTTATACCAATTGCTACGAATGCACCAAAATTTGACAATGATATTAAAATGACTGGATTAAAGTCATTAGATACAAATGAAAAAATAGAAAAGCATTTTAATCAAGATAGTGAAAAGGCACAAATTCGTGTGGTCTTTAAGACGACTAAAGATGATGGGATTGTACAACCGAGTATTACAAAAGATATTAAGAAAACGTTAGATGATATTAAAAAAGATGATAAGCACATTGATAAAATATCAGATCCTTATGAAAATAAGCAAATTAGTAAAGATAAATCAACAGCATTTGCAGATATCACATATGACGTTAGTCAAACATCTTTAAAAGATGACTCTAGAGATAATGTTAAAAGTCATTTGAAAGACTTACGTGACAATCATAATGTACAAACAGAGTTAACTGGTACAGGAATGACATCTACAGATATAGGCGGTAATTCAGAATTAGTTGGTATTATTGTTGCCTTTGTTGTGTTATTAATTACATTTGGTTCAGTTATTGCTGCAGGATTACCAATTATAAGTGCATTAATTGGTTTAGCTTCTGGTGTAGGTATTATCAGTTTGTTAACTTATGCATTCGATATACCAAATGTCACACTGACATTAGCCGTAATGATTGGACTAGCAGTTGGTATCGATTACGCTTTATTTATTTTATTCAGATACCGACAAGTTATGAAAACTGAAACAGATTACATTAAAGGCATTGGTCTTGCAGTAGGAACAGCAGGTAGTGCAGTTATTTTTGCTGGCGTAACAGTTGTAATTGCAGTATGTGGTTTATCATTAGTAGGCATTGACTTCTTAGCGGTAATGGGATTTGCTTCGGCAATTAGTGTTGTTTTTGCAGTACTTAGCGCTTTAACTTTATTACCTGCATTAATAAGCATTTTCCATAAACACATTAAAGTGAATAAATTACAGTCTAAATTCAAAAAAGATATTGATACGCCATGGTCTAAATTTATTACAGGAAATGCACTTGCGGCAGTATTACTAGGTTTAATCATATTAGTAGCAGCTGCAATACCAGTTAGTCATATGCGACTTGGTATTCCAGATGACGGTGTTAAACCAGCAGATTCTACACAGAAAAAAGCTTACGATATTATCTCGGATAAATTTGGTGAAGGATTTAATGGCCAAATTCCGATGTTGATAAATGTGAAAGATAAAAAGGATGATCCACAAGGATTACAACAAGATTTACAGTCTGTATATAAAGATATTAAAGATAAGAAAAATGTGGATATAGTTACTCCGCCACAAATGAGTAAAGATAATGAATATGCATTGATGGTGGTGATACCTAAACATGGACCTAATGCAGAAAGTACAAATGACTTAGTACATGATTTACGAGATTATAATAAAGATGCGCAAGATAAGTATGGATTTAAAACGGAAATTTCAGGACAAAGTGTAATTAATATTGATATGTCCAAGAAGTTAAATGAAGCGATACCTTTATTTGCATCAGTCATTGTTGTATTAGCATTTTTCTTATTAATGATAGTTTTCCGTTCAATCCTAATACCTTTAAAAGCAGTACTAGGGTTTGTCTTATCATTAATGGCAACGCTAGGATTTACAACATTAGTAATGCAAGATGGTTTTATGAAAGGTCTGTTTGGTATTGAAACGACAGGACCAATGCTAGCATTTTTACCGGTTATTACTATAGGTATCTTATTTGGATTAGCGATGGATTATGAAGTCTTCCTTATGTCTCGAATTCATGAAGAATATAGTAAAACAGGTAATAATGATTATTCTATAAAAGTAGGATTGAAAGAAAGTGGTCCGGTTATTGTTGCGGCAGCATTAATCATGTTTAGTGTCTTCTTTGCCTTTGTGTTCCAGGAAGATGTCATGATTAAATCAATGGGTATGGCACTAGCCTTTGGTGTTCTCTTTGATGCATTCATTGTTAGAATGATGTTGATTCCTGCATTAACGAAATTATTTGGAAAAGGTTCATGGTATTTACCAGCATGGTTAAATCGCATTATTCCAAGAGTCGATATTGAAGGACATGCACTTGAAAAGTACAAAACGGTTGAATCGCAAACATCTGAAGTTGAAAATAATAATGAAAAGTACGATACAACGTTTAAAGTACACGAACAAGATACACATGTATCAAAAGGCTCACAATTGCGTGACGAGACTCAGACAATTGTACTGGATAATAGAACGATGGCATTATATCAACAAGTGAGACAGCAATCTACAAATCCAATGTTCTTGCATGATGCCTTAGTAGATTACCAAAATAAACATCACTTAAATACGCAACAACAAACGACAAATATAGAACAGTTGAATAAAAATATTGAAAAATTAAATCAATTACTAGAAAAAAATTTACGCGACAAATCATAACTTGGTATCTGTTTAAATTGTATTAAGATATGAATGAAAATATACACCTCTGCTTTTAATGTGCACATCACATTTAAAGCAGAGGTACTTTTTTGTTATAGGTTAATGCATATACAATATTTTTTAAATGTCACAATTTTTACATAAAAAACGAATTTTATTTAACGAAAGTATTGCGCACTATAATTTTAAGGGTTATCATTTCTAAGTGATAATGATTATTATTTCTAATAGGAGTGAGAAATAGTATGTTAAACGTTAGAAATGGTGAAAAGAATAAACTTTATAGAATTAAACAAATTGATATTAATAATATGAACATGCTTTATCGCTTAAGTGCATTCGGTTTGACAGATGGATCTACAATAAAGATTAAGCAAAAATGTTTGTTTAAAGGGCCATGTATCATTGAAATTAATGGTCAACAATTAAGCATTAGACATTGCGACGCATGTTGTATTGCACTTGAAGAATAGGAGCCTGACAGATGGAAAATTATTGTATATTAGGTAATCCCAATGTCGGAAAGACATCATTGTTTAATGCGTTGACTGGCTCTTACGAGTATGTAGGAAACTGGAGTGGCGTAACAGTAGAGAAAAAAGTAGGAAAGTTAAAACATCATTTAGGGCAATTAATTGATTTGCCAGGTACATATGATCTATCACCAATTTCAGTAGATGAAACGATTGTTACGGATTATTTATTAAACAATCAATTTACAGGAATGATAAATATTATTGATGCGAGTCAGTTAAAAAGAAATATGCAATTGACTATCCAATTACTAGAATTAAATAAACCAATGTATATTGGACTGAACATGATTGACGTAGCAACAAAGCGTGGTATATATATCGATTATCATAAATTGATGAAAAAATTGAAAACACCTATTTTCCCAGTTGTTGCTCGGACAGGTAAAGGAACGGATTACTTGCTTGGTGAAATTAAATATTTAGGCGAAGGACCGCAACAACATTTTAAACTCAATTATGGCGAAACGATTGAAAGTGCCATTAGTGATATTTGTCGGGCTATTATGGCGGAAACAACGCATTCAAACTATGAATCAAGATTTATTGCAATTCAATACCTTTTAGACAATGTTCAAATTAAAGAGGAATTAAATGTAAAAGTATTAGATCAATTGTTAACGATTCGTCAACGTTTAGTACAAACATTAGATGGTACATCGATTCGTGGCGAAATGGAACGTATTCGAAATCAATATATAGATATGTTATTGCAAGATATTGTGACATATCCAGATGAAGATAAACAATTTTTCAGTACAAAAATAGATAAGATATTAACACATAGGATTTTGGGCATACCCATCTTTTTAGGTATTATGTGGTTAATCTTTCAAACGACATTTACATGGATAGGAACGCCATTGTCCGATCAACTTGACGGATTTATTGGAGGTACATTTACTGACAGCGTTAAGAGTGTCATGAGCCATCTTGGACTGATTCCGTTTTTACAAGATTTAATTACTGATGGCATTATTGCAGGAGTAGGTTCCGTATTAGTGTTCGTACCGCAAATTGTTGTGCTCTTTTTCTTTATATCATTACTAGAAGATTCAGGCTATATGGCACGTATTGCTGTTTTAATGGATCGCATCATGGAATCATTTGGATTAAGTGGGAAGTCATTTATACCTATGATTATAGGATTTGGCTGTAATGTACCAAGCGTGATGGCTGCACGTAGTATTGAAAATGAAAAAGAACGCCTGACAACAATTTTAATTGCACCGTTTATGTCATGTTCAGCAAGATTACCTGTATATGCATTATTCGTTGGCATCTTTTTTAAAGAAAACCAATCGTTAGTGGTACTAAGTCTTTATGTGTTAGGTATTGTCATGGCATTTATAGTAAGCACAGTACTTACTAAGACAGTGTTAAAAAATGAAAATGCAATCTTTATTGTGGAATTACCGACTTATCGTGTCCCATCAATTAAAACATTGTGGCGTAGTACTTGGGAAAAGGCTAAGGGCTTCGTGCGTAAAGCTGGTACATTTATTTTTGGAGGATCAGTAGTGATATGGCTTTTAAGTTATGCTGGTCCACATGGTATTAATGTAAATATTAATGACAGTTTTTTACACATGGTAGGTAGTTTCTTTGGAATGTTAGTTCAACCACTTGGGTTTGGAACTTGGCAAGCTGGTGCAACGCTAGTTCCAGGATTTTTGGCAAAAGAAGTTATTGTGAGTTCAATGGCAATTATTTACTCATCAGGTGATGCAGGGCTTGTGCATGTTATTCAAAATCAATTCACACCATTATCTGCGTATGCCTTTATGATTTTTATATTGCTCTATATCCCATGTGTCTCTACTGTAGCAGCAATTCGTAAGGAAACATATTCTTGGAAATGGACAGTACTCGCAGTGGTATATCCATTATTGACTGCTTATGTTTTAACATTTATCTTTTATCAAGTTGGACATTTATTTGTTTAAGGAGTGGTTGAAATGACAGTAATGATTAATATTTTGATATTTTTAGCGATTTTCGGATATGCTTTTTATACATTGGTTAAATTTTTCAAACGTTCTAAGCAAGGGAAATGTGGCACTTGTGAAATAGACAACGATTGTTGTAGTACAGAACAACAGGTAGTAAAACATTTTCCTGGGAAATAATTAAAAAAATGAGCACAGGTACGGGCGACCTGATGCTCATTTTTGATATGTTATATGTTAAAGTGTCGTTATTTACCTTTTACGACTAATTCGTTATCCTCAACATCTATATCCACATGTTTAACGTCTGTATGATCTAAATAGTAATCTGTAATTTTGTCACGTACTTGCTGTTCAACAATACGTCTTAATGGACGCGCACCTAATTCTTCATCATAGCCTTCTTCAATTAACCAATCTTTCGCATCTTGAGAAACGTCCATCGTAATACCTTTTTTATCTAATGTAACTTGTACATCGTCTAATAATAAGTTGACGATATCTTGTAATGCATCTTTATCTAAATGTAAGAATTCAACGATGCCGTTGAAGCGGTTAAGGAATTCAGGGCGGAAGAATTTTTTCATTTCATGCATAATATCTTTTTCTTCAGTGTCATTGCCATTGCCAAAGCCAGCATTTGATGTACAAATAATAATTGTATTTTTAAAGTTGATGACATTACCTTGACCATCAGTCAAATTACCATCATCCATTACTTGTAATAACAATGTTAAAATTTGTGGATTTGCTTTTTCGATTTCATCAAATAGAATGACTGAGTATGGATTACGGCGTACTTTTTCAGTTAACGTATTTGAATTGTCATCATAACCGACATAACCAGCAGTTGTACCAATCATTTTTGAAACAGCGGTTGTGTCACTATATTCACTCATATCAAGTCGAATAAGTGCATCTTTATTACCAAATAGATCTATTGCTAATTGTTTAGCAAGTTCTGTTTTACCAACACCAGTAGGGCCGACAAATAGGAAGCTACCAATTGGACGGTTGCCGTCATCGAATCCAGCACGATTACGGCGAATTGCACGTGAAACCATTTCTACAGCTTGATCTTGACCTATGATTTTACTTCTTAAACGATTAGAAATATTTTTTAAACGTTCAATATCGTTATCATCCATTTGTGAAACTGGAATACCAGTTAATCGTTGAATAGTATCTGAAATATCATGAACTGTAGCAACAGCAGTATGTTCACCATTACTATTTTCTAATTTATCTTGTAATGATTTGATTTCATTTTGAATGTCGTCAGCTTTTTTATATTCTTCAGCACTTACCGCTTTACGTTTATCATTTTCTAATTCAGAAATTCGTTTTTCAGTTTCAACTTTATCGACAGCTGGACTTTGCGCAGATAAATGTGCTGCTGTAATATCTAACACATCGATTGCTTTATCTGGTAATAATCGTTGTGGAATATATTGAATTGATAAGTCAACACATGCTTTTAATACGTCATCTGGCAATTTTACTTGATGGTGTTCTTCGAATTTTTCGCGAATACCTTTTAAAATTTCAACAGTATCTTTAGCACTTGGTTCATTAACAAGCACTTCATTAAATCTGCGCGTTAATGCAGCATCTTTAAGGATATTGTTTCGATATTCATCTTGTGTTGTTGCACCTATAATTGAAATCTCTCCACGACTTAATGCAGGTTTCAAAATATCAGATAAACCTTTGCTACCTGAATCACTTCCTGTGGCACCTGAACCGATAATTTGATGGATTTCATCAAAGAATAGTACGGCATTTTGTGAAGATTTAACACCTTCGATTAATTTTTGAATATTTTCTTCAAAAGCACCACGATATTGCGTTCCGGCTTCTAATGATGAAATATCTACAGAAATAATTTCTTTATCTTTGATTGCTGCTGGTACATTTCCTTCAACGATTGCCTGTGCTAAACCTTCAACAATCGCAGTTTTACCAACACCAGCTTCTCCAACTAATATAGGATTGTTTTTAGTTCGTCTACTTAAGACTTCAGCAGTTTCTTGAATTTCTTTATCGCGCCCAATGACTGGATCTAATAAACCATCGCGTGCTTCTTGCGTAAGGTTGCGACCAATTTGTTCTAAATAATTGCCGTTACCGCCTTGTTGCCCTTGTTGTCTTTGTGCTGCTTGTTGAAAAGCTTGCGCACTTTGTTCAGCAGAGTGATTGCCACCTTGTTGTGTGAGTTGCGCTAGTTCTTCAGGTGAAACTTCTTTACCATTAATATAGTATTTTTTGTTGCCACCTTGATTTGAACCTTGCATATCTTGCATCATTCTTCGAAAAATTGAATCAAAGTCGCTATTGAAAAAACCGTTATTCATTTAACATCACCTCTAAATTTTTTTGAACTAAACAAAAAAGAAATTACTTTTGAAGCGTTATGCAAACTATAAACAATTGCAATTGTACTTTTCCACTAATAATAGGTGATAAAACAGAATATTTTTAAAACTTTATGAATATTGTGTGTTATTTTTAATAAGTAAATATAGGTTTAATAAAATATTAAGGATCCATTGCATTTTCAATATTTTAATTTAAGATATGGTTTACAAAATAAGAGGTTAGATTGTATCGTGCGTTATTTTTCTGAAATAATCAAAGTGACTACTGACATAGTGTGAGCTATAAATGTGATTGGCAACTATTTTTAAAATTAAATCATTGAGGTATAAATATTTTCTACCGTAACAATTAAAGCGTATGATTAGAAAAAAGGGGGCATTTTTATGGATTATAAGTGCTATTATGATTCACCGGTTGGACGATTGGAACTTGTGAGTGATGGGGGAAGTCTGACCGCTGTTTTGTTTGAAAATCAACAATATGATGGTACTAGGGAAGAAAATGCGTCTTTAGCGATATTTAAAGAGGCGGTACAGTGGTTAGACGCGTATTTTAAAGGTGACAATCCTGAAATCACAATACCTTTAAATCCTACAGGTAGTGATTTTCAACAGTGTGTTTGGCATGAATTAAGACAAATACCATACGGTTCATTAACAACGTATGGAGAGATTGCTAAAAAAGTAGGAAAGCTACTTGATAAGCCGAAAATGTCAGCACAAGCAGTTGGAGGTGCCGTAGGTAGTAATCCTCTGTCAATTATCGTGCCATGCCATCGTGTAGTTGGTAAAACAGGTAGTTTAACAGGATTCGGTGGAACAATAAACAATAAAATTAAATTGTTAGAATTGGAAAATATCGATATGTCCGAACTTTATGTACCTAAACACAGTACAAAGCCGTAACGTATAAGGGGTATATTAAAAATTTCAATAATGTGTCAAACAGGCTTAGCTAATCAATTCAATACAAAGTGTTATAAATAGAGAAAAGCAGTAAGACGATTTCAATTGGAAGTGGTCTTACTGCTGTTTTTAGGTTATATTATATGTGTTTCAAATACACCGACTACTCTGGTCTGTGATATTCACGAACGTTATTTTCAATATTTGATAAGTAGAAAATATGACGATCCTCATGTACAGCGTCTTGTTGTTCGTCAAAGTCAACATCATCAAATCGTTTGAAGAATGTTTCATATGCATCAACAGATACTTCAGTACGATTATTTAATAATGCTTTATGTGCAGCTTGATCTAAATGATCTTTGTAGCCTTCAACAAGTGTCGCACTATAAAATTCACCAACTGAACCTGAACCATAACTGAATAAACCAATTGTTTCTCCAGCTTGTAAATCACGGTTTTCTAGTAATGAAATTAAACTTAAATACAATGATCCAGTGTAAATATTACCGACATAACGGTTATAATCTACAGCGTCTTCGTAACCTGATCGTAAACGCTCTTGAGTTGTTTCATCAGCGTTATCAATGATTGACTCTAATGCTTTTTTACCCATTTTTGTAAATGGTACGTGGAAGCATAGTGATGCAAAGTCAGCTAGCGACTTACCTTGGCGTTTCGCATATTCGTTCCAACTTTGTTGGAATGAACGGATATAAGCATCTTTAGATAAAGCGCCATCAACTAATGGATATTTATGGCCAGTTGGACGCCAGAAATCATAAACGTCTTCAGTATAAGCAACGGCATCTTCATTTAAAGCTAAAATGCTTGGATTGTGTGTAATTACCATCGCAACTGCACCAGCACCTTGTGTTGGTTCACCACCTGAATTTAATCCATAGCGTGCTGTATCTGTAGCAATAACTAATACTTTTTCATTAGGTCTTGTCGCTAAATAATCTTTAGCTAATTGAATTGCTGGTGTAGCAGCATAACAGGCTTCTTTCATTTCAAAGCAGCGTGCAAAAGGTTGGATACCTAATAAGTTATGAATTTGCACAGCAGCTGCTTTGGCAGCATCAATTGCTGATTCAGTTGCCACGATTACCATACCAATTTTCTTTTTGTCTTCGTCTGTTATAATGTCCTTAGCAGCGTTAGCGCCCATTGAAACGATGTCTTGGTTTACAGGACTAACAGCCATTTCAGTTTGACCAATACCAATTAAAAATTTGTTTGGATCTACTTGGCGTGCTTCTGCTAATTTAGCCATGTCTACATAGTACTTTGGAACGTAAAAGTTTATTTTATCGATACCTATTGTCATAAGGTTTTACATCCTTTCAAATTTATAAAAGCAACACTTGTATCATATCAGAATATGCTAATTTTATACAAAGAAATATACTAAATTTAAAAATGATTTGTCGTTTCTTGTAAGCGTTTTAATTTACCTTGTTTTATTTTAAAGTCAAAACGACAATTATTCAATTGAATTTTAAGACGAATGACGTTATTTTGTGGTAAAAATAGTAGTGATTGAAATGTTAAAAATTATGTGAAGTAAAAGGAGTATGTCCATGCAAAATTTAGATAAGAATTTTCGACATTTATCTCGTAAAGAAAAGTTACAACAATTGGTTGATAAGCAATGGTTATCAGAAGAACAATTCGACATTTTACTGAATCACCCATTAATCGATGAAGAAGTAGCCAATAGTTTAATTGAAAATGTTATTGCACAAGGTACGTTGCCAGTTGGGTTACTGCCAAATATTATTGTAGACGAAAAGTCTTATGTTGTGCCCATGATGGTGGAAGAGCCTTCAGTTGTTGCCGCTGCAAGTTATGGCGCTAAATTAGTTAATCAGACTGGCGGATTTAAAACTGTATCTTCAGAGCGTATTATGATAGGTCAAATCGTCTTTGATGGTGTCGAGGATACTGAAAAATTATCAGCAGACATTAAAACTTTAGAAAAGCAAATTCATAAAATTGCAGATGAGGCATATCCTTCTATTAAAGCGCGTGGTGGTGGTTACCAACGTATAGCTATTGATACATTCCCTGAACAACAATTACTATCGTTGAAAGTATTTGTTGATACAAAAGATGCGATGGGTGCTAATATGTTAAACACTATTTTAGAGTCTATTACAGCTTATTTAAAAAATGAATTTCCACAAAGTGATATTTTAATGAGTATTTTATCAAATCATGCGACAGCGTCCGTAGTTAAAGTTCAAGGTGAAATTGACGTTAATGACTTAACGAGAGGTAACAGATCTGGTGAAGAAGTAGCCAAAAGAATGGAGCGTGCTTCTGTACTTGCACAAGTAGATATTCATCGTGCAGCAACACATAATAAAGGAGTTATGAATGGAATTCATGCAGTCGTTTTAGCGACGGGAAATGATACACGTGGCGCAGAAGCAAGTGCGCATGCATATGCGAGTCGTGACGGACAGTATCGTGGTATTGCTACATGGCGTTACGATCAAGAACGTCAACGTTTAATTGGTACAATTGAAGTGCCGATGACATTAGCAATTGTTGGCGGTGGAACGAAAGTATTGCCAATAGCTAAAGCATCATTAGAGCTACTAAATGTAGAGTCAGCGCAAGAATTAGGGCATGTAGTTGCGGCGGTAGGATTAGCTCAAAACTTTGCGGCATGTCGTGCGCTTGTGTCAGAAGGCATTCAACAAGGTCACATGAGTTTACAATATAAATCATTAGCTATCGTTGTAGGGGCAAAAGGTGATGAAATTGCTAAAGTAGCTGAAGCTTTGAAAAAAGAACCCCGTGCAAATACACAAGCAGCGGAACGTATTTTACAAGAAATTAGACAACAATAGTAAATTGCGAATAGCGATTTTAAATGAACGTTTATGACAGCTTCACTTCGCTTAAATAAAACAATAAAATAAAAACTTCTATCACACGCATACAGGAAACTGAAGCGTTCGTGATAGAAGTTTTTTGGTTAGTAGATGTAGTTATAGTTACGTGCTGCTTTTTTGCTTAGCACACGTGTATTATATTTTAATGGGCGATAAAAGTTGTATTCTGAAACTTTAATACTACCGTTTTTATATACTTGTTCGACAACTGCGACATGTCCATAATATCCTGCAGTTGATTGCATTACAGCAAATTTTCTTGGCGTACGTCCAGTCGCATATTTTGATTTACGGGCATTATTATACCAATTTTTAGCATTGCCCCATTTATTGGAAACAGGTTTGCCAACTTGTGCACGACGTTGAAAAGCCCACCAAGTACATTGGTTTTTACTATAATAATTCACTGCGGCATGAGACTGATGCGTTTGTTCGACGGATTGATATGTGAAATCTGCTGTGAAAAGTACTGCAAAAGTAATTAATAAACGAATAAGTATCTTTTTATGTTTCATTTTTATCTCCCAAATTAATTTTTTTCTTTATTCAACGTTAATTATCATAAACTGATTTATTTTAGAATACAATGCGAGCAATCAACAATAAAAGTAACTGTAATATCGCTGTCATATAAAGTGTTAAATTGTAATAAAAAAGGAAATTTTCATGAAAAATGCAAATATGTTGTAGGGGATTAAGTTGGTCATATTTGAAAATGATAGAAAGAATTATAAGTATGATTAAAACGCAAGATTCGTGGGAGAACGAGTATGATATTTAGATGTAAAAGTCATTATTAAATTTATTATATGTGTATTGTATAGACGTCAAAATTATACATTGGCAAAATAAATCAATACTTTTCGACAATAAAAATAGCGCCCTACGAGCAGAGCGCTAACATGAGATGATGTGACTCCATGTATTCATGTATCATTGTACATTTGTGAATTGGTTGAAAACTGATAGTGCCCGTTTAATTACAGGTACTGAGATGCTTTCAGGACATGGATTTGTTCGAAAATATGACAATATTTCACTATGGCTCTTCACTTCTCTAGGGAAATTGCTATCTTGATTAATCCAATCAACCAATTCACCTAATGGTGTGTCATCACCAAGAAAATTTTGCATAAATTCGTAAAAGCTCAATACCTCACCTCGATTAATATACTTGAGCCATTAATATAATACCATAAAAAAATGTGTATTTTACATAAAAGTTTTTATAAAGCAATTTCATAAATCTATATTTATTGAAAGTTTAAGAAGTTGTGTATAATGAAATAAACGCGTTGAAATAGTTAGGATGATGTTAGTGGATATCAAACATATGAAATATTTTATTGAAGTGGTTAAGCAAGGTGGTATGACTAATGCATCAAAATCATTATATATTGCTCAACCAACGATTAGTAAGGCTATAAAAGACATTGAAAATGAAATGGGCACACCTTTATTTGATAGAAGTAAAAGACATTTGATACTTACGGATGCAGGTCAGATTTTTTATGAGAAAAGTAAAGAAATTGTTGCGCTATATGATTATTTACCATCTGAAATGGAACGATTGAATGGGCTTGAAACGGGACATATTAATATGGGAATGTCCGCGGTCATGAATATGAAAATTCTTATTAATATTCTTGGTGCGTTCCATCAGCAGTACCCAAATGTTACTTATAATTTGATAGAAAATGGTGGCAAAACAATTGAGCAGCAAATTATTAATGATGAAGTAGATATAGGCGTGACCACTTTGCCAGTCGATCATCATATTTTCGATTATACTACCTTAGATAAGGAAGATTTGCGACTTATCGTGAGCAGAGGGCATCGACTTGCAAAATATGACACAGTAAAATTGGAAGATTTAGCAGGCGAAGATTTCATTTTATTCAATAAAGATTTTTATTTAAACGATAAAATTATAGAGAATGCTAAAAACGTTGGCTTTGTACCTAATACTGTAGCGCAAATTTCGCAATGGCATGTTATTGAAGATTTAGTCACAAATGAATTAGGAATTAGTATATTACCAACATCGATATCAGAACAGTTGAACGGAGACGTGAAACTGTTACGTATTGAAGATGCACATGTACATTGGGAATTAGGTGTTGTTTGGAAGAAGGATAAACAATTAAGTCATGCCACAACGAAATGGATTGAATTTTTGAAAGATCGTTTAGGCTAAAATATAAATAAAGCACTCATTATTTAAGGCGCATCATTACGCGGGTCATTGAAATGATGAGTGTTTTTTATTGTGAAAATGAAGTGAAATTTAGATAGCGTTTCCATAGAAAATAGTAATATAAATCATAAAAAAAGAGTATTTTTATAAAGCGTTCGCCAAACTTATAATAGATATTGTAACAATTTAGACATATTTAGAAAGGGATGGCGCCATGCAAAAAGTCCAATTAATAATCAAACTGCTATTACAACTAGGAATCATCATAGTGATTACTTATATTGGCACAGAAATTCAAAAGATTTTCCATCTTCCTTTAGCCGGCAGCATTGTTGGTCTATTTTTATTTTATTTACTATTACAATTTAAGATTGTGCCTCTATCTTGGATAGAAGATGGTGCAAACTTTTTATTAAAAACAATGGTATTTTTCTTTATACCATCAGTTGTAGGTATTATGGATGTTGCTTCTGAAATCACGCTTAATTATATACTCTTCTTCGCAGTCATTATCATTGGCACATGTATCGTTGCATTATCTTCAGGATTTATTGCTGAAAAAATGTTTGCGAAACATAAACATCGTAAAGGTATAGATGCTTATGAATGATTATCTACAAGCATGTTTAATGATTTTGTTGACTGTCGTTTTATATTATTTCGCTAAAAGATTACAAGAAAAATATCCAAATCCATTTTTGAATCCGGCATTAATTGCATCTTTAGGTATTATTTTTGTATTACTTATCTTTGGAATTAGTTATAACGGGTATATGAAAGGTGGCAGTTGGATCAATCATATTTTAAACGCAACAGTTGTATGTTTAGCATATCCTCTTTATAAAAATAGAGGGAAAATTAAAGAAAATGTCTCTATTATTTTTGCAAGTGTATTAACTGGCGTTATGCTTAACTTCATATTGGTGTTCTTAACACTTAAAGCGTTTGGTTATTCTAAAGATGTCATAGTAACATTATTGCCCCGCTCAATCACAGCCGCTGTTGGTATTGAAGTGTCACATGAATTAGGTGGCACAGATACGATGACCGTACTTTTTATAATCACAACTGGTTTAATTGGAAGTATTTTAGGATCGATGTTATTAAGATTTGGAAGATTTGAATCTTCTATTGCTAAAGGTTTAACGTATGGGAATGCGTCACATGCCTTTGGTACAGCTAAAGCGCTGGAAATGGATATAGAATCTGGTGCATTTAGTTCAATTGGGATGATTTTAACTGCAGTTATTAGTTCAGTGTTAATACCTGTTCTAATTTTATTATTCTATTAATTTAGAAATTTAAAATGATAAACAGAAAGGGAGGCTATTAGTAATAATGGCAAAAATTAAAGCAAATGAAGCATTAGTAAAAGCATTACAAGCATGGGATATAGATCACTTATATGGTATTCCGGGAGACTCAATCGATGCAGTTGTGGATAGTTTACGTACTGTAAGAGACCAATTTAAGTTTTATCATGTACGACATGAAGAAGTAGCAAGTTTAGCAGCTGCAGGTTATACAAAACTTACGGGTAAAATCGGCGTTGCATTAAGTATTGGTGGACCTGGTTTAATCCATTTATTAAATGGTATGTATGATGCCAAAATGGATAACGTACCACAATTAATTTTATCTGGGCAAACGAATAGTACAGCGCTTGGAACGAAAGCGTTCCAAGAAACGAATTTACAAAAATTATGTGAAGATGTAGCTGTTTATAATCACCAAATTGAAAAAGGTGATAATGTATTTGAAATCGTTAACGAAGCTATTCGTACGGCATATGAACAAAAAGGTGTCGCTGTCGTAATTTGTCCAAACGACTTATTAACTGAAAAAATTAAAGACACAACAAATAAACCAGTAGATACATCAAGACCAACTGTTGTATCACCAAAATATAAAGACATTAAAAAAGCGGTTAAATTAATCAATAAGAGTAAAAAGCCGGTTATGTTGATTGGTGTTGGTGCGAAACATGCGAAAGATGAGCTACGTGCGTTTGTTGAAGCGGCAAAAATTCCAGTCGTTCATTCATTACCTGCTAAGACAATCTTACCGGATGACCATCCATACAGTATTGGTAACTTAGGTAAAATAGGTACAAAAACATCATATCAGACAATGCAGGATGCAGATTTACTAATTATGGTAGGTACAAACTATCCATATGTAGATTACTTACCTAAGAAAAATATTAAAGCAATCCAAATCGACACAAATCCTAAAAATATCGGACATCGTTTTAATATTAATGTAGGAATTGTTGGAGACAGTAAAATTGCATTGCATCAGTTAACTGAAAATATTAAACATGTTGCGGAAAGACCATTTTTAAACAAAACGTTAGAACGTAAAGCGGTTTGGGATAAATGGATGGAACAAGATAAAAATAATAATAGCAAACCATTACGTCCAGAACGTTTAATGGCATCAATTAACAAATTTATTAAAGATGATGCAGTAATTTCAGCAGATGTTGGTACTGCAACAGTTTGGTCTACACGTTATTTAAATCTTGGTGTGAACAACAAGTTCATCATTTCAAGTTGGTTAGGTACAATGGGTTGCGGTCTTCCAGGAGCTATGGCATCAAAAATTGCATATCCAAATAGACAAGCGATTGCCATTGCTGGTGACGGTGCATTCCAAATGGTAATGCAAGACTTCGCTACAGCAGTACAATATGATTTACCTTTAACTGTATTTGTACTTAATAACAAACAGTTAGCATTTATTAAATATGAACAACAAGCAGCTGGTGAATTAGAATATGCAGTTGATTTCTCTGATATGGATCATGCAAAATTTGCTGAGGCAGCTGGTGGTAAAGGTTATACAATTAAAAGTGCTAGCGAAGTAGATGCTATTGTCGAAGAGGCATTAGCACAAGATGTACCAACGATTGTAGATGTATATGTTGATCCTAATGCTGCGCCATTACCAGGTAAAATTGTAAATGAAGAGGCACTTGGTTATGGTAAATGGGCATTCAGATCTATTACTGAAGATAAACATTTAGATTTAGATCAAATTCCACCAATTTCAGTGGCAGCAAAACGTTTCTTATAATCTGTTGATTGGTTTTCAGAATTCAATTTAGCTATAAACGGTAATTTCTGTTTGAATTAAATAGAAGTTACCGTTTTATTTGTTTTCATAAAGCGTCGTATTATAGTGATTATAATATTTTAAAAAAGTTATTGAAAACGCTTTTATAAATATGTATAATAGCTATGAATTACATATCACTTGCGTGTTACTGGTAATGCAGGCATGAGCAAACAACCGTACTATGATGATAGTCTTGTTTGTTCATGCCTGCTTTTTTGTACATGGAAGCGGAATTTGAGATAGGGGATGTTTATATGTTTAAGAAATTGTTTGGACAATTGCAACGTATCGGTAAAGCATTAATGTTACCTGTTGCGATTTTACCAGCAGCTGGTATTTTACTAGCATTTGGTAACGCAATGCATAACGAACAATTAGTAGAAATAGCACCATGGTTAAAAAACGATATCATTGTAATGATTTCGTCGGTCATGGAAGCAGCAGGACAAGTTGTATTTGATAACTTGCCATTATTATTTGCAGTTGGTACAGCACTTGGATTGGCAGGAGGAGACGGTGTTGCAGCATTAGCAGCATTAGTAGGTTATTTAATTATGAATGCAACCATGGGAAAAGTGTTGCATATTACAATTGATGATATTTTCTCATATGCCAAAGGTGCAAAAGAATTAAGTCAAGCAGCGAAAGATCCAGCACATGCTTTAGTATTAGGGATTCCAACATTACAAACGGGTGTATTTGGTGGTATTATCATGGGTGCTTTAGCAGCATGGTGTTACAACAAGTTTTATAACATAACGTTACCACCATTTTTAGGATTCTTTGCAGGTAAACGATTTGTTCCGATTGTGACTTCGGTTGTAGCTATTGTAACAGGTGTAGTTTTAAGCTTTGCATGGCCTCCAATTCAAGACGGATTAAATGGTTTATCGAATTTCTTATTAAATAAAAACTTAACATTAACAACGTTTATATTCGGTATTATTGAGCGTTCATTAATTCCATTTGGTTTACATCATATTTTCTATTCACCGTTCTGGTTTGAATTCGGAAGTTATACAGATCATGCAGGTGAATTAGTTCGTGGTGACCAACGTATTTGGATGGCACAATTGAAAGATGGCGTACCATTTACTGCTGGTGCATTTACTACTGGTAAATACCCATTCATGATGTTTGGTTTACCAGCGGCAGCATTTGCTATTTATAAAAATGCACGCCCAGAACGTAAAAAAGTTGTTGGTGGTTTAATGTTATCAGCAGGATTAACTGCATTTTTAACTGGTATCACTGAGCCATTAGAATTTTCATTCTTATTTGTAGCACCAGTACTTTACGGTATTCATGTAATATTAGCTGGTACTTCATTCTTAGTGATGCATTTATTAGGCGTTAAAATTGGTATGACATTCTCAGGTGGATTCATAGATTATATTTTATATGGTTTATTAAACTGGGATCGTACCCATGCATTATTAGTTATTCCTGTCGGTATCGTATACGCAATTGTGTATTACTTCTTATTCGATTTTGCGATTCGCAAGTTTAAATTAAAAACACCAGGTCGTGAAGATGAAGAAACTGAAATTCGTAACTCTAGCGTCGCTAAATTACCATTTGATGTCTTAGATGCAATGGGTGGAAAAGAAAATATTAAACATTTAGATGCTTGTATTACACGTTTACGCGTAGAAGTGGTTGATAAATCAAAAGTGGATGTAGCAGGCATTAAAGCTTTAGGTGCTTCAGGTGTATTAGAAGTTGGTAACAATATGCAAGCTATCTTCGGTCCAAAATCAGATCAAATTAAACATGATATGGCGAAGATTATGAGTGGTGAAATTACGAAACCAAGTGAAACGACAGTGACTGAAGAAATGTCAGATGAACCAGTTCACGTAGAAGCACTTGGAACAACAGATATCTATGCACCAGGTGTTGGTCAAATCATTCCATTATCAGAAGTACCTGATCAAGTATTCGCTGGTAAAATGATGGGCGACGGTGTAGGATTTATTCCTGAAAAAGGTGAAATTGTGGCGCCATTTGATGGTACGGTGAAATCAATCTTCCCTACAAAACATGCGATAGGTTTAGAATCTGAAAGTGGTGTAGAAGTATTAATTCATATTGGTATTGATACAGTAAAACTTAATGGCGAAGGATTCGAAAGTCTAATTAATGTGGATGAAAAAGTGACACAAGGTCAACCGTTAATGAAAGTGAATTTAGCATACTTGAAAGAGCATGCGCCAAGCATTGTAACACCAATTATTATTACAAATCTTGAAGATAAAGAACTTATCATTGAAGATGTACAAGATGTTGATCCTGGTAAATTAATTATGACAGTTAAATAATGATTGAAAATGAAAAAGCATTTTAAATGAATGATTTTTTAGTCATCGTAGTTCATACGTGAATTAGAGATTTGGAAGAGAATACTTTTATAAAAGGCAGTAGCTTAAAATGAAGCTGCTGTCTTTTTAGTGCGCAATGATGTATAGCAATGGCATAGATGTTAGTTTGTGGTATATAAAGTAGAGATTGTGCTTTTTGTACATTTTATAAAAAAGCATCTTCGCGACTAGACAAATTAATATCTTCAATTAGAAATATGATTTTCTTTAATAAAGTTCAATTGCTTGTATTTTTTTCATGAAAGTAATAAAAATAAATTAACATGATTTTAAATCAATTTGTAATGTTAGGAGATTTGTCATTATGACAACAGAAGGATTGTTAGTTGCAGAGAAAGAAATCGAAGTAAATGGTTACGACATTGATGCAATGGGTGTCGTCAGTAATATCGTTTATATTAGATGGTTCGAAGATTTGAGAACAGTTTTTATAAATCAGCATATGAATTACTCAACAATGATCAATCAAGGCATTTCACCTATACTTATGAAAACTGAAGCGGAATACAAAGTACCAGTAACGATTCATGATAAACCAGTAGGTCGCATATATTTAGTTAAAGCAAGTAAAATGAAATGGGTATTTAAGTTTGAAATTGTGTCTCAAAGTGGTGTGCATTGCATTGGTACACAGACAGGAGGTTTTTATAGATTGAGCGATAAGAAAATTACACGTGTTCCACAAGTATTTCAAGACATTTTAATTACCAAATAATGACCGTATTAAAAATAAAAAACGTAAGAAGGTGTTCGAAATGGTTAAGCAATTAAATAGTGTCGAAGCATTCCAAGCATTTATTCATCAATATCCGTTAGCAGTCGTACATGTCATGAGAGATCAATGTAGTGTTTGTCATGCTGTCTTACCACAAATTGAAGACTTGATGCAGGCATATCCGAATGTACCATTAGCTGTGATAAATCAAAGCCATGTGGAAGCTATTGCTGGAGAGTTGAATATTTTCACAGTACCTGTTGATTTAATTTTTATGGATGGAAAAGAAATGCATCGTCAAGGCCGATTTATCGATATGCAACGTTTTGAACACCATCTTAACCAAATGAATAATAGTTTAAATAACGATGAAGATGAGCGTTAATATCGAAAATGATTAACCATAAATGATTTGCATTTCCTAATCAAAGTAAACTTCCCCCTTTATTTCCCAGTAAATATTGGCAGCAATGAGAATGAGCATGGTACATTAATACTATAGTAGAAAACATCAAAGAGGAGTGACGACAAATGCGTAAAAAATGGACTACATTTGCGTTGGGATTTTTAGTAGCGGCATACGCACATATTAGAATTAAAGAAAAACGCAGTGTGAAAAGTTATATGTTAGAACAAGGCATACGCTTATCAAGAGCTAAGCGTCGTTTTATGTATAAAGAAGAAGCGAAGAAAGCACTAGAAAAAATGGCGCCACAGACAGCAGGTGAATATGAGGGCACCAATTATCAGTTTAAGATGCCAGTAACAGTGGATGAGCAATACGGTTCAACCGTTTATACTATTAACAATAAAGAAGACAAGCATCAACGAGTGGTATTATATGCACATGGTGGCGCATGGTTCCAAGATCCGCTTAAAATTCATTTCGAATTTATTGATGAACTTGCTGAAATTTTAGATGCTAAAGTAATCATGCCGGTGTATCCGAAGATTCCGCATCAAGATTATCAAGCGACGTATGTGCTTTTTGAAAAGTTATATCATGATTTATTGAATCAAGTAGCAGATTCTAAACAAATCGTTGTGATGGGTGACTCTGCCGGTGGTCAAATCGCTTTATCATTTGCACAATTATTAAAAGAAAAGCATATAGCTCAACCAGGACATATTGTTTTGATTTCACCAGTATTAGATGCAACGATGCGCCATCCAGAAGTTCCTGACTACTTAAAGAAAGATCCAATGGTAGGTGTTGAAGGTAGTGTTTATTTAGCTGAGCAATGGGCAGGTGACACACCATTAGATGATTACAAAGTATCACCAATTAACGGTGACTTAGATGGTTTAGGACGAATTACCTTAACTGTTGGTACAAAAGAAGTGCTGTATCCTGATGCATTGAACTTATCACAATTGTTGAGTGCAAAAGGTATAGAACATGACTTTATACCTGGATATTACCAATTTCATATTTATCCAGTATTCCCAATACCAGAGCGCCGACGCTTTTTATACCAAATTAAAAATATTATTAACTAAAATAAAAAACTCTGATATCACCTACAATGTAGCTACATTGTTAAATAGTAGATACTTGCTAAAGGATAATCAGAGTTTTCTTATTCATCTATTTCTTTAGGTTGTCTTTTAAGTGATAGTAATAATATCAAAATCATGATTAAAACAATGCCGACAATCTGAAATGATTTGAACGCCACGTGTAACCATAGACTGCTTGCGATGACTGCTACGACAGGTTCAACAGTTCCGAATAATGTTGTTTCTTTCGCTGATATGTATTGTAAACTGTCGATAAAGAAATAAAATGCGAGTGCAGTTCCGCCGATAATTCCAAATAGTAAAAATAAAATTGTAGATAATTCCCAATCTGAAATATTGACGTGCCAAATTGGATGACGCAAATTCATTGCAATGCCAGATATAAGCATCGCCCACCCGACAATTAGAATCGAACCGAAGCGGTTAAGTAAGTCTGATGGATAAATTGTGTAAAAAGCGAGTGCAACACCAGCCAAAATTCCCCAGAATAAACTTGCAGGATTAACGACTAAGTTAGAAAATGAACCGTTAGTTAATAATAAAAATGTGCCTACTAATGTCATGACAATAGCAAGTACATCAAATAATGTAAGTTTAGCAACGCCTCTTAAAACAAACCAAACAATGATATACACAGGTGCAATATATTGTAAAAGTGTCGCGATAGCAGCGTTACCTGTATTAATAGATGCCATATAAGCGTACTGTACGACTAACATACCGAGTATACTGAAGATCAATAACTTACCTAGCATTCGTCGATCTTGGAACACGCTAAATATGGAACGTTTGGGTTGCATCATTTTGTACATAATAAGTAAGAAAATACCACTAATTACAAGTCGAGCAGTGACGTACCAATCGATATCGATATTATGATGTTTAAAAAGAAAATCGGATACTGTACCACCCAATCCCCATAAACACGCGCCTATTATTGCTAATAAAATACCTTTTAAGCGCATTGTTGAATGATTTTTCGTCAAATATCTCACCCCTTAAAACTTTAACACCGACGAAATAGAAAATGTCAGTGTTCGATAATGATTTAGTTTATTATATCGACTTTTAAAGGAGAGGGAAATGGGAAAATAAAAAAAACATCTAAGATGAATGTATCTAGATGAGGATTTAAACAACAATGGTTATGGAATTTTATAGATAGTAAGATGAGGATTATTTAAATGAAATTTCAGGCAAACTCAAATGCTTTTGTGAAAGTGCTCCGTGATGTGTATGCTGACTATCTAACACGAAATGTGATACATCATGCCCAGTCATACTTGTATATAAAATAATGACTAAATAAGAAGTGAACGTTATAAAGATAAGTGCTAAATAGATAGAAATTGCAACTTTAACGGAATGACTTAATTGCATCTATACCGCCTCCATTTAGTTATGGTAATTATTTTCATCTTCAGTATAACGATTTATTGTTAATTCAATGTAAATTTGAGATTAAAAAAAGTAAAGGACCAACCTGAAAGGTATCATCATTCCTATCAGAAAACTAAAAAATAATATCCTACTTTAATTATCGTATTGCAAATATATGTGTAATAAGTTATTTTTGAATATAGTGTGCGGTTTTATAAACACAGCACAAAAACAAAAATAAATAGCTCGAAAGATAAAATGCATAAATATTAAAAGCTTTTAGAAATATTACTTACTTTCAGATGTAAAAAAGTTATCAAAAAACTGTCACACAACTGTTTGAAATATAGAGTAAAAAGTTAATTAGTAAATATTAATGACAACATAAGTAGTTTTTGAAACAATCCATTTTAAAAATCTTTCACAAATATGAAATATTTCACTTAAATATTTGATTTGATAACAGATAAAAGTTGAAAACGTTTTCTTAAGGGTGTACGATGTTTATGGTCTGAAAATAAAATAAACATAGAGAGAGGTTTTTGGGAAATGGATATTCTGTTAGGTGTAGGCACATTAGTCTTGGTTTTAGTGATCATGACGCTATTTTTAAAGTATGCACCGTACGGTAAACAAGGACTACAAGCATTATCCGGTGCAGCTTGTGCGACATTTCTACCACAAGCATTCTTAAGTTATGCTATTGGTGGCGTATTTGATATTAAATTTCTGCAAGATATTGGGGATTTAGCAGGAAGTTTAAGCGGTATCGCAGTAGGTATTCTAACATGCTTAAACTTAGGTGTTGCACCAGTATTTGCGGTCATTGTTGGTTTAGTATTACATGACTTTAAATTATTACCAGCATTCATCGCAGCTTATGGTGTAGCTTTTTTAATTAAATGGATTGAAAAGAAAGTTCCAGAAGGCTTGGACTTAATTGTGGTGATCTTATTTGCACCAGCAATTGCCTTCGGACTTGCATCAATTATCACACCTGGTGTGTTGGCAACATTAAAACAAATAGGTAGTGCTGTCACAGCAGTAGGTGACAATAATCCATATGCATTAGCGGTCATTTTAGGACTAGTAATTCCAGTTACAGGTATGACGCCGCTAAGTTCAATGGTATTAACAAGTTTATTAGGACTTACAGGTGTTCCTATGGCTATTGGAGCACTAACATGTACAGGTAGCTCATTTGTTAACCTTATTTTATTCCGAAAATTAAATATTGGTGGACCTTCAAAAGCATTTGCAGTTTGTATTGAACCATTGACACAAATCGATTTAATAGCACAATACCCAGTACAACTATATGGTACAAATGCACTTATTGGAGTTGTCAACGCATGTATCGTGACATTTAGCGGATTAGTAATAGGTGTTAAAGGTATGGCAACACCAATCGCCGGAGCTATCGTATTGTTTGGCTTTAATAATGCAGTGACATCAATTGTAACAATCGTAACAGTGATTATTGTCAGCATTGTCTTAGCCTATATCATTGGAACGCTAATTAATAAGTTTAATTTAATGAATATCAACTTTAAAATGCCGAGCAAAAAGAATCGTATTAAGGAGAGTGTTTAATTATGGCAAAGAGCTATGATTATCAAAGTGCTTTCGATATTATTGGACCAGTTATGATGGGACCATCAAGTTCTCATACAGCTGGTGCAGTAAAGATTGGAAATTCAGCACGTGCAATTTTGGGAGATGTTCCTAAAAATATTGAAATACATTATTATGAATCATTTGCTCAAACACACCAAGGACATGGTACAGATGTCGCTATTGTTGGTGGAGCAATGGGATATTCAACATTTGATAACCGAATTAAATCTTCATTAGAAATTGCAGCTGATGATGGTATTAAAATAGATATCATTGAAGAAGATGGGGACAGTATCGGTCAACATCCAAACTGTGCTTACATTAAATCGTTTAGTAACGATGGACGTTACATTGAAATTATAGGTATTTCAATAGGTGGTGGTACTATTAAAATTAAAGGTATTCATATAAATGGATTAGAAGTAGAGTTAAACCATGGATTACCAATTTTAGTTGTCGACGGAAATATGACTAAAGCACAAGTAAATCATTTCATTAATGATATCAATGATATGAAATTAGACTGTAAAGATGAACTGATTAAGATAGATGAAGATAAATGTTTGGTAGTATTACCATTAAATAAAGCCATCTCAGAATCAACATTAAATACAATTAAAGATAAATACAGTGACTTAAACGTTTCCTATATAAATTAGAGGGGGAATAAACATGTTTGATTCAATTAGAGAGACTATAGATTATGCCGTAGAAAATAAAATGTCATTTGCGGAAATCATGGTTAAAGAAGAAATGGAATTAAGCGGTAAATCACGTGATGAAGTGCGCGCGCAAATGAAACAAAATTTAGACGTCATGAGAGACGCAGTAATCAAAGGTACTACAGGTGACGGTGTTGAAAGTGTAACGGGCTACACTGGTCATGACGCAGCAAAATTACGTGATTATAATGAAACGCATCATGCTTTGTCTGGATATGAAATGATTGACGCAGTAAAAGGTGCCATCGCAACAAATGAAGTCAATGCCGCTATGGGTATTATTTGTGCAACGCCAACAGCCGGTTCCTCGGGTACCATTCCCGGTGCACTTTTTAAATTAGAAAAAACACACGACTTAACAGAAGATCAAATGATTGATTTCTTATTTACATCAGCGTTGTTTGGACGTGTCGTAGCGAACAATGCAAGTGTAGCTGGTGCGACAGGTGGGTGCCAAGCAGAAGTTGGTTCAGCCTCTGCAATGGCGGCAGCTGCAGCAGTAGCTATTTTCGGTGGATCGCCAGAAGCATCCGGGCATGCAATGGCACTAGCGATAAGTAATTTATTAGGTTTAGTTTGTGATCCAGTAGCAGGACTTGTTGAAATACCTTGTGTTATGAGAAATGCAATTGGTTCGGGTAACGCTTTAATTTCAGCAGATTTAGCATTAGCAGGTATTGAAAGTAGAATTCCTGTTGATGAAGTTATTGAAGCAATGGATAAGGTTGGTCGTAACCTTCCTGCATCATTACGTGAAACTGGATTGGGTGGATTAGCAGGTACACCAACTGGAGAAGCAATTAAACGTAAAATTTTTGGCACAGCTGAAGATATGGTTAAAAATAATTAATGAAATAACAATGAAATATTGGTTCTATAATAAATCGGACTGATGGAAAAGTTTTTTACTTTTCATCTGTCCGATTTTTTGATTTTGAATATAAAAAAAGCGCAATTATCTCTATAATTAAAAGTGCCTAAACAAATAACTAAAGGAGATAATGCGCCTATGAATAATGTTATACTAAATACCTTTGATTTTAAAGATAAAAATATTGTTTTTGACGGTAAACTTGAGAAAATTGAGTATAAAGGGAGAAAGTGTTTCTTTTATTACGCAAAACTAATCTATACACCTGAGGTGTGCCCAAACTGCAATTGTAAAAACATTAATGGTAATTTAATCAAAAATGGATCTAAGACTTCTAGAATCACTATGCCTAAAATCTCCGAATATCCAACTTATATCATGTTGCGTAAGCAACGTTTTAAATGTAAAACGTGCGAACGATACTTTACAGCCGAAACACCTGAAGTTGATAAATACTGTTTTATATCAAAAAAAACACGATCAGCTGTACTTAATAAAGCGAAGAGAAATTCGTTCTGAAAAATCTATAGCGAAATCCTGCTCTGTGTCAGCTACTACAGTTTCTCGTATCATTGATGAGGTCGCTCAATCGCTTCATCAATCGCCGTATTCTGCACTTCCTGAACATATCATGATGGATGAATTTAAAAGTGTTAAAAATGTTTCTGGGAAAATGAGTTTTATATACGCTGATGCACAAACGCATCATATTATTGATATTGTTGAAGATCGTAGATTAAGTGAGTTGAAAAAGTATTTTTATCGTTTTTCACTTAAAGCTAGAAAACGTGTAAAGACTGTTTCCATTGATATGCATGAAGGCTATATGACATTGATTAAAGAGATGTTTCCGAACGCTAAAATAGTTATCGATCGATTCCATATTGTTCAATTATTAAATCGTGCTTTAAATGGTATTCGAGTCGCTGTTATGAATGAATTAAGAACGACGAATCAACCGTTATATAATAAGTTTAAAAGATATGCGAAATTACTATTAAAACCTGGAGAAGATTTAGAGGCATTTGAATATCGTAAAGTAGCTTTATTTAAGGAATGGAAGACACAAAAGGGTATCGTCAAGTATTTATTAGATCAAGATGATTCGTTAAATGACGCCTACCAATATATCAATCAGCTACGATTCAAACTTAAACATAATGATTATGAAGGCTTTATTCACGAATTAAAACATATGCCATTATCCCAAACGCATTCAGTTGTCCAACGAGCAATTAAGACACTTAACAAACATGTAGACTTTATAAAAAATACATTTGATTATTACAATTTATCAAATGGTCCTTTAGAAGGTATAAATAACAAAATAAAATTAATTAAACGTACATCTTTTGGTTATGGAAGTTACAATCATTTGCGCAATCGAATATTATTATGTTCAAAACTTTACGCTCCAAAAAGTAAAAAGGAAGTTAAGCAATGTTTAGTTGCCTAACTTCCGATATTGAACTCATCAGTCCAATTTGACATAGAGCCGAAATATTGATATGAAGAAGCATCTGTCTGGATTATTAGTACCAGATAGATGCTTCTTAATTATCTATGATGAAGTTGAAAAATTTATGGTAAATTCATTCTAATCAAAATAGTGATTGCAAAAGCGCCCCCGTATATCTAAAATAACTTAAAAGGAGTGATGATATGCTAAGACTATCAATCATCTTTATAGCATTCATCATTAACACAACGATTACATATGGATATACGACTGAGGGAACGTGGGTCAATCTATTATTTAAATCTTTATCACTCAGCATGATTATCGTTTTCATGTTTTACTATATTCGTTTTGTTATTGAGAAAAAGCGTTAAGTCAAAGCTATGGGATAGTATTTGAAATGAAAAAATAAAAGGGACGATGTAAATTGTCCCTGAGAAGTTTATAGTTTTATATGTTGGCATGTTATGTTAAGTGAATTAACATGGTTGTCTTGTTTATATTATGTGATTTAAACACTACTAGTCTTTTAAATCTAATTCATAAAAAGCTAAATCTAACCAGTAATCAAATTTATAGCCTACATTGGTTAGTGTGCCGGCATGCTTGAAATTGAATTTTTGATGTAATTTAATACTCGCTTCATTAGAAGCATCAATACCAGCAACAAGTGTACGATAACCTTTAGCTTTTGCCTCTACAATTAAACGCTGTAATAATTGACTAGCGATACCTTTTCCTCTAGCTGAAGCATCGACATAAATAGAATGCTCGATAGTATATTGATATGCTGGCCAAGGTCTAAACGAACCGAACGTCGCAAACCCTAATACACTTCCATTTTCCTCAAATACAAAGATAGGCTCATGATTACGTTGTTTCGTTTCAAACCATGCGATACGTTCGTCTATGGTTTGCGGTTTATAAGTATAAACAGCTGTTGTATTAATAATGGCATCGTTGTATATCGCTAATATAGTGTTTAAATCTTCTTTTTTAGCACATCGAATCATAATAATTCCCCCTTAATATGTATTAAAAACGTTTCGTTATTTGAATGCAAATATGTGTAATGAAATCTAACGTGACAATATATGTGCAAATTTAATATTATAAAATGAATTGCTATGAGTCATTTTATAATTAATGGTATACTATATGAAATGTTAATAGGCATTGTGAAATGTATAAAAGGAGCCTTAACGTATGAAAAAATGGACAAATCGATTAATGACAATCGCTGGTGTAGTACTTATCCTAGTGGCAGCATATTTGTTTGCTAAACCACATATCGATAATTATCTTCACGATAAAGATAAAGATGAAAAGATTGAACAATATGATAAAAATGTAAAAGAACAGGCGAGTAAAGACAATAAGCAGCAAGCTAAACCTCAGATTCCGAAAGATAAATCAAAAGTGGCAGGCTATATTGAAATTCCAGATGCTGATATTAAAGAACCAGTATATCCAGGACCAGCAACACCTGAACAATTAAATAGAGGTGTAAGCTTTGCAGAAGAAAATGAATCACTAGATGATCAAAATATTTCAATTGCAGGACACACTTTCATTGACCGTCCGAACTATCAATTTACAAATCTTAAAGCAGCCAAAAAAGGTAGTATGGTGTACTTTAAAGTTGGTAATGAAACACGTAAGTATAAAATGACAAGTATAAGAGATGTTAAGCCTACAGATGTGGAAGTTCTAGATGAACAAAAAGGTAAAGATAAACAATTAACATTAATTACTTGTGATGATTACAATGAAAAGACAGGCGTTTGGGAAAAACGTAAAATCTTTGTAGCTACAGAAGTCAAATAATCCATTACGCTAATGGATGAATATATTGAGTGGAAAACAGTCTTGATTGCGAGACTGTTTTTTTGTTTGGTGTGAGGTAACATTGACGACGTGTCATTGGTGGAGATTGTAAAAATATATAATAAAAAGGAGCGACAATGGATGCCGCTCCTTTTTATGTACTACATACCGATTTTCAACCATCTCTTTCTACTTAGTAATAAGACAATAGTATTAACTATAAGTAGAAGAACGAAGAATGATACTGTATTTATAATTTCAGTAGGACATATAAATGTTGACTCGTTATTCAATATTTTTTCTATGGCACGATACATCGTGTTGCTCGCCTCAAATGGAGCAACGATACCAAATATATTTTTATTAATGGCAACTAAGATGACTGAACCAATCCAATATACAATGCTGATTCCTAAGCTGATTAAAATGTTAGGTGAAACCATACTAATCGTTCCAACAACTAAGATATATTGTAAGATAACGAGTGAAAATAAGATTATTAATAGTAAGTAATGTGAGAAATCCGAATATATTATTGAAATAATTGTGATACTTAGAATTATGAACACTAAACATTCAAAAAATAACACTGCTACCTTTTTATAGAAGAAGGTAAAGATATTATCGCCAATCAATTTATAAAACAGGATATTTTTATTCGAATACTCTTTATTAATAAAATATGCAATAACAAATGAAAATAGTAAGAACCCTAATTGCGTTGCAACAGTATATGAACTGAAGAAAAACTGGCTATAGCTTAAATTTTTAACTTTGTCTATACCTATTGGTAAAAAATACCCAAGTAAGAAAAGGAATATGAATAGCACACCAAGCGTGTAAATAATTTTATTGGAAATACTTTTTTTAAATTCTAATTTCAAAGTGGACACCTCAATTATAAATTAATGTAATCATTTATGACTTCTTCTTTTGATTGGTACTCTTCTATTTGAAGGTCTTTAAAAATAAAGTATTTACCCGGCAAAGCACTTAAATCGGATAAATTATGTGTAATATTGATAATAGTTTTAGTTTGATGGCTTTGAATAAAATCATTTAAAAATTCATAAATTTCATTAACTGTTTTCTTGTCTAAAGCGTTTGTAATTTCATCTAATATAATTAAATCATGATCTTCCAATAAGAAACTTAATAATTTAAGCTTTTGTTTTTGACCATCACTCAAGTTTTTTAATAGTACGTTAGACGGTATTGCTTCGATGTTTAGTATGTTATAAATCTTATCGAAGGTTTGTCGATTGTTATTAAATTTTGATTTTAACAATGATAATAAAAAATCTTTTGTTATATCATTAGGAATATTTGATGAACTTGATATTAAGGTTACATTTTGAGAAATGGACTTAGGAATATTTCCACTATTATTTAGTAAGAAATCTTTAGCTAATAAAGATTTTCCCACACCATTTTTACCAACAATGTGATTAATCTGACCAAGATAGAAATTTAAATCACAATTGTCAACTAGTTGTTTGTTTTTAACTTTTAAAGAATAGTTATTTAGTTTCATGTATACAACTCCTATGTATAAAGGGATTTATTACACTGACATTTAATTATATTTTTAAAAATTCTTTCGCATTATGTATAAATGTTATAAATTAGTATATCACACTATATTTTGTCCAAATGATAAATATAACGTTATATTTTTACAATATTCTGAAATTTGTGTGCGCCTCTGAATGCTATATCCAGTGTAATATGTTTTGCATATATGAAAGCAATTTCAAAATGTGAATATAGGTTCATTGTGGTATGACAAACTTCATTGCTTGTCATGAGATGGATATAATGAAGACGACTAAAAGAGCAATGAGGAGGATAATCATGGTTAAGGCTATTGCGGTAGATATGGACGGGACGTTTTTAGATTCGAAAAAGACATACGATAAACCTAGATTTGAAGCGATTTTTACTGAACTTAGAAATAGAGATATTACATTTATTGCTGCGAGTGGTAATCAATATGCGAAGTTGAAGTCTATTTTCGGGGACAGAGATATGTATTTTATTTCTGAAAATGGTGCAGTTATTTATAAAGGCAATGAGTTATATAATTATAAAAGCTTTAATCGTCAGGTGTTTCAACAAGTTGTCGATTACTTAAATATGAACCAAGGTATTGATCAACTCGTCATCTGTGGTTTGAAAAGCGCGTATATTTTGAAACGTACTTCTGAAGCATTTAAAGAAGATACGAGATTTTATTATCATCAGTTAAAAGAAATTGACAGTCTACAACAATTACCTGAGGATGATTATGTCAAAATAGCATTTAATATTAATCGTGAGACGCATCCGAAAGTTGACGAAGAAGTAGCGACGCAATTCAGCAATGATATTAAACTTGTCTCAAGTGGGCACGATAGTATTGATATTATTATGCCAAACATGACTAAAGGACAGGCTTTAAAACGATTGTTAGATAAATGGGGAATGTCTCCTTCAGAGCTCATGGCCTTCGGAGATGCGAATAATGATAAAGATATGCTTGCGTTCTCTAAGCATAGTTATGTGATGGAAAATAGTCATGATGAAGAATTGTTCAATATTGCCTCGGCTGTCGCTCCAAGTAACGATAAGCAAGGTGTTTTAACAATTATCGAACAAGAAGTATTGAACAAGTAGGTAGCACATCATCAATGAAGCGGCTATCATGATACTAAATACATGTTAAATGAAAACTTTGAATACGAATCATCAAATATTAATATATCTCAAACAGGTTATGCAATAATGCCATAGTAAAATAAGTGCACTACAATCATTTAAATAGATGATAAAATAATGCGGATTTTAATCAAACCGATTTTGATACAGATAAACAAAATAAAAAGCAAAGGCACATGGCGCGCCTTTGCTTTTAAATATATATTAATTTAAACGTGTTTCACATGTACCAGTGTTAATGACAGATAATGCTGCGTTTAAACCACCTTCAACAAGGTTTTGTACTGCTTCATCAGAGAAGAAAGCAATATGTGGTGTTACTAAAATTCTTTCATGTTCGATTAACTCTAATAATGTTTTATCGTCAATGTCTTTATTAGTCCAGTCATTTGTGAAGTATGCTGCTTCATTTTCATAAGTATCAATCGCAGCACCTAACAAAGTACCATCGTTCACTGCAGCGATTAAATCAGGTGTATTGATGACTGCACCACGTGCTGCGTTAACTAAGATTGCACCTTTTTTCACATGATCAAACATAGCTTTATCGAATAAATGATAGCTTTCTTTGTTCGCTGGAACATGTAAAGAAATAATATCAGCATCTTTAATAGCTTCTTTAACACTATCTTTGTATGTTAAAAAGTCTAAATCTTTATTAGGATAAGCGTCATAAGCTGTAATTGTAGCACCAAATCCTGCATATATTTTAGCTGTAGCAGCACCGATACGACCAGTACCGATAATTGCAACAGTCATATTTTTAACTGGTTTAGACATGATTTCTGCTTGCCAAGTAAAATCATGTGCTTGTACACGGCGTTCAATATCTGGGAAGCGACGCACTAATTGTAGGGCGATAGAAACAGAATACTCTGCAATTGTTTCAGGTGAATAACTTGGAACGTTAGATATCACAATATTGTGTTTTTTAGCTAAATCTAAATCATACATATCAAATCCAGCAGTACGTTGTGCAATTTGTTTAATACCGTAAGATTCTAATTTAGGATAAACGTCATTTTCTAACTTACCAAATTGCATTGTAGTTACGCCATCGTAATCTTTTAATTGATCGACAGTAGCACTTGATAATAGCTCTTTAGAAGTAGTTACTTCGACGTTATTCTTTTTCCCCCAATTTAATGCCATCTCTTTCTCATAATCACGCGTACCAAAGAACATAATTTTTATCATTATTAAAAACCTCGCTTTTAAAAGATTGAAAAGTAAATGAGTGAAATTAAAGGTCATGCACATTAAAATCACGCTACAATTTAATTGTGAAAAATATCACAAATATATTATAACACTAAATTTTCCAAAATTCAAAAACGTGTTTAATTGTAGAAAACCTATAACGTGTACACAAGTTATAATAGATTCTAAACGGATTACTTTAGACTTTTTAAAACATGAAGTATAATTTGTATAGCAATAAATATAAAAATCGGAGGCTATGTTCAATGAGCAATATGAATCAAACAATTATGGATGCATTTCATTTCAGACATGCGACTAAGCAATTCGATCCACAAAAGAAAGTTTCGAAAGAAGATTTTGAAACAATATTAGAGTCAGGTAGATTGTCTCCAAGTTCTCTTGGGTTAGAACCTTGGAAGTTTGTCGTGATTCAAGATCAAGCGTTACGTGATGAATTAAAAGCGCACAGTTGGGGCGCAGCGAAACAATTAGATACAGCGAGCCATTTTGTGTTAATTTTTGCGCGAAAAAATGTAACGTCAAGATCACCGTATGTGCAACATATGTTACGAGATATTAAAAAATATGAAGCAGAAACGATTCCAGCTGTTGAACAAAAATTTGATGCTTTCCAAGCGGACTTCCATATTAGTGATAATGAACAAGCGTTGTATGACTGGTCAAGTAAACAAACGTATATCGCATTAGGCAATATGATGACGACAGCCGCATTGTTAGGTATAGATTCATGTCCTATGGAAGGTTTTAGTCTGGATACAGTAACAGATATTTTAGCGAATAAAGGCATCTTAGATACTAATCAATTTGGTTTATCAGTGATGGTCGCATTTGGTTACAGACAACAAAATCCACCGAAAAATAAAACACGTCAAGCATATGAAGATGTCATTGAATGGGTTGGACCTAGAGACTAATTAGTATACAGTATGTCTAAATATATAAATTTTAAAACATAGCAATAATAAAAGCCTGCGTTCATATAAATGAATCGCAGGCTTTTGCGTGAAAAAATTGTATTAATAAAGTATGGATGATTATTTTTCTGGAACAAGGTCAGTATTTGAATGAACTGTGATGTCAAACCCTTCTGGTGCCGTAAATGTATGTGTTGAGGCGTCGGGTTGATAAATATCAACATGTGTTAATCCATAACTTTGTGCATTGTTTTGTCTTGCTTGATTAGATTGCCAAGTATTAGCAGCAATATGATGGTGATAATGATTCGTCGACATAAATAGCGCTCGTGGAAAATCAGACACATGTTGGAATCCTAATTGTTCAATGTAACATTGATATGCTGCGTCCAAATCATGTGTTTTTAAATGTAAGTGCCCAATCATGCCTTTTGCTGGCATTCCTTGCCAACCTTCATCAGTACGATGTGTTAATAAAGTTTGGCTATCAACTTCTAAAGTATCCATTTTTACTTTGCCATTTTGCCATTCCCATGAAGATGAAGGTCTATCGCGATAGACTTCAATACCATTACCTTCGGGGTCGTTGAAATATAAAGCTTCACTGACTAAATGATCACCAGCGCCAATGCCCATATGTTTTTGTGCCACAAAATATAAGAAGTTAGCTAAATCCTCAGTAGTTGGTAATAAAAATGCTATATGAAATAGCCCTGCTTCACGTGGGGAAGTCTGACGGCCGTCTTCTAATAAATGCAACGTTAGTGTGTGGCCACCATTACCAACTGATAATACGGTTGTGTTATCGTCAGAACTTTTAACTGATAGTCCTAAAATGTTTTTGTAAAATGTTGTCATCAATTCTAAGTCTCTTACGTTCAGTTCAATGTTTGTCACTTGTGTTGCTGTTTTATCGTGAAATGCCATTATGCATCGCCTCGTTTTCTATTTTTCTATAAGTTGGTATAAAAAGTATACCAGAAAAGAAAATGAATTGATAGCATAAAGTTTGAAATGCAAAATAACTAGTCGTTTTGCAATTTTATATTGATGCGAACAAATAAAAAGCGATGGCACAGTTGCACCATCGCAAAATTAATTTAACCAAAATATAAATCTTGATATGAATCTTCTTTTTCTAACATATGTTTGGCAAATGAACATGAGGCAATAATTTTCAAATTATTTTCTCGAGCGTGTTCAACAACTGCTTTAACTAGTTTTTTGCCAACACCTTGACCACCAAGTTCATCAGATACGCCTGTATGATCAATGTTAATTTCATTATTATCCACAAAATGGTATGTGATTTCAGCTAAAGCATTATTTTCATCATCACCAATATAGAATTTGTTCTCGCCTTGTTTGATTTCAAGGTTACTCATACATATCAACTCCTATCATGATTGATTATAATGTTTCCCTATTCTATTTTAACTTAAACGAAGTCAAAGGTGCATGACAGTCATGTGACGACATTGACTCTGGTACAAGCAGTTATTTTAATTAAGCGCAGTTTGAAATAAAGATGAAAACACGTATCTTGACATTAAATCAATTCACCTATATAATTTATCTCGAAATCGAAATAAAATAAAAAAGTTGGTGATCATATGGATCGAACGAAACAATCGCTCAATGTCTTTGTCGGAATGAATAGGGCGTTAGACACATTAGAGCAAATTACAAAAGAAGACGTAAAGCGATATGGCTTAAATATTACTGAATTTGCAGTGCTTGAGTTGCTTTATAACAAAGGTCCACAACCAATTCAACGTATTAGAGACCGCGTATTAATTGCAAGTAGCAGTATTTCATATGTTGTAAGTCAATTAGAGGACAAAGGTTGGATTACACGGGAAAAGGACAAAGATGATAAACGTGTATACATGGCTAGTTTAACTGAAATAGGCCAAAGTCAAATGGCAGATATTTTCCCTAAGCATGCTGAGACATTAACAAAGGCATTTGATGTGTTAACAGAAGATGAACTGGCAACGTTACAACTAGCGTTTAAGAAACTAAGTGCACAATCTACAGAAGTGTAAGGCGTGCACTAAAAATTTACATTAAAATATCTCGGTTTCGAGACAAATATACTAAAAAGACAAAGAGGGTATATAAAATGACAAATAATCATGAACTATTAGGTATTCACCATGTAACAGCAATGACAGATGATGCAGAACGTAATTATAAATTTTTTACAGAAGTATTAGGCATGCGTTTAGTTAAAAAGACAGTCAATCAAGATGATATTTATACGTATCATACATTTTTTGCAGATGATGTAGGTTCAGCAGGTACAGATATGACATTCTTCGATTTCCCAGATATTCCTAAAGGGCAGGCTGGTACAAATTCTATTACAAGACCGTCTTTTAGAGTGCCTAACGATGACGCATTAACATATTATGAACAGCGCTTTGATGAGTTTGGTGTCAAACACGAAGGTATTCAAGAACTATTTGGTAAAAAAGTATTGCCATTTGAAGAAGTAGATGGCCAAGTGTATCAATTAATTTCAGATGAGTTAAATGAAGGTGTAGCACCTGGTGTGCCATGGAAGAATGGACCGGTGCCAGAAGATAAAGCGATTTACGGATTAGGTCCAATTGAAATTAAAGTAAGTTATTTTGATGACTTTAAAAATATTTTAGAAACTGTTTACGGTATGACAACTATTGAGCATGATGATAATGTCGCATTACTTGAAGTTGGTGAAGGCGGCAATGGTGGCCAAGTAATCTTAATCAAGGATGACAAAGGGCCAGCAGCTCGTCAAGGTTATGGTGAGGTACATCATGTGTCATTTCGTGTGAAAAATCATGATGCATTAAATACGTGGGCAACGAAATACAAAGAGGTAGGTATTAATAATTCAGGTATCGTTAATCGTTTCTATTTTGAAGCATTATATGCACGTGTTGGTCATATTTTAATAGAAATTTCAACAGATGGACCAGGATTTATGGAAGATGAACCTTATGAAACATTAGGTGAAGGTTTATCGTTGCCACCGTTTTTAGAAAATAAAAGAGAGTATATAGAATCAGAAATAAGACCATTTAATACGAAGCGTTAACATGATTAATTGGAATGAGGAGGATTTGTGATGGAACATATTTTTCGTGAAGGACAAAAAGGTGCGCCAACGCTAATATTGTTGCATGGTACAGGTGGCGATGAGTTCGATTTATTGCCATTAGGCGAAGCATTGAATGAAAATTATCACTTGTTAAGTATTAGAGGACAAGTTTCAGAAAATGGGATGAACCGGTATTTCAAACGTCTTGGTGAAGGTGTTTATGATGAAGAAGATTTGGAATTTCGTGGACAAGAATTGTTAGCGTTCATTAAAGAAGCTGCTGAACGTTATGATTTTGATATTGAAAAAGCTGTGCTTGTTGGATTTTCAAATGGATCAAATATAGCGATTAACTTAATGTTGCGTTCGGAAGCACCATTTAAAAAAGCATTGTTATATGCACCATTATACCCAGTTGAAGTAATGTCAACAAAGGATTTATCAGATGTAAGTGTGTTGCTTTCTATGGGGAAACATGATCCAATTGTGCCATTAGCTGCAAGTGAACAAGTCATTAACTTGTTTAAGACACGTGGGGCAGTAGTCGAAGAAGTTTGGGTGAATGGTCATGAAATTACAGAAACTGGATTAATGGCTGGTCAACAAATACTAGAGAAATAACGATACTATAATAAAGCGGACAGATGGAAAAGATTTTTTACTTTTCATCTGTCCGTATTTTTTTGTGAAAAGAAAACCATACGCTATGCGTATGGTTCAGAAAAGGTTCTACCATTGTCACAAAAAATGCATCTCTACGTGCTAGAATAAATATTGGTCAGCCAACCAAAATAATCAACACGAGGAGATGCTATTTAATGTCATCTGACACAAACAGTTTAGCACATACAAAATGGAATTGTAAGTATCATATTGTCTTTGCACCTAAATACAGAAGACAAGTGATATATGGAAAAATAAAAAAAGATATAGGGATTATATTGCGTCAATTATGTGAAAGAAAAGGTGTAGAGATAATTGAAGCAGAGGCATGTAAAGATCATATCCATATGTTAGTTAGTATACCACCCAAACTTGGAGTATCATCATTTGTTGGCTATTTAAAAGGAAAAAGTAGTTTAATGATATTTGATAGACATGCTAACTTAAAGTATAGATATGGAAATAGAAAATTTTGGTGTAAAGGATTTTATGTGGATACAGTAGGTAGAAATAAAAAAGGAATTGAAAATTATATTCGTAATCAATTACAAGAGGATATCGTTGCAGACCAAATCTCAATGGAAGAATATTTAGATCCTTTCACTGGAGAGAAAAATAGAAAAAGAAAGAAAAAAGAGTAACCCTTTAGGGTTGCTGGAATAGTAGTGCAGTTGGCTGACTTTTCAGTGCCCTTTTAGGGCTGGCCAGTAAGGAAGGCTTATAGCCGTAGAACAAACCACCCGTTCACACGGGTGGTTTTGATTGATTTTGATGGGCTGTACTGAATTTTACAATGGTATAGATATTTTAATCGATATGAGATTTGCTGGTAATACGCTTAATTAACCCTTTATAGATTACAGGTATGAGTAAGATGAAACCGAATAATCCCATGATAGGGAATACTTTTCCAATTAATGAAATGAAACCGATAAATGTACTAATATAAGTGATAACAGCCATTGTAATAATAATGATGAAGTAACGTCTGCTAAATGGAACGCTGAAACGTGACGCAAATGCATACATTAATCCAACAACAGTATTGTAGATAACAAGTATCATAATGACAGACATAATAATACCAATTGACGGAGACATTTGTGTCGCTAATTTTAATGTAGGTAAATCGACGTGTTTAATTTTATCGAATTGAGAAATTAAACCTAGGTTAATCATCATGAGTAAAAATGTAATGATTAAACCACCAATCAAGCCCCCGTATAAGGTTGAGTCACGATATTTAACTTTGCTACCCATGACTGATAAGAAGCTGAAGGCAGCAGCAATTTGCAAGCTTGCATAGTTAATTGCATCAAACCACCATCCAGGTGATAATGATTTCTGCTTATGAATCTGAGCATCATTATTAGTGGCAGTAAAATCAAGATGACTCGTTGTGAAATAGTACACTGCAATCATAATGACAATCGCAATTAAAAATGGGGTAACTCCACCAAGCACAGCAATTAAACGATCGAATTTTAGAAACAGTGTTGCTAAAATAAAGGCGACTAAGATGAGTGCGCTCAGCCAATACGGTAAGTTGAAACTTTGATGAATGGTTGACGCGCCACCTGCAGTCATAATAATAGCTAGAGATAACATAAACATTGTCAAAATAATATCAAAACCTCTTGCAATAGAGGGGTATAAGAAATAGTTAATTGAATCAGAATGATTTCTAGACTTTAGATGATGACCTGTATGCATGACAATCATTCCACCTAAAGTAATCAATAGTCCTGTCACAATAATGCCTGAAATGCTATACGCGCCATGACTTGTGAAAAACTGGAAAATTTCTTGACCAGTAGCAAAGCCGGCACCAACGACAACACCGACAAAGGCAAATGCCACAATAATGGACTCTTTTAAGATACGCATGATTTAAAAATGTCCCTTCGTAATTTTAAGTAATATAGAAAATGTAACATACATGTTAATGAAAAATATAGTACTAATATAGTATTTTGTTAAATTGGAGTAGAAGCGAGGGCGTCGGTTATTTTATTAGTTTATTAGTTGATTTTGCATTTTTTTGCTGTAAAGATATTATAATACAGTTAACAAGGTACTAGCATAGATACACCAATCCCCTCACTATTGCGAGCAGTGAGGGGGTTTTTTTCGGTGTAGCTAGGTCACCTATTTATTATCATCGCGTTTGCATAGCCAATGCGTAAACACTGCAACAATACAACAGTGCACTATACATGCAATAAATTATCGTCTTTAGTCTAAGTAACGATCATGCATTAACATTTTCAAAATATCTATTTGAGCTTGAAGATCTTTACCAATATTGGTATCACGAATCTTCTTACGTTGTAATTCTTTATCTACGACGCGCTTTATAGAAAGTTCATCGATACCTTCGGAAAGTATTTTTTCTTTAGCGTTAAATTGTTGGTGAGCAACGAGTTGCATACCGAATGAATTATACAATAGTGTATATCCTGCAATGCCAGTTGTTGACTGATAAGCTTTTGAAAAGCCACCATCAATGACAAGCATCTTTCCATCAGCTTTGATAGGATCTTCGCCATTGATTTCTTTCACTGGTGTGTGACCATTAATAATACGACCTTCATCTGCATTTAATCCAAAATCACTGAGCATTTTACGTACCATATTCACATCTTCACGTAGATGATAGTATGGATTTTTTTCTTCTTTATGAGAAGCTTTATCTGCAATGAAGTATCGCTCAAACGTTGTCATGGCACGTTTACCAAATAATGACGAATATTTCCCAGTCCATAAATACCAAACTAAATCCGTCGATAAGTCATCAGTATTTTCTTTTTCATCAAATGATTTACGGACATGACACTCAAACACATCTAATAATTCTTGGCCGCTGTAAGTATGACCATCAATTTCAAATGATTCCATCTCACCATTTTCATCAACTGGAATACAACCATGAATGAGTAAATTGCCATTATATGGTAAGTAAAGAGAACCTTTACGCATCAAGAAAGACATATGACGACGTAATTTTTCAGATTGTTGGAATGACAATAATAGTTTATTCATGACTTCTTCTTCTTCAGGTAGTAATTCTGCTGGATTATCACGATTGATAGTTTGGAAACATGTGTCTTTCAACGGGTATGTATTACCATAAACTGTAATTTCATTTGTATCATAATTAACCTTTTCAAGCACAAGACGTTCTTCCATTTCGAAATTTGGACGACGTTTAATAATTGGTATTTCTAATTTGAATTGAATCATCGCAATAGCTTGATGAATTTTAGTAATTTGACTTTCTTCACGTTGAGTTAAACGTTCATGTTTGTCAGGTCTTTTTTTAGGTTTAAAAGCAGGATTATCTGCGTCATAGTATTTTTCAGCTAAAGTAAGCAGTGGTCTTAAATTAATGCCATAAGCGTCTTCGATAATATCTAAATTATCATAACGTGCACAAATTCGAAGTAAGTTTGCTAAGCATACTTTTGACCCAGCATAGGCTCCAACCCAAAGCACATCATGATTACCCCATTGAATATCTAGGGAATGATAATTAATCAGTGTATCCATAATTTTATCTGGTTGTGGTCCACGATCATAAATATCACCGACAACGTGTAAATGATCGACGACTAAGCGTTGTACAGAATAAGCAAGCCCTATAATTAAATCATCTGCCTGTTTAAGTTCAATTACTTGATTAACAAGTGTTTCGTAATATGATTTTTTATTTTGATATTCATTACTTTTATACAGTAGTTCCTCAATAATATAAACGTATTGCTTTGGCAATGCTTTACGCAGTTTTGAACGCGTATATTTTGAAGAACAATATTTAATCAACTCAATTAAATGTTCTATTGTTGTGATATACCAGACATTAAGTTGACCGCAACTTTGGAAATCACTTTTAATCAATTTTAATTTGTCTTCTGGATAGTAGACAAGAGCAGTTAAGTCATTAAGCTCCTTAGTTGAAAGTCTCTCTTTGAAAATATCATTGATTTTCGCTCGCACGTTCCCAGAACCATTACGTAATACGTGTTGGAAAGCTTCATATTCACCATGTAAATCGCTGACGAAATGTTCCGTACCTTTAGGTAATTCTAAAATTGATTCTAAATTGATAATTTCAGTTGCAAGTTTTTCTGGAGTATCAAAATTTTGAGATAGTAAATCTAAATACTTCTTTTTTAATTCTTTTTCAGTAATTTGAGTCATTACGTGTCACTCCTGTAGTATATTTCAAACGATAGTTTATAAAATAAATGCGCTTACAATGATTATCAAGAAAACGTTAACATTTTTCAATAAGTATGCTTAAATTGATAAAAATAGAGGGCAGGATTTTGAGAATTTTAGTATTAGGAGCCGTTGCAGTTTAGTTAAGTAAAAGTGGGGAAGTGATATATTTATTTTAAAAATGAGAGGAGGGATTTGTTATAATCACAAGTTTCCTAAAAAATTACGATATGTAAAATGTGAAATTGCCAAAATTTGGATGAAAAAAATCCCCGCACCATTATTTTGGTGAAGGGATTTGAAAATGATTTTGGAATACGCTGGAATATGTGTCTGTTTAGACATCTAATACTTTAAGTTACTATACATTTTTCTTCTTGAAAATAAATACTACAAGGATTAAGAAAATAGAAATATAAGCAATATTACCAATAAACAATTCATGAAGTTCTAATTTCGTCGACTTACTAAAACCTTTTTCAACTGTTTGAATCATAATATTCATCATATTAATAGGGTTCCACTTTAGCCATTCAATTTTTTCTAAAAGTGTCGTTTGAACTACTGCTAATATAGTACTTGCAAAATAAAAAACAATACCTACTGCAATGGCTACGCCCGTTGAATTTGTTGCGCATGATAATAGTAACGTTAAGCTTAAAACTAACCAAACGCCAACAAATGTGCCTAAACTAACTAATAATAATTGATTAAATAAAGATAATTGATTCCCGCTACTTTCAAATATATTTAAATCATTAAAGAATAAAGGCCCAATACCAATTGAAGCGATAATTGTAATAGCAAAATAAATTAAAGAAATAATAAATAATGTGATGATTTTGCTAATAATCATAGTTGTTCTTGAATATTCACGATAAAGTAAATTTTTAATCGTTCCGTAATGAAATTCCATTGAAATAATTGTACTTGCTTGAATAATTAATAAAAATGAAAACCATGCAAGTCCATTAAAACCAGATGTGAAATTTTCCTTTGGCGTGATATTGTATTTCGTAGCAATATAACCTTGAGCAACCATTAGTAGAATAAAGACAATAGGTGCGATAAAAGTTGATTTCTTCTTATATAATTTGAAACATTCTTGTTTAATTAAAGTTCCCATTTTATGCTTGGTCCTCCCTTTCTATGATGTCTAGTAATACATTTTCTAAATCATTATCTTTAAATTGTTTAAGTTCTTCTTCCGATGTTTCTGTTACAATTTTACCTTTGTTGATAATAAGGATAGAGTTTGTAATTTTAACCAATTCACTTAAAATATGACTCGAAATTAAGAAAGTAACACCTTCTTGCGCTTTTTGGACAATCAATTCACGTACATCTCGCACAGCTTTTGGATCTAAGCCGTTCATTGGTTCATCTAAGATAACAAATTGAGGATCATTTAAAAATGCTATAGCAATTCCTAATTTTTGTTTCATACCAAGAGAATACGTTTTAGCTTTTTTATGAATGTATTCATCCATATTAAGTTGTGAGACAATTTTATCGATATCTTGAGTGTTTTTTGATTCGTTAAATAACTTCAAGTTTTCATATCCAGACATAAAAGGATATATTCCTGGATTTTCAATCAATGCACCGATATTGCTTTTGCTGTCCTGGTTTTTAATAACATTGAAATTCCCGCTTTGGAAACTAGAGTAACCTAATATAACTTTCATTAAAGTTGTTTTTCCTGCACCATTCGCTCCAACAAGACCTACAATGTGTCCACGTTTTAACGTTAAGGATATATCTTCAAGAATCGTTTTATTTCCTATCTTCTTTGTTAAATGTTCGACTGTTACAACATCCATATCACTATCTCCTTTACAATTAAATAATCTGAATCTTCTAATTTTGTATATAAAATTAATTTTATCACAAGGCAAGAGTTATTAAAATATAGATTTAAAAAACTTTAATAATATAAAAAGTTAATACAAATATGAGCATTTTTAAAGTATGCAAATGGCATTGCTAAATTTAATAAAATGCGCAATTTGTTATGAGTGACTTTTTTGGATAGTAGGCATATTAAAGTGATGAAAACAATTTGTGTGGAAGACAGGATATATTCTGCTTATTTAAAATGATAGTTTGTATGATAGGTGGGGATTTGTGAAATGGGTTTGCGGAATTAAATAAGTAATAAGTAAGATAGGTTGTGTGACTGAATATTTTCTTGAGTTTTAGATTGCCAAATTAAGTGCAACAATTCGTCACATAAAAATTTAAAAAGGGAATTTCCAAGCAAAACATTTTTTGGAAATTCCTTTTTAATAGTACTCATTATTATCTTTTAATAAAACTTCTATATTCATACAATGAAATAATATTTGATGATATAGACCATATTGTCAATATTTGTAAATGTGTATAATATCCCAATATCTTATAACAAAATGCATTTTAGGTTTTTAATGAAATGTAATGCGTATTGTGCTTAATATTATAACACGCAAGTATAAAATGAATTAAATAACGAATTATAAATGTTAACTAAGTTCGTATTCTATTTATAATTTCACTTAATTTTTTTAAGCTTTGGTCAATTTCTTCCTTGTTGATATATGAGTATGAAAAGCGAATATAGCTTTTAGAGTTAATGTCATATATTTCTCCTGGGTGTATTAGTATATTTTCTTTTATTGCTTCGTTAAATAAGAGCTTTATATTTACTGGAACAGATAGCTTAAACCAGATATAAAATGAGCCTTGGGGTTCATTCCAATATCCAAACTTAGATAGATGTTTCTTTAATGACTTTATAAAAATAGATTTTCGTAATTTTAGTTCGATCTTTAATTTATATAAATGATCTTCATGATAATTACTTAACCACGTTGTGGCAATATGCTGTGATATAGAACTTGCACCGTAATCATTTTGCATTTTTAAATCGGCTAAATGATGAATTACTTTTTCGTCTGCTATAATCCAACCAATACGTAGACCGGGACTTACAGTTTTAGATAAACTACCTAAATATAAAACATTATCACTATTTTTTAAAGCTTTCATAGAAATTTGTTGGTTAGGACTGAACCATAAATCAGAGTATATACTATCTTCCACAATCGGAATACCTTCTTTATGACATTGATCTATAATTTTTTGTTTCTCTTCTTTACTATAAGTATTTTGAGTAGGGTTATGCAGTGTTGGTATACAGTAAAAAATACTGTGCCTATAATCACTATTTAATTTAAAGATATTGTTAATATTATGTTTGATGTAATTGATGGACAAAGGAATAATTTTTGCTCTGATATTATGCCAAGTACGTATGGAATTAATGTATGAAGGTGTTTCAATTATAATTTTAGATTGTGGAATTAACAGTCCGTCTGCAATTAATTTTAAACCTTGCACAGCACCGGATGTAATACATATATTATTGATATTACAATCAACTCCTCTTCGCTTCATATATTTTACTATTTCTATCCTTAACTTTAGATTTCCTTTTGGTTCTTCATAGTTAGTTTGTAAAGCTTCTTCAATATCATTAGTTAATATTTTTTTAAATATATGGTTTGGAATTAGTTTTGGAGATAGTTCTCCAGTACCTAATCGGATGATATCAGGATTAAATTCTATTTCATTAATTTTTTGAATATAATATTGGTTATTTTTAGAAAAGCTATTGCCTATATAATCTTGCCAATGAATATTATTGGTAATATAAGAATTCCATTTATACTGGGATACATAAACACCTTTTTTTTCAATTGTATCTAAGATGCCATAGCTTTTTAGAATATCTAAAGCTTGTATAACTGTTGATTTATTTACATTATAGTACTTAGCTAATTTTCTTTGCGAGTATAATTTATCCCCCGGAGATAAACTACCGTTGTTAATTTTACTAATAATATCATCAATTATTTTTTTATATTGAAATTTAGTCATAAATGTCATCCTCAATCTGGTTGGAATTTTTATTAGAATCTGGTAGGTTTTTTAATTTTCAGATTATTATAACATATTAAATAAGGGAGGCGGTTAAATTGACACTAAAATTAGAAAAAGCTGTATTTTCAATGGAGATAAAAAAAGATTTGAAGGTATTAATGAAAAAGGATAATTACCACAATATTTTCGCTTTGATTTTTGACTGGTTGGTAATTCTAGGGAGTGCATGTATAAGTATCTATATGAACAATCTCATTATTTATATTCTAAGTATTATTTTAATTGGAAGCCGAATGAGGGCGTTTGATAACTTAATGCACGAAGCATGTCATCGTTCATTATTTACAAATAAGTTTTATAATAAATGGATTGCTTGTCTTTTAATAGCGTTCCCTATATTTACAAGCTTTACTACATATTGTAATTCTCATTTTAAACATCATAGAAATTTATGGGATGAGGAAAAAGACCCAGATACTAAACGATATCGCATTGTAGGTTTAGACAAGCCGCAAAAAGATGTGAAAAAATTTATAATTAATCACATTGTAAAGGTACTATTTTTATTCCATGTGCCTAAATATGTTTTAGGTACAGTTTCAGCTAATTTATACAGTAGGGATACTCCTAAATCAGAAATATGGACTAGAAATATTTTCTGGGGAACAATTATAACGTTATCAATTATGTTTAATTTTTGGTTATATGTTATTCTTTATTGGTTTATACCACTTTTAACAACTTTTCAGATTATTCGTTATTGGGCAGAAATGGCTGAACACTCTGGATTGAATAATGATAATGAGTTAACAGCAAGTCGGAATACTTTTGGTATGCCTTGGACAATATTTTTATTTCATCCTCACCATGATAATTTTCACTTAGTCCACCATTTATTCCCAGCAATACCACATTATAATTTGAAAAAAGCACATATTATATTAATGAGAGATCAAAAATATAGAGAAGCACATCATTGTACTGGATTCTTCAAGACGACACTACCGGGTTTTTATAGTGTAGTAAAAGATATTTGTACACCGAACATTGTTGGAAAGGGGGAGGATGCGAATTGATACAACCAGTTTTACACGGTATTTTATTAGCATTGGGACTTATTTTGCCCCTAGGAGCGCAAAACGTGTTTGTATTTAATCAAGGTGCTAATCAAAAAAAATTGATAAACGCATTGCCGGTTGTTATAACGGCTGGACTATGTGACACTTTTTTAATAATAATTGCTGTCCTGGGTGTTTCACTAATATTAATGTCATTACCAGTTCTACAATTATTTATTTATATAGTTGGTTTGTTTTTTCTATTGTACATGGCTTGGTCTTTATGGAAAGAAAAGCCTAACACTCTAGACAACTATGATCCGATGAGTACAAAAAAGCAAATAGGTTTTGCTATATCTGTTTCGTTGTTAAATCCACATGCAATTATGGATACAGTTGGTGTAATTGGATCAAGCGCATCTGTCTATTCTGGTTTAGAAAAAGTACTTTTTTGTATTGCCACTATTATGGTTTCTTGGCTATGGTTTTTTCTGTTAGCGATATTAGGTAAGGTTTTAGGTTCTATAGATAGAACAGGTAAATATATATTATTTTTAAATAAAATCTCTAGTATAATAATAGTTGCTGTCAGTATAGTCATTATAAAAAATATATTAAAGTTAATTTTGTAATAAAAAAATTCATATTAGTTGTAATTGGAAAATCAGTGAGTGATATTAAAAAATGAAAATATTTTAATATTATAATTAATCTTGAGGTGTTGAGTTCCTTAGAATTAGTTGACAAAAAAGATTGGAAATCTTAATTTAAAAATATAACACTATTATAAAATTATATAAAGACATAATGAAGAACCTCGAAGAAATAAAATCGAGGTTCTTCATTATGCTAACAACAATATTATTTTACTCTCTTACGTTTGCCAATGTAACGTATAGCAAAGTAAATGACTGCGATAATGATGACAACATACATAATACGTGAATATGTATGAAGACCAGTCATCAACATACCGAAGCTATCGCTCAACGTGCGTCCTAGTAAAATTAAACCGAAATTCCAAATTGTTGTACCTATTAATGAAATAACGGTAAATGTCACAACATTCATGCGGTTCACACCGGCTGGAATGGTAATCAATACACGTAATACAGGTATGAAACGACAGATAAATACAGCCCATACGCCATACTTTTTAAACCAATCATTTGCTCGCTTTAAATCTTTACTTTTCAATTTAATCCACTTACCATGTCGATCAATAAAACGATATAGACGTTCTTCTGAAATCAAACGGCAGATATAATATAAAATTAACAGCCCTATAAACGATGCGATAGTTGCAATAATAAATAAAGTTAAAATTGATAAATGTGATTTAACAGACATTAGACCAGCAAATGTCAAAATAATTTCCGATGGTACGATAGGTAGTACATTTTCTAATAAGATTAATATAAAAATCGCTGCATACCCAAAACGGCTAATAAATTCAGTGATAATTTGTTCCATTATTAAAAATAAGCTCCTTTAATTTTCAGCAATTGCAGACAAATAGAAACTGGATAAATTCAAATGAATAATTAATGATGTCGCATGCGATGTTGAAACAAACATTTGTCTTAAAATGTATTATAAGCAATAAATCAAAAAATTGCTTGCTATAAGAGCAAAAAGTCAATAAATGATCATCTAAATAACGGCGCTGCACAATGAATGGTTAATGTATTTATATGCAATATATAATGAATCTCTAAAATGTAAGAAAGCTTACAATATACGTTTTAAAACACTATGGTTGCAGTATTTTTAATTAACAAATGATAGGCTACTATGTAACTAAAAGTTTCTTTATATAGTTTTAATAGCAAAAGTTAAGCGGAATTTAATAAAATTTTTATAGATTCTATTGTAAACGCTTTCCATGTCTGATAATATTATAAAAAATAACTTTGGTACAATTTTGTGACAAAGTAGGGGTGGACATGCCAGATGTCCGAAAATTTTAACGTTTCAGGGTAAGTTTTTAAAATTAATTAGGGAAGTAGGAATAGTTATGAAGGAAAAACGAACTAACGTAAGGTGGATGTTCGCGCTTGCGTTCTTCTTTATTGGGGTTATTGCGTATATGGATAGAGCAAACATTTCATATATCGCTAAACAAATGATGGATGATTTAGGGATGACCAAACCACAATTTGGTTTATTGGCATCATTCTTCTCTCTAGGTTATGCATTAATGCAAGTACCATCGGGGATGTTGGCTGAAAAATTCGGTCCACGTAAGATGATTACAATTGCATTAGTTTGGTGGAGTGCATTTACAATCTTAACGGGTATGATTAAGAACCACGGTTTAATTTATTTAGTGAGATTCTTATTTGGTGTGGGTGAGGCGCCAATGTACCCTTCTAATGCTGTGTTTAACTCATTTTGGTTCTCTAAAAATGAAAAAGGTAGAGCATCAAGTGCATTATTAGCAGGGTCATATTTCGGACCGGTATTAGCACCAATAGTTACAATTGCTATTGTTAACGCATTTAACTGGCAAGCAGTATTCTACATTTTTGGTGCAATAGGGATTTTAATGGCTGTATTATGGGCGATTATTGCTAAAGACTTACCTGAGCAACATAGAATGGTTAACGAAGCGGAGAAATGTTTCATTATGGAAAATCGTGATATCGTAGCTACTGAAAAGTCATCACCACCATGGAATGATTTCTTTAAACGTTTTAGCTTCTATGCAATTGCAATTCAATACTTTGTTGTACAATTTATCATTACATTATTCTTAATTTGGTTACCGACGTATTTAACAGAAGTATTCCACGTTAACTTTAAAGAAATGAGTATTAGTTCATTACCTTGGTTATTAATGTTCTTCTTAATCTTATCAGCAGGTGCAATTTCTGACCGTGTATTAGGATTAGGACGTTCAAAATTCGTAGCTAGAGGTGTAATTGCTATCGCAGGATTTATTGTATTTGCAGTTTCAATTATCTTTGCTGTACGTACAGGAAATTTATATGTAAGTATTTTCTGGTTATCACTAGGTCTTGGTGGTATCGGTATTTCAATGGGTATGAGTTGGGCTGCAGCAACTGACTTAGGACGTAACTTCTCTGGTACAGTATCAGGATGGATGAACTTATGGGGTAATATAGGTGCATTAATCAGTCCGTTATTAGCAGGTTTATTCGTAGAACATTTAGGTTGGACAATGACATTCCAATTGTTAATCATTCCAGCAGTAATCGCTGTGATTATGTGGTTCTATGTGAAACCAGATCAACCTTTAATTGTTAGTGATGATAAAGCAATAGAAAAATAATTTAAACAAGCAATAAGTCTTCATTTAATGGGGATTTATTGCTTTTTTAATACGTAAAAAGTGAAGTTACGCTATTTTGCATAGATATATGAATCCATTACAAATTGTATGGGCCATTGTTACAGTGATAATGATATATTGAACTAGAGTAAATTCCAAAGTGTAAGTATATAATTCGACATCTAAATTTAAATATATAAACATTTGGAGGACACATGAATGAACAAAAATTTAGAGAAATATATTAAAAGTTTACCTATTTTAGGAATAATTATAAGTGTATTTTTAATTATCCTATACTTTTTCATATGGCATGCGGATGGTAATTTTTATGTGATTATTTTATATTGCTTAATACCAGTTTTTGTTAATACATCTTTGTATCTACTTTACACGTTCATGAACCATTTTTTTAAGAAATAAAGTACTGTAATTCTAAGTAATTAATGTGAAAATTAACGTTAACAGCGACCTCAAGCATTCTCTATTTAATGTTCTAGACCAATATGATAGCCGCAACACGCATCAAATTATGAATGAAATGCACCTTTTCAAAATTTTTAGAATTTAATTTAAAATGCGTTAAAAAGATTTTTAAAGTTATATAATTACGTATAAGGTGTTATAATAGCAAATGTTGCTTAATTATAATTTATAGTAGCGAATTAAATTTATGTATACTAATAAAAAATTATGGAAATATTTTCGCAATGGAAGGAGACGTCGTAATGACATCTTTTTGACATCACTTATTAAAATCAATCGACAAAACTTAGACTTTTATAAAGGGATAAGACAAGGTTTATTAATGATAATCCCTGCTTTAATTGGATACTTATGTGGTAATTTTCAATTTGGATTACTTGTTGCAACAGGAACATTGGCGCATATTTATGTGTTTAATGGGTCTGCTAAATCAAAGATTAGAACTGTAATTATATGTAATTTAGCCTTCGCCATTTGTATGATTTTAGGTACACTAACGGCTACAACGCCATTAGTTTTTGGTTTGACCTTGCTCATTGTCACGGTTATTCCCTTTTACATTTTTACAGCTTTGAAAATTGCAGGACCATCATCTACTTTTTTCATCGTAACATTTAGTCTTCCTATTAATTTGCCGATAGCACCAGAAGATGCATTGTATAGAGGCTTTGCCATTATTTTAGGTGGAATCTTAGCCACTTTGATGGTGTTACTAACAATCTTCCTATCTAAAACGAAAGCAGAAGAACAAGCGATTCGAAATGATTTCACGCTAATCTCGAAGTTATTACATCATTATAATGATAAAGATAAATTTTTAAAAGTTGCTACTTCAGCGGTAAATGTATTTAAAGCATCAGATAAATTATTGATTACTTCAAATTCAAGTAGTGGAAAATTGAGCTCACGCTTTCAAAAGTTACTATTGTTGCATACATCTGCACAAGGTATTTACTCTGAATTGTTGGAATTAAATGCTAAAAATATAAGACCATTACCGGTTGAATTGATAGAAATGACTGATTACATTACTCAACAACTAAATAATCCTAACCAACAAATGGATTATTGGCGTAAAGAAGTTACCGTAACGAATGATTTTGAAAATTTATTTAATCACATTTTGAAAATTGACGAAATAACACATGCAAATTCTGAACGTATTGAATATGAAGCAGATATTCATAAGCCGCTTTATAGTAAACGAATTTATCAAAATTTAACATTAGACTCTATTGTCTTTCGTAATACATTGCGATATGCCGTCATTATGATGGTGGCAATATTTATTGCACTGATGTTCGATTTCGACAAGGCGTATTGGATACCGTTATCTACACATACGGTATTGTTAGGTACTTCGACAGTTCATGCGATTGAAAGAGGTATGGCACGAGGTCTAGGAACAATGTTTGGTGTATTAGTGCTTTCAATCATATTATTCATTTCAATACCAACACCAGTTGCAGTTGTACTTATGGGTGTTGCCGCTTTATTTACTGAAGCATTAGTTGCTGCGAACTACGCAATAGCTGTAGTCTTTATTACTATCCAAGTTATATTAATGAATGGTTTGGCATCGAGAAATTTATCTATTGATATAGCCTTTCCGCGAATGACGGATGTAACGATAGGAATCATCATAGCTATTATAGGCTTATTTGTTCTTGGTCAACGTACTGCATCAGTATTGCTTCCAAATGTAATGGCTGAAGTAATCCGTAAAGAAGCAACAATTTTTCATTATTTGTTCTCTGAAAATAAATATAAAGATGAGGCTTATTTGAAAAATGAGGCAATAAACTTATCGGTGAAATTAAATAATATGACGCAAGTTTATCATGCTGCATGTGGTGAATTATTCAGTAATAAAACTATAGTTCGAAATTATTATCCGAGTATATTCGCAATTGAAGAAATAAGTTTTATGTTAAATAGAGCAATGACAAACGAGTCGCGTTATACGATAGATGAACAATTAATGGGTACGTATTTAGTTGTGTTCGAAAATATTGCGAAGCATTTTGAATTACAAGAGAACTTATCGATTAAAACTTTATCAGATTTACCACAATACAATTATATTCAAACAGCATTAATGCATATTCAAGAAAGTAGTATAGAAGTGAATGAAAAGTAGTTTGTACTGTGAATTTAGTATGTCAGTCTTACGTTTGTCTGAGGTTATTGTGAAGGAAGTCTAAAAAAATTGTGTTTAATATGTTTCATTTTATAATTATGGTGGTATATAACATGAATTGTAACATATTGGAGGTTTAAGAAATGCCCTGTACATTGAAAGGTTACCCCGAAAAATGGAAGGAATTTGAAACGTTAAAACGACAAAAAGCGATAGAAATTGCGAATGCAATGTTAAGAGAAGGATATCTTGAAAAAGATGTTATTCCTATCGCAACGAAAAAAGCAAAAGATTGGTATCGAACATTATCGAAAGAAGAAATTAAAGCATTAGAAGAAGAAAACATCGTACAATTCCATACAGCAACAATGGAAAAAACAGAGGTGGATAGTGAAGATGCAACAACTGATAATGAAAAACATATTCAAGAAGTATCAAATCAAAATAAGTCAAAATTTGATAGTGGATCAAATGAAAGCGAAAGTGGTGGCGTTCGCCAAAGAGAGTCAATTATTGATGGTCCACATGCAAAAGCTGTGGGATCATTTAAAGACTTATAATATTTCAATCAATTAAACACTTGTGCCTATATGAAGGTAACAGGTGTTTTTTATTTTGTTCCAAAGTGTTAGAGGGCAAACAATCAATGGTTATTTTCTAAATTGATTGCTTCAAAGTTTTAACAATTTGAGTTATACATAAATCGTAGGTGTATTTTTTACAAAGAAATATTAAAGGATTTTTTGAGTCGGCTAAAAGTACGATAGGGTATTAGTATTATCTTAATAAAATGTCAGGTACAATAAAGATGATTAAATTTCGGAGGTAAATATAAATGTATGTAGATCGAAAACCATCATTATATTTAGAAGATTTGCGACATGATTTTAAAAATAGTTTAAGTAAATTTGAAAATGGTGATGAAGCGTTTGATACATTATTAGGTTTTGTAGAATTAGATCATATTTATTCATCAGCCCTAAAAGAAATTAGTACAAAGTTAAGTATTTTAGATGATAATTTTAACCATATTTATAAACATAATCCTATCCATCATATGGAACGACGTGTTAAAGAAATGCGTAGTTTAATTGAAAAGCTAAATCGGAAAGGATTACAGATAAGTGCGCATGCGGCTAAAGAACATATTATGGATATCGCAGGTATTCGTGTTGTCTGTAACTACTTAGAAGATGTGTATTTGATTGAAGAAATGCTTTTGAAACAAGAAGATGTTCAATTAATAAAACGTAAAGATTATATTGAGCATCCTAAAGAAAATGGCTATCGCAGTTTACACATTGTTGTGTCGATTCCAGTATTTTTAGCAGAACGTGTTGAAATATTGCCAGTAGAAATACAAATTAGAACGATTGGAATGGATATGTGGGCTAGCTTAGAACACAAGATGCGTTATAAAAATAATGCTGAAACTGAAAAATATAGAGATTTATTAAAAGAATGTGCTACTGAAATTACTGACGTTGAAAACAAGTTACAACAAATTCATTCTGAAATCACGGATTAAAGTAAGTGCGCGCTGTTTAAATAATAGTCACAACGTTGCTAAATTTAAAGTTACTAAGTCAAAATGACAATAAATGAAATGCTTTGAATAATAAAATTCTAAAAAATAATAAAATATAGAAAAAGTACTTGCTTGTGACGTAAGGTCATCACATATGTTGAGGTTAGGAGGTGGAAATCTATGTCTAACTATTCAACTGGAGAACTCGCAAAGTTATGTAATGTAACAATACTAACAGTTCAATATTATGATCGTAAAGGTATTTTGAAACCAGCAAGATTTACAGAAGGAAATCGTCGTCTTTATACAGAAGAGCAACGACAAACATTAGAGTTAATCTTATTACTTAAAGAGTTAGGTTGTGCATTAAGTGATATAGATATGTTGTTAAAAGGTGAAAAAAGTACACTGAAGACACTTAATGCTTTGCTCGTACTTAAACAACAAGAAATTGAACGACAAATTAGGCAACAACAAACGGTGTTAAACAAAATAAGTAATATTCAACATTACGTAAGTGATGAGTCGAAAGCTCCAATATCACATCTTAAAGACATAGAAAATGTCATGAGTAAATCTGTTGAAATGAAAAGTATTCGTCGTAACATTTGGATTAGTGCTGGTATTATGGGAGTTATTCAATATTCAAGCATTATTAGTGCGCTCTTAATGAAAAATAAATGGCCGTTTCTAATTGCGTTGCCGTTTATGATTGGATACGGCATTGGCATTACTTTATACTACCAGCGTAAGGTCGCCTATTTATGTCCTAACTGCCAACATGTATTCTCACCATCTTTATGGCAAGTTATCAAAGCTAAGCATACAGCGACAACACGTCGATTCGAATGTCCTAACTGTCATGAAACACACTATTGTATTGAAGTGCCAAAAACACATTCGAACAAAGAAACTTGCCACACATCACAAGTATAAACCACAATTAAATCATTTATGTAACAGTGATCATCACCTTTGAGACGCTAATAATAAAGGGATGGTCACTTTTTATGCATTTTTAAGAAAGCGCTTGCAAACTCATAATAACTATATTAACATACTTGTATACAAGTATGGAGCGTTGTAAAGGAGGGAACTTGATGACGTATGGATATCCGCAGAAATGGTTGGAAGGGATGACAACTGGAGAAGGTGTCGCGGCAGAATTACGCCTAGGTATTGTGAACGGTCAAATTGCTGAAGGTACGTTACTCACTGAAAATCAAATGGCAAAGCAATTTAATGTGAGCCGTTCACCAATTCGAGATGCATTTAAATTATTGCAACAAAATCAACTTATCCAATTAGAAAGAATGGGTGCACACGTGTTGCCCTTTGGAGAGCAAGAAAAGAAAGAAATGTATGATTTGCGACTGATGCTAGAGTCATTTGCATTTTCACGAATTAAAAATAAAGACCAACAACCTATCGTCAAAGAAATGAAGAAACAACTTGAAATGATGAAAGTGGCAGTAAAGTTTGAAGATGCAGAATCGTTTACTAAACATGACTTTGAATTTCATGAAACATTAATTAAAGCAGCGAATCATCAATATTTAAATTCATTTTGGAATCATCTAAAGCCTGTGATGATGTCACTTGTTTTAACATCAATGCGTCAACGAATGCAACAGAATCCACAAGATTTCGAACGTATTCACCATAATCATCAAGTTTTTATTGATGCGGTAGAACAATACGACAGTCAAATTTTGAAAGAAGCATTTCATTTTAATTTTGATGATGTTGGTAAAGATGTAGAAGGATTTTGGTTGAATTAAAATGAAAAGAAAGAAGGATTTGCAATGAAATACATGATTGGAGTCGATATAGGAACGACGAGTACCAAATCGGTCTTATACGATGAAAATGGAACATTTATCATGAAACATCAAATCGGGTATGATTTGTACACCCCGAATGTTGATATCTCTGAAGAAAATCCAGATGAATTATTTGATGCAGTACTAATGACTATTAAATATGTCATGAGAGAATCCAAAGTTAATAAAGATGATATTAAGTTTGTGTCATTTAGTGCTCAAATGCATAGTTTAATTGCAATGGATGAACAACATCAAAGGTTAACAAATAATATAACTTGGGCAGATAATCGAGCTGCAAAATATGCGACACTAATTAATGATGTACATGATGGCAATGCGATTTATCAACGAACAGGCACACCGATTCATCCAATGTCGCCTTTAGCGAAAATTTTTTGGATGAAACATGAATGGCAAGATGTGTTTCAACGTACAGCAATGTTTGCAGATATTAAAACATACATTTTCTATCATTTGTTTGATACATATATTATAGATTATTCAATGGCATCTGCCACAGGGATGTTTAATTTAGAAACATTAGATTGGGATGTTGAGGCATTAGAACTGCTGGGTATTTCCAAGGAAATGTTACCAGAAATAGTACCAACAACTTATGTGATGAAAGGCATGAAAAAACGTTATGCAACATTAATGGGGCTTAATGAAGATACGCCTTTTGTCATTGGTGCTAGCGATGGTGTGCTTTCTAATTTGGGTGTCAATAGTGTTGGCAAAGGAGAAGTCGCTGTCACTATCGGTACATCTGGTGCGATTCGAACTGTGATAGATAAACCACGTACAGATTATAAAGGAAGAATATTTTGTTATGTCTTAACAGAAGACCACTATGTCATTGGTGGGCCAGTAAATAATGGTGGTGTTGTATTGAGATGGTTGCGCGATGAGTTGCTAGCGAGTGAAGTTGAAACTGCGAAACGCTTAGGAGTAGATCCATATGACGTTTTAACTCAAATTGCTAAACGCGTCAAACCAGGTGCTGATGGTTTAATTTTCCATCCATATTTAGCTGGTGAACGTGCACCACTCTGGAATGCAGATGCGAGAGGCTCGTTTTTCGGTTTAACTTTATCGCATAAAAAAGAGCATATGATTCGCGCGGCATTAGAAGGTGTACTCTACAATTTATATACTGTTTACCTTGCGCTAGTTGAAGTGATGAATGAAACGCCTAAGATGATTAAAGCAACAGGTGGTTTTGCGAAAAGCGGAGTATGGCGCCAAATGATGGCAGATATCTTTGATACACAATTAGTAGTCCCAGAAAGTTATGAAAGTTCATGTTTAGGAGCGTGCGTACTCGGACTTAAAGCTATAGGTGAAATTGAAGATTTTTCAATAGTTTCATCTATGGTTGGTGCTACACACAATCATACGCCGATTGAAGAAAATGCAGCAATTTACCAAGAACTCGTAGCTATTTTCATCAATTTAAGTCGTTCTTTAACAGAGAACTATGAACAAATTGCAGATTTTCAACGTCAACATATAGCTGAAAATAAAACGCAATAACTATGTAACTCGAGCATCTTAGATTCGTTGTTGTGCCATGACTACTACATATTATGTAGAATACGTGCGCGACGACGGTATTACATTCTATTGAAAAGAGAAAGAGGGGAATGTCATGTATAACGAAATATGGCCTTTGATCAGTGTTGTATTAGGAATCATCATTTTATTAGTATTAATTATCGGATTTAAACTAAACACATTTATATCATTAATCATTACATCAATGATTACAGCGTTAATGCTTGGGATACCTTTAACTAAAATTATGGAAACAATTGAGAAAGGGATGGGCAGTACGCTTGGTCATATCGCACTGATATTCGGGTTAGGTGCTATACTTGGGAAATTACTTGCTGACGGTGGCGGTGCAACACGAATTGCAGACACTTTGATTCAAAAATTTGGTCAAAAACATGTGCAATGGGCGATGCTGGTCGCAGCGTTTGTCGTTGGTATTGCTTTGTTCTTCGAAGTCGGTTTAGTTTTACTAATACCATTAGTATTTACAGTAGCGAAACGTGCAAATGTTTCAGTATTAAAGCTTGGACTACCTATGGTAACAGCTTTGTCAGTAACACATGGCTTTTTACCACCGCATCCAGGTCCAGTTGTTATCGCTAAAGAATTAAAGGCAAATGTTGGTGAAGTATTATTATATGGTATGATTATTGCCATTCCAGTTACACTCATTGCAGGTCCGATTTTCAATAAAGTCGCACAAAAAATGATTCCATCTGCATATACAAGAGAAGGAGATATTTCAGCGTTAGGTGCACAAAAAGAATTTACAGACCAAGAGATGCCAGGATTTGGCATGAGCTTATTAACGGCAACACTACCAGTAATATTGATGTTGATATCTACAATTACGCAACTTTTGACAGGAAACGCCAAACCTACTAATCTATTTGAATCTATTATTTATATGGTAGGGACAGCAGGAACAGCTATGCTTATTGCAGTATTGTTTGCAATCGTAACTATGGGCTTGATGAGAAAACGTAAGATGAATCATATTATGGAATCAGTGACGAATGCGATTTATCCAATCGGAATGATGTTATTGATTATTGGCGGTGGCGGTACTTTTAAACAAGTATTAATCGACGGTGGTGTCGGTAATACCATTGCTAAAATGTTTGAAGGCACAGAAATGTCGCCGATTTTGCTAGCGTGGATTGTTGCAGCCGTACTACGTATTGCGTTAGGTTCAGCCACAGTAGCTGCGATTTCGACGACAGGTATTGTCCTACCATTATTACAATCTTCAGATGTAAATGTAGCATTAGTCGTACTTGCAATTGGTGCAGGTAGTGTGATTTTGTCTCATGTGAACGATGCAGGATTTTGGATGTTTAAAGAATATTTCGGTTTAACTGTAAAAGAAACATTCCTGACATGGTCATTATTAGAAACGATTATTTCCGTTTCAGGTATCATCTTCATTTTATTCATTAGCTTATTTGTTTAACTAAATATTAAGTAGACGTGTTTTTAGACAATTATAGTAGATTGTCTTAAAACACGTTTATTTTTATGGAGAGAATCAGCTAAAATAGTTAAAAACCGAACGATATAAAAAGTATATTGGCTATTTTGGTGAAATGAAAGGCGTTTCATTATGTGGTTTATCGAGCATCGTACAGACGATACTTGAGAAGTGTTTAGTATATTGTTTTAAATTAGATAATAATGAATTTAATTTAAAAAGTTAGTATAAAAAATAAAAGCCTTGTATATCAAGGGTTTAATATGATTTGCGTGCAATTTATAGTAGTTTTTCAAATGATAAAATTCCTAATTAACATAAAATTAATGACAATCTTAACTTTTTATTAACTTGAGTTTTTGCATTGCTTTTAAAAACCGAACAATATAGAATTGCATTTATTGAATTGAAAAAATTAATGAATTTTACATTTAAAGGGAGATTATTATAGTGAAAAACAGTCTTAGGTACGGCATTAGGAAACATAAATTGGGCGCAGCATCAGTATTTTTAGGAACAATGATCGTTGTTGGAATGGGGCAAGATAAAGAAGCAGCGGCATCAGAACAAAATACAACAGTAGAAGAAAATGGGAATTCAGCTACTGAAAATAAATCAAAACAAACAACTACAAACAATGTTAATAATATAGATGAAACACAAACGTATAGTGCGACATCAACAGAACAACCATCAAATGCAACACAAGTAACAGCAGAAGCAGCACCACAAGCGGTAGAGGCACCACAAACATCACAAGCACCACAAAATGTACAATCAACAAATGTGGAAACAGTTAAGGAAGAGGTAGTTAAGGAAGAAGCAAAACCTCAAGTTAAGGAAACAGCACAATCTCAAGAAAATAGCGGAGATCAAAGACAAGTAGATTTAACACCTAAAAAGGTTACACAAAATCAAGGGACAGAAACACAAGTTGAAGTGGCACAGCAAAGAACGGTATCAGAAAGCAAACCACGTGTGACAAGATCAACAGATGTTGTGGATGCTAAAGTGGAAACGGGTACAGATGTGACGAGTAAAGTTACAGTAGAAGATGAAAGTAAAATTGAAGCGCCAAAAGGAAATAATGTTCAGCCTCATGAAGGGCAACGTGTAGTATTGAAGTATACACTGAAATTTCAAGATGGGTTGAAAACAGGAGATTATTTTGATTTTACATTATCAAATAATGTAAACACGCATGGTGTATCAACTACAAGAAAAGTTCCAGATATAAAAAATGGTTCATTAGTAATGGCTAAAGGACAGGTATTAGATAACGGCCGAATTAGATATACGTTTATTGATTACATCAAAGATAAAGTGAATGTTACGGCTAATTTAGAAATAAACTTATTCATAGATCCTAAAACAGTTCAAAGCAATGGACAACAAACAATTACTTCAAAATTAAATGGCAAAGAAACATCAGGAACTATGCAAATAACATATAAAGATGGTGTTAAAAATCAATATACAAATGTAAATGGTTCGATTGAAACGTTTGACAAAGAAAAAAATAAATTTACACACGTAGCATATATTAAGCCTATAAATGGAAACAGTTCAGACAGTGTTACTGTAACGGGTATGTTGACACAAGGAAGTAATGAGAATGGAACACAACCAAATGTTAAAATATATGAGTATGTTGGAACTGAAAATGGGCTATCACAAAGTGTTTATGCAAATACAGCGGACAGCACACAATTAAAAGATGTAACGAATCAAATGAGTGATAAATTAAAAGTACAAAACAATGGTAGCTACTCATTAAATTTTGACAAATTAGATAAAACATATGTAATTCATTACACAGGAGATTACTTAAATGGTACGAGTGAAGTGAACTTTAGAACTCAATTAACGGGATACCCTGAAAATCACTATAAAACATACTATTATTATAATCACGGCTATACATTAACATGGGATAATGGATTAGTTTTATATAGTAATAAAGCTAATGGTGATGGAAAATATGGTCCAATCATAGACTCTAATAACTTCGAATTCTCTGAAGATAGTGGTAATGGTTCTATCAGTGGACAATACGATGCGAAGCAAATTATTGAAACAGAAGAAAATCAAGACAATACACCACTTGACATTGATTACCATACTGCTATAGATGGTGAAGGTGGATATGTTGATGGATACATTGAAACAATAGAAGAAACTGATTCATCAGCTATTGATATCGATTACCATACTGCTGTGGATACTGAAGCGGGTCATGTTGGAGGATACACTGAATCATCTGAAGAATCCAATCCGATTGATTTTGAAGAATCTACTCATGAAAATTCTAAACATCATGCTGATGTTGTTGAATATGAAGAGGATACAAATCCAGGTGGAGGTCAAGTAACAACTGAATCTAACTTAGTAGAATTTGATGAAGAGTCTACAAAAGGTATTGTAACTGGAGCTATTAGCGATCATACAACAGTTGAAGATACGAAAGAATATACAACTGAAAGTAATCTTATCGAATTAGTGGATGAATTACCTGAAGAACATGGTCAAGCTCAAGGTCCAATCGAAGAGATTATTGAAAATAATCATCATATATCTCATTCTGGATTAGGTACTGAAAACGGTCATGGTAACTATGGCATCGTTGAAGAAATTGAAGAAAACAGTCATGTAGATATTAAGAGTGAATTAGGTTACGAAGGTGGCCAAAATATTGGCAATCAATCATTCGAGGAAGATACAGAAGAAGATAAACCTAAGTATGAACAAGGTGGCAATATCGTAGATATCGATTTCGATAGTGTACCTCAAATTCAAGGTCAAAATAAAGGTGATCAGTCATTCGAGGAAGATACAGAAGAGGACAAGCCTAAGTATGAACAAGGTGGCAATATCGTAGATATCGACTTCGATAGCGTACCTCAAATTCAAGGTCAAAATAAAGGTGATCAGTCATTTGAGGAAGATACAGAAAAAGACAAACCTAAGTATGAACATGGCGGTAACATTATTGATATCGACTTCGACAGTGTGCCACATATACACGGATTCAATAAGCACACTGAAATTATTGAAGAAGATACAAATAAAGATAAACCAAGTTATCAATTTGGTGGACACAATAGCATTGACTTTGTAGAGGATACACTTCCACAAGTGAGTGGTCATAATGAAGGTCAACAAACGATTGAAGAAGATACAACACCTCCAATCGTACCACCAACACCGCCAACACCAGAGGTACCAAGCGAGCCAGAAACACCAACGCCACCAGCACCTGAAGTGCCAAGCGAGCCGGAAACACCAACACCACCAACTCCGGAAGTACCGAGTGAGCCAGAAACACCAACACCGCCGACACCAGAAGTACCAAGTGAGCCGGAAACACCAACACCACCAATGCCAGAAATACCAGCTGAACCTGGTAAACCAGTACCACCTGCAAATGAAGAACCTAAAAAGCCTTCTAAACCAGTGGAACAAGGTAAGGTAGTAACACCTGTCATTGAAATCAATGAAAAGGTTAAAGCAGTGAAGCCAGCTAAAACGTCACAATCTAAGAAAACGGAATTACCTGAAACAGGTGGAGAAGAATCAACAAACAAAGGTATATTGTTCGGCGGACTATTAAGCATTATAGGATTAGTATTATTACGCAGAAATAAAAAGAATCACAAAGCATAATCAATCAAAAATTGACGGGTTTATTTCATAAGTTTTATGAAGTAAGCCTATTTTTATTTATATTTAGTTTTCTAATAAAAATCAAAGAGTAAATCATTCTTATTAATTACTTTATGCTTTGTGGCTATAATTTTAAAAAAACAAATTTAAAAGCGAAATGAGTGCTTACAAGTATACTTTATGATGAAAAAACGAGATAAATGAGTTAGATCTAATTATTAACTGAATGCAATTTTCGGCAATTACAAAACATTGTCTCGAAATACGGCTGTTATTAATAAGAAATTCCATAAAAGTACCTAAAAAACGAACGATATAAAAAGTATATTGGTTATTTTTATGTAATGAAAGGCATTTCATTAATACCTAAACGTTAGAATGTACAGGCGACTATTATGTGGGTTTTAGTATATTGTTTTAAATTAGATGAAATTGAATTTAATTTAAAAAGTAAGTATAAAAAATACAAGGCAATAATATCAAGGGCTTTAAGCTGTTTGTATACAATTTAATTGCTTGTTCTAAATAATAAAAATACCATTTTTGATAAAGTTAATGATAATCTTAACTTTTTATTAACTCGCATTTTTGCATTGCTTTTAAAAACCGAACAATATAGAATTGCATTTATTGAGTTTAAAAAATAAATGAATTTTACATTTAAGGGAGAATATTATAGTGAAAAACAATCTTAGATACGGCATAAGGAAACATAAATTGGGAGCAGCATCAGTATTCTTAGGAACAATGATCGTTGTTGGAATGGGACAAGATAAAGAAGCTGCAGCATCAGAACAAAATAATAAAACAGTAGAGGAAAGTGGGAATTCAGCTACTGAAAGTAAAGCAAGCGAAACACAAACAACTACAAATAACGTTAATACAATAGATGAAACACAATCATACAGCGCGACATCAACTGAGCAACCATCAAAATCAACTCAAGTAACAACAGAAGAAGCGCCAAAAACTGTGCAAGCACCAAAAGTAGAATCTTCACGAGTTGATTTGCCATCGGAAAAAGCTACTGATAAGGAAATAGCGGGAACTCAAGTTGACACAACTCAACAAAGTAACGCTTCAGAAATTAAACCAAGAATGAAAAGATCGGCTGACGTTGCAGAAGTGGCAGAGAAAGAAGTAGTGGAGAAAGAAGTTAAAGCGACAGGTACAGATGTAACAGGTAAAGTGGAAGTTACTGAGAGTTCTTTAGAAGGACATAATAAAGATTCGAATATTGTTAATCCGCATAACGCTGAAAGAGTAACTTTAAAATATAAATGGAAATTTGGAGAAAGAATTAAGGCAGGAGATTATTTTGATTTCACATTAAGTGATAATGTTGAAACACATGGTATTTCAACACTGCGTAAAGTTCCGGAGATAAAAAGTTCAACAGAAGATAAAGTTATGGCAAACGGTCAAGTTATAGACGAACGTAAAATTCGTTATACATTTATTGATTATATAGATAACAAAAAAGACTTAACTGCTGAATTAACTTTAAACCTATTTATTGACCCAACAACAGTAACAAAGCAAGGAAAGCAAAATGTTAAAGTAACACTAGGTAATAAAGAGATTGAAAAAGAGTTCGATATTAAATACTTAGACGGTGTTAAAGATAGAATGGGTGTTACTGTTAATGGTCGAATTGATACTTTAAATAAAGAAGGTGGGAAATTTAGCCATTTTGCGTACGTGAAACCTAACAACCAGTCGTTAAGCTCTGTGACAGTAACTGGTCAAGTAACATCTGGATATAAACAAAATGCTAAGAATCCTACAGTCAAAGTTTATAAACACATTGGTTCAGATGAATTAGCTGAAAGTGTTTATGCAAAGCTTGATGATGCCAACAAATTTGAAGATGTGACAGAGAAAGTAAATCTATCTTATACAGGTAATGGTGGATACACATTGAACTTTAGCGATTTAGATAATTCAAAAGACTATGTAATCAAATATGAAGGTGAATATGATCAAAATGCTAAAGATCTTAATTTCCAAACACATCTTTCAGGTTATCATAAAAGTTATCCATACTATCCTTACTACTCATATTACCCAGTTCAATTAACTTGGAACAACGGTGTTGCATTTTACTCTAATAACGCTCAAGGCGACGGTAAAGATAAACCAAAGAAACCTATTATAGAACATAGTACTCCTATCGAACTTGAATTTAAATCAGAGCCGCCAGTGGAGAAGCATGAATTGACTGGTACAATCGAAGAAAGTAACGATTCTAAGCCGATTGATTTTGAATATCATACAGCTGTTGAAGGTGCAGAAGGTCATGCAGAAGGTACTATTGAAACTGAAGAAGATTCTATTCATGTCGATTTTGAAGAATCTACACATGAAAATTCAAAACATCACGCTGATGTTGTTGAGTATGAAGAAGATACAAACCCAGGTGGTGGTCAGGTTACTACTGAGTCTAACTTAGTTGAATTTGACGAAGATTCTACAAAAGGTATTGTAACTGGTGCTGTTAGCGATCATACAACAGTTGAAGATACAAAAGAATATACAACTGAAAGTAATCTTATCGAATTAGTGGATGAACTACCTGAAGAACATGGTCAAGCACAAGGACCAATCGAGGAAATCACTGAAAACAATCATCATATTTCTCATTCTGGATTAGGTACTGAAAATGGTCACGGTAACTATGGCGTGATTGAAGAAATCGAAGAAAATAGTCATGTTGATATTAAGAGTGAATTAGGTTACGAAGGTGGCCAAAATATTGGCAATCAATCATTTGAAGAAGACACAGATGAAGATAAACCTAAATATGAACAAAGTGGCAATATCGTAGATATCGATTTTGATAGTTTACCTCAAATTCATGGTCAAAATAAAGGTGATCAGTCATTCGAGGAAGATACAGAAAAAGACAAACCTAAGTATGAACATGGCGGTAACATCATTGATATAGACTTCGACAGTGTGCCACATATTCACGGATTCAATAAGCACACTGAAATTATTGAAGAAGATACAAATAAAGATAAACCAAATTATCAATTTGGTGGGCACAACAGTGTTGACTTTGTAGAGGATACAATTCCACAAGTGAGTGGTCATAATGAAGGTCAACAAACGATTGAAGAAGACACAACGCCTCCAATCATACCACCAACGCCACCGACACCAGAAGTACCGAGTGAGCCAGAAACACCAACACCACCGACACCAGAAGTACCGAGTGAGCCAGAAACACCAACGCCACCGACACCAGAAGTGCCGAGTGAGCCAGAAACACCAACACCACCAACGCCAGAGGTACCAACTGAACCTGGTAAACCAGTACCACCTGCAAAAGAAGAACCTAAAAAGCCTTCTAAACCAATGGAACAAGGTAAGGTAGTAACACCTGTCATTGAAATCAATGAAAAGGTTAAAGCAGTTACGCCAGCTAAATCATCACAACCTAAGAAAACGGAACTACCTGAAACAGGTGGAGAAGAATCAACAAACAAAGGTATGTTGTTCGGCGGATTGTTCAGCATTCTAGGTTTAGCATTATTACGTAGAAATAAAAAGAATAACAAAGCATAATCAATCCAAAATTGACGGGTTTATTTCATAGATTATATGAAGTAAGCCTGTTTTTTTAGATTAAATCAAATTTCCCAAGAAATAATTACATACTCAATGACACTATGAAGGCGTTCTAATTAGTGTTAAAATGACGTTGATACATAGATTTAATACTTAGGAAAAGGAGCACATTAACTTTGAAAAAAATAAAAAAGGCAATCATTCCCGCTGCTGGTTTAGGGACTAGATTTTTACCAGCAACTAAAGCGATGCCAAAGGAAATGCTTCCTATCTTAGATAAACCCACAATACAATATATCGTTGAAGAGGCTGCAAGAGCAGGAATTGAAGATATTATTATAGTGACAGGTCGTCATAAACGTGCGATTGAAGATCATTTTGATAGTCAAAAAGAGTTAGAAATGGTTTTAAAAGAAAAAGGTAAATCTGAGTTACTAGAAAAAGTTCAATACTCGACAGAACTTGCGAATATATTTTATGTAAGGCAGAAAGAACAAAAAGGTTTGGGGCATGCGATTAGTTCGGCGCGTCAATTTATTGGCAACGAACCATTTGCGGTATTATTAGGTGACGATATTGTTGAATCTGAAGTGCCAGCAGTGAAGCAGTTAATTGACGTTTATGAAGAGACTGGGCACTCAGTTATAGGCGTTCAAGAAGTTCCGGAAGCAGATACACATCGTTATGGAATTATTGATCCATTAACTAAAAACGGACGTCAATATGAAGTGAAAAAGTTTGTGGAAAAGCCAGCACAAGGCACGGCACCATCAAACCTAGCTATTATGGGACGTTATGTATTAACGCCTGAAATTTTCGATTATTTAAAAACGCAAAAAGAAGGCGCAGGTAACGAAATTCAGTTAACAGATGCGATTGAGCGTATGAACAATGATAATCAAGTGTATGCATATGACTTCGAAGGCGAACGTTACGACGTTGGAGAAAAATTAGGCTTCGTCAAAACAACGATAGAATATGCATTGAAAGATGACAGTATGCGAGAAGAATTAACACGATTTATTAAAGAATTAGGTTTATAACATTAAAAAGCATGATACTCAATAAAATTGGAACACGAAATTGTGAACTAAATTGAATGAGCATCATGCTTAATTTATATTTTGTGATAATAAGTTATGGAGATTTGTCTTCTAAAAAGGCTGGTGGATGCATTCAATTATTTTTATGAGAGGTGATAAATATGTTGTACTTAGAAGTTTTGAAAAATAGAAACTTTACATATTTATTGATTGGTAATTTCTTACGTCGGAGTTGCTTTGTGCTGTTTTCGTTGCAAATAATTTGGTTTACTGTTGAATTGACAAACCAATCATCTTTAAAATTATCAATGATGGTTATGAGTCAAACACTTCCATTTATTATATTTGGTATTTTCGGTGGGGCATATTCTGATAAACATAATAAAAAGAAAATACTTTATCTATCTGATCTTATACTAAGTTTCATTATTATAATTATTCCTTTACTTGCAATAACATCAAATTTAAATTATCTGACGCTTCTAACTATATCTACAGCTATCACCATTATTAACTGCTATACAGATCCTGCGTTTAGGGCAATTCTTCCTGAAATTATTGATGAGGAGCATTTAGCAACAAGTAATGCGTTAATCGATAGTTTGCAAAGAGGCTCAAATATTATTTTACCTGCTTTAATTGGTGTCATTGTAATACTAGTTGGTAATGTTGGCATCTTTTTTATTTGCAGTATATTGCTATTTTTAGGATTTATTTTTAATGCACTTTTAAAATATACAAATATCAGCATGATTGATAGACACTCGAAAGAAGATTTTTCTGAAACTTGGGAATTCTTGAAAAAATCTAAAGAAATTCCATTTATCATCATCATCCAATTTGCTTGCATATTGATTAATACTGGTCTTTGGCGTGTTGCATTACCATTGTTTATTTCCAATATATTAAAAGAGGGCGTTGGTGTATATGGACTAGCTACATCATGTTTAGGTATAGCGTCTTTATTAATGTCGTTGATTATGGGTTTACTGTCAGAAAAACGATTAATCTTTAAATTTAGTATTGGTGTTTTAGTTTGGGGGATTGGCTTATCGATAATTAATGTGTTTCCAAGTGTGGCGATACTATATATAGGTGCAACTTTAGTGGGACTTGGGCAATCTATAGAGGGACTAACAAGATCAGTTGCCATTCAAATAAAAACGCCAAATCATTTGATGGGGAAAGTATTTAGTATCTCATCTACATCGAATTATGCAGCGGATACATTGTCTTTAGGACTGATAAGTATAATTATACCTTTACTAAGCTTAAGTAATATATTTATATCAGGAGGTGCAATTATTTCAATACTTAGCTTAGCTGGGTTAAAGTTTGTTAAGAAGTCTATGTAAATATTATAGAATTTTAATAAATGCTATTAAAGTGGGAATTGAAATGAAGTATAAAATTATTTTGGCTTATAATTTAGCAATTATAATAGGGTCGCTAATTATATTATGTATACTAATATCTAGAGGACATGATATTTATGTAATCTTGATACCAATTTTGACTATTTTAGCTAGTTTAAGCAATTTATTTTGTGACATTAAAAAGCATAAATGTTTCTATATTAATGCAACTTTGTATTCGTACAAGGTTGTATTTTTTTCGCGATTAATTGACTACTGACAGCGCACCGAAAAATTACTCTCAATTTAACGCAAACATTTATGGATATTTTGTGATTTTATAAAAGCAAATATAGAATAATGAGATAAGTAATAATGCTATCGTTAAAAATACGAATGCCAATACAATATAATCATATTCAAAGCTCAGCAATGTAAGCATTAAAAATACTGCACTCAAACTTATGCATAGCCCAAATATATATGCAATTTTTGCTTTGTGTTTATCTGCAAACGTCGTTTGGTTTACGCCAGAAACTAAGGTGAAATCTTTAGTTATTGCGACATAAATGCTAAATATAACCATACTTATGCAGAATACGATACTAAATACGATGTTGACTGTCATTGTTGCACCTTCCTGATAGAGTATAATGTACTGTCTTTTAGTAATGGTTGCGCGTCTCTTATATGTATGATTCTAAAAAACAGTACGTTTTTATAAATAATTAGTTAAAGGAATGGGTTTTAAAAAAGAAAGTTTTGATTATTTGTCATGAAATAGACGGGATGAATATCATGACTAGAAGTAATATTTTGAATTGGAGTACTTATATTTTGTGACATAAATTTCGACATAGTATGGTGTTTTACAATGGTTGATGAGTTGAAAGTATGCGCATCGGAACTATCGGATTTATGTTCATAATGTTTGGCTAGTTGCGCCATAATAAATAAAGTGAAAATAAATAAAACAATTAAAGAGATAATGCCCATAATCAAAAGTATTTGTTTAGAGCCTTTCATTATTTCACATCCTTTCTAAAATATATTTGTAACTAAATTTAAAATAGTTATTTTTGTAATTCTAAACCTTTTTCATCGTGAAAACAATTAAATAGGTCGCGGTATTAATTATTATATTATTACCGCTTAAAATGAAAAATACATGAAAATTAATTTTCTGATATACTTTTGAAATTTTATTACAAATTAGCCCCTTCAAAAAGCGGAATCATAAGGATTCGAGTTTCGAAAGGGCAGATTACTATAAGGCGAAATGTAATATTTCGATTCATAATTTTTTTTTATTGGTTAAATATCATAGCATTTATTTTTTGAGCAACATCATTAAAATTCGGACATTTTAACGACACATATAATTTAATTTTAGGTTCAGTACCAGAAGGACGTAAAGCAATAAAACCTTCGTCAAATAAGACACGAATAACATTTGATTTAGGAGAATCAATACCTGAAGTTGTATCTTTATCCAAATGATAAACCTTGCTAGTTAAATAATCTTCAATTGCTTTCACTTTCAGTCCTTGAATTTCTTGAGGTGGATTTGAACGGAAATGTGTCATAATTGATTCAATTTTTTTCTTGCCTTCTAATCCTTCTAGCGTATGTGAAAACAAGGTATCTTCGTGTCTTCCAACTGTTTGATAAATCATTTCTAATTCATCTTTCAATGTTTTGCCATATAATTTTAACTCAGAAGCATATTTTATAATGAGTGGCACAATTTGTACGGCGTCTTTATCGCGTACAAAAGGCTCCGATAGAAAACCGTAACTTTCTTCAAATGCGAAAATCATATTTTGATGATTATCCAGTTGTCTTATTTCCTGAGCAATAAATTTAAATCCAGTCAGTACCTCTTTGTATTCAACATTATTATAGCGTGCTAATGACTTTGTTAACTCACTACTTACAATGGATTGAATCATTAAGCGATGACGTAATTGAGACGTTTGTTGAATGCGATAATTAAGTAACAGCGCGCCAATTTGGTTACCATTAAAATATGTGATTTGACCATGGACATCACGCACAGCAATACCAAGTCGATCTGCATCAGGATCAGTACATATTAATAAATCAGCATCATTTTTATGAGCCAGCTCGACTGCTTGATCAAAAGCACGATGGTCTTCAGGATTAGCACTTTGAACTGAACTAAAATTTGGGTCAGGTTTACATTGTGATTCAACAAGATTAAATTGGTTGAAATTCAATGACTTTAATAACTCAGGTACAATTGGAACACTCGTACCATGTAAACTAGTGAACACAACTTGTAAATCAGATTTAGGAATATAACCAATCATATTTTGAACATGTTTGATATAATTTTCTGTTACAGATTTAGGTAACGGTTTGATATATGATGAATTGTGTTTTGAAAAAGATGTATCAATCTGTAATGGATCGCCAACGTCTTCAATATAGCGACTTACAAGTTCTGATGCATCTGTTGATAGTTGCGCACCATCAGAACCATATACTTTAATGCCGTTATAGTCTTTCGGATTATGACTTGCTGTAATCATAATGCCGGCAGTAGTATTAAGATTGCGCACCGCGAACGATAATTCCGGTGTCGTTTTATATGTATCAGGTAAATAAACTGTTATTTGATGGTTTGCTAATACATTAGCAATGATTTGGGCGAATTCAGTTGAAAGATGTCTAATATCATAATGAATGACTATTGTTGGATTGTTTGTTTGGGCATTTAAATAACGCGCTAAACCTAATGCCAATTTTTCAATAGTAAACTTATTAAGTCGACCTTCACCAAGACCGAATTTTCCGCGTATACCCGCAGTACCAAACGTTAATTTACTTTCAAAACCTTCTCGCTGTTCAATGTCAGATTGCTGCTCATAAAAATGTTTAACTAAACTATCATTAGCTCTTTCTATCCATAACTCTTTATCCATTGTTGCTAAACATCCTTTCAAAATCTCAGTTAGACTTAATAAAACATGAAAACTAAAGCCCTTACATTTATGTAATGAATTATAAAGAAATACGCCCCAAAAGTAAAAAAACACAGCCCCAAGACAATACTTTTCACAAGTATTATATAATAGATGTGTATGAAAATGCATGGAGTAGAGCGTTCAATAAATTTTTATAATGTATAATTGATAATAAGTGAAGAATTTAATGATTTAAACAAGGGTGGTTGTTATAGCATGTGGTCAAACTTGAAGGATGAAGATAAAAAAACATATAGAAAATTAATTACTAACTTTGCAAGTTTGAGTGAGGCTTTTTCGCAAAAAAATGAGTCGAAAGAAGGCGAGGAAGATATAGTTGCGCCAATAGTGAACTCGAAATTTCAAGAAACCGTTTTTCAAAGAGCTTTTGGTGCAATTGGTGAAGATATTGCGAATACATCATATGATGCCTCACTGTTATTAGATGATAAACATAAATACTTAGTTGGTATAAAATCGTTTGGAATAACGTCTGGTGATCAAAAAATAGCACAATTTAAGAAAAATAGTCAGTTCGATAATTGGGGACGTATTTTAAATAAGATTCAAAAAAATGCACAAATGGTTAACTCAAAGGAAGAAGCCAATGAAATTAATGAATATTTATATAAAGAGTTAGCAATTAAAATAGCTAGACTTAGAAATGCTAGAATAGAGTCATCAAAAGAACAAATAAAAGGTTTCAAAGGGACGGATAATACTGTTGAAGCGGTATACCATGTTTTAATGCCTTCAAAGAAAGGTCAAAAGCCTCAAATACATGTTGGAGAAACTGATTATAAACCAATTGATATTGATAACTTAGAAATTATAGGAGCCACTACCAAAAATAATCCAACAAATTTTAAATTTACTGATAATAATCATGAATATAAATATACGTCAGCTGATAGTCAATTGTATATGGCATTTAATAATAGAGATATAGTTGTGGAGTCATGGGATGTAAATTATATTAATGATCCATTTGATTTATTTGAAAAACTAAATGAGCAAGTGAACCAAGGGGTTTTAGAGAAAAAATATAAAGATGAAGAGATATTAAAAACTATTAGTTGGGTTATTTATGATGAAAATGGAAATATACCAACTAACTCAGGATTCAACGCATTTAATGGAGGATCCAAATTAGGCTTAAGTACTAGAGCAAAAAGAATTAATAAAATTTATGATGAATATAAATCTAAGGTTAATGAAGAAAAAATAAAAAAAGTGAAGAAATTATTGGAAGAAGTTTTACTTAAGAAGTGGTCTACTGATGAGGAAAAAGAAATAATGATGAAAATTAGAGATGAATTAAGTGAACTATTAGTAGAAATGAAAAATATCGATCTAATTGAAGAAGTTGAAAAATTAATTTATAGACCTATTAGAGAAATGTATATTCCGATTCCTAATTCGAAAAAATTTCATGAAAGTAACCCTGATTTTTTTGGCCATGATATAGGAAGGTTTAAAGTGAATTCTTCCAAATTGCTTTTGCCTAAAGAAGATAGAACATTTAAACTAAAGTTTTTATCATCAGGAGATGTTATAGAAGCTTATATTAATCAAGATGCAGGAAAGAGTATTCAATCGTATAAAAACCAGCAAATTTTAGGTGAATGGATACTACAAGGTGTTTTCCAACTAGCACCAAGAGAAATATTAACAGGAGATAAACTTAATGATATAGGTATTAATGGAATACGGTTAATAAAATTTAAAGATGGAACTATAGGATTAGAATTTATATGGATAGATATTGAAAATCCACCAGATGATGTAATTGGTTGGGTCGGAAAATAGAACATATGTACGTATATAAGATAGTGTGGTATAATCTTGAAATAACTTAATGAAAGTAGGTAGATGTACATGACTGATTCTGTAAGTTCTAATGATGCCTCTAAGTATTCTCTTGCAGCATTTTTTAGCGGTGTCGGAGGAATTGAGTTAGGTTTTCATCAAACTAACAAGTTCAGAGTGGTGTACGCCAATGAATTTGATAAAAATGCACAAATAACATATGAAAATAATTTCAATAATGTAAGTTTAGATTGCAGAGATATCCATGATGTTAAAACGAGTGAAATTCCTATGTCTGATGTTATAGTAGGTGGGTTTCCATGCCAGGCATTTAGCATTGCTGGATATCAAAAGGGATTTGAAGATGAAAGAGGAGATTTATTTTTTGAGTTGTTAAGGTTTATTAATGAGAAGTCACCACAAGCAATATTTATTGAGAATGTAAAAAATATGGTCACACATGATCATGGAAACACATTTAAAGTAATAAAAGAAGCCCTAACTTTGAATGGATATTTTATAAAATGGAAAGTACTTAATGCTAAAGATTACGGGGACATACCTCAAAATAGAGAACGCATATATATTGTTGGGTTTAAGTGTCGAAAGGCTTTTGATTTATTCGAATTCCCTGAAAAGATAGATTTAAAGACGGGCATAAAAGATATTATAAACTTCGAAAGTGAAATAGATGAACGTTATTATTATAGGATGAATAAGCAACCTTTTTATGACGAACTAGAAAAAGAAATGAAGGACAGTAATCTAATTTATCAATGGAGAAGAAGGTATGTTAGAGCTAATAAATCTGGAGTAGTCCCAACTTTGACGGCAAACATGGGGACTGGTGGGCATAATGTACCATTAATCAAATCTAAATTTGGAATAAGAAAGTTAACGCCACGAGAGACATTTTCAGTCCAAGGATTCCCTGAAAGCTTCAAGTTACCTGATAGCATGTCTAATGGTCAATTATATAAACAAGCAGGTAATAGTGTAGTGGTACCTGTTGTTAAAAGGATTGCAGAAAATATAGCTGAATCATTAGATAATAGTGAGTTGCCTGTGTTTAAACTGGATATTAAATCTAAATATGTTCTTTTATATACTAAAATGATTGGTAGATTTGAAGGAGAAAGCTATATTTTAAATGGCTTTGATAGTGAAAACGATCTTAATAAATTTATAAGAAAACATAAAATCAACTTTATAACTGAAGAAGAATATAAAAAAGTAATGAAAAGTAATGTAGGTAAAGAGTATTATACTCTGAAATAAATTCCCCCCCTCTGTCAAATCGGACTAATACATTCAATAAAGGAAGTTAGGCAAACAAAAATTGCTTAACTTTCTTTTTGCTTTTGGAAGCATAAATTTTTGATGTTTCTGAACCATATATTATCTAGTCGTTATTTACAATTGGAAAATATGACTCCAAACTGTATGAAAGCGATGGCGATTTAAAAGGCTCATCCGTAGGTTCTAAAGAATTTGAATTTAACTTTATAAGAAATAAAGAAGAAAACGTGTATTTTTCTGATAGTATTAATTTCAAACATACAGAATAGGGTTAATAGAAGTTTGGAATTAAATTTTCATAAAGCTCTAATTAGGTAAAAGATAATTCCTGGAATTTATGGTAAATCATACCAACTTTATCTTTTGATTTAATTGTTTTATAATTCTTATAAGAAGTTTTGGAATACAAAATATTTATAATTAAATTCATTTGTTCAAAATATTTTTTTGTTGCATAAATTAAAGATTGAGTCAGTATTAAAAATGTAAGGTGGAGAAATGATGATTCATTCAAAAAAGTTAAAATTGTGTCTATGCTTGATAATACTATCTGTTTTTATAGGGGGTTGCGGAATGAAAAAAGAAGAAAGTAGTAAAGATAAACAAATTAAAGAAAATTTCAACAAAACATTGAGTTTATATCCAACCAAAAATCTTGAAGACTTTTATGATAAAGAAGGCTTTCGAGATCAAGAGTTTGAAAAGGATGATAAAGGTACTTGGATAATTCACTCTAAAATGACAATAGAAACAAATGGAAAGAATATGGAATCCAGAGGCTTGGTCCTGTATGTAGACCGCAATACCAGAACGACAAAAGGTGAATTTATTGTGAGAGAATTATGGGAAGATAAAAAAGGATACTCACGTAGTAAAGAAAAAGAATATCCAGTCAAAATGGAGCATAATAAAATTATCCCAACCAAACCGATAACAGATGATAAATTAAGAAAAGAAATCGAAAACTTTAAATTCTTTGTACAATACGGTGACTTTAAAGATATTAATGATTATAAAGATGGTGATATTTCATATAATCCAAATGTACCTAGTTATTCGGCAGAATATCAATTGAGTAACAATGACTATAATGTTAAGCAACTTAGGAAGAGGTATGATATACCTACTAAGAAAGCTCCAAAATTAATAATTAAAGGCGATGGCGATTTAAAAGGATCATCTATAGGACATAAAAATTTAGAGTTTTCTTTTGTGACAAGTAAAGAAGAGAATATTTACTTTACGGATAGTATTAATTTTAAACCGACAGAGCGTGATAAATAATGGTGAAAAAGGATTATGAAATTCAACATGGTAATATAACAAGTAATTCCGAAGAAACTAGTGCAATATCTAAAATCAGCTATGAAATTGAGAACGCGAACAATAATGGATTGACTGATGGAAGAATTAATGATCAATTTCAAGACTTAAAAAAACATGATAGTTTTCCTAAAAACTTGACATACTTAAAAAGTTTTACTGACCCAAACACTGGTACGACTACGACGGCTTTTAAAAATGAAGACACTGGCAAAGTGACTTTAGGTATGACAGGTACTAATGTACACAAAGACGCCATATTTAAAAAAACATTGGGTATTGCCTCTTCTCAAGACAATAGAGATGCGAGTGAAACGCGAAAGGACATTGGGGCCGATTTCAATATTGGCCTTCATTCCGTCACAGATAAAGATCCACATTATAAAAATACCCAAGACTTTATCAAAAATATCAAAAAAGACTATGATATTGATATTATTACGGGACATTCGCTGGGCGGTAGAGATGCGATGATTTTAGGTATGAGTAATAATATTAAACATATCGTTGTGTATAATCCAGCGCCATTAGCGATCAAAGATGTGAGTGGCCTTTATGCCGATCAAGAAGAACTTAAAAAATTGATTGAAAAGTACGATGGTCACATTGTAAGATTCGTGTCTGATGAAGACGAATTAGATGCAGATGTCCGCAATCATTTATATGAAACTGCTGGAGAAAAAATAGTAATTAAAAATGGAGAAGGCCATTCAATGAGTGGTTTTTTAATAAGCGGAACACAGGCTATAATCTTAGCGGAATTAAACAAAGTTAAAGGCTATCAAGACGAAAATAATAAATCATTAAAATCCGTTCGTAAACAAACGAGGCATAGATTACATAAAGTAGAGACGTTAAGAGCGAATTGGATTCAAACAACGGGTGGATCACTCTCTTCCTCCCAACAACAATTATTAGAAGCTTTAACAGCACTAACCATTGCCGAAGGCTTAAATCAATTAGTGAATGAAGAAAGTCAACATTTAAAAAAAATGTATCATGTGATGGCACATAAATTTGGAGACAACTGGAAAAAAGCGCAAAAAGTTGGAAATGAAATTGGTGAAAAATTGACCTCTGCAGAGGTTATAGATGAATTAAGAAAAGGTGGTGCGTATGAAAGTAAACTTGAAACAGATCCTAAAAGAAAAATTGATGATAAGATAAAGAAATTAAATGATGTTTATAAAAATTGTAATGGCTATATCGCAAAAATTAAACAGAGTATCGAAGCGATTGTTTCTAATGACCAAATGTTAGCGAGCCAGATTGATGGGATGATGTAATGTTTACTACGTATAAAAATATTAATGAACTTGAAAATGCCTATGATGAAGAAAGAATACAATTGAATGATGCATTCAATCAACTTGATGAATTAAGACATCAAACACGCAGGAAATGTGAACAAATGTATGATCATTTCTTATATCTCAAACATAAAATGAATTATAGTGGAGATGCTATGATCAAGATGACGCGTATTATAGAATCTTTCGATAGAGAAACGAATCAACGTATCCGACATCACGAAATGAAATTAGAAGATTATAAAGATAAATTAAGAAGAGAATATCTAAAACAATCTGACAGAATTGAAGGAGATGAATAAGCGTGGGACTTGATTTTAGTGGTTTACCAGATTTAGCAGCATTGGAACAAATGAAGGAAAAAGAACAGATTAGCGAGGTTATTGCGCCTGAACATGTGCGCATGCATCATGATCATCAAAATAAGCTGAAAAGTGATGAGAAAATATTACTTGACCAAATGGTAAGTCATTTTAAAAAATTTGAAGCTGATTTTAAAAATGCGGCACAAGGGGCTTGGGTGAAAAATGCCACAGACGAATTAAAAGATATTAGTAATGATTTAGAAAAAATTCAAGATATTAAAGTATAAAAAGGTATTAAGACACACAATGAGTGTATAATCTATTTAATAATAAATGAATTATATCGTTCATAATTTAAACTATAAGTGGCTATTAGCCATTATTTTTCGGAATCTATGTCAAATCGGACTAATGAATTCAATAATGGAAGTTAAGCAACCAATCTTTGTTTAACTTCTTTTTTATTTTTTGGAAAATAAAGTTTTGAACATAATAAAATTTGATTATGTTTTAACGAATTTTGATGTTTCTTGAACTATATATCATCTAGTCGTCATTTACAATTGGTAAATATGACTTCAAACTGTATGAAAGTGACGGCGGTTTAAAAGGTTCATCCATAAGCTCTAAAGGCTTAGAATGTACCTTTGTAGAAAATAAAGAAGAAAACATCTATTTTACAGATTCTGTACAATATACTCCAAGTGAGGATACAAGTTATGAGTCAAACTGAATAGGATTAATAGAAATTTGGAATGAAAATTCCATAAAGTGTTCAAAATAATTTTTCGCTTTAGTTGTAAATATTAAAAACTGAGTCAATATTAAAAATATAAGGTGGAGAAATGATGATTCATTCAAAGAAATTAACGCTCGGTATATGTTTGGTATTACTCATTATATTGATTGTAGGTTATGTCATTATGACAAAAACAAATGGTCGAAACGCTCAAATTAAAGAAGCATTTAATAAAACATTAAATGTGTATCCAACCAAGAATCTTGAAGACTTTTACGATAAGGAAGGCTTTCGAGATCAAGAATTTGATAAAAGAGATAAAGGGACTTGGATTATTAATTCTGGAATGAACATCCAATTAAAAGGAGGAGCCTTAAAATCCAGAGAGATGGTACTTTACATCAATCGTAACACTAGAACAGCTAAGGGATATTTTTTAATAAGTGAGATAACAGAAGACAAAAAAGGATACGTCCATAATAAAGAAAAAAAATACCCTGTCAAGATGGAACATAATCGAATTATTCCAACGAAGCCCATAACGGATGATAAGTTAAAAAAAGAGATTGAAAACTTTAAGTTCTTTGTACAATATGGCAACTTTAAAGATTTTAAAGATTATAAAGATGGGGATATTTCATACAATCCTAACGTACCAAGTTATTCCGCAAACTATCAATTGAATAATGATGATTATAATGTCCAACAATTAAGAAAACGATATGATATATCAACCAAAAGGGCACCTAAATTAAAATTGAGAGGATCTGGCGATTTAAAAGGCTCATCCGTAGGTTCTAAAGAACTAGAATTTAACTTTATAAGAAATAAAGAAGAAAATGTGTATTTTTCTGATAGTATTAATTTCAAACCTACTGAATAGAGTTAAGAGAAGTTTGAAATGAAAATTTCATAAAGTGTAAAAAAATTTTCTCTTTAGATGTATAAATTAAAGATCGAGTCAGTATTTAAAATATAAGGTGGAGGAATGATGATTCATTCAAAGAAATTAACGCTCGGTATATGCTTGGTATTACTCATTATATTGATTGTAGGTTATGTCATTATGACAAAAACAAATGGTCGAAACGCCCAAATTAAAGACACATTTAATCAAACATTAAAATTATATCCAACCAAAAATCTCGATGATTTTTACGATAAAGAAGGCTTTCGAGATCAAGAATTTAAAAAGGGTGATAAAGGTACTTGGATAGTTAATTCTGAAATGGTAATCGAGCCAAAAGGTAAGGATATGGAAACGAGAGGAATGGTGCTCTATATCAATCGAAATACTAGAACCACAAAAGGGTATTATTTTATAAGTGAAATGACAGATGACAGTAACGGCAGACCAAAGGATGATGAAAAAAGGTATCCGGTAAAAATGGAACATAATAAAATCATACCAACCAAACCGATAGCTGATGATAAATTAAAAAAAGAAATCGAAAACTTTAAGTTTTTTGTACAATACGGTGACTTTAAAGATATTAATGATTATAAAGATGGTGACATTTCATATAATCCTAATGTTCCAAGTTATTCCGCAAAATATCAATTGAAAAACAATGACTACAATGTGAAGCAACTTAGAAAGAGGTATGATATACCAACTAAGAAAGCTCCGAAACTATTGTTAAAAGGTGATGGTGATTTAAAAGGATCATCAGTAGGATCAAAAAATCTAGAATTTACCTTTGTAGAAAATAAAGAAGAAAACATCTATTTTACAGATTCTGTCCAATATACTCCAAGTGAGGATACAAGTTATGAGTCAAACTGAAAATCAAATAAAACCTGATAATATAACAAGTAACTCTGAAGAAACAAGTTCGATATCTAAAGTGAGCTGTGAAATATAGGTAGTCATTTCAAAAAATTTTAAGGTGAATTTGATAATGTAGCTCAAGGGGATTGGGTTAAAAAGGCGAAGAATGAACTGGATGATATTAATAAGAAATTAAAAAATATTCAAAAAACGGAAATTTAATATTCTAGCTGATTCCAGAAACTAAGACAGCATGCGTTCATTCATGCCATTATTTATATAAGCAACACAACAAAAAAGCTTCTAATGTGATATTGGAACCTCAAATTCCGTATCATGTTAGAAGCTTTTAATGTCTAAAGAACACCTACATTTTATCATATTTTCTTACTTATTAAACTTTTATATAATTAAATATTTCTTAATTTTCCAAAATAGTGATAAATTTGTGAAAAACATCACAAATCACTTTATTTATTTGGAAATTCATGTAATATTAGACTTGTAAGAAGTTAATAAATAGAGAGAGACGAGAGAGTTTATATAAATACTATATAAACATTGGAGTGATGATTATGAGAAAAGAGATTGAAGCGCTTATTTTCTCAGACGTAAGTAGCTATGATATTTACGTGAACACTGGTGTAAATCAAGGATTAATTGGTGATATTAAAGATGGTTACCTAACTATTGATTCTATGCCTTACATTGATGCTGAGCGTTTGTATCACTTTGCTATGGAACGTAAATCGTTAGTCACTAACTAGTTCTTATTGCCAATGATTACTACCCCTAGTCGGCGGCAATTGAAGTGTGATTGATGTAACTTGCCCTCGTTGGTGAGCAATTGAGGGCAGACCCCTTTAATTAAGTAAACCCTAACTCCCCACAAATCTGGAACGATACTAAAAGCCACGTCCTATATTGGATGTGGCTTTAGTCTTGCTTATATTATTTTTAGAACGATTACCTACAAGATTTACATATAAAATTCTATCATGATTGCTATATATAAACGTAATGATATTAGAATCCTTCATTTTCAACTTGTTTAAAATTACGTTTAATGCCGTTATAAGAATATACAACATTATATAATTTTACTTGGGCGTCATGGACACTTGAGAAGGGCATTCTTACATCGTCCATATTTTTAACTTCGTGTCGAAATGCTTTTTCAGCTTTTTGTCTTTCTGCAAGCGACATATTTAACCATTCTTCTTTGCTAAATAAATCTTCGAATCGAAAATCAAATGCGGTTCTTTTACTTTCTGCTCTTAATGCTAAAACACGCTCATGATATGTCACGTTTTATTCCTCCCTCTAATCATTCAATCGAATGATAAATCACAGTATTAACTTTAGTACTAATATAATGTTTTTACAATAAAGAAGTGACGATTTTTCAACATTTTTAAAAATAAAAAATATGAACAACGATTAATTGTATATTTCGAATGGCTTGAAATGTAATTTATCCATGAAAATGAAGCGAGTTATTATGACCGTTATATGAATTGTGATACGCTTTTTAAAAGTAATATGTATTTATGATTTACCCTGAAAAAATAAAAAGAATCAAAGGAGTCGATCATTATGACAGTATTAACAGATAAAATAGCAGTAGTTACAGGTGCAGGTAGTGGTATTGGAGAAGCAATCGCTACATTATTACATGAAGAAGGGGCGAAAGTTGTCTTAGCAGGTAGAAATAAAGAAAAATTGCAAAACGTAGCGAATCAATTGTCACAAGATAACGTTAAAGTAGTTCCGACAGATGTAACGAATAAAGAAGAAGTCGATGAATTGATTAAAATTGCACAACAAACATTTGGCAGATTAGATATTATCATCAATAGTGCGGGACAAATGTTATCGTCTAAGATTACTGATTATCAAGTAGATGAGTGGGATAGTATGATTGATGTGAATATCAAAGGCACTTTATATACGGCACAGGCTGCATTACCGACTATGTTAGAACAATCAAGTGGTCATCTTATTAACATCGCATCTATTTCTGGCTTCGAAGTAACTAAAATAAGTACGATTTATAGTGCGACGAAAGCAGCAGTTCATACCATTACTCAAGGATTAGAAAAAGAGTTGGCAAAGACAGGCGTTAAAGTAACAAGCATTTCACCAGGAATGGTAGATACAGCAATAACTGCCGCATATAATCCAAGTGATCGTAAAAAGCTTGATCCACAAGATATTGCAGAAGCGGTATTGTATGCATTAACACAACCGAGTCATGTTAATGTGAATGAAATTACAGTGCGTCCTGTATAATAAGGTGTTTGAGACGTGGGAGACAGGCGTTTAATGTAACAGATATCGATTTTGTTAATGTTAGTAAGGCAATAATGATATAAGGGCATGATAGGCAATTATTCCTTTCACAATTCTCAGTAACTGGTGATTTTATCAATCAAGTTAGTGAAGGCGACGATATTAGTGTTATGGTTTATAATCTGTAATGTTCATAATTATAGATTACAAAAACTTTTTTATTTTCCACCACATTTTAGGAGTTACTTTAATGAACAAAAAACATGTTTTTATAATTATTGGTGTCATTTTATGTATATGTATAGTTGCATCAGTCATTTATTTAAAAGTGAAATATGACGAAAAAGAAAAACAAAAAGCTATTTACTATAAAGAACAACAGGAGCGTATTACACTCTATCTTAAGCATAATACTAAAGAACCAAACACGATTAAATCTGTACATTTCACAAGTTTAAAAAGAGGACCTATGGGCGATGCCGTAATTGAAGGTTACATCAATGAAAATAAAGAAGATGATTTTGTTGCTTATGGGTCTCCAGAACATCATTATCAATTTGGTGGAAGTTTAATCAAAAGTAAAAATTTAAGCACATTATTAAAACCAGCACATCAAACCAAAACGCCTGATGAAATAAAAAAAGAACTAGAGTCTAAAAAGAACGACCGCTAAAACTATGCGGTCGTTTTAATTTTGTTTTCAAGCTAATCACACTTACACAAAAAAATAAAACACTTGAATTTTTAGTACAACATTCCACTGTATTTATCTGTTAACCACTTTATATCCGCAATATTTCGTTGGTCGTAGATGAACTTTATATCAACACTTTTGATTGCTTTTCCTTGACCTAGATTAAAATTATAGTTTTTCTTTGTAAGAGTGTGTTTTGTAGTATCATAAACATGTAAACTGTATAAAATTCCACCACATTTTAGGAGCTGGTGATATATGTCGAAAAAGAAAATTTTAATATTAACTAGTATTATATTAATCGTATTAATTAGTGTTGCTGGTATCCATTTTAAAATGAAATATGACGAAAAAGAAAAACAAAAATCAATTTACTATAAAGAACAACAAGAGCGCATTACACTTTATCTCAAGCATAACACTAAAGAACCGAACACGATCAAAACTGTACACTTCACAAAATTGGAAACAAGTCCTATGGGAAGTGCTGTGATTGAAGGTTACATAAATGAAAACCAAAAAGATAATTTTACTGCTTATGCTACACCTGAACATAATTATCAGTTTGGTGGTGCTATGATAGAAAGTGAAAGATTAAGTGAGTTACTAAAACCAGCGCATCAATTAAAATCACCAGATGATATAAAAAAAGAACTAAATAAAAAGAAGAGTCACTAAAGTTAGGAGTTGCTTTAATGTCCAAAAAACATGGTTTTATAATTATTGGTGTTGTTTTATGCGTATGTATGGTTATTGGAGGTATCCATTTTAAAATGAAATATGATGAAAAAGAAAAACAAAAAGCAATATACTATAAAGAACAACAAGAGCGTATTACACTCTATCTCAAGCATAATACCAAAGAACCCAATACCATCAAAACTGTACATTTCACAAGTTTAAAAAGAGGACCTATGGGCGATGCAGTAATTGAAGGATACATCAATGAAAACAAAAAAGCTGATTTTGTTGCATATGGGTCTCCAGAACATAATTATCAATTTGGTGGAGATATGATAGAAAGTGAAAGATTAAGTGAATTACTAAAACCAGCACAGGAATTAAAATCGCCTGATGATATAAAAAAAGAGCTAAACAAAAAGAAGAGTCACTAAAGTTAGGAGTTGCTTTAATGTCCAAAAAACATGTTTTTATAATTATTGGTGTTGTTTTATGCGTATGTATGGTTATTGGAGGTATCTATTTTAAAATTAAATATGATGAAAAAGAAAAACAAAAAGTGGTTTACTATAAAGAACAACAAGAGCGCATTACACTTTATCTCAAGCATAACACTAAAGAACCGAACACGATCAAAACTGTACACTTCACAAAATTGGAAACAAGTCCTATGGGAAGTGCTGTGATTGAAGGTTACATAAATGAAAACCAAAAAGATAATTTTACTGCTTATGCTACACCAGAACATAATTATCAGTTTGGTGGTGCTATGATAAAAAGTGAAGGAGTAGATAGATTATTAAAAATTGCACATGAAAGAAAATCACCAGATGATTTAAAAAAGAACTAAATAAAAAGTAGAGTCACTAAAATTAGGAGTTACTTTAATGAACAAAAAATATGTTTTTATAATTATTGGTGTCATTTTATGTATATGTATAGTTGCATCAGTCATTTATTTAAAAATGAAATATGATGAAAAAGAAAAACAAAAATCAATTTACTATAAAGAACAACAGGAGCGTATTACACTCTATCTTAAGCATAATACTAAAGAACCAAACACAATCAAATCTGTACATTTCACAAACTTGGAAACAAGTCCTATGGGAAGTGCTGTGATTGAAGGTTACATAAATGAAAATAAAGAAGATGATTTTGTTGCCTATGCATCACCTGAAAATAACTTTCAATTTGTAGGTGATTTAATTAAAAGTGAAAGATTAAGTGAGTTACTAAAACCAGCACAGGAATTAAAATCACCAGAAAAAATCAAAGAAGAATTAGATAAAAAAGAAGGCCACTAGAGTCTTCTTCATTTTGATGTAACTTTCCAATAATCCATTTCATCGCTATCGAAGGTACTTCGCAATTAATATAAATCACTTCATATTCACAAGTATTTCCCTATTTTTGCAGGACATTAACACACCTGAACCACGTTAATTTAAATGAAATAATAGTGTGGTCAGTATAAGAAAATCATATACCGAATAACAATGCCGAAGTGATTGTTTCAACGGCATTTATTTTTTGGCACAAAAGTGTGTGAGGATTTATAAAAAAGGGTATAGTAAGCTCCAACATTTTTTATCTTTTTACATCTTAAATTCATTTTTTATATTCAATAAAATAAAATGTTTTGGAGATAATAAAAGTCATATGTTGGTAAATTTGGATCCTTGCAACAATTCAAAAATTTAAAAGGAGAGATTGCAAATGCCCTATAACTTTACGACGCAGAACAAAGGATTAATGTCTGTGATGAATCAAGGTGAGACATTTATTCATCAATCACCAGTGAATGATGAACTTAGTGCATTGATTAAGTTACTTATTTCGAAAATTAATGGCTGTAACTATTGTGTTGATCTTCATAAGAAAGAACTGAAAGATTTAGGTGTAACGCAAATGAAAATCGATGAAGTGATGAGTTATAATCATCTAGATTTATTTTCAGAGGAAGAAAGAGTGACCTTAGAATTTGCTGAAAAATTAAATGCGATTAAAGATTTTAAAAAATTCGATATTATCGAAAGGCTAAAAACATTTTATGATGAAGAGCAAATTACAGATTTAGTATTTGTGGTAAATCAAATCAATAGTTGGAATCGATTGAACATTATTAGTGAAAATTTATAGTTTTATGTCTTAAATATTTATATTATGAAAGCCACTGAACGATTAGAATCCTCGTTTAGTGGCTTAAAAAAACTGCTATTTAACGAATATCGGTCCTCCTGGTCCAACAGGGATGCCTAATAAGAACCAAATGATGACAAATGCTGTCCACACAATACTTAGCGCGATTGAATACGGCATTAAACTAGAAAGTAAAGCACCTAACTTCATGCGTTTATCGTATTTTTGCGCATAAGTTAATAATAAAGGTAAGTACGGCATCATCGGTGTAATTGGATTGGTAATTGAGTCGCCTACACGGTAAATCACTTGTGTGAAGGCTGGATGAAATCCTACAATAATGAGCATTGGAACGAAAATGGGTGCTAAAATTCCCCATTTAGCAGATGCACTACCAATTAATAAATTTACTAAAGCACTTAGAATAATAATTCCTAAAATTAGTACAATACCATTTTGATGTTCTAATAATTTAGCGCCTTTAACAGCAGCGATAATTCCTAAATTACTCCATTTTAAAAACGCGAGTAACTGTGCTGCAAAGAAAACGATAACGATAAAGGTACCCATTGATCCTACAGCTTCTCCAAACATTTTCCCTAAGTCTTTCGTGCTTTGAATTTCTTTACTTAAAATACCATAAACTAATCCAGGGATTAAAAATACGACAAGAATAATTAAACCGACACCATTTATTAATGGCGCATCGTCTAGTAAACTCCCTGTTTTAGCATTTCTTAAAAAACTATGTTCAGGAATTACAGTGATAATCAATAAAATGATTGTGACAACAAAACTAAAATTTGCCCATTTTAAAGCATGTGCTTCTTTGTCAGTAATATGTGAAGATGTTTCTTCATGGTCATCATGCATTAAACTGTCATCATATTTTCCTAGTCTAGGAATAATCAGTTTAGTTGTAACTAACAATATCGTAGGAAGCAATACAACGACGCTCGCTGCGATAAAGTACCAGTTCATAGCAACGTTTGTTTTAATAGACTCTGAAACGATACGTGTTGCTGGATCTGTAAATGAATAGACTAAAGCATCTTGCATACCTACAACTATATTCGCTGCAAATCCTCCAACAGCGGAAGCATATGCCATCGTTAAACCAGCAATAGGGTGATAGCCAATTTTAATAAAAAGCATTGCTGCAAGCGGCGGCAAGATAATTGTCGCAGCATCGCCGGCTGTACTTCCTAAAATGCCAATTAAAATAATAGTCGGTAAAATTAAGAATCGTGGTGCGCGATTCACAACAGAAATCATTAGCTTGTCGAAGTATCCTGTTTTCTCTGCAACACCAATGCCAATCATAACAGCAAGTACTAAACCTAATGCAGGAAATTCCGAGAAATTTTTTATGGCATCATTCATAATCATCGTAAAACCATCATGGCTTAAAATATTTTTAACATGGATAGTTTGATGTGTACCTGGATGCTTAACGGATACATTAAATAGTGAGACAAGCCATGTCAAAGTTGCTAGACCTACACACATTAAAAAGAATAATACACTTGGATCTGGTAATTTATTTCCAATTTTTTCAACACTATTTAAGAAACTATTGACGATAGAACCTTTTTGTCCCTCTTTAGATGTCATCAATTATTCCTCCCCCTTTGTTAAATATTTAAAGTGTAACAAAAAATACTTTTAAAAGTAACAATTTTCAGAAAATAAAAAAGCTAATATTGTTAAATATTTTGAGTTATTCAATAGAAATTGTATAGCAGAGAGTAGTTAAGACTGCCTGAAGACTTATCTATTAGGTTTATGAAGCATTGAACAGTGGAAAATAAGGACTGTAAGTTTAAGATATGTTGTATAGGAGTGACTGGATGAAACGTTTGGAAAATAAAGTTGCAGTCGTAACAGGAGCAAGTACAGGTATAGGACAAGCTTCAGCAATCGCTTTAGCTCAAGAAGGCGCGTATGTATTGGCGGTAGACATAGCTGAAGCGGTATCAGAGACTGTCGATAAGATTAAAAGTAATGGTGACAATGCGAAGGCGTATATTGTGGATATTTCAGATGAACAACAAGTGGTAGACTTTGTATCTGACATAAAGGAACAGTTTGGAAGAATCGATGTGTTGTTTAATAATGCAGGCGTAGACAATGCTGCAGGTAGAATTCATGAATACCCGTTAGATGTGTATGACAAGATTATGAATGTAGACATGCGTGGGACATTTTTAATGACGAAAATGATGTTACCTTTAATGATGGCTGAAGGTGGCTCTATTGTTAATACGTCTTCATTTTCCGGGCAGGCAGCAGATTTGTATCGCTCAGGATATAATGCTGCGAAAGGTGCAGTGATTAATTTTACAAAATCAATCGCAATTGAGTATGGCCGTGATGACATTCGAGCCAATGCAATTGCACCAGGTACGATTGAAACCCCGTTAGTAGATAAACTGACAGGTACGAGTGAAGGTGATGCAGGTAAAACATTTAGAGAAAATCAAAAATGGATGACTCCGCTGGGACGTTTAGGTAAACCAGAAGAAGTTGCTAAATTAGTAGTCTTCTTAGCATCTGACGACAGTTCATTTATTACTGGTGAAACAATTCGCATTGATGGTGGTGTGATGGCTTACACATGGCCTGGCGAGATGTTAAGTGATGATTCATGGAAGCAGACATTGGAATAATTATTTAAAATCGATATCCAGTGGAAAAGAATTTGGCATGAAGTAGGCAATGTATGCATATTGTTGCAATGAAAGACATATGAAATAGGGGGATATAACATGAATATTAGACATATAAGAAATGCCACGGCTGTTATTGAATATGGGGGGAAACATATTTTACTTGATCCAATGTTAAGTGATAAAGGTTCATTTGACCCATTTCCAAATTCACCGAGACAAAATCAAAAAAATCCACTTGTAGAACTACCTATGGCAATTGAAGACATTATAAACGACATCGATTTAGTGATTTTAACGCATTTGCATATTGATCATTTTGATCCGAAAGCAATTGAAGTATTGCCGAAAGATATTAAAATTTACGCACAAAATGAAGAAGATGCTAGTGAAGTAGAGAGTTATGGATTTACAAACGTTTCTGTATTTAATGATGTGACACACATTGGAGAAATTGAGTTGATTAAAACAGATGCTCAACATGGTCATGGTGAAATTTTGAAAATGACAGGACATGTTCACGGCATGATTTTAAAACATTCTGAAGAGCCGACATTATACTTAGCAGCAGATACAGTTTGGTTTGAAGGGGTTGAAAAAGCATTAAAAACATATCAACCAGATGTTGTTGTTCTTAATGGTGGTGCAAATCAATTCTTTGAAGGTGGTCCATTAGTTATGGATGAACATGATGTGTTAAAAGTTGCTAATACATTGCCGCTTGCGCAAATTGTTGTTGTGCATATGGAAGCGGTCAATCATTGGCATTTATCTCGCAAAGACTTGCATGCATTTTTAGAATCACATGAATTAACTAACAGAGTAGTTGCGCCAAATGATGGTGAATTATTAACTTTTGAAAAATAAATTATTGATATTTTAAATCTTATGGATTAAGGCTAGTTTTAACGTATTGTACGTTGGAGCTAGTCTTTTTTATTGGTAAAAATTTTCAAAATGTCTCTAAAGACTTGAATATGCCATGTTTAAGGAAGAAACGCGTTTAAATATATAAAATTCATTTACAACCTTTATTGACAATGATTCTCAACTAATATAGTATATAATCAAATCGTAATAATTACGATTTGTTTTCTGCAACTTTTTTGAAGTTTTAGTTGAGGTGAAAACAGTATACGCATTTGAGTAGGTGTAGTTATACGGACAATTGCATTTACTTAATAGAGCCACATGAAGCACTTTTAAATAAGTTTGGAGTTGCATGTTGATGCAACAACCGAGTACTAAGTCATACTTTTCGTTCTGCGAATGAGTATGACTTACCTAATAGATGGGAAACTATTAGGTTCTTTTTCTAAAAATTACAGGTTTAGAGGAATACAGTTGCTTGCTTCGCAACAACTGCATATAAAGCCATGCTTTTCGCTTTTGCGGAATTAGCATGACTTACCTAATAGATAGCTATTAGGTTCATCTTCTAAAAAATTACAAAGTTTTAGAGGAACACAGTTGTTTGCTTCGCAACAACTGCATAAGAGCCTCTAGTAATTAAAAATTACAGAGGCTCTAAAATACATCTAAAGGAGTGTCGTATGAATCGGCAGGTTATAGAATTTTCTAAGTATAATCCTTCGGGGAATATGACGATACTTGTTCATTCAAAACATGATGCTAGTGAATATGCATCAATCGCCAATCAGTTAATGGCCGCAACACATGTATGTTGTGAACAGGTAGGCTTTATAGAATCAACACAAAATGATGATGGCAATGATTTCCATCTAGTTATGAGCGGTAATGAATTTTGCGGTAATGCGACGATGTCATATATACATCATTTGCAGGAAAGTCATTTGCTTAAAGACCAACAGTTTAAGGTGAAGGTATCTGGCTGTTCGGATTTAGTGCAATGCGCAATTCATGATTGCCAATACTATGAAGTTCAAATGCCACAAGCCCATCGTGTTGTGCCAACAACAATTAACATGGGTAATCATTCATGGAAAGCAATAGAAATTATTTATGAAACATATGTACATTATGTGATTCCAGTTAATCAAGTAACAACAGAAATTCAACATTTAGTTGAAACGTTTGTACGTGAACAACAATGGACTGACAAATATAAAACAGTAGGTATAATGCTTTTTGATGAACAACGTCAATTTTTACAGCCATTAATCTATATACCAGAAATTCAAAGTTTAATTTGGGAAAATAGCTGTGGTTCTGGTACAGCATCAATTGGGGTTTTTAATAATTATAAACGTAATGACGCATGCAAAGATTTTACAGTACATCAGCCAGGGGGCAGCATTTTAGTGACATCAAAGCAATGTCATCAATTGGGATATCAAACTTCAATTAAAGGACAGGTTACAACTGTAGCTACAGGAAAAGCATATATAGAATAAGGAGCCTACAATGAATAACTTTAATAATGAAATCAAATTGATATTACAACAATATTTGGAAAAGTTTGAAGCGCATTACGAGCGTGTATTACAAGACGATCAATACATCGAAGCATTAGAAACATTGATGGATGACTATAGTGAATTTATTTTAAATCCTATTTATGAACAACAATTTAATGCTTGGCTTGACGTTGAAGAAAAAGCGCAATTAATAAAATCACTTCAACACATTACAGCTCAATGTGTAAAACAAGTCGAGATAATTAGAGCAAGACGTCTATTAGACGGACAGGCGTCTACCACAGGTTACTTTGACAATATAGAACATTGTATTGATGAAGAGTTTGGACAATGTAGTATAGCTAGCAATGACAAATTATTGTTAGTTGGTTCAGGTGCATATCCAATGACGTTAATTCAAGTAGCAAAAGAAACAGGTGCTTCAGTTATCGGCATTGATATTGATCCACAAGCCGTTGACTTAGGACGCAGAATCGTTAATGTCTTAGCACCAAATGAAGATATAACAATTACGGATCAAAAGGTATCTGAGCTTAAAGATATCAAAGATGTGACGCATATTATTTTTAGCTCTACAATTCCGATAAAGTATAGCATTTTAGAGGAATTATATGATTTAACTAATGAAAATGTTGTAGTAGCAATGCGCTTTGGTGATGGCATCAAAGCACTATTTAATTATCCGTCACAAGAAACATCGGAAGATAAGTGGCAATGTGTGAATAAACACATGAGGCCACAGCAAATTTTTGATATAGCACTTTATAAAAAAGCAGCTATAAAGGTAGGTATTACGGATGTCTAAATTATTAATGATAGGCACTGGTCCGGTCGCAATCCAATTAGCGAATATTTGCTATTTAAAATCAGATTATGAGATTGATATGGTTGGACGTGCCTCAACATCAGAAAAATCAAAACGCTTATATAGAGCGTATAAAAAAGAAAAGCGATTTGAAGTTAAAGTACAAAACGAGGCGCATAGACACTTAGAAGGTAACTTTGATATTAATCGCTTATATAAAGATGTAATAAATGTAAAAGGTGAATACGACACGATTGTAATGGCATGCACAGCAGATGCATACTATGACACTTTACAACAATTGTCATTAGAAACATTGCAGAGTGTGAAACATGTCATTTTAATATCACCGACATTTGGTTCGCAAATGATTGTCGAACAATTTATGTCTAAATTTAATAAAGATATCGAGGTTATTTCATTTTCAACGTATCTTGGGGATACACGTATTCTCGATAAAGAAGTGCCAAACCACGTTTTGACAACTGGTGTGAAAAAGAAACTTTATATGGGAACGACACATCCAAACTCAACGATGTGTCAACATATCAATGCACTATCTGAGCAATTGAATATTCAATTAGAAGTAGTTGAATCGCCACTGCATGCAGAAACACGAAACAGTTCTCTATATGTACATCCGCCATTATTTATGAATGATTTTTCATTGAAAGCCATTTTCGAAGGAACGGATGTACCGGTTTATGTGTATAAGTTATTTCCTGAAGGACCGATAACGATGACACTAATCCGTGAAATGCGTTTAATGTGGAAGGAAATGATGGCTATTTTACAAGCCTTTAGAGTGCCGTCAGTCAACCTGCTTCAATTTATGGTGAAAGAGAATTATCCAGTACGTTCTGAAACTTTGGATGAAGGTGATATTGAGCATTTCGAAATCTTGCCAGATATTTTACAAGAGTATCTGCTTTATGTAAGATATACCGCAATCCTCATTGATCCATTTTCACAGCCGGATGAACAAGGACATTACTTTGATTTTTCAGCGGTACCATTTAAGCAAGTCTATAAAAATGAACAGGATGTTGTTCAAATTCCAAGAATGCCAAGTGAAGACTACTACAGAACAGCGATGATTCAGCATATTGGGAAAATGCTAGGTATCAAAACGCCAATGATTGATCAGTTCCTAACACGTTATGAAGCAAGTTGTCAGGCGTACAAAGATATGCATCAAGATCAACAGTTATCTTCGCAATTTAATACAAACTTATTTGAAGAGGATAAGGCGCTCGTCACAAAATTTTTGGAAATCAATAGAACGCTTTCATACTAAGGGTTTGAAGTTTTATAAAAGAAAAAAATTATTGAATTATGTTTGACATTTACATAAAAATAAGCAAATAATTGAGAAAAATAATCATTACGATTTGATTAAGTAATGCAACTTATCAATTTAGAAAGAGGAAAAACGAATGAGAAAACTAACTAAAATGAGTGCGATGTTACTTGCATCAGGGATAATTTTAACTGGCTGTGGTGGTAATAAAGGCTTAGAAGAAAAGAAAGAGAATAAGCAATTAACGTATACAACGGTTAAAGATATCGGGGATATGAATCCGCATGTTTACGGTGGATCTATGTCTGCTGAAAGTATGATTTATGAGCCACTTGTACGTAACACAAAAGATGGTATCAAACCGTTACTAGCTAAAAAATGGGATATTTCTGAAGATGGGAAGACATATACATTCCATTTAAGAGATGATGTGAAATTCCATGATGGAACACCATTTGATGCTGATGCAGTTAAGAAAAATATTGATGCGGTTCAACAAAATAAAAAACTGCATTCTTGGTTAAAGATTTCAACATTGATTGATAATGTAAAAGTTAAAGATAAGTACACGGTTGAATTGAGTTTGAAAGAAGCATATCAACCAGCATTAGCTGAACTAGCGATGCCTCGTCCTTATGTATTTGTGTCTCCAAAAGACTTTAAAAACGGTACAACGAAAGATGGCGTTAAAAAGTTCGATGGTACAGGTCCATTTAAATTAGGTGAACATAAAAAAGACGAGTCTGCAGACTTTAACAAAAACGATCAATATTGGGGCGAAAAATCTAAGCTTAATAAAGTACAAGCTAAAGTGATGCCTGCTGGTGAAACAGCATTCCTATCTATGAAAAAAGGTGAAACAAACTTTGCCTTTACTGACGATAGAGGTACAGATAGCTTAGACAAAGACTCTTTAAAACAATTGAAAGATACAGGTGACTATCAAGTTAAGCGTAGTCAACCTATGAATACAAAAATGTTAGTTGTCAATTCTGGTAAAAAAGATAACGCTGTTAGTGACAAAACAGTCAGACAAGCGATTGGTCATATGGTAAACAGAGATAAAATTGCCAAAGAAATTTTAGATGGCCAAGAAAAACCAGCAACTCAATTATTTGCGAAAAATGTAACAGACATTAATTTCGATATGCCAACACGTAAGTATGACCTTAAAAAAGCAGAATCATTATTAGATGAAGCTGGTTGGAAGAAAGGTAAAGACAGCGATGTTCGTCAAAAAGATGGTAAAAACCTTGAAATGGCAATGTACTATGACAAAGGTTCTTCAAGTCAAAAAGAACAAGCTGAATACTTACAAGCAGAATTTAAAAAAATGGGTATTAAACTAAACATCAATGGCGAAACATCAGATAAAATTGCTGAACGTCGTACTTCTGGTGATTATGACTTAATGTTCAACCAAACTTGGGGATTATTGTACGATCCACAAAGTACGATTGCAGCATTTAAAGCGAAAAACGGTTATGAAAGTGCAACATCAGGAATTGAGAACAAAGATAAAATATACAACAGCATTGATGACGCATTTAAAATCCAAAATGGTAAAGAACGTTCAGACGCTTATAAAAACATCTTGAAACAAATTGATGATGAAGGTATCTTTATCCCTATTTCTCACGGTAGCATGACAGTTGTTGCACCGAAAGATTTAGAAAAAGTATCATTCACACAATCACAGTATGAATTACCATTCAATGAAATGCAGTATAAATAAAGGAGCAATTAGATGTTCAAATTTATCTTAAAACGTATTGCGCTCATGTTTCCATTAGTGATTGTAGTAAGTTTTATGACATTTCTATTGACGTATATTACAAATGAAAATCCAGCTGTGACAATTTTACATGCACAAGGGACACCAAATGTAACACCAGAGTTGATTGCCGAAACGAACGAAAAGTATGGTTTCAATGATCCATTATTAATTCAATATAAAAACTGGTTAATTGAAGCGATGCAGTTTAACTTTGGCACTAGCTACATTACAGGTGACCCTGTTGCTGAACGCATTGGCCCAGCATTTATGAATACATTGAAATTAACAATAATTTCAAGTGTTATGGTAATGATTACATCGATTATATTAGGTGTAGTTAGTGCATTAAAAAGAGGAAAGTTCACTGATCGTGCGATACGTTCAGTGGCTTTCTTTCTAACTGCATTACCATCATATTGGATAGCTTCAATACTTATTATTTACGTATCAGTGAAGTTAAACATATTGCCGACTTCTGGATTAACAGGTCCAGAAAGTTACATATTGCCAGTGATTGTTATTACGATTGCTTATGCTGGTATTTACTTTAGAAATGTTAGACGTTCAATGGTGGAACAATTAAATGAAGACTATGTACTTTATTTAAGAGCTAGTGGTGTGAAATCAATCACATTAATGCTACATGTGTTGCGTAATGCTTTACAAGTTGCGGTATCAATCTTTTGTATGTCTATACCAATGATTATGGGTGGACTTGTAGTTATCGAGTATATATTTGCTTGGCCTGGTCTAGGTCAATTAAGTTTAAAAGCGATACTAGAACACGACTTCCCAGTTATTCAAGCATATGTATTAATTGTAGCGGTATTATTTATCGTATTTAATACATTGGCAGATATCATTAATGCGCTATTAAATCCAAGATTAAGGGAGGGCGCACGATGATTATATTAAAACGTTTATTACAAGATAAGGGTGCAGTAATCGCATTAGGCATTATTGTATTATATATATTTTTAGGATTAGCAGCACCACTTGTGACATTTTATGATCCTAACCATATCGATACGGCAAACAAATTTGCAGGTATCAGTTTTCAACATTTATTAGGCACAGACCATTTAGGTAGAGATATTTTAACAAGACTTATTTATGCTATTAGACCAAGTTTGTTATATGTTTTTGTAGCATTATTTGTTTCTGTGTTTATCGGATCTATTTTAGGATTCTTATCAGGATATTTCCAAGGGTTTGTTGATGCAATCATTATGCGTGCGTGTGATGTTATGTTAGCATTCCCAAGTTATGTTGTAACGTTAGCATTAATTGCACTGTTTGGTATGGGTGCTGAAAATATTATTATGGCATTTATATTGACGCGTTGGGCATGGTTCTGCCGTGTTATTCGTACAAGTGTTATGCAATATACGGCTTCAGACCACGTGAAATTTGCTAAAACAATTGGCATGAATGATATGAAAATTATACATAAACATATTATGCCGTTAACGTTAGCGGATATTGCTATTATCTCTAGTAGCTCGATGTGTTCAATGATCTTGCAAATATCTGGCTTTTCATTTTTAGGATTAGGTGTCAAAGCGCCTACTGCAGAGTGGGGCATGATGCTTAATGAAGCCAGAAAAGTAATGTTTACGCATCCTGAAATGATGTTTGCACCTGGTATTGCCATAGTCATTATCGTAATGACATTTAATTTCTTATCGGATTCATTACAAGTTGCCATTGATCCCCGCATCTCTTCTAAAGAGAAACTTCGTTCTGTGAAAAAAGGAGTGGTGCAATAATGACTTTGTTAACAGTTAAACATTTGACGATTACAGACACATGGACAGATCAACCGCTAGTTAGAGATGTTAATTTTACAGTAACTAAAGGTGAAACACTTGGTGTTATAGGTGAAAGTGGTAGCGGTAAATCAATCACTTGTAAGTCGATTATTGGTTTGAATCCCGAACGACTCGGGGTGACAGGTGAAATTATCTTTGATGGTACACCAATGTTGTCACTATCCGAATCGCAACTGAAAAAGTACCGTGGTAAAGATATTGCGATGGTGATGCAGCAAGGTAGTCGTGCATTTGATCCATCGACAACAGTAGGTAAACAAATGTTTGAGACTATGAAAGTACATACGTCATTGTCTACTCAAGAGATTGAAAAGACATTAATTGAATATATGGATTATTTAAGTTTGAAAGATCCTAAACGTATTTTAAAATCATATCCTTATATGTTGTCTGGTGGTATGTTACAGCGATTAATGATTGCTTTAGCGTTAGCTTTGAAACCAAAGTTAATCATTGCTGATGAACCAACAACTGCATTAGATACAATTACACAATATGACGTTTTAGAAGCATTTATAGATATAAAGAAACATTTTGACTGTGCAATGATTTTCATTTCGCATGATTTAACGGTCATTAACAAAATAGCAGACCGTGTCGTTGTGATGAAAAATGGTCAGCTGATTGAACAGGGTACACGTGAATCAGTTTTGCATCATCCAGAACATGTTTATACGAAGTATTTATTATCAACGAAGAAGAAAATTAATGACCATTTTAAACATGTGATGAGGGGTGATGTATGTGATTAAAGTTACAGATGTTGAAAAATCATATCAAAGTGCACATGTATTTAAGCGCCGCCGAACACCAATCGTCAAAGGTGTATCATTCGAATGTCCAATAGGGGCAACGATAGCAATCATCGGAGAAAGTAGTAGTGGTAAATCGACTTTAAGCCGTATGATATTAGGTATTGAGAAACCAGACAAAGGTCGCGTGACATTAAATGATCAACCTATGTATAAGAAGAAAGTGAGACGTCATCAAATTGGTGCAGTGTTTCAAGATTATACATCATCATTACATCCATTTCAGACAGTTAGAGAAATCTTATTTGAAGTGATGTGTCAATGTGATGGTCAGCCTAAAGATGTAATGGAAGTTCAAGCTATCACATTGTTAGAAGAAGTCGGGCTATCGAAAGCATATATGGATAAATATCCTAATATGTTATCAGGTGGTGAGGCGCAACGTGTTGCGATTGCACGTGCCATTTGTATTAATCCTAAATATATTTTGTTTGATGAAGCTATTAGTTCGCTCGACATGTCTATTCAAACACAAATACTAGATTTATTGATTCATTTACGAGAAACGCGCCAGCTGAGTTATATTTTTATTACACATGATATTCAAGCTGCGACGTATTTATGTAATCAGTTAATTATTTTTAAAAATGGAAAAATCGAAGAGCGAATTTCAACAAGTGCATTGCATAAAAGTGACAATGCTTATACAAGAGAATTAATAGAAAAACAACTATCATTCTAAGGAGTGAGATAATGAAAGGTGCAATGGCTTGGCCTTTTTTGAGATTATATATATTAACATTGATGTTCTTTAGTGCCAATGCAATCTTAAACGTATTTATACCGTTACGAGGGCATGATTTAGGTGCAACGAATACTGTTATTGGTATCGTTATGGGTGCATATATGTTAACAGCAATGGTGTTTCGACCATGGGCAGGACAAATTATTGCTCGCGTCGGTCCCATTAAAGTATTACGAATTATATTAATAATTAATGCTATTGCTTTAATTATTTATGGCTTTACAGGGTTGGAAGGTTACTTCGTAGCTCGTGTGATGCAAGGTGTATGTACGGCATTCTTCTCAATGTCGTTGCAGTTAGGTATTATTGATGCGTTACCAGAAGAACATCGTTCAGAAGGTGTATCATTGTACTCACTATTTTCAACGATTCCAAACTTGATTGGTCCATTAGTTGCCGTAGGTATTTGGAATGCGAATAATATTTCATTATTCGCGATTGTGATTATCTTTATTGCGTTAACAACAACATTTTTTGGATATCGTGTTACCTTTGCTGAACAAGAACCGGATACTTCCGATAAAATTGAAAAAATGCCGTTCAATGCTGTTACAGTATTCGCGCAATTTTTCAAAAACAAAGAGTTGTTGAACAGCGGTATTATTATGATTGTTGCATCGATTGTATTTGGTGCAGTTAGTACATTTGTACCGTTATATACAGTGAGTTTAGGATTTGCGAATGCAGGTATCTTTTTAACAATACAAGCAATCGCAGTTGTTGCAACAAGATTTTACTTGAGAAAATATATTCCATCTGATGGCATATGGCATCCTAAATATATGGTATCAGTATTATCACTACTAGTTATCGCGTCATTTGTAGTGGCATTTGGTCCGCAAGTAGGGGCAATCATTTTTTATAGTAGTGCGATACTAATAGGAATGACACAAGCAATGGTATATCCAACATTAACATCTTATTTGAGTTTCGTCTTACCAAAAGTAGGTCGCAATATGTTGTTAGGTTTATTTATTGCTTGCGCAGATTTAGGTATTTCACTAGGTGGCGCATTGATGGGACCTATTTCCGACTTAGTAGGATTTAAATGGATGTATTTAATCTGTGGTATATTAGTCATTGTGATTATGATTATGAGTTTCTTGAAAAAGCCAACACCACGTCCAGCGAGTAGTCTTTAATGAAAAAGTTTAAAGCATATTAAGTTAATGAATATTTTATTTTAAAAAGATATATTGGGTATGATGCTTCGTGTGCTTCATGCTAGGACACGAAACATTTTATATGGCTCGTTTATAGAACGACAATATATCTAAAGAAAGCACACTTAGAAGTTAGTTATGACACTGACTTTTAAGTGTGCTTTTTGATGTGTATGGATAATGGATAATACTCTGGGAAATTTTACATGAAAATATGCAAAACGAGAATGACTGCTAATTGATAAAAGTAGCTCACCATAAAGTTACGGTTGGATTTTAAATACAATAAAGTCGTACTACTTGCTAGTATCAATGCTGGAATGAATTCCCACCATGTATTAATGTATGGATAATAGTACAGTGTTTCAAGGATAACGGATAATACTATTGTAATCTTTAAAGGTATTAATCTGCTTAATTCTTGAATTAAAATATGACGGAAAATAAGTTGGCAAATCAAAATATTTAATATAATGATTAAAGAAAATATAGCTATTAAACTGATGGAACCATACCCTTTAATTAGCGAATAAATGTCAAAGGCAGTAAAGGAATCTACATTTAGTGCGAAAATATCGAAATGATTTAAGAGTAAAAAGATTACGATACATATTGTAAAAGATATAAGAATATGCCATTTATATTTAGCACTGGCAATGATTTGCGAACGTATCATCGGAACAAATTTGTCTACATGCATGAAACGAAAAATAGCTAATGAAATAATCACTGCGAGCAAAAAACTAAAGTTTAATGAAAGAGGAAAAAGGAAATCCAATGGTGCTTGTTGTGTGAAAATGGCTATTAAACCAAGCGTAGAGTAGACAATAATGATTGGCAAGATGTTAACCAAAAATATATAAAGGAAAATAAATACAATATCACGTTTGAAAAAACGCGATTGAGCGGTAGCGTATTCTTCTATGTAATGTTTATTTGTATTTGACATAGTGTACCTCATAAAGAATTTTATTATATTGATACTTTAGCACATATTACTTTGTATTGTATGTTCTATACATTAAAATTTAAAGGAAATATATGATAATTTCATTCAAAATAACGAAGCGCTTCCATTGTAATTTGTTTTGTAAGGTGTATCATTATGATGAATTGAAATTTTGGGGGAGGTATTGTAATGACGTTTCTTACAATCATGCAATTTATAGTTAATATTATTGTTGTAGGATTTTTACTTACAGTCATTGTAATCGGGCTTATTTGGTTGATAAAAGATAAAAGGCAATCGCAACATAGTGTTTTAAGAAATTATCCGTTATTAGCACGTATAAGATATATATCAGAAAAAATAGGACCAGAATTACGACAGTATTTATTTTCTGGTGATAATGAAGGGAAGCCTTTTTCACGTAACGATTATAAAAATATCGTTTTAGCAGGAAAATATAATTCACGTATGACAAGTTTTGGTACTACAAGAGATTATCAGGATGGCTTTTACATACAAAACACGATGTTTCCAATACAACGTAACGAAATATCTGTGGATAACACAACATTGATATCTACATTTATTTATAAAATTGCGAATGAACGTCTGTTTAGTCGCGAAGAATATCGAGCACCGACTAAGATTGATCCCTATTATTTAAGTGATGAACATGCGATAAAACTAGGTGAGAATTTGGCACATCCTTTTATTTTAAAACGTATTGTAGGCCAATCTGGTATGAGTTATGGTGCTTTAGGTAAAAATGCAATTACGGCTTTATCAAAAGGTTTGGCTAAAGCGGGTACATGGATGAATACAGGTGAAGGTGGTTTATCGGAATATCATTTAAAAGGTAATGGTGATATCATTTTCCAAATTGGACCTGGCTTGTTTGGTGTTCGTGATAAAGAAGGTAATTTTAGTGAAGATTTATTTAGTAAAGTAGCACAGTCCTCTAATGTTCGAGCATTTGAATTAAAATTGGCACAAGGCGCAAAAACTCGTGGCGGTCATATGGAAGCAGAAAAAGTGAATGAAGAAATTGCTGCAATACGTAATGTCGAACCATATAAAACAATTAATTCACCGAACCGTTATGAGTTCATTCACAATGCTGAAGATTTAATTCGCTTTGTTGATAAAATACAAGAATTAGGTCAAAAACCTGTAGGATTCAAAATTGTTGTTAGTAAAGTATCAGAAATAGAAACGCTTGTACGCACAATGGTTGAATTAGATAAGTATCCAAGCTTTATTACAATTGATGGCGGTGAAGGTGGTACAGGGGCAACGTTCCAAGAACTACAAGATGGTGTTGGGTTACCATTATTTACAGCGTTACCGATTGTATCAGGCATGTTAGAGAAATATGGTATTCGAGATAAAGTGAAATTGGCCGCATCAGGTAAGCTAGTGACGCCAGATAAAATTGCGATTGCACTAGGTTTAGGTGCAGATTTTGTAAATATCGCACGTGGGATGATGATTAGTGTCGGTTGTATAATGAGTCAACAATGTCACATGAATACATGTCCAGTTGGTGTTGCAACAACAGATGCTAAAAAAGAAAAAGCATTAATTGTAGGTGAAAAACAATATCGTGTAACGAATTATGTGACAAGTTTGCATGAAGGCTTATTTAATATTGCAGCGGCAGTTGGTGTATCAAGTCCGACAGAAATTACAGCAGACCATATTATTTATCGGAAAGTTGACGGTCAGTTGCAAACAATACATGATTATAAATTGAAATTGATTAGTTAAACTGTATATCCAGAATCACGGAAGAAACGGATGCTAGATTTATTGAAAACCTAACTCCGAGTACGTTGAGTTTTTTTAATATTAATACCCTCAGAATGAGATTAAGGTTTGTAGCCTTAGTCTTTTCTGAGGGTATTTTTATGTTATAAACTATTTGTCATCCATTTTGTCTTTTTCTTTTAAACCGCTATGCTTTAACTGTTTTTCAACTTTTTCAAAGCTAAGATATTTATTGTCTTTACTATCTTTAGATGATACACCAAAACGTTTGTTTAATTCTTTCATATCAACTTCTTTATAATTAATGTCTAAATGTTCAATAGCTTTTTTGTCTTTATAGTCGACTTTATATTTAGCACCTTTAAGGTCTTTGAAGATATTTTCAGTTTTTGCGAATAACTTTTTAGCTTCATCTTTGCTTATGCCAAGATCATCGTACTTAATTGTGTTTATTGTAGACTGTTTTAAAACTTTATCGTCTTTATAAGTGATTGACGTGAGTACGTGTTTACCATTTACGTCACCTTCATAGGTCTTTGTTTGTTCCTTACTACAAGCTGATAATGCAATGATACATATTAATACTACTACAATTAATGAACTTAATTTTTTCAAAGTCAGTCGCCTTCTTTCAGTATTTGATTATAAATGAATTATAACATTTAGAAAAAAATGATGTTATTCAAAAATTTAAATTTTGCAAATTTTTTTGGAAATAAGAGAGTTTTCAAGCGGATTTCTCACAAAATTTTTAAAATATAGCGCATGAAATCGTTAAAGCGGTAGGCAGTATTTTTCAGAAAGTTAGTGATACAATGTTTATAAGATGAATACAGGAGGATGAATAACATGAATCAGTCAGTCAAATTACTTAAGCATTTAACAGATGTTAACGGCATTGCTGGATATGAAATGCAAGTTAAAGAAGCAATGCGTAATTATATAGAACCGATTAGTGATCAAATTATTGAAGATAATTTAGGAGGTATTTTTGGAAAGAAAATTGCTGAGAATGGCCAATATTCAATTATGATTTCTGGTCATATGGATGAAGTTGGTTTTATAGTAACTAAAATTGATAAACATGGTTTCATTTCATTTACGCCAGTTGGTGGATGGTGGAACCAAGTTATGTTATCGCAAAAAGTAACCATTACAACAGATACAGGTAAAGAAATTAGAGGTATTATCGGTTCTAAACCACCACATGTTTTATCACCAGAAGAGCGTAAAAAGCCAATGGAAATTAAAAAAATGTTTATTGATATTGGTGTGAGTAGTAAAGAAGAAGCAGCAGAAGCTGGTGTTGAAGTAGGAAATATGGTGACGCCGTACAGTGAATTTGAAGTGCTAGCAAATGATAAATATTTGACTGCAAAAGCATTTGATAATCGTTATGGTTGTGCTTTAGCAGTTGATGTATTAAAACGTTTAAAAGATGAAGCGATTGGAATTAATTTATACAGTGGTGCAACAGTGCAAGAAGAGGTTGGTCTACGTGGTGCGAAAGTTGCAGCGAATACTATCAAACCTGATTTGGCGATAGCTGTAGATGTAGGTATAGCATACGATACGCCAGGTATGTCTGGGCAAACAAGTGAAAGTAAACTAGGCGGTGGCCCAGTCGTTATTATGATGGATGCTATGAGCATTGCACATCAAGGTTTTCGTAAACATATTAAAGATGTAGCTAAAAAGCATAATATCGAAGTACAATGGGATACTACACCGGGTGGAGGTACAGATGCGGGAAGTATTCATGTCGCAAATGAAGGTATTCCAACAATAACAATAGGTGTTGCGTTGCGATACATGCATTCTAATGTATCAGTACTCAATCTAGATGATTATGAAAATTCTGTTCGTCTTGTAACTGAAATTGTTCGTTCTTTAAACGATGAAGCATATAAAAAATTAATGTGGTAATCTAATCCACAAATTATAAAGAATCCTTTTAATATGGTAGATTGTTAAACAATTGTCTAACTTTAATTCTTAGTCATTAGACAGTATCCATGTTAATAGGATTTTTTGTTTTTAATTTAAATGCTGAAAATCGATTATGCCTAAATTTTGATATAACAAGAAAATGATTTTTTCTTAAATTTAATTGCACTAAAAACCAAAAAAACGGGAATACTATACCTGATATGTTACATGAGGAGCGGTGCAAATGTTGTTAGAAATTAAAGATTTAGTGTATAAAGCGAGCGATAGAATCATACTAGATCATATCAGTCTAAAAGTAGATAAAGGTGAGAGTATTGCCATTATCGGTCCATCAGGTAGTGGTAAAAGTACATTTCAAAAGCAAATATGTAATTTGATTAGTCCAACTAGTGGAGAACTATATTTTAAAGGTAAACCCTATAATGATTATGACCCGGAAGAATTGCGTCAACAAATCAGTTATCTGATGCAGCAAAGTGACTTGTTTGGTGAAACGATTGAAGATAACATGATATTCCCATCACTTGCACGTAATGATAAATTTGATAGAAAACGTGCAAAGCAATTAATTAAAGATGTCGGTTTGGGACATTATCAACTAAGTTCGGAAGTGGAAAATATGTCGGGTGGTGAGCGACAAAGAATTGCTATAGCGCGTCAATTGATGTATACGCCGGATATTCTTTTATTAGATGAATCGACCAGTGCATTAGACGTTCATAATAAAGAAAAGATAGAAAATATCATTTTTAAGTTAGTGGAACAAGGTGTTGCTATTATGTGGATTACCCATAGTGATGATCAAAGTATGAGACATTTTCAAAAACGCATAACGATTGTTGATGGCAAAATTTCTAAGATTGAGGAGTTGAATCAACATGAGTAATACGGCACTTGGCTTGACGGCATTGCTTTTAGTCATTCCGATTATCATTTCATATAAAGAAGGTTTACATATTATTAAAGATTTAATTGTTGCAACACTACGCGCAGTTGTGCAATTAATCATTTTGGGATTTTTGCTGCATTATATTTTTAAAATAAACGATAAATGGCTGCTTATTTTATGTGTAATGGTCATTATTATTAATGCATCATGGAATACTATTAGTCGAGCATCACCAGTGATGCATCATGTGTTTTGGATATCATTTCTAGCTATCTTCATTGGAACAGCATTACCACTTGCAGGTACTGTAGCTACAGGGGCAATTCATTTTACCGCAAATGAGGTTATACCGATTGGAGGTATGCTAGCAAATAATGGTCTAATTGCGATTAATCTGGCGTATCAAAATTTAGACCGCGCATTCGTGCAAGATGGAACTAACATTGAATCTAAATTATCTCTTGCAGCAGCGCCGAAATTAGCATCTAAAGGTGCTATTCGAGAAAGTATACGTTTAGCGATCGTACCAACCATTGATTCAGTCAAAACATATGGGCTTGTGTCGATTCCGGGTATGATGACTGGTTTAATTATTGGTGGCGTACCGCCATTACAAGCTATAAAATTTCAATTATTAGTTGTGTTTATTCATACAACAGCGACAATTATGTCAGCTTTAATTGCGACATATTTAAGTTATGGTCAATTTTTCAATGCTAGACATCAATTAATTGCGCGAACTACCGATGTTAAAAGCGAATAATTTAAGATAGTCACTATGGTTACTTAGTTTATAGTTACGCATATAAAAAAGTGGAATTACGCATACATCTTAAGTTGGCATGTTAACGTGCTAACTTAAGATACATGCGTTTTTTATTGTTCTATTTGTTAGGAAATTAAAAACTGTGTCTTAACACTTTGAGATGTTTGTTTTAATTTTGCAAATACTGAAAAATAATTTCATTCTTTTTTCAATATATCACAGAAAATAGTTGCCAAATATTATATAATAGAACGGTTATAAGTAAATTTGTGTTGTGCACATTTATTAATAAATCGTTATTCTATGGGAAATGAATATCGTGAAATTTGTTCGAAAGGAGTTTTATAAATGTCTGTTATGCGATTATTCACATTCATTTTAAGTATTTTTATAGTAGGAATGGTTGAAATGATGGTTGCAGGAATCATGAACTTAATGAGTCATGACTTACATGTATCAGAAGCGGTCATTGGTCAATTAGTGACGATGTATGCTTTGACATTTGCGATATGTGGACCAATCTTAGTTAAATTAACAAATCGCTTTTCTACAAGACCGGTATTGTTATGGACGTTACTTATATTTATTATCGGAAACGGTATTATCGCTGTTGCACCTAATTTCTCAATATTAGTTATCGGAAGAATCATTTCATCTGCAGCGGCTGCATTGATTATTGTTAAGGTACTAGCTATTACTGCGATGCTAACCGCGCCTAAAAATCGTGGCAAAATGATTGGACTTGTTTATACAGGTTTTAGTGGTGCAAATGTCTTTGGTGTACCTATTGGAACTGTAATTGGTGATTTAGTAGGTTGGAGATATACATTTTTATTCTTAATTATTGTCAGTATCATCGTAGGTTTATTGATGATGATTTATTTACCGAAAGATCAAGAATTAAATCGCGGTCCTGTGAATCATGAAGCACCATCTCATGAAAATCATATTACTTCAAAAATATTAAGACCTGCAGAAGTAGCAAAATATTTAATCATTACGTTCTTAGTCTTGATTGCTAATTCAGTCACATTTGTCTTTATTAATCCCCTTATTTTATCTAATGGTCATGATATGTCATTTGTGTCTTTAGCACTTCTAGTAAACGGAATTGCTGGTGTCATTGGAACATCGTTAGGTGGAATATTCTCTGATAAAATTACAAGTAAGCGTTGGTTAATGATATCAGTATCAATTTTTATTGTCATGATGTTAGTGATGAATATTATTCTTCCAGGAACGGGCTTATTGTTAGTAGGACTGTTTATTTGGAATATTATGCAATGGAGTACAAATCCAGCTGTTCAAAGTGGTGTAATTCAACATGTTGAAGGTGATACAAGCCAAGTCATGAGTTGGAACATGTCGAGTTTAAATGCCGGTATAGGTGTTGGCGGTATTATTGGTGGCTTAGTTATGGCGCACGTTTCAGTTCAAGCTATCACGTATACGAGCGCGATTATTGGCGCAATAGGTTTAATTGTTGTTTTCACATTAAAAAATAATCATTATGCTAAAACATATAAGTCATCATAATAAAACATAATTAAAAGCACGCCTGCTATCAAATTCAGGTGTGCTTTTTTAAATGCGATAAAGTTATTGATATGTGCGATAGTAGCGACGTTCATTATGATATTTTGGCCAAGGCATTTTACCTGTTTTAGCAAAATTAGCTAAATCGTTTTGCATTTGTCGACTTAAAAATTTAAGATGATCAGTGATTGGATACTGATGCGCTGATAAAATTTGTAAGTTTCCGAACCAAAATATCATATCAAGAATATGGTACGCACTGCGATAGTGTTCGCTTGAAGTATCATGCCATGCAAATTCTGCAAACCATGATTGTACGTTTGAATCTTGAATATTGAGTTGTTGCAAAAATTGTTCCATCGGCTGTTTGAAATAGCAATGTGTAATCGCTAAAGATTGTTGCTTAGCCGTCTGTACATCTTCGTATTTTAAAGGAATATCATTTAATTCCATAATATCGATAAAGCGTTGTGGTGATAATTTTTTTTGTTCACTAGTAATATAAATATCGCCTTCATCCTTTGTATAGCATGCCAATATAGGTTTGGATGTTGGAAAATGATGTTTCATATGATCCGTTTTGATAGGTGCATATATTAAATCTAGTCCTTTAGAAGGTCCGCGAGATTGCTTGAGTTTAGACATTAACATCAAAATATCATCTGTAGTTAGCGTTGTTACGTCATCTGTATCTAAATAATCGACCATCATTTTTTGAAAATGCTTAGCTTTGTTGCGTGCATTTTCTAAGGTGTCTAAACGTAATGCACCACTTAGTAGAATAACTTTATGGAAATAAGGTTCAATGTCAGGTAGTTTCATTAAAGTTAAGATGCTCATACTACCCGCAGACTGACCCATCAAAGTAACATTATTAGGGTTTCCACCAAATGATTCGATAAATAGATGAACCCACTTTATAACATTTATTTGATCTGAAATGCCATTGTTCGAATTGAATTCACTATTAAAATAGGACCAATCTAAAAATCCTAACGCACCTAAACGATAGTTGCATGTGATAACAATGACATCATTATTTTTTACTAAATGCGCTGGTTGATAGAGTTCAGCAGAACCATGCCCATTTTCAAAACTTCCTCCATAAAAATAAATGATGACTGGCTTATTAGTTTTATCATTATGTTGCTTCCAAATATTAAGATATAGACAATCTTCATTTTCAGTAAAGTTTGTTTGTTGCGAGGAGAAAAAAACTTCTAATTTATTATCAGGTTGAGGTGGGATAGGCTTAATAGTTGTAGCATCGATTGGCTCATGCCACTGTGTTTTTAACGTAGAATGTTTAAAGCGATGGTTATTAATTGGTGGCTCAGCATATGGAATGCCTAAGAAGATATCTAGGCCATCTTGTGTGATACCATGAATCTGACCACCTGCAGTACTTATCTTCATATTTATTAACCTCCTTATCATCCCCAAATTAATCATACCACGGTAAAGAAGTGATGGGTGACACCTCTAACAAGACAATTTTGTGACTGAATCAGATAAGCATGCTATCCGTATTAAATCAAACTATCTTGAGCATTATATGATGCTCTTCGACAGTGCCATTTCATGACAATACCAGTCTCACTATCTTGTTATGTTATTTATATCCCATTTTCAAAATAAAAAACCAACCAAGATTATTGAAATCAATGGTTGGTGAATGTTTGTGCGTGCTTTGAGATCATATTTGAAAATTTAATTAGATGAATTGGCTTCTTTATCTAGTGCTTCGGTCATCTTCGTGTTGATACGTTTTGCGCGACGGAAATAAACACTTTCAAATGAACTCGTTGTACCAATGTAATAGAAAATAAGTGCCACGATTATGATAACGATAAAGTCATAAGGATAATGAATAAAGTTCAATCCTTTAAATTCTTTACTACCTATAAATGACAGTAATGAGAGAACGATTAAATATACAATAATCCATAAACTACCGCCAATTTGCTTCTTCGTATTACGCCAATTCATTCTATATTCATAGAAAAAGTAGATTGGTAAGCCGAGTATAATGATTAAAATAACTTCTGCTGTCGTTGGCCACATTGCCCAATATATAGCTAAAGATGCTAATACAAAAGATAATGGTGCCATTACTTTTAATATTTTGGCTCTGAATGGACGTGTCATAGTTGGACCCATTTTACGTAAAGCAATTACTGTCGTTGGTCCAGTTAAATAGGCAACTAAGGTCGCAGTAGAGATGACAGCTGCTAGTGTACCCCAATCTCTAAATAATGTAACCATAATCATACTAATGATGGCATTAAAGATGATTGCTACACGAGGAATATGATATTTTTCGTTCATTTTTCCAAGAAATTTAGGGATATGTCCATTTTTCTCCATAGCGCGTAAAACACGTCCTGTAACTGCAACAAATGATACGCCAGTTCCAAAAGGTGAAACAACTGCTTCAATATATAATAAAATTGCTAACCAATTAATGCCTAATAATATAGCTAAGTCAGCAAACGGTGAGTTGAAATTGATACCACTCCATCCGCTATGTTGTAACATTGATTGAGGCATAGAGGTAATAAATGTACTTTGCAAAATAATGTATAGTACTGCGCTTAGTGATAATGAAATAGCAATGCCTCGTGCGATATTCTTTTCAGGATTTTTAATTTCTGACCCCATATTGATAATCGTTTGGAATGAATTAAATGAGAAAATAATCCCTGATGCTGTTGTTGCAGCAAAAATAGGTGCGCTACCATAAGGCATAAATGTACTTGCTGAATGCCCGTAGTTGGAGGTGTCAAAACCAGACAACATCAACATAATAATTGTTAATGTTGGAACACCTAACTTAAATATGGATATTAGACTTGTAAATGATGTTAACAGTTTAACTGACCAATAGTTTAATAATGAAAAAATAATAATGATGAGATACACAGCTAGTAAACCGTATGTGCTTATAGAGCCGTTTTCCATTAAGTGTGCCATTGGCTTTGCCCAATGCCAAGGCCATGAACTCATATATTGTACTGCTGAAACAGCCTCAATTGGTATAATTGTAACAAGTGATACCCAATTGGCCCACGCAGCAATAAAGCCTAATAAAGAGCCATGTGTATATTGTGCATAGTTACTCATACCCCCAGATTGTGGAAACATTGTACCTATTTCAATATAGTTATAAGCTATTGTTCCGATAACTAGAAATCCAATAACCCATGAAATAATTGCAGCTGGACCGGCTATTGAAGATGCTTCCCAGGCACCGAATAACCAGCCGGATCCAATTAATGAACCTAGCCCTAATAATATTAATTGGGATAGATTAATTTTGTCGTCGTGCGATTGTTTGTCTTTATTCATAAATACTCCTTCGTTATTGCCGAAAATACAAAAAATAATATGCGACAATTATACGCTTATTACAATAATAGTCAAATTTATTTTTTGTAAAAGTGCAAAATCATTGGCTAAATTAGTTTTTTTGAAATTTTGGATATATAATACAATATATATTGAATAATAGACTGGAAGTGATCGTTATGACCGATAAACAACCGAATGAACAAGTTGAAGCATTTTTAAATAAAGAGAGTCAATGGCAAGAAGAATATCAATATTTGAGAGACTTAATTTTCAATGAAACTGAACTTGAGGAAGCATATAAATGGATGCATCCTTGTTACACTTTAAAGAATAAAAATGTTGTGCTGATTCATGGTTTCAAAAACTATGTTGCACTATTATTCCATAAAGGTGCTATTTTAGAAGATAAGTATCATACTCTCATTCAACAGACTGAAAAAGTACAAGCAGCACGTCAGTTAAGGTTTGAAAATCTAGAAGAGATTCAAGCGCGTACAGAAGAAATTAAATATTATTTAGCAGAAGCTATTAAAGTTGAAAAAGCTGGCAAAAAAGTTGAAATGAAGAAAATTGAAGAATATGTTATTCCAAAAGAGCTTGAAGATAAGTTTGAAGAAATGCCACAATTAGAGTCGTCATTTTATAAATTAACGCCAGGCAGACAACATCAATACATTTATCATATTGAACAAGCTAAACGTAGTGAAACAAGACAAAAGCGCGTTGAAAAGTATATTAATCAAATACTTGAAGGTAAAGGGATGCATGATAAGTAATTCATGAGTATAGGGATACACACTATACAACAATATACAGGATGACATGAAACAATCAGTGGTTAATGCCATTGGTTGTTTTTTCGTATGTGGTATTAATTTGAGTGCCCCCATGATTGATATCGAGTATATTTGATGGAATCACGCAAATATTTAATGAGATGGGCAATGTCCATGATTTTTACAAAATAACGACATTTATAATATTTTTTCACATTTTTGACATTTTTTTGTCGCAAACCAACCAATTGTGCGGTAATAAATTCGCTTTTGAAAAATGTGAGTTATCAATTTAGTTGCTAATTATAAAATAATGCTGTTTAATAACAACATATAGAGTATGTTAGTTTTAAATGTCGAATATACGAATGTGCAAACAAAGAGTAATCGGTAGAAATTCAACATACATAGCGCCGTTTATTTTTTGATGATTCACATTACAGATGATAAATATACAATTCTACATAATCAAGACCATGATGTGTACTTGTTTAACTTATGACTCTATTTGTTTAACAATTACCATGATGGTCTTTTAATTTTATGCGTATCATTCGTCATATGTTGTTATGAGGAAGGAGAAATGATTATGTTAAGTATTAAACATTTAACGAAAATTTATTCTGGCAGTAAAAAGGCTGTAGATGACATCTCTTTAGATATTCAATCAGGGGAATTTATTGCATTTATAGGAACGAGTGGGAGCGGTAAGACAACCGCTTTAAGAATGATAAATCGCATGATTGAAGCGACAGAAGGACAAATTGAAATTGATGGTAAAGATGTTCGAAGTATGAACCCTGTCGAATTGCGTCGAAGCATTGGTTATGTTATTCAACAAATCGGGTTAATGCCTCATATGACTATAAGAGAAAATATAGTACTTGTACCAAAGTTACTTAAATGGTCAAAAGAGAAAAAAGATGAACGTGCAAAAGCACTAATTAAGCTTGTAGATTTACCAGAATCATATTTAGATCGATATCCTGCAGAATTATCTGGTGGACAACAACAACGTATCGGTGTCGTAAGAGCACTTGCGGCCGAACAAGATATTATTTTAATGGATGAACCTTTTGGGGCATTAGATCCTATTACGAGAGATACACTGCAAGATTTAGTGAAAACATTACAACGAAAATTAGGCAAGACGTTTATCTTTGTAACGCATGATATGGATGAAGCGATTAAATTAGCAGATAAAATTTGTATTATGTCAGAAGGTAAGGTGGTGCAATTTGATACACCAGATAATATTTTAAGGCATCCTGCAAATGATTTTGTGCGTGATTTTATCGGTCAAAATAGACTGATTCAAGACCGTCCGAATGACAAGACTGTTGAAGGCGTTATGATTAAGCCAATCACGATACAAGCAGATGCAACGCTTAATGATGCTGTTCATATTATGAGACAAAAACGTGTAGATACGATTTTTGTCGTTGATAGTGACAACCATTTACTTGGATTCTTAGACATTGAGGATATTAACCAAGGTATACGAGGACACAAAACTTTGCGTGATATGATGCAACAAAATATTTATACCGTTCAAATTGATTCGAAATTGCAAGATTCTGTTCGCACGATTTTAAAAAGAAATATCAGAAATGTTCCTGTTGTAGACCAATATAATCGCTTAGTTGGACTAATTACACGTACCAATGTTGTGGATATAGTTTATGACACGATTTGGGGTGACAGCGAGGCTACATCTCATACGGAACATAATGGAAAAGACACCATTCCCTCTGTATCAGGTGAACCACATAATGAGAATGTTGAAACACATGGTATTGGAGTGGATAAATCATGATAGCATTTCTTCAAGAGAATGGTGGACAACTCATATCGAAAACGTTGGAGCACTTCTACATTTCTATGGTGGCATTATTACTTGCTATCGTCGTTGCTGTTCCTTTAGGTATATTACTATCTAAAACGAAGCGAACTGCCAATATTATTTTAACTGTGGCGGGAGTCTTACAAACGATTCCTACATTAGCCGTACTTGCTATTATGATACCGATTTTTGGTGTTGGAAAAACACCAGCAATTGTAGCGCTATTTATTTATGTATTATTACCTATTTTAAATAACACAGTGCTAGGTGTTCAAAATATTGATAGTAATATTAAAGAAGCTGGAAAAAGTATGGGTATGACGCAACTCCAACTAATGAAAGACATTGAATTACCGTTAGCCTTACCACTTATAATTGGTGGCATTCGCTTATCATCTGTATATGTTATTAGCTGGGCAACGCTAGCAAGCTATGTTGGTGCGGGAGGTTTAGGAGATTTTATATTCAATGGTTTAAATTTATATGACCCAATGATGATAATAACTGCGACTGTACTTGTAACTGCTTTAGCATTACTTGTTGATGCATTATTATCACTAGTTGAAAAATGGGTAGTTCCAAAAGGATTAAAGATATCTGGATAATTAGGAGGAAAAGATAATGAAGAAACTAAAACGTATTGTAGTCGTGCTTGTATTATCTCTTACTGTATTATCTGGATGTAGTCTACCCGGACTAGGTAGTAAAAGCACGAAAAATGATGTCAAAATTACTGCATTGTCGACAAGTGAATCGCAAATAATTTCGCATATGTTGCGACTATTAATCGAACATGATACGAATGGCAAGATTAAGCCAACATTAGTTAATAATTTAGGGTCAAGTACGATTCAGCATAACGCATTGATTAATGGAGATGCCAATATTTCAGGAGTAAGATATAATGGCACAGATTTAACAGGTGTTTTAAAAGAAGAGCCAATCAAAGATCCTAAGAAAGCTATGATGGCGACACAACAAGGATTCCAAAAGAAATTTGATCAAACATTTTTCAATTCATATGGTTTTGCGAATACGTATGCATTTATGGTAACGAAAGAAACAGCTAAAAAATATCATTTGGAGAAAGTTTCAGATTTAGAAAAATATAGCAAAGATTTACGTTTAGGCATGGATAGTTCATGGATGAATCGTAAGGGTGATGGCTACCAAGGATTTAAAAAAGAATATGGTTTTGATTTTGGTACAGTAAGACCGATGCAAATCGGATTAGTATATGATGCATTAAGTTCAGGAAATTTAGACGTTGCATTAGGATATTCTACAGATGGGCGAATAGCTGCATATGATTTGAAAGTACTTAAAGATGACAAACATTTCTTTCCTCCTTATGCTGCCAGCGCTGTCGCTACAAACGAATTGTTGCGTCAACATCCAGAGCTTAAAACGATAATTAATAAATTAGATGGCAAAATTTCAACTTCAGAGATGCAACGATTGAATTATGAAGCGGATGGAAAAGGCAAAGAACCAGCAGTAGTTGCTGAGGAATTTCTGAAAAAACATCACTACTTTGAAAATCAGAAAGGTGGTCATAAATGATGGAAGGAAATTTATTACAGCAATTGTTTCACTATTATGCCATGAACTATGGCTATCTCTGGGATTTATTTTTCAAACATTTATTAATGTCAGTATATGGTGTGCTGTTTGCATCGTTAATCGGCATCCCATTAGGTATCTTACTTGCAAGGTATACTAAATTATCTGGATTTGTAATTACAATCACGAATATCATTCAAACGGTGCCAGTTATCGCAATGCTTGCTATTTTAATGTTAGTTATGGGATTAGGTGCAGAAACAGTAGTATTAACAGTATTTTTATATGCTTTATTACCAATTATTAAAAATACTTATACAGGAATAGCTAGTGTTGATGTGAATATTAAAGATGCTGGTAAAGGCATGGGCATGACACGAAACCAAGTATTACGAATGATTGAATTACCATTATCGGTTTCAGTCATTATTGGTGGTATTAGAATTGCATTAGTTGTGGCTATAGGTGTTGTTGCTGTAGGTTCATTTATCGGGGCGCCAACTCTTGGTGATATTGTGATACGTGGTACAAATGCGACTGACGGCACAACATTTATACTAGCAGGAGCAATTCCCATTGCAGTCATTGCTATTTTAATAGATGTATTATTGAGAATGTTAGAAAGACGTTTAGATCCGACGACCCGTCACCAAAAACATAAATCAAAGCACCGACCCCAAGGAATAAACTTATAGAGGACCTTGGTATATTGTAATTTATTATTATGTAAATATTTGAAATGCATTAATAGGCTGTCCAATATCTTGAATGGTATTTGGATGGCCTATTTGCTTCGGATTAATGTATGCGTTTACACTAAAATAGCAATAATTATCCTGAAATAATTTGTATAAATAATCTCTAATAATGTAAAAATACTAAAAATTGAAATGTTTTATTTATAATTATCTGCAAATTTATGATATTGTTTCTTAATATATCATATTAAAAATTTGTTTTTTATAACTTAGGAGGCTTTTCTATTTCATGGACACTTCGAAACAATTTAGAGGTGACAATCGTTTGTTATTAGGTATTGTCTTAGGTGTCATTACCTTTTGGCTATTCGCACAGTCACTTGTTAATCTTGTTGTCCCGTTGCAAGCAACATACAGTAGTGACGTCGGTACGATAAATATTGCTGTTAGTTTATCAGCGCTGTTTGCTGGATTATTTATCGTGGGTGCTGGAGATGTAGCTGATAAGCTTGGCCGCGTTAAAATTACATATGTGGGTCTTATTTTAAATGTCATCGGTTCATTACTCATCATTATTACACCGTTACCAGCATTTTTAATTATAGGTAGAATAATTCAAGGTTTGTCTGCAGCCTGCATTATGCCTGCGACACTTGCCATTATAAATGAGTATTATATTGGAACGCGCAGACAACGTGCCTTAAGTTACTGGTCAATTGGTTCTTGGGGCGGTAGTGGTATTTGTACGTTGTTTGGTGGCTTAATGGCTACTTATATAGGCTGGCGTTCAATATTTATAGTTTCAATTTTATTAACATTATTATCGATGTATTTAATTAAACATACACCTGAAACTAAAGCTGAACCGGTAAAAAGCTTAAAAGGTGAAACGAAAAAGTTTGATGTTATTGGATTAATCATTTTAGTGGTGACAATGTTAAGTCTTAACGTGATTATTACGCAGACATCTCATTTCGGTTTAGTTTCACCAATGATACTAAGTTTAATTGTTATTTTTATCTTGTCATTAATAGGTTTTGTCTACTATGAAAATAAAATTAAATATCCGCTTGTAGATTTTTCTATTTTTAAAAATAGAGGATACAGTGGGGCGACGATATCTAACTTTCTATTAAATGGTGTTGCTGGTGGTGCATTAATCGTCATTAACACTTATTATCAACAACAATTAGGTTTTAATTCATCTCAAACAGGATATATCTCATTAACGTATTTAATTGCAGTATTGTTAATGATCCGTGTAGGTGAAAAGATTTTAACTCAGTTTGGTCCGAAGCGTCCACTATTATTAGGTAGTGGATTTACAGTAATTGGACTTATCTTATTGTCATTAACATTTTTGCCTGAAATGTGGTATATCGTGTCTAGCATTGTCGGCTACTTACTGTTTGGTACAGGTTTAGGACTGTATGCTACACCTTCTACAGATACAGCAGTTGCGAGTGCGCCAGATGACAAATCAGGTGTAGCTTCAGGTGTTTATAAAATGGCTTCGTCATTAGGAAATGCATTTGGTGTGGCAGTATCTGGTACGATTTATACAGTTTTAGCAGCAAATTTAAATTTACATTTAGGTGGCTTCTCTGGCATGATGTTTAATGTCATTTTAGCAGTGATTGCATTTTTAGTTATTCTATTTTTAGTTCCGAAAAATCAAACGAATTTGTAAAACTGAAATGAAAGCAAGTTATTATGTAGGAAATTTAAAGTGAATTTTGTGAAAGTAAGTGAAGTGTTTATAGAGTCACACCTAATATTGAGCGACAATGTTCAGTATTAGGTGTATTTTTATAAGTTATAAATAATTATTAACGTTGGCGTAAGTGAGTAATTTTCGAATTGACGCTTATATACGAAAGTAGTATTTTAAAATTGAACAACAACGATGAAGAGGGGTTTACAGTATGAAAATTGCAATTGCGGGGTCTGGTGCACTAGGTAGTGGTTTTGGTGCTAAATTATTTCAAGCAGGTTATGATGTAACGCTTATTGATGGATATAGTTCTCATGTTGAAGCGGTCAAAGAGCATGGGTTAAATATAACGATTAATGGCGAAAAATTCGTATTAGATATCCCAATGTGTCATTTAAATGAACAACCACATGACAGTATTTATGATATTGTTTTTCTATTTCCAAAATCTATGCAATTAAAATCTGTGATGAATGCTATGAAACCACATATTAATGACGATACAATCGTCGTATGTACAATGAATGGATTAAAACATGAAGAAATCATCTCGCAATATGTTGCTGAATCACAAATTGTTAGAGGTGTCACAACTTGGACTGCAGGTCTGGAAAGTCCAGGGCATAGTCACTTGCTTGGTAGCGGTCCGGTTGAAATTGGTGCGTTAGTTGACGAAGGTAAAGAAAACGTTAAGAAAGTGGCTGAAATTCTTAACAAAGCAGGGTTAAATGGCGTTATTAGTCAAGATTTACATCAATCAATTTGGAAGAAGATTTGTGTTAATGGTACAGCCAATGCTTTAAGTACAGTATTAGAATGCAATATGGCAGCACTTAATGAAAGCAGTTATGCAAAGTGTTTAATTTATAAATTGACACAAGAAATAGTGCATGTCGCAACTATAGATGACGTTCATTTAAATGTTGATGAAGTATTTGAATATTTAATCGGCTTAAATGACAAAGTAGGTGCACACTATCCGTCTATGTATCAAGACCTAATCGTCAACAATAGAAAGACTGAAATTGATTATATTAATGGTGCAGTTGCAACTCTAGGAAAGAAACGTCATATAGAAGCACCTGTGAATCGATTTATTACGGATTTAATACATGCTAAAGAAAGTCAGCGACAAGCCCAAGATTAATTGATGCTTTTAGGTATGGCAGCGAGTTAATGACGACAATGTGAAAATCAAGGTCATTATTAAAAGTGAATTGAAGTAAATAGAGAACAGCAGTAAGGTACGTTCCAATTGAAATGATCTTAGTGCTGTTCTTTTTGATTTATCTTCGGCTTAATTTAGGTTTGATGTAGGTCTATGACACACTAATAGCATTGGCAAGACAGTTTTTATGATGATACTGTTAACAAATTTTGAGGCAAATTATTTGGAAGTCTGGCATGAATTTTGTACACTCATCAAGCAAGTAACTATAAGACAAAATAGAGAAAAGGTGTTTATAATGAGTAAAATTTTTGTGACTGGTGCAACAGGCTTAATCGGAATTAAATTAGTTCAAAGACTAAAAGAAGAAGGGCATGAGGTTGCTGGTTTTACTACTTCTGAGAATGGTCAACATAAGTTAGAATATGTTGGCATTAAAGCATATATTGGTGATATTTTAAAAGCCGATACAATTGAGCAAGCTTTAGCTGACTTTAAACCAGAAATTATTATCAATCAAATTACTGATTTGAAAAATGTCGATATGGCAGCGAATACTAAAGTACGTATTGAAGGCTCTAAAAACTTAATTGACGCAGCTAAAAAGCATGACGTGAAAAAAGTTATTGCACAAAGTATTGCCTTTATGTATGAACCTGGCGAAGGTTTAGCAACTGAAGAAACACCACTTGATTTTAATTCAACTGGAGATAGAAAAGTAACAGTTGATGGTGTCGTGGGTCTTGAAAAAGAAACAGCACGTATGGATGAATATGTTGTCTTACGCTTTGGTTGGTTATACGGCCCAGGTACTTGGTACGGTAAAGATGGTATGATTTATAATCAATTTATAGATGGACAAGTGACATTATCAGACGGTGTAACATCATTTATCCATCTTGATGATGCAGTAGAAACATCTATTCAAGCTATCAATTTTGAAAATGGTATTTACAATGTTGCTGATGATGAACCTGTAAAAGGCTCTGAATTTGCAGAGTGGTATAAAGCACAACTAGGTGTTGAACCAAATATTGATATTCAACCTGCACAACCATTTGAACGTGGTGTGAGTAATGAGAAGTTCAAAGCACAAGGTGGCTCTTTAATTTATAAAACATGGAAAGACGGCATGAATCCAATTAAATAATAATTTATCCGTTTAATATGAAGAAAATAAAGACTTGATCGAATCGTGGATGATATGTTATCAAACGCACGGCTCGAACAAGTCTTTTTATTATGTCTTCGTTATCTTTGTATGAAGGAATAACAGAATTAAAATTAATGTACTGAATAATGCAATTAATGTTGTAATTAGTGCTAATTTAATTTCTATTGGTAACCAAGTCAGTACAAAAGACCAATTATTGCTACCGAGAATTAAATACGGTAATGCATAGAGCGCAAGCGCTAAAGCAATACATATACATAATGATAACCAACTCAATACAGCAATCCTTTTTGACCTACGCAAAAGAATTTGACCATGGCGCATTTGCCAACCGCGATAAGTCGTAAATAAAAATGCTAACAATATAAATGTTGTCATGACAGCCGTCACAATATTGAATTGTCCTTTATAATGATTCAGCGTTGAAGCAACAGTAGTATAGTGTGTGTTGTTAACTATCTGTGTATTAAGATGTTCAACTAACTTAGGCACATAGTCAGAATTTAAATTTGCTAGTACGACAATACCATAGGATTTTTTTGGATTGAGTAAAATAAATGATGAAAAGTTATCTAACGTACCGGAATGGAAGACTAAATGTTCATCAGTATTTGTAAACCAACCAGATGCATAAGCATTAGCATTTGGTTCACCAATAGTTGATGATAAATTTTTGTGTGATTGCTGAACTAACTGCTTATATTTATTAGATGGATTAAGTTGAAATTTGATCCAATGTTCTAAATCTTCTGTTGAAGTCATCATATATGCAGAAGGTGTATCCCAATGATTAAACTCAGGCTTTGAGACAACAGGGCTTGAACCTTGTAATTCATATCCTATTGCATCATGCTTAGATTTATCATTTGTTTGTTTAAATGTCGTATGTGTCATATGAAGTGGTTTAAGCCAATGGTCTGTCATATATTGCGTATATGATTGCTTTGTGACATTTTGGATGATTAAACCTAATAGATCATAATTCATATTTGAGTATTCAAATTCCTCGCCTGGCTTATGGTGAAGCTCATCTCCCATAATAGCACTTGCCACATCTGTTAATTGATTCCGCTTGCTTGTCACAGAATCTTCGCTTGTTATATTACTAGGAATACCACTTGTTTGAGCTAAAAGTTGTTTGATAGTGATATCTTCATTTTGACCATCATATTTCATTTTAAAATGAGGGACATATTTTGAAACGGGATCATCTAGGTTTAATCTGTGTTGTTGGGCTAATTTTAACATTGCTATACCTGTAAATGCTTTTGTATTAGAAGCAATTTCATACTTTGTTGATGGTGTTGCATTTATTTTTTTATCAATGTTTTGATAACCGTATCCCTTATTTAAAAAGACTTTACCATTTTTTATAATCAACACAGACGCACCTGGTATATGACCTTGCTGCAAATCATGACGAATAATAGTATCAATTTGTTTCTGTGAATCATTTGTCAGCTGCGTCTTTGTATTACTGTGTATTGCTAAGAAAATGATAACGGATATCGCGACTAGAATAATGAATGAGATAGATAGAAAATAGAGTTTTTTTATAGTCATAAATGTATCCTCATTTGATAATGATTTTCCTAATATGTAATGAATTATATTTTATTATAACAGTTCAGAGCAAATTGTTGACTTAGGATGTATATTTACAATATATTTTGATACAATACAGCCTAATAAGTGTATAATTACATACGAAATATCAATAAACGTACTATACTTTTTGACAAGATAAGCGTATAGTGATATCCATCAAAAAGTATAAAAAGGATTAGGAGATTATGTTCAATCAATTTAAAAGACTTATAATAGGGCAACCTAAAAAAAACAGAGAATTAAAAGACGAAAAAATCTCAAAGTTTAAAGGGTTAGCGATTCTTTCGTCAGATGCATTATCTTCAGTTGCATATGGACCTGAACAAATACTGATTACATTGTCTGTAGTAGGTGCAGTAGCGACTTGGTATACATTACCGATTGCCGGTGCAGTTCTTATATTATTGGCTGCATTAATTATGTCATATCGACAGGTAATTTATGCTTATCCTAAAGGTGGCGGCGCTTATATGGTGTCGAAGACCAATTTAGGAGAAAAATGGGGCTTACTTGCAGGTGGATCATTATTAGTAGATTATATATTGACTGTTGCAGTTAGTATATCCTCTGGAGCAGATGCATTTGTAGCTGCATTTCCAAGTTTATATGATCATAAAGTTTTAATTGCATGTTTACTTGTACTGTTTATTTTAGTATTAAATTTACGTGGTTTAACTGAATCTGCAACGGTACTTTCTTATCCGGTTTATTTATTTATCATTGGTTTAGTGGTACTTATATTAATCGGAACAATTCGCGTAGCAACAGGTAATATCCAACCGCATATGCATGCGTCTGTTGGAACAGCTGTACCTGGGGTTACATTATTTCTATTATTAAAAGCATTTTCTTCAGGGGCTTCATCGTTAACGGGTGTTGAAGCTATTTCAAATGCGGTAACGAATTTTAGAGAGCCAAGTGCTAAAAATGCTGTGAAAACGTTAATTGCTATGGGTTCAATTTTAGCGTTTTTATTAGTAGGTATTGTAGGATTAGCGTATGTATACGGAATTATGCCACAAACTGAAACAACAGTTTTATCACAATTAGCAATGCAAATATTTGGTGATAATGCGGCTTTCTATTTTGTACAAGCTACAACTGTAATGATTTTAGTGTTAGCTGCAAATACTGGATTCACTGCATTTCCAATGTTAGCTGCGTCAATGTCTAAAGATAAATATATGCCTAGAATGTTTACTGTTCGAGGAGATCGCTTAGGTTACTCTAACTCAATTATTATTTTAGGTGTATTAGCTATTATTTTAATTATTGTGTTTGATGGTATGACTGAAGATTTAATTCCATTGTACGCTGTAGGTGTATTTATTCCATTTACATTAGCGCAATTCGGAATGGTTATTAAGTGGATACATGAACGTCCGAAGAATTGGATGAGTAAGTTGTCAGTGAATTTACTCGGTGGTATTGTAACATTTATTGTTTTTATGATTTTGCTCATAACTAAATTTAGTCAAGTTTGGCCGATACTTATATTCTTGCCATTTGTTGTGATTTTCTTCTTGAAAATTAACAAACATTATCGTGACATTGCAGAGCAACTTCGTTCAGATATAGATGTTCATAATGTTGAAGTAGTAGATCGTAACTTAGCGATTGTGCCAATTACGAGTATTACTACAGCAGTAGACAAATCGATTTATTATGCACAAATGCTCGCTAATAATGATGTGATTGCTGTACATGTATCATTTGGCGATGAGGATGAAAAGGCATTCCAAGAAAAGTGGAAGCGACATTTCCCAGATGTAAGATTAGTTATTTTACATTCAGAATATCGTAGTATTATACGTCCGATTTCTCGCTTTATAGATAAGATTAACCGTAAAGCTAACGATCAAAACTATATGATCACAGTAGTGATTCCGGAATTTATTACGAAGAAGCGTTGGCACAATTTATTACACAATCAAACAAGTTTACGTATGAAATTGTATTTGATTTACCAAAAGAATGTTAATGTTTGTACGATTCCATTTAAACTTAAAAAATAACATAAACATAATAAAACCCGCTCATATGAGATGATAATAGCATTTTCTCATATGAGCGGGTGTTTTTATATCTTGCTTAGTTTTTGGACTGTAGTGCTAAGACGATTTCGTTATAGTTGATATTCTCGCGGATTTGGGCGGCAACGACATTATTGATTTTGTTGCGACGAATGAGCTCATCTAAAAGATTACGCTGTAAATATAATGCTTCTAATTTATGATTATGGAAAATAGCTTGCGAAATCATTTGATTACTATTTTCTTTACGTTCTTTGCGACGTTGTGCACGCCATTTTAATGAACGACTCATATCGTAATAATGGTTGATAACTAAACTTACTTCAAGTACATTTGTACTATTTTGTTCTTCTTTTAAGCGTAAAATAATATTATGGTTAACGATACGCATTATTTTTTGAACGTCTTTAAAAGCATTTTCATATTCTTGTGCTTTTGTTTCTCTATCAATAGCTTTGTTGTGTTTAAATGTTTTAAGACGTAACCAAAACATTTTAAAGAAGTTAGAAAATTTTTCAATGATTGATGAAGTTCGATGAGTTTCAGTAAGTTCAACGATATCATGATAATTTTTAATGTCCTGAGAAGTTGCTTTGCCTTTTTCAATTAATCGTTCTAACGTTGATGTTTCGATATTTTTTGCTATATCTTCTAAACGTCTCAGTTCTTTCGTGTTTTTATTTTCAGGTTCTGAATTTAATAAAAATAACAATTCACCAAAGTATTGATTTAATACTGGACGATAATTCGTATTGTTTTTATCTTTTTTGCTTTCCTTATTAAAGTGTTCAATTACTTTTTGAACGATAAAAATTTTGGCGGATTGGTATGTCATACCTTTAAATAAATCTTCTTGAATAGCGGGTGTAATTAATGGTAAAACAATTTGCGCTAAGACTAAGCTGATTAATACCATGAGTGAAGCGATAAATAATAAATCATTACGATATTCAAATGCTTGTCCGTTTGTAATGATAAAAGGCAATGTTAGTGCCATAGACAATGAAATTGTTCCGTGAATACCACACATTGTCATGATAAAAGCATACTTTACACGAGAAGGTGGTGTTTCATGTGAATCATCATCATCTAGATATGATTGAATATTTTTCGGGAAATAAAAATCTTTGAACCAGAAATAAACCCAAGCAAATCGACAAACATAAATGGCCAATGCGATTAACACAGTAATTAAAATTAAAAATGAAAAGTTTTCAGGTTCTGTTTTGATAATATCAATAACTACAGTAGGAATCATAAAACCTAATACAACGAATACAAAACCGTTTAGTGCATAACTAAATGTATTCCAAATTTGATGGTAATTCATTTGAAGTTCTGTTTGCGCCTTAATTAAACGATCGCGTTCTAAGCCATGAATAAGTCCAGTCACAACGACTGCAATAATCCCCGAAGCATGAACTTGTTCTGCTAAAAAGTAAACGACAAAAGGCGTTAATAACTGAATGAATGTTAAAGTGTTATTATCTTTTAAACCTTTATTTGCTGTTAAGTCTACACGAACTCTTACGATGACAAAACCAATGATTGCCCCAATTAATACACCTAATACAGTTGAAATAACAAATTGCTCAACAGCTTGGAATAATGAGAAAGTTCCTGTTACTAATGCTGTAACAGCGATTTTGAAAGAAATGATACCTGCAGCATCATTTAAAAGTGATTCTCCTTCAAGAATCGTCATTGAACCTTTCGGTAATAACTTTCCACGTGTAATTGCTGATACTGCAACGGCATCAGTTGGACATAATATTGCGGCTATTGCAAAGGCAGCTGGCATAGGTAATGCCGGCCAAATCCAATGTATAAAGTAGCCAACACCAACAACAGTTGCAAATACGAGTGCCATGGACATTAGTAATATAGGCTTACGATATTCTAATAATTTTGTTCGTGACACATGGGTTCCTTCAACAAATAGAAGTGGCGCGATAACAGCGAACATAAATACTTCCGAATTAAATTGGAAATCAACGTCTATCGGAATTAAAAAGACGATAGCGCCTAATACGATTTGAATAAACGCAGTAGGGATTTGTGGAAAACGATTATTAATGATTGAACTGATAATGACAGCAAAGATAAATATTAAAAATGCTTCTAATAACGCCATAGTATACTCCTCAAAATTTTAATAGTTAATATTTTATCATTTTTAAGGCATATTGACATAGACTTATTTATAAAAACGATGTGAATTCCACTAAAATTTTCATAAAACAAAAAACTCTAGCATTTATTGAATAAATACTAGAGTTTTATAACTATGTTATTTATTATCATATCTAAAATGACCGCTATCTATTTGACGCTGTTCTTCAGCTAATCTTTCGGCATTCGTTTTATATTTTCTGTAGAAAAAGATTAAGAATATAAACCAGAACGGCGAAATATAAATGGCTGCTCTTGTTTCATCACTAAAGAATAATAAGATGAATACAAAGAAGAAGAATGCCAAAATAATATAGGCAATCGGTTTACCACCAATTAACTTGAATTTACTATTTTTATGTGCCTCAGGATGCTTTTTCAAATACATAATGTAAGCAACAATAATCATAGCCCACACTACTAAGAACAGTACAGTTGATAAAGTGGTAACGTAAATAAATAGTTGAATCGCATTAGGAAAAATATAGTTTAACAGTGCTGCAATAAGTAATGCGAAAGATGACACAAACATAGATAAGTATGGTACACCATGGCTGTTTGTTTTATTTAAAACTTTCGGGCCGAGTCCTTGTTGGGATAAACCAAATAGAATTCGACTATTAGAATAAATACCACTATTTGTTGCTGACGCAGCTGCAGTTAATACGACAAAGTTGACGATACCAGCAGCAAAAGGTACACCAATTAAAGTGAACAGTTTAACAAATGGGCTGCTATCTGGATCGATATCATTCCATGGAATAACTGACATAATTACTAAAAGACCACCAATATAGAATAATAATATACGAATAGGTACATTGTTTATGGCTTTTGGTAATGTTTTTTCTGGATCTTTCGTTTCACCTGCTGTTACACCAATTAATTCAATACCTATGAATGAATATACAGCAATTTGGAATGACATTAAGAAACCAAATGTCCCACCTGGGAACATACCACCATGACTGACTAAGTTAGTGAATGATGCATGTCCGTAATGCGTTTTAAATGAGAAAAAGATTAGTACAAGTCCGACGATAACCATCGCAATAATGGTAACAACTTTAATAATAGAGAACCAAAACTCTAATTCACCAAATAATCTGGCACCTAATAAGTTGAAACTTATTAAAATTAAAACAATAAAGAGCACAGTAATCCAGTTAGGTACTTGTGGATACCAAAAGGCAAAATATTGTCCCATGGCAGTTAAGTCGGACATACTCGAAACAATCCAACATAACCAATATGTCCAGCCAATGACAAAGCCACCAAATGGTCCCAAATATTCATTTGCAATATCAACAAATGAATTAAATCTTGTATTGCTCAACAACAATTCGCCTAATGCACGCATAAAAGCGAATAGTACAACCCCAATAATCATGTATGTGAATAACAGTGATGGACCAGTTAAAGATATTGTTTGACCTGATCCTAGAAATAGCCCGGTTCCAATTGCGCCCCCAATTGCTATCAATTGGATATGTCTGTTATTCAACTCTCTATGCAATTTTCTTGCCATATTTTTCCTCCTCAGGATAAAGCAAATAAAAAAAGTTGTGTGTAAGCGTTTTCTTATTTATAAATACTAAAGAAATCCATTAAATAAAGCAATTATTTTTTTAAATATAAGAAAAAACATTTGATAGGTATGCTTATGATAACTAAAACTTATCGAATTTATGAAAAGATATAAGTTCTAATGTAAAAATATAAATAATCATCGAGAATTAAGCTATTTTGTATCATTCCTTGATGTCTTGTGACATAATGAATGTCATTTCAATTTATGTAAAGAAGGTATGGGTATGAAGATAGGTGTTATTGCTGATTTACATATTGATCGCCATAATCGATTGAAGCCATTGGATTACTTAAACACTTTAATAGAAGTTGTTAAAAGTAAAAATATAGATATCTTGTTGATTGCAGGAGATATTTCGAATGATTTTAAATTGACTAGTCATTTTATTGAGCAATTAACGCAAAATTTAGATACATTAGTACGTTTCGTTCCTGGGAATCACGATTTATGGAATACTGAGGATACATCGACACAAGAAATATGGGATAGTTATAAATGTATGTCACAATGCTTGGTTGAACATCCATATATTATTAATGATGAGTGGGCGATTGTTGGACACACTGCTTGGTATGATTATAGCTATGCTGCGAAACGGTTTTCATTAGAACAGTTACAAAAAGGTAAGTATTACGGTGGGACATGGCAAGATAAAGAACGCATTTCGTGGGGGGAAGCTGATCAAAATTTATCTAAAATGGCGGCTGAACAAGTTAAGAAAGATATATTAGAAGTAGGAAATAGGCGTGTCATTTTAGTCACGCATATTGTGACACATCCTGAATTTGTTGTCCCAACGCCACATCGTATATTTGATTTTTATAATGCATTTATAGGGACAAGTGATTTCAATGCTTTGTATGCGATGTTTGATATTCCATATAGTATTATGGGACATGTTCATTTTAGGAAAAGTGTGATGGATGATGGTATACATTATATTTGTCCGTGTCTTGGCTATCCTAGACAATGGCGTACTGAAAATATTTACCAGGAAATAGTTGAGACAATGCAAATAATAGAAATTTAAAATGCGCAAGACCGTAATATTCTTGCGCATTTATCGTAATATTTATTATGTTTTGCATACACGAGTAATGTGGGTACTTACGTGTGTTTATTTTGTTGTTGTGTTTCAATTGTATATGAATGAGGCTGTACATAAATGCACTTTCTACCGGGCGAATTAAAACTATATTCCATTTTTTCTTTACGAATTTTAATAATTTGTTTGCGATTAGGAAAAATAGCAGGTAGTACAAGACCACGTCTAATATGACTCCAAAGTGGATCAATATAGTAATAGTAATAATCGTCATAACCAATTAATAGCGTTACATGTATATTGGATACTTGTTTTGCTGGTTTATTATCAAATCGGAATACGCGTAGCAAAGGCTTTGATCCAAGGTTTGTATGATAAATTAACACTGGTTGCCCTTGATCGATAATCTTTTTAAGGTCATCTAGTGACTTACCAGTACCGTCTACGATATTCGGATTATATTGTTGTAAAAATGGCACATATGCTTCAGGGAAAATAGTTTGATGATAGTTGCCAAGCTTAATAAATAAGTGATGGCCAACATACCCTTTGTGAGGATTATTCGGGTGTGTAGGCCAATTTTTCATTATTTCTGTTGCAGGAACATGTTGATTATTATATTGCAACATCATAGCGGCTGATACACCTTCGCAACCCATAACCATTGGAATTGGGAATAGTTGACTGATAGGTTTAACTGGTAAAATTTTTCGGTTCATAATGTAATCCTCGCCTTTGTTCTGTAAATATTAATTATAATTATATATCTTAAGTTTGAAATGTCATATCAATTTGTTTGGCATTATAAAAATAAAAAGGAGATGGGCTTTTATGGAGTATAGGGAAATGAAACTTCCTGAACTGACTTTGTTTGGAATTAAGAAAATATATAAAAGTGGTCGTGAAGCACAACAACATATTGCAGAGTTTTGGAGAACGTGTTTTGCAGAAGGGACAATTTCTAAGTTACAAGCATTTAATAATGGTGTTTTAGATGGTTTGCTAGGTATTTGTATACCTAAAGCGAATGGGAAAATGTCTTATATGATAGCAGTTACTGTGACTAAAGACAATTGCTCAGTCTTTGATGATTTTGAATTAACAACTTTGCCAAGTTCAACATATTTTATTTTTGAAGCACAAGGTGTAGTTCCTGATGCAGTGCAACATAAAATGGAAGAAGTACATAATTATATGCATAAATATCATGGTGATCAGATTAAAGAAACGCCATTTTTTGAATATTATCAAGAAGGAGATACATCGAGCGAACAATATATTACGGAATTATGGATGCCAGTATATGAATGATAAATATATAGTTTCAACACTTATATATTGTTTGAATTTTAGTAGTACTAAATAAAATATTAGAAGAGGGTGAGACATAAAGATTTTGTGCTCTGGGAAACCGATTAACGGCGTCCCAAAAGCAGGATTTTCGGCAGAAACTCTCACGATTCGACAAAATTTGGAAAACAATTTCGCTCATCGTTCGGTTCTGCTCAAATCCTAAACGCTTTTGTCCCGACCTCTTCTATTTATGCAAACACTTTAAGCGGTATGTTGTTTTTTAATCATTTTAAAGTAAATAATTTGTAGGCTCACTAATAAAACTGCCGTAATAAAGATAATAATCATATATGGTGATGTATTGAATTCGCCTTTTAAACCAACTAAAGGTGCAATAATGCCTCCTAAAATAAATTGGAATAAGCCAAGTAGACTAGATGCGTTACCACTGCCACCTGTACGTTCTTCCATAGCCATCGTAAATCCTAAAGGTCCAATTGAAGTTACTGGACATACATTTAAGAAGAAAGCGACTAACAATACCCAAAGTGGTAATTGGAACGCAAGCGTCAAGATAATTAAAGCAACACCAGCGACTTGTATAATAGTTAAAATAATCAATAAAATATGACGATGTAACTTTTCAACTAATAATGCCACTATTTGACTGACAACAATTAGTCCTACGCCGTTAACAGCAAACATAATACTAAATTGTTGTGGTGTCATATGATACATTTTTTGGGTAATAAATGGAGATGCTGATGAATAACTGAAAAGCATCACATATGTTAAGCCTTGTAAAAGCATTGGAATTATAAATTCTGGCTTTTTCAAAAGGCTTCCGAAATCTTTAATTACACTACTAAAGTTAACTTGCTTTAATTCTTCTTTAGGTGTCTTAGGTAACTGAGATGCAACGCCAATTAAGATAATTAATGCTACAATCGTTAAAATTGTGAAAATTGAGCGCCAAGATGCAACGGATAGGGCTAAACCACCTGCTAAAGGTGCAAGTATAGTGATAATACCATTGACTACCATTAATGACGCTAAAAATTTTGCAAGGGCATTACCATTAAATTTATCTCCCGCAGATGCTTTGGCAATGACGATAACACCTCCGCCAGTTAAGCCTTGAATTAAGCGTAAAGTTAAAAATAGAGGTAATTGTGTAACGAACATAGACAAACCTGAAACCAATATGAAGATAATTAAAATAGACACAGCAATTCGTTTGCGTCCAAAGGCATCGGATAATGGACCAAAGATAAATTGTCCAAGTGCTAGGCCAATCATTGTGAATGATAGGGTTAATTGAATTTCTGATGTAGTAGAACCAAAATCACTTTGTACTCTAGGTAAAGATGGTACATACATATCTATAGTTAGAGGGCCAAACGCTGTCATGACACCTAACGTGATTAACAATAAAAATGAAAACTGTTTTGTTTTATTACTCGAAGATTGCATAATCCGTCTCCTTATTTTTTATAATTACGTTAAAGTATAAACGTTTTAAGTAGATTTGTATGTAGTTAGAATACAAGTTTATATAAAAAACCCTATACTTTACAACGGACCATCACAGTGTCGTGTTGGATACATAGAAAGTGTAGGGCTTTATTGTCTTAATTCATCAAATGACTAAAGTTAGATTAAACATTAATTACTGCTATTACTATCACCATTAAATAAGCTATCTAATTTTGATTTAATGCTGTCGAATTTTGTATTAATGTCATTTAACATACTTTCGATTTTACCTTGATTTTCATTGTTTTTGAGGGCATTGTTTGCTTCTTTTAATTTGTTGATTTGCTCTTGATAATATTGTGTCAGTTTAGAGTCTGCCTTGTTTTGCTCTTGTTGCTTTAGACTATCGATTTGGTTTTGTAAACTTTTGATAATACCGTCAGTATTTTGGTTGTTTTTAATGTTGTCTTTAGCATTATCTACATCTTTGTTGATCTGACCGTCTTGACTTTCGACTTGTTTTTTATAATTTTGAGAGACTTTAGGATCATTGCTTACTTTATCGTTATCGTTGTTAAGTAAAGCACGAGTGACAAAGATAGCAACTACAATTAAAAGAATGGCGATAATAACATATAACCATTTTTTTGACCGACGAGATTTTTCATTTTCTTCTTCAAGCATTTGTTCTCTACGATAATCTCTACCGTTATAATAACGTTCAGGATGTTCCTCGGGATTATTTTTAGCATTTTGTTGTCTATATGATGCATCTTCAGATTGATGTCGATGTTGTTGATTTCGGTTGTCATATTGATAAGAATCGCGATATTTATCAGTTCTTTTCATGGGTTTCACCTCATCCAGATTTTAACTGCCTAAGTATATTTAGTATGATACTTTGACATTATTGTAATTTTAAAATGCGAGCAATGTCAGTTGCAGTATTTAACAAATTTTGTTCACTATTTTGCAAGATGTTTTCTAATGAGCTAGGCGAAGAAATAATAGAAAATACACTATCAATACCGTAATCATAAACACTTTGATAATTTTCACCTAGACTGCCACAAATTGCGATGACAGGAATAAGATGTTGTTTAGCAGCTAACGCAACGCCTACGGGAGTCTTACCAAAAATAGTTTGATAATCCATTCGACCTTCTCCAGTAATAATAAGGTCTGCATCTTTAATTCTTTGATGAAAATTTGTAATGTCAAAGACGATATCAATACCTTTTGTTAATGTTGTGTCGAAGAAAGCTAATAAAGCAGCACCCATACCACCAGCTGCACCAGAACCTGGTACTTGATTAACAGATTTTCCTGTACATATTTTTATCTTATCATGATAATGCGACATTGCGAAATCCAACTTTGGTATCATCTTCGCATCCGCGCCTTTTTGAGGACCATAAATATAGGTAGCGCCGTGTTCACCTAGTAACGGATTAGTAACATCACATGCAACTTTAAATGTGACTTCTTTTAGCCTTGTATCAAGATTTGTTGTATCGATTTGTGCAATATGAGCAAGATTATCACCATGCATATGTAATAATTCCCCGTTTGCATCAGTAAACTGAACGCCCAGTGCACTTAGCATGCCTGTACCACCGTCATTGGTCGCACTGCCACCAATACCTAAAATAATCGTCTTAGCACCGTGATCTAAAGCATCTTTAATTAGTTCACCAGTACCATATGATGATGTATATAAAGGATTACGTTCTTCTTTTTTAATAAATCCAAACCTGACGCTGCAGCCATTTCAATAATTGCAATTTGTTGTTCGTCAGCGCGTGCATAACTCGCTTCAATAGGTCGCATTAAAGGATCATTAACGATGACTGTATATTTCGTTGCACCGGTTGCGTGCATTAAAGCATCAGTTGTTCCTTCACCACCATCTGCCATTGGAATGATGTCATAATTAATAGTGTTACCATAAATATTAGTAAATGCCTTCTTAATTGTATTGCCAACTTGCTGTGCGGTCATACTTTCCTTAAATGAGTCAGGAGCGATGACAATTTTTTGTAATTGCATAATAGACATCCTCTCATTACTGTTGTCGCTCTTATTGTATATAAAATCACTTGCGAACTAAAGTAATGTCTATAGCACTAATGAGTCGCACGATAAATCAGTTAAATTATAATGGCGTATAAGGATTAGGGGAAGGGACTAAATTTGCTGTGAAAGGGTATAAAGATTGAAATAAGCATATTTGAAGAGAAGCGGATTGGCACGCAATTTTGAGAACGTAGATATACATATATTTTGATGTTGAGGAGTTACACATATGAAACTAACACAAACGCATGCTGAAATTTTAAAATTTGTCATTGTTGGCGGCATTAATACGTTGAATTATTATGTTGTCTATTTATTGCTGTTAAAATTATTTCGCATTGAATATATGATTAGTCATATTACCGGATTTATAGTCGCTTTTGTGATTTCTTATTATTTGAATTGTTATTTTGTCTACAGAGTAAAACCTACTTGGAGAAAATTCATTAGTTTTCCAATTACGCAGCTTGTCAACGTAAGCTTACAAACAGTTTTATTATATGTTTTTGTATCCTGGCTAAATTTGCCAGCGGAAATTGCGCCATTTGCAGGTTTAGTGATTACGATACCCATCACATTTGTATTATCTAAATGGATTTTAAAAGATAGTAATTAAAGTAGCGTAAATCATTAAAAAGCGCTTTACTCGAGCATTAATATTGCGCGAAATATAATAAATAAATGATATAATATAATGGTCGCCTAACATCTCGGGCGTTACTTTAACGCAGAGAGGAGGTGTATGACGGATGTTCAATTTATTAATTGACATCATGACTTCAGCTATAAGCGGCTGTCTTGTTGCGTTTTTTGCACATTGGTTACGAACGCGCAACTATAAAAAAGGTGACAAATAACCAACACCTAAATAAATCCCCTCACTATGGCAGTAGTGAGGGGATTTGGTGTATTTAGATGTTCAATTTATTATGTAACTTATTATAGCATTGATGAACAAGGTATGCAATGTATTTTTAAAATATTACAATAAATGAATTTAATTATATTAGAATTAAGTATTTTGAAAAATGATTTAATAGTTGAGTCATAGGATCATTAGATAAAGAGAATAAATAATTATAGGGACATTGGGATACAAATCAATGTACTAGACTCTACAAGGTTATACTGAGGGGCCCCAACATAGAGAAATTGGACCCACAGTTTCTACAGACAATGCAAGTTGGCGGGGCCCCAACACAGAAGCTGGCAGAAAGTCAGCTTACAATAATGTGCAAGTTGGGGTGGGGCCCCAACATAGAGTTTTACTCATGTATTCCTATTTTTAATTACACATTAGCTGTGGCTAAGGATAAAGAATCACTACATAATAAATCGTTAGTGGTTCTTTATCATTTATGTCCAACTCCTTGTATAGTTTTAAAACAAATGTGTCATAAGCTTAAATGACATTGATAATTGTTATCAACTAATATATGATGTACTTGTAATAAGTATTAAAATTTAACAAATAACAAATTTATATTTTATCATCATTCAATGAAATAAATAATATAAGTGGCTTAATTTAGCTTATTAATTGAAAGGAGTTACATATACGATGAACAATCAGACAAATTGGATAAAGATACTCAGTGGATTTGCTTCTGATAGTAAATGGAAAATTATGTTATCAATTTTGTTGTCTATCATCAGTGTCTTTTCTGGATTAGTTCCTTATTGGGCAGTATTTAAAATTATTTTAATGATGATTAACAATACATATACGATTAATTCGATTATGGTTTATATCTTTATTGCTTTAATCGCTTATATTTCACAAGTGTGTTGTTTTGGAGCGTCAACGATGCTATCACATATTACGGCATATGAAATTTTATCTGAAATTCGTAAAAGATTAGCTCAAAAATTAATGCGTCTCCCTTTAGGTGTAGTGGAATCTAAGAAAATAGGTGAATTAAAAAATATATTTGTCGATAAGGTTGAAACAATAGAATTACCTTTAGCACATATGATTCCTGAAGTTATAGGAAACTTACTTTTGTCAGCTGCTATCTTTTTATACATAATGCTCATTGATTGGCGTATGGCTAGTGCCTTATTAGTAACGATACCAATTTCAATTTTCGCTTTTAAAAAAGTTATGTCTGGATTTAATGAGACATATGCTGAACAAATGAAATCGAATCATTATATGAATAGTGCGATTGTAGAGTTTATCGAAGGCATTGAAGTGATTAAAACATTTAATCAATCTCAAAGTTCATATAAAAAATATAAAGATGCAGTAGATAATTATAAAATTCACACTTTGAATTGGTTTAAAAATACATGGGGGTATATGAATTTAGGAGCTAGTGTATTACCTTCAACATTTTTAGGTATTTTACCGGTCGGCATGTATTTGATATCTATCAACCAATTAAACTATGCAGAATTTTTCCTATGTATCGTATTATCTTTAGGTGTAGTAGCACCGATTAAGAATTTTACTAATTATGTAAATCATTTAAAGTCCATACAATACGCATTGACTGAAGTGAATCAAATATTAAGTCTAGAAGAGTTAGTATTGTCAACAAAATTTAAGAAGCCTCAACATTATGAAATTGCTTTTAATAATGTTGGATTTTCATATAACAAGAATAAGGACGATCTGGTCTTTAAGCATTTATCATTTACAGTACCAGAAAATAATTTCACAGCAATCGTCGGGGCATCTGGTAGCGGTAAGTCAACCATTGCCAAGCTTATATCACGATACTGGGATGTGACTTCAGGTGAAATTACGATTGGCGGTATAAATATAAAAGATATTGAATCGAAACAACTTAACGATTTAGTTGGTTTTGTTGGACAAGATAATTTTTTATTAAATCTTACTTTTAAAGAAAATATTAAACTTGGCAATCCAGAAGCTAGTGATGAGGCGGTTGAAAAAGCTGCCAAGTTAGCACAATGTCATGAATTTATTGAAAAGTTGCCGGATGGATATGATACGAATGTTGGTACAGTGGGAGATAAATTGTCTGGTGGTGAAAGACAACGTGTCACTATTGCAAGAATGATATTAAAAGATGCGCCAATCATTGTATTAGATGAAGCGACTGCTTACGTTGATCCAGACAACGAACAAAAAATTCAAGAAGCATTAAATGTGTTGACGCAGGATAAAACATTGATTGTTATTGCACATCGGTTATCTACGATTCAACATGCAGATCAAATTATTGTTTTAGGTAAACAACAAATTTTAGAAAAAGGGTCACATCACTTATTGCTAAAATTAAACGGTAATTATAAGAAAATGTGGGATACGCACATGCATACAAAAGATTGGGGAATCAATACTGGACATAATTAAACTAATGAGAAAAGGAGGTCAAATATGTTTCAAATATGTTTCAAATTACATTTAAAATTTTAAACTGGATAAGACCATATAAAGCAAGAATGATTTTAGGATTTAGCATGTCATTTTTAAATGCTATTTTTATTGCGTTACCGATCTTTTTAGCTGCAAAAATATTTAATAATGTGCTATCTCATAAACCTATTTATATGAAAGATATATTGAGTGTTGTAATTATCATGGTTTTATTAGTGATTGGACGATTTATTACAGCATATTTCAAAAGCAGAAGCCATGAGAGTATTGCTTATGAAATGAGTGCGAAAGAACGCTTAGATATAGGGGATAAATTGAAAAATGTAAGGCTAGGTTACTTTAATTCGCATCATTCAAATGAGTTAACAACAATAGTAACAACTGATTTAACCTTTTTAGAAAACTTTGCTATGAAAATGGTGGACGTTGTTGTTAATGGATACATATTAATTACAGTACTCATATTGTCTCTACTTGTAGTTTCGTGGCAAGTATCATTATTAGCATGCATTGGCGTATTACTATCATTTTTTGCGATTCAATTATTAGAAAGAAAGAGCCGACAAAATGCGCCAGCGTATCATAATGTACAAAACCAATTAGTGGAAAAGGTATTGGAGGTTATTCGTGGTATTCAAGTAATAAAATCATTCGCGAAAGAAAATACGAGTCTTAAAAGTTTTAACCAAGCAGTCAATGAAAGTAAACGTATAAATACAAAAATAGAAATGCAATATATCCCATTCAATTTATTGCATTTACTTAGTTTAAAAGTTGTTTCAATAATGATTGTATTAGTTGCATGCTTATTGTATATGAATCATAGTATTGATTTACCTACCCTTATTATGATTTCAATTTTTTCATTTGTGATATTTGATAGTGTTGAAAACATTAATAGTGCAGCACACGTACTTGAAATGATAGATATGACGATAGATGATATTGAAAAGATAAAAAATGCTCCAGAATTGGATGAGAATGGAAAAAAATTAACGATTAAAAATGAAAATATCGCTTTTCAAAACGTGAATTTTTCATATGATGATAAACAAGTGATAAAGAATGTGAATTTTGAGATACCTACACAAACATCAACAGCGATAATTGGACCTTCAGGAAGTGGGAAATCTACATTGTGTTACTTACTCTTACGCTTTTATGATATCGATGATGGAAATATTCGCATCGATGGTGTTGATATTAAAGATATGACATTAAGTACGTTAATGTCGAAAATTAGTGCAGTATTTCAAAAGGTGTATTTATTTAATGATACGATTGAAAATAACATATTATTTGGCAATCCAGATGCAACGAAAGAAGAAATTATTCGTGCAGCGAAGCAAGCATGTTGTCACGACTTCATCATGTCATTACCTGAGGGATATCAAACAATGCTAAATGAAAAAGGCAGTAATTTATCTGGAGGAGAAAAGCAGAGGATATCTATTGCTAGGGCGATATTAAAAGATGCACCAATAATTATTTTAGATGAAGCAACTGCAAGTATTGACCCTGAAAATGAACAGCTGATTCAAACGGCAATTAATGAATTAAGTAAAGGCAAAACAGTAATTACAATTGCACATAAACTTGAAACAATTAAAAATGCAGATCAGATTATAGTGCTCAATGAAGGTGAAATAATTCAAAAAGGTAGTCATGACGAATTAATTCGAAAACCAGGAATGTATCAAGACTTTATAAGAATAAAAAGTAAGTCAGCAGGATGGAAATTATAAATAATAGTTTAATATGGAATCAGAATGTAGAAATAACAAAGGTGACAAATAACCAACACCTAAATAAATCCCCTCACTACTGCCATAGTGAGGGGATTTGGTGTATTTAGATGTTCAATTTATTATGTAAGTAATTATAGCATTGATGAACAAGGTGTTAAATGTAATATTACAATTAAAGGGATTTTTTAACAACATAGTAAAGCTAGGATGCCTTTCTATAATGAAATAATGCAATTATTAATTTTAACTGACATATTTTATCGAATCGCTGTTTATATCTGCCCTAATTCCGTAAGAAATCTTAGACATTTCAATAGCAAGGTCAAGATTTTGCCAAAATTTATAGTTATACGGAGAAGTTTAAATTCATGTTTTCTTGAAAAATATGCGCCTTAAATGTAAACTTATTAATTGTAAAAGTTTACATTTGGATTGAGGTGCTTATTTTTTATGAGGATTTTTATTACAAGTACGAATACTGATGTAGGCAAAACCTATGTTACAAAGCATTTATACCATGCTATGAAAACACGTGGTCATCGTGTTTGTATTTTCAAACCTTTTCAAACTGAAGAGTTGCCGGATGGGACGTTTCCAGATTTAGAAGTGTTTAAAAATGAATGTGATTTAAGCTATGACATAACGTCACTCTATACTTTTAAGCAACCTGTATCACCACACCTTGCATTTAAAATGGCAGATCAAATTTTTCTAAATAAGCAGCGTGTATTAGATAAGGTGAAAGTTTTAGATAAGGAATTTGATATTGTCTTAATCGAAGGTGCAGGAGGTATAGGCGTTCCACTATACGAAGGCAAAGAAAACATCTATATGACCAAAGATTTAATTAATGATTGTGCAGATTGTGTCATCAGTGTGTTGCCATCAAAATTAGGTGCTATTAGCGATGCCATTGTTCACCAAGATTATGTTAATCATTATGTATCGGCGAGTAACTTTTTAATTATGAATCACTATACAAACAGCTATATTGAAAAAGACAATCAAATTACGATTGGAAAATTAACAAATAAAACAGTCTATACATTTGAAGAACATGCCACGTATGAAAATTTCTCAGAAGCATTTTTACAACAATTAATAGGAGTTAAAAATGAATTACACACAACAACTTAAACAAAAAGACTCAGAATATGTTTGGCATCCATTTACACAAATGGGTGTATATAGCAAAGAAGAAGCAATCATCATTGAAAAAGGAAAGGGTAGTTACCTTTACGATACGAATGGCAATAAATATTTAGATGGTTATGCATCGTTGTGGGTCAATGTGCATGGTCATAATAACAAATACTTGAATAAGGTAATTAAAAAGCAACTCAATAAAATTGCCCATTCTACGCTGCTAGGATCATCAAATATTCCGTCAATAGAACTTGCGGAAAAATTAGTCGAAATCACACCAAGCAAACTAAGAAAAGTTTTTTATTCCGATACAGGTAGTGCGTCTGTTGAAATCGCAATAAAGATGGCATATCAGTATTGGAAAAATATTGATCGAGAAAAACATGCCAAGAAAAACAAGTTTATAACGCTAAATCACGGTTATCATGGCGATACGATTGGTGCGGTAAGTGTTGGTGGTATCAAGACTTTTCATAAAATATTTAAAGACTTAATATTTGAAAATATTCAAGTAGAGAGTCCGTCATTATATCGAAGTAATTATGAAACAGAAGATGAAATGATGGCAGCTATTTTACAGAATATCGAGCAAATATTAATTGAAAGAAATGATGAAATCGCAGGGTTTATTTTAGAACCATTAATTCAAGGTGCGACAGGCTTATTTGTCCATCCTAAAGGCTTTTTGAAAGAAGTCGAGAAATTGTGCAACAAATATAATATCTTATTAATTTGTGACGAAGTAGCTGTTGGCTTTGGCAGAACCGGGGAGATGTTTGCTTGTAATCACGAAGATGTACAGCCGGATATTATGTGCTTAGGCAAAGCGATTACAGGTGGATACTTACCACTTGCGGCAACACTAACATCTCAAAAAATATATGATGAATTTTTAAGTGATTCGCACGGTGTGAATACCTTTTTCCATGGTCATACATATACGGGAAATCAAATTGTATGTACGGTAGCTTTAGAAAATATAAATCTGTATGAAAAACTTAATTTATTGTCTCAAATTAAAAAAACGTCATCAACGTTGGAGAAGCAGTTATATGCGCTGAAGAGTCATCCAAATATCGGTGATGTCAGAGGACGGGGATTAATGTTTGGCGTTGAGCTCGTTGCAGATAAAGATAGTAAGGCGCCATTAGAAATTGAAAAAGTTGAACGTATTGTCCGTAATTGTAAAGAAAATGGGCTAATGATTAGAAATTTAGAAAATGTCATTACGTTTGTGCCAGTGTTAAGTATGTCAAATAAAGAAGTGAAAACGATGGTACGTATTTTTAAAAAGGCAGTACATAACATATTAGATAGGAAGTGTTAATATGAATTTGGCTAAACGCATATTACAAGGGGAACAATTAACAAAAGACGCAGTATTAAAACTTTATGAAGATAAGAACATTGACACATTAGATTTATTAAATGAAGCGTATATTTTAAGAAAACATTATTTTGGTAAAAAAGTGAAATTGAATATGATATTAAATGCCAAAAGTGGGATATGTCCTGAGAATTGTGGGTACTGTGGACAATCAAGAGATATTAAACAAAAACAGCGATATGCTTTAATTCCAGAAGAACAAATTATCGATGGTGCAAAGGTGGCGCATGATAATCATATTGGAACATATTGTATTGTTATGAGTGGTAGAGGACCAAGCGATAAAGAAGTTGATCATATTAGTAACACTGTAAGAACGATTAAATCTCAACACCCGCAACTGAAAATATGTGCATGTTTAGGATTAACGAATGACGAACAAGCTAAGAAACTTAAGTCAGCTGGTGTAGACAGATATAACCACAATATTAATACAAGTGAAAATTACCATGATAACGTCGTGACAACGCATAGTTATAAAGATAGAACAGATACGATAGAACTGATGAAAGCAAATAATATCTCACCATGTTCTGGCGTGATTTGTGGTATGGGAGAATCTAATCAAGATATTGTTGATATGGCGTATGCTTTAAAAGAAATGGATGCAGATAGTATTCCGATTAACTTTTTACATCCAATTAAAGGTACAAAGTTTGGAAGTATGGATGATTTAACACCAATGAAATGTTTAAGAATCGTAGCATTATTCCGATTAATTAATCCTACGAAAGAGATTCGTATTGCTGGAGGTAGAGAGGTGAATTTACGTTCGTTACAACCTTTAGCATTAAAAGCAGCGAATTCAATATTTGTCGGCGATTATCTAATTACTGGTGGGCAACCGAATCAATTAGACTACGATATGATAAATGATTTAGGCTTTGAAATTGATTATGGCACTTGTGAAAATAAGGAAAACAAGAATGATGTTTCAAGAGCAAATTGATTTATTACAACAGAAAGGGTTATATCGGTCGCTTAAATCGGTAGGGTATATAGATAGACAGTATATTGAAGTAGAAAATAAGCGATGTACGAACTATACATCTAATGATTATTTAGGATTAGGTCAAATAGCCTTTGATCAAGTCGATTTCGAAAGTTTTTTGCGGAAATATAGTTATCACTTATCAAGTTCAAGATTGATTAGTGGAAGTTCGGTAGCTTATGAAGAGATTGAATCTATGTTAGCAGGTTGGCTCGGATATAGTGCGTGCACGATTTTTAATAATGGTTATGATGCGAATTTGGCGTTGTTTAATATTTTCAAAAATAAAAATTGTGTCGTGTTTTCAGATCAAGAAAATCATGCGAGTATTATTGACGGTATTAAGTTAAGTAGTTTAGAAAAAGTGATATATAAGCATTTAGATATTGCTGATTTAGAAAAAAGGTTAGCTCAATTTGCAAATCAAAATATACAAAAAATAATCATATCTGATAGTGTATTTTCAACGAATGGTGATGTTGCTGATATTGAGCAATTAGTATGGTTAAAGCGCAAATATAAGGCAATATTGATACTTGATGTTTCGCATAGTTTGGGATTAGAAGATATCTCAAATTATAGGGAAGTTGATATATTGACTTCAAGTTTGTCGAAAGCATGTGGTGCGTATGGTGGTGTGATTCTTAGTCCAAATGATGTGAAGGATATGTTAGTAAATCACGGTAGACCACTCATCTACTCAAGTAGTTTGCCAATTTATAATCTGTATTTTATAAAAAGAAATGTTGAGAAGTTAATAAATGCTGATGATAGACGCGCTAAATTAAATAATTTGAGTGAATATTTTAACCAAAAGTTAAAAGCACGTAACGTTAATTATAATAGTTCAAACTCGCCGATTAAGTTTATTGAGTTTGATGACTTAGAAGCGGCACAGAACATTCATCAAACATTATTAAAGCATCATCTATTTACTAGTTATTTAAGGTATCCAACTGTTACGAAGCCAATGTTAAGAATATCATTATCGTATTTTCATACTAAACAAGATGTAGATAGGTTGTTTGAAATTTTGCATCAAGAAGTTTGAGGTGATTGTCATTTATAGTATAAAAATGCGTGCTAGCAACCAAGATGTGCACATTAGTGGTGCTGAAACGATATGCGAACTTGAAAACATAGAACGGACTATTCAAAAATTTTATAATAAAGGATTTTTTCACGAAAATGGCCAGCCAGATTTTCTAAATATAAAGATTCAAAAAATAACGACACCTATTAAGCAAATAAAAGCTTTGTCTATTATTGAAAATGATAAAGCGAATCTCCAAAATTTAATACTGGCATGTGGTATTACTGAACAAGCGCTAAATCGAGGGATGAGATATATTAAAAATGAAACGGTTTATACAGGCGCTATTATTCTATCTGCTACTTCTGGTAAACGTTTAGATTCATTTGGACAAAGGGGGATTAGGGCAACGCACTTTTCGTTTAAAGATATAAATTGCAAAGCGAACTTAACTGAAAGAGTGAAGGATGCCTTAGCAATTGCAAGTTGTATCAATGCGCATTCGTATGTCAAAGGAGAACTTTGTGTGTCTGATGACTTAACGTATACAACAGGATATTTTGCGTCTGCTAAAATGGGCTACCATCGATTATTTGATATTAAACCTATTAACACAAGATATGGAGGCAGAATAATATTTGTAGACTATAGTATTGATTTAGATCATTACATATCATTTTTAGAAAGCACACCGAAGCAAGTTATTTATGAAACGGTATAGGAGTTTTAGTATGACATCAAAAGATATGACGCAAATAAGTGCGATTGCAGCGATATTAACGATTTTAGCAGTTTTGAAAATACCTTCTATTTTACCGGGACTAGATTTTCAATTATCTGCACCAGTAGCATTATTGATACTAGCTTTCTTTGGAATTAAAAAATATTTTTTAGGTGGATTGTTATCTAGTATCATTTTGCTTATACTCGGCGTATTTAATCCAATCAATGTGATGATATCTTTAACTTTTAGATTAATTGCAATATTTGTAGTTTATTTATTGAAAATAAATGTACTTTCGTTAGTTTTAGCAAGTGTTTTGGGAAGTTTATTATCTAGATTATTGTTATCGATCATTTTAAATTTACCTGTATGGGCGGTATTGCTAAACGCGATTCCAGGAATTATATTTACAATTATATTGGCAATTCCATTGTATTTAGCTTTAAGAAAAAGAATGGCAGTCTTATTAAGATAATAAATTAAAAAACGGTCGTCTCAATTAACAGTGACGACCGTTTTTCCTACCTATTTATTGATTTCAGTTTCTTTTGTATCTAACAATTTCACTTTGTGATTTTCCCAATCAATTTCATATGTTGATTTAAATGTTCTTGTTTTAAAGTTTTTATAATTCGCGCCTGCCCAGTAGAAGCCATTCCAACGAATTTGGTATAAGTCCATTTCACGCTGATATGTTACGGTGATTTTAGATTTTTTAGCGCCATTTTGTTTATGTGACAATACACTTAAAAATTCCGGATTAAAGTTACTTCTTGATAATAATGGCATTTGATGTTGCGCAATGAAGTTTTGGCCTGCGTATGAACTGCTTTGTCTACCAGCCAAGAAGAGTTCATTGCCATATGTTGGATGGAAACTATCTCGTCCATAAGGTCCCCAACCATTATTCATAATTTTATGTGCTTCAACACCCCAGCCAACATTTTTATAATTTGTGTTGTGGCTTAATGTTGTTCTATAGCTTTCTTGTTTATAATTAATTGTTTCTGAAAACGCAGTGTTTCCGTTAAGTCCACCAGATAAGCCATTAGAGATACTAATGTCTCCACCGAATGTGTAACCTAAAGTATTTTGGACTTGAAACTCTTCATTTTGATTTTTAGGTGCATAATCAACGACGTTTACTGAATCGTTAGATTGTGAACTAATTGATACATTATATTTTGCACCCCAATATAATTTTGAAAAATCATAGTCTTTAGGGTTAGGTTTTTCATAACCTGAGTTAATATTACCTGCAGCTTTAAGCACTAAAGTATCTTTATCATAACTTTTATCTTTGATGAAATTGAATGTTAAAATCTGTGAAATTTTAAATTTATCAGAATCTGCTGTGGCTGTTGTTTTGTATAGAGTAACTTTGTCATCGACTTTTTTGACGCTTACTGGTGTGATTTTGCCTTCAGCATTAGCAGTATTAGAAAGCAATAATAATGCCATAGACGTAGCAACGGATGATTTGACTAATTTATTCATTTTCATATCAATTCTGTCCTTTCACCTTGATTTCATGAGTCTTCCAATTGACCTCGTATTTCACAGTATAGTTTCTATTTACAAATGCATTATGGACTCTATGTCCATCTAAATAACTGTTGCCATAATGTGTTGATCTTTTAATGGCGTGAGTGACGTCCATATTTCTACCGTAAGTAATTTCAAACTCGCTTGTATCACCTGATCCTTTTTCATGAGATACTGTTGCGATAAATGAAGGGTTAAAACCACTTTGTACTAAAGGTGGCAATTCGCTGTCTGGAACAAAATAATCTCTAGGGTCTTTACTGTGAGGTTTATAACCTACACATAGATCGCTATCAAATGCTGACTTTTGACCTGATTCAGTTGCAAATGAATTTGCTTTAACGCCCCATAAAACACCTTTAGAGTTTTGTTGTTCTACTTCACTGACATAATTTTGTTGTGTATAGCTAATCGATTTAGAGTAGTTAAATGATCCATTACCACCGAGTGATGGGGCTGACTGGAAATTACCACCGATGTTGTATCCTAATGTCTGACTCACATTTGTAGATTCAATTTTATTTTTAGGTAAATAATTAATTAATGAGACATTAGGGTCGTTTGTTTTTAAACCAATATTGTATTGGAAGGGCCAACGCATAGCTTTAACATGATTACTTTTTTTATAGTTGTAGTATGCTGTTCTAGAGCTAATAAAGCCTTGCATTTTTAAAATTAAAGCATCTTTGTTATATTTTTTATCCTTTACAAAGTCGAATTGGATGTTTTGAGTTACACCCCATTTATTACTTGTTTTATCTTCTGTCCTTTTGATAATTTCTACATCGCTTCCTTTACCGATGTCTTCTGTATCGTTAGCAGCTTTAGCATTTTCGAATAACGGAGTGGCAAGGGGAGCAATTAAACTAACATATAATGTTGTAGCTAACATTTTATTTTTAAGCATAAGTTTCACTTTCTTTCTATAATTTTATTTAACTTAATTAAATAATAATATATTTTGAACGTTATTATAATTAACTGTTCATTAACAATTGACTATTATCAACTTTCTTTGAAATTAAGTTAAAAATGCCATAATTCCGTTCAATAATATCTTTTTGTTTGGAATGACAAAAACTAGTTTTGTGAGAAATACACTTAATAATTCCTTACTATTGTTGACAGCTATAAACATTTTTTAGGAAATTACTTACACGAATATCTTAAATTTATTTTTAATTAATGTTTGTAAAAATAAAATTTTGAATTTTGAGATTTTATTTATCTACTGCTAAAAGTTAATTGTTTATTAACTGTAGAATAATTATTTAAGTTTTAATTTTAAATTGATTCGTTTGTATTATAAGTGTAACTATTATGGTGCGACACTTTATTTTTATAAATATCGTTTGCTATTTTAAATTTAATGCACGATGAAATTCTTTAGTGTTACGATGCTGGTTCAATAAGAAAAAATCCTAAGACAAATATGATGTGTCCCAGGATTTTGTAAAATGATTGAACTGTTTACTTAGGTGTGATGCTTTTAATTTTTACTTCATGTGTTTTCCAGTTCACTTCATATTTAACTGTAACGTTTCTGTTTTTAAAAGCATCATGTTTTCTATCAACGGCTAAACGGTGTCTTGTCACGTATGCATATGTAGCATCCATGTTTCTGCCGTAAGTGATTTCAAACTCGCTTTTATCTCCTTTACCTCTTTCGTGTGACAATGTTGTAATAAATGATGGATTAAAGCCACTTTGGATTAAAGGAGGTAGTTGATTATCTGGGACGAAATAGTCTCTTGCTGCTGGACCAGTTGGGTCTTGCGCGAATAAGTATTGATCATAGGCAGAAACTTGACCATTCGGTGTAACGAATGAATTTGCTTTAACACCCCATTTAACACCTTTAGAGTTCTGGCTTTCTACTTCAGTAACATAGTTTTTTTGATTATAGCTAATTGTTTTAGAGTAGTTGAATGAGCCACTGCCTCCAATTGATGGGGCTGTTTGGAAGTTGCCGCCAATATTATAGCCTAATTTCTGGCTTACATCTGCTGAGTCTATTTTATTTTTAGGAAGGTAATTAATTAAATCAACATTAGGGTCTTTTGTTTTTAAACTAATATTATATTGGAAAGGCCATATCATTCTTTTAATATATGGATATTTTTTTAAGTCTGAATAAGTAGTTCTAGAGCTAATAAAGCCTTGCATTTTAACAACTAGGGCATCTTTGTTATATTTTTTATCTTTTACAAAATCAAATTGAATGTTTTGAGTTATTGCCAATCGTTTGCTAGTAATGTCTTGTGTTCTTTTGATTATTTCTGCACCTTGGCCGATATCTTCTATCTTATTTTCTGCTTTAGAAATTTCTATAAATGGATTGGCTAAAGGTGCGATTAAACCAATTGCTAAAGTAGCTGTTAATATTTTATTTTTAATCATAGAAATCACTTTCTTTCTATTTAATATTTCTTTCATATTTAGAATAATTTATTTGAAAGCGTTTTCACATTAACTATTCGTTAAAAGTTAATTACTATCAACATGCATTGAAGAGACATTTTTGTTTAATGAAAAATGATGTTTTAATGTTTAGTTGTATTTGGGGAAATTTTTTAGGTGTAAACCTTTATATATCGATACAACAATATTTTGTAAAGTTTTTTTGGTTTTATTTCTGTTTGATTTTAATAAATTAAGTTAAAGTGAGGAAGGTTATGACATAATTTGTATTGATACATCGTTAATAAGTTTGAGCGTATTCAACTAAAAGATGAACTATTCGTTAACGAAGAAATCTTTATTTAATAAGTAGGGAATTGAATATGGAATGTTTGACTATAAATAATACAAAGAACCGTTGCTTCATTTTAGGAACAACGGCTCTTATTCACGGATATTTTAATACGAAAATTATTTAAAAATAATGTAAAACTAGAGAAGATATTTTTGATTGATTATTTCCAGAATGATAATAAATTAGTTAATGTATTTTTAATTGATGACGCTGTTTCTTGAGCTTTAATAGCTGTTTTTACTAGAGTTGGGTTTTGGTAGAAAGTATATAACACTTTACCAGTATTGATTGATTCAGTTACATAGTTTCTTACTTGTGCGTAAGATTTAGCTAATTGGCCGTTTTTGTCATCAACTTTTAATGGTTGAATATAAGAATCATAACCACTACCTAGAACAGTTAATACAGCTTTGTCAATCGTACCTTTGTATTTGTAGTACGTATTATAGTAGTACTTTGCATTTTCATATTTGTCTTTATAGCTTTTATAAGTATCTGTTAAATATTTATAACCATAGTTAAATGAATCTTTTAATGATTGATAGTAGCCTAGTAATTTTGATTGAGGAACTTCAACTTTAGGTGATTGAATTTTAGGAACCTCAACTTTAGGTGATTCAGCTTTAGGTTTTTCAATTTGTGGTGATTGAATTTGAGGGACCTCAACTTTTGGTGATGATTTCTTTTCAGCATCTTTTTGAGCTACTAATGTATCTAATTGTTTTTGTAAGTGTTCTTTAACATCCATTGGTGCTTTGTTAACTTCACGTTGTGCTAAACGTCTGTTTTCAATTGAATCTTTGTTGTTTAATTTTGTGATTGCATCGTTTGCTGCTTTAACACGTTCATCATGACGAACGATTGCTTTTTCAATAGAAACTTTTTCTACAAAACGATTGTTTTTATCGCGTAAATCTTTAGGTAATTTTGAATTTGCTTCATATGCTGCTGATTTATCATGTGGCGCTTTGTTATCTTGGAAATCTTGGATTGCTTTATTAGCATTTTCAATATTTTGACGTTCTTTTGCTTTGGAAGCTTGAACTGATTCTACCCAAACTTGTTGGCTTCTATCTGGATTTTCTTTAATTTGTGCAATGTAGTTATTTTTTTCTGCTTCAGTTAAATTATTGTTTTTAAGAACATTATAAAAAGCGTTTTGTTGTCCAACGCGACGATCAGGGTTTTTGCTGTCTTTAAGTGACTCACTGAAAACCTCTTGAGCGCGTTCAGGGTGTTCGCGTAATGTTTTTATGTATTGGTCACGTTGTTCTTCTGTGATGCCTTTCAAATGTAATACTTGGTAAAATGCTTTTTGTTGATCGGTTACATAGTTGTTTTGAGTTGTTTGTTGTTTAGTTGAAGTTTGTTGAGTGTTTTCACTCGCTTTTGCTTCCCCATTTGAAATCATTGTAGCTAAAGTAATTGTTGCTGCCCCAACTAGCAACTTAGAGATGTGTTTGTTTTTCATGTTAATTCCCTTTCTTTTTACATATTAAATTTATTGTATGCTTTTAGAATTTATCACAGGCGCATACAAATGGACATTAACTAATTATTAACTAATGTTAACTAATCGATTAACTTGTGTTAACTAACCAAACAAGCCTTTAATTCAGAATATTCAGCGTGTTTTTAGAGGGGGAAATGAATGTAGTTTCGACATATATTCTGACAAATAGGAAGAATTGAGAACCTTTCTAGCTCATAAATATCGCAGAAAACAGAGGAACACATTAGTTAGCTTCGCTACTCATGCGTAGGGACCCAACATAGAAACTTTCGAGATGAAAGTTAACAAGCATGGGAAGTTGGGCGCCTTTCTAGCTCATAAATATCGCAGAAAACAGAGGAACACATTAGTTAGCTTCGCTACTCATGCGTAGGGACCCAACATAGAAACTTTCGAGACGAAAGTTAACAAACAGGAAGAGTTGGGCGCCTTTCTAGCACATAAATATCGCAGAAAGCAGAGGAACACATTAGTTAGCTTCGCTACTAATGCGTAAGCCTTTCTAGCTCATAAATATCGCAGAAAGGCTAAAAAAATATTAGGGAATGCTAATGAAATAATTAGTTTAATTTTATAAAAATTTATAAAAAATAAAAACGTTGTAAATTTAAAATGAATCATTCATAATATTGTTACTATACTAATTCAAGGTGGTTCAACGCATGTCTCATAATGAAAATCTTAAATTGGCACAACGTGGCGCTTATTTAAGTTTAACCGTATATATTATCTTATCCATAGTTAAATATGTGACAGGTTTTGTCTTTAATTCTGCAGCAGTTAGAGCAGATGCATTAAATAATATGACAGATATTATTGTATCTTTAGCCGTTATCATTGGATTGAAAATTTCTATTAAACCAGCTGATAGAAATCATCCATATGGTCATTTGAAATCTGAAAACATCTCTTCTTTATTAGTGTCATTCGTTATTATGTTTGTCGGTATCCAAGTAGTTATTCAAAATGGACCTCGTCTATTTAAAGAAGATGATGTTGTGCCAAATGCAATAACAATTATTATCAGTTTAATTAGTGGTCTTGTTATGTTGGCTGTGTTTATTATTAATCAACGCTTAGCGAAAAAGACGAAAAGTAGTTCTTTAAATTCAGCTGCAAAAGATAATCTATCTGATAGTTTAGTCAGTATCGGAACAGCAATTGGATTAATATTTACACAAATAGGTTTTCCAATCGTCGATATTATTTTGGCTACACTTTTAGGTCTATTAATTGTTTATACAGGTTTCGGTATTTTTAAGGAAGCTATATTTATGTTAAGTGATGGATTTAATGAGACAGAATTAGAAGAGTATCGTAACGATATCTTAGATGTTGATGAAGTACAAGATGTTAAAAGTATTAAAGGACGATATCATGGAAGTAGTGTATTTATCGATGTAACAATTGTTGTGGATGCGAGTCTATCTCTAGTAGAAGCACATCGAATTTGTGATAAAGTTGAACATCATTTACATAAACAAGGTATTTCTTCAGTGTATGTACATCCTGAACCAGACCATCTATAAGTATTTTACACTTTGATAGATAAATTTTTATCTATTGAAGTGTTTTTCTTTGTTATAGAATTAGGGTAACCTAAAAATATTTTTAGAACCTTAGAAAAATAAAAGGGAAAGGTGTATAATATGATTTGTTAATAGGAAGTTATTTATTTGTTTATGAATTAAATAAATGAAAATGGGGAATAGGATTTATGTATTCTATATCTATAAACTATCGATTTAATTTTTTGAATTTAAAGCAAACCATAAGTTTCATTACAAAAGTTAAATCATTTCAGTTTTCCTGAAATAACATCCTAAGATAAAAGGAAAGAGGTTATGAATTATGCCAAAATTAATTTTATGTCGACATGGACAAAGCGAGTGGAATGCTAAAAATTTATTTACTGGATGGGAAGATGTTAATTTATCTGAACTAGGTATTAATGAAGCTACTAGAGCAGGAGAAAAAATAAGAGAAAATAATATTGCAATTGATGTAGCATTTACATCATTACTGACACGTGCTTTAGATACAACGCATTATATTTTAACTGAATCTAAACAACAATGGATTCCAGTTTATAAAAGCTGGCGCTTAAATGAGCGTCACTATGGTGGATTACAAGGTTTAAATAAAGATGATGCTAGAAAAGAATTCGGTGAAGAACAAGTTCATATTTGGCGTCGTTCTTACGATGTGAAACCACCAGCAGAAACTGAAGAACAACGTGAAGCATACTTAGCTGATCGTCGTTACAATCATTTAGACAAACGCATGATGCCATATTCAGAAAGCTTAAAAGATACTCTAGTGCGTGTGATTCCATTTTGGACTGATCACATTTCACAATATTTATTAGATGGCCAAACAGTATTAGTTTCTGCGCACGGAAATTCTATTCGTGCATTAATTAAATATTTGGAAGATGTTTCTGATGAGGATATTATTAACTACGAAATTAAAACAGGTGCCCCGCTTGTTTATGAATTAACAGATGATTTAGAAGTTAAAGATAAATATTACTTATAAAAAAAGAGCTGCATGTACACAAGGAGTGAGTGTATATGCAGCTCTTAAATATGTGAAGTAATGTAAGGAAATAGTAAGTATAGAGTTATTATATATTGACGAGCTAGGGATACTCGAAAATATAGTTAGATATACAATATAGTCAAATTAAAACAATTATTTCGCTCTTTTATGTTGTTTAATAATTTTCAAAGCACGCTTTCTTGTTTTAATGTTAGGGCTATTTAAATTACGACGAGCAGTCTGTAAATCTAATTTCATCTATATCCCTCCTTATATATATATTATGCCTTATTATTATCTAAATGTAAATAGTAATCATTACGGTTTGTGAATTTTTTTCAATAAACCCGTACTTATTTATTGGAAAATAGGTATAATTGCCGAATGTCTAAAAATTGCGGGATATATTTTAGATGATGAGGGGAGATATATTTAAATGTCGAAGAAACAAAAGCTTACGATGATTATTACAATGTTAATGGGTGGCTTCTTTGGGTTACTTAATGAAACATTATTGGTAACGGCTTTACCAAGTATTATGAAAGATTTTGATATTTCGTATACTCAAGTACAATGGCTGACTACAGCATTTTTATTAACTAATGGTATTGTTATTCCATTATCAGCACTAGTGATACAACGTTATACAACAAGGCAAGTATTTTTAGTTGGTATATTAATCTTTTTTTGTGGGTACATTGCTAGGCGGATTTAGCCCACATTTTTCAATTTTACTAATTGCACGAATTATTCAGGCATTAGGTTCAGGGATTATGATGCCACTTATGATGACAACAGTTTTAGATATTTTCGCACCACATGAACGTGGTAAATATATGGGGATTTTTGGTCTAGTGATTGGTTTAGCTCCAGCTATTGGTCCGACGTTATCTGGATATTTAGTTGAATATTTAAATTGGCGTTCATTATTTCACGTTGTTGCGCCAATTGCAGCGATTACATTTTTAGTAGGTTTTAAAACGGTTAAAAATGTAGGGACAAATGTCAAAGTGCCTATCGATATGATTTCTATTATATTATCTGTGCTAGGTTTCGGTGGGTTATTATACGGGACAAGTTCAATTTCTGAAAAAGGATTTGATAATCCAATTGTATTGATATCAATGATTGGTGGCATTGTACTCGTTGCATTATTTGTATTACGTCAATATCGTTTAACGATACCATTGTTGAATTTTGGCGTATTTAAAAATAAACAATTTACTGTTGGTATTATTATTATGGGTGTCACTATGGTCTCTATGATTGGATCAGAAACAATTTTTGTGCAAAACTTACTGAATCGTTCAGCTTTAGATTCTGGTTTGACATTATTACCTGGTGCTATTGTAATGGCATTTATGTCGATGACTTCAGGAGCGCTATATGAAAACTCGGTCCGAGAAAATTGGCATTAGTAGGTATGTCTATTGTAGTTATTACGACTACTTATTTTGTAGTTATGGATGAGCATACATCTACGATTATGTTAGCAACTGTTTATGCAATAAGAATGGTAGGAATAGCTTTAGGACTAATTCCGGTTATGGCACATACAATGAATCAACTGACACCTGAAATGAATGCACATGGTTCATCTATGACTAACACAGTACAGCAAATTTCTGGTTCAATTGGTACAGCAATTTTAATTACTATTTTATCTCATGCTAGTAAAAACTTTTCTCCTAATATATCGGACTATCACGGATTAAATAAAGTTGAAATGATGAATCAAATTAAAATTGATTCAATGTTACATGGCTATCATGCTGGATTCTTATTTGCTGTGTTGATTACAGTTATTAGTTTCTTTTGTTCATTCATGTTACAAGGTAAGAAAAAAGAAGTTGATCTACATCAATAAAGATAAGTTGTTAGCTATATAACGCTTTTTAACAAAAGTTCAACATATTGACTTATCTCGCGTTTCAGATTAAAATATTTTTATTCCGATTAGAATAATAAGAATAAGGAGATATATTCTATGAAAAGACTTTTATTTGTGATAGTAGCTTTTGTTTTCGTACTAGCTGCATGTGGTAATGATTCGTCAAAAGACAAGGATGCTAGTAAAGATAGTAAGACAATTAATGTTGGTACTGAAGGGACATATGCACCATTTAGTTTTCATGATAAAGATGGTAAATTAACTGGGTATGATATCGATGTTATTAAGGCAGTGGCGAAAGAAGAAGGTTTAAAACTTAAATTTAACGAAACATCTTGGGATTCAATGTTTGCAGGATTAGACGCAGGGCGTTTTGATGTAATTGCGAACCAGGTTGGTATTAATCCAGACAGAGAAAAGAAATATAAATTTTCAACTCCGTACACATTCTCTAGTGCTGTATTAGTTATTCGTGAAAATGAGAAAAATATCAAAAATTTTGATGATGTTAAAGGTAAGAAATTAGCACAAACATTTACATCTAATTACGGTAAATTAGCTAAAGATAAAGGTGCTGATATTACAAAAGTTGATGGCTTTAACCAATCAATGGATTTATTATTGTCTAAGCGTGTTGATGGTACATTTAATGATAGTCTGTCATACTTAGATTATAAAAAACAAAAACCTAATGCTAAGATCAAAGCTATTAAAGGTGATGCTGAACAAAGTAAGTCTGCATTTGCATTTTCTAAAAAAGTAGATGACAAAACAGTTCAAAAATTCAACGATGGCTTGAAAAAAATCGAGGAAAACGGTGAATTAGCTAAAATAGGTAAGAAATGGTTTGGTCAAGATGTTTCTAAATCTAAATAGTGAACAACTACATGCACTTGATGCTGCAAAACAAGCTTTCGGGCCAATGCTCGAAGGTTTGGTGAAATATTCTATTCCAATTACATTAGTTACATTTGTATTAGGATTGATTATTGCATTATTTACAGCATTGATGCGCATTTCAACGAGTAAAGTTTTGAGAAGTATTGCACGTGTCTACGTATCAATTATTCGAGGCACACCAATGATAGTACAATTATTTATCATATTTTATGGTATTCCTGAATTAGGTAGATTGCTTACAAACGATGCAGACAATCAATGGACATTGGCACCTGTGGTTGCTGCTATTATCGGATTATCACTAAATGTAGGTGCTTATGCTTCAGAAATTATTCGTGGCGGTATTATTTCTATACCTAAAGGTCAAACGGAAGCGGCATATTCCATTGGTATGACATATCGTCAAACGGTTCAACGTATTATCTTACCGCAGGCAATTCGCGTATCTATACCTGCTTTAGGAAATACATTTTTAAGTTTAATCAAAGATACATCATTATTAGGATTTATTTTAGTAGCAGAAATGTTTAGAAAAGCTCAAGAAGTTGCGTCTACAACATATGAATATTTAACAATTTATGTATTAGTAGCGTTAATGTACTGGGTGGTATGCTTTATTATTTCAATAATCCAAGGTATCTATGAATCTTATATTGAAAGAGGGTATCGCTCATGATTCAATTGAACAATATCCATAAATCATTTAATGATGTTGAAGTTATCAAAGGAATTGATTTATCTGTTGATAAAGGTGAGGTTGTAACTTTAATTGGTCGCTCTGGTTCTGGTAAAACAACATTGTTACGCATGATTAATGCATTAGAAATCCCAACAGAAGGTACTGTTTATGTTAACGGCAAAACATATACATCTAAAGATAAAAAATCACAAATAGAAGTTCGTAAACAATCTGGTATGGTATTTCAAAGTTATAATCTTTTTCCACATAAGACAGCATTAGAAAATGTGATGGAAGGTCTTATTACAGTTAAAAAGATGAAAAAGGTTGAAGCAAGAGGAAAGTCACTGGAGTTGCTTGAGAAAGTTGGTTTGACACATGTTAAAGATCAACGTCCACATGCATTGTCAGGTGGGCAGCAACAACGTGTTGCGATTGCGAGAGCACTAGCGATGAATCCTAAAGTGATGTTATTTGATGAACCAACATCTGCACTTGATCCTGAGCTTGTGAATGATGTTTTAAAGGTTATTAAAGATTTAGCAAATGAAGGTATGACAATGGTCATTGTGACACATGAAATGCGTTTTGCTAAAGAAGTATCAAATAATATTGTATTTATTCATGAAGGTATGATTGGAGAACAAGGGGCACCTGAAGATATATTCAATCGTCCGAAAACAGAAGAATTAAGACGTTTCTTAAATGTTATAAATGAAGATTAATAAAATAGAACCACATATCATGTTAATATGGCAATTTTGCCTTGAACATGATGTGTGGTTCTTTGTTATATCGCCAAGATCTTGGAGTGATCTGTTAACGACGTTTGTGATTTAAATACTGTTGAACTTTGTAAAACATTGGCTTAATTGGTTTAATAAAATCACCAATATACTCTTCAACATGCGCGTTAAACCCTTTTTTGAATTGTTGTACACCGTAGTCTTCAGCAGACTCTGAAAAGTCTCCGGTAATACCATAGAAGTTATAACGATCAATATGATGCGCTTTGGCGAATTTAATCATTTCCCATTGTAAATGGTAAGCGCCCATGTAAGCATTATATTTAGGATTTGATCCACTCGATAAATAATAAACTTCATGGTCATTATAGATGAACAATGCAGAGGCTAAATTTAACACGGCACCATCTTGTTCAATTTGTTCGGTTGTATTGTCGATTTTGCGCTTATTACTGCTTAGCTGTTGTTCTAGCTGTGTACGTTTTGTTTTATTTTTCTTTGAATTAGGACTCTCTTTTAACGCTTCTTCAACACCCGAGAGCTCAGCGGTTAATTGTTGCTGCTTTAATTGTAAAGTTTTTAAATAATCGTTCAAATCGATATAAGCTAACTTTAACATAGCATGGTCACCGTATAATTTTTGCATTTCTTCAAAGTATGGTAACTCTCGGAATTTGAAACCATGTTTTTCTTCAGCCATATGGAATAAGTCGAAAAATGTTTGTGTTTCATCAATCGTTAATGTTTTTGTTTTGACGCCAATATCATATGTTTTTTTAATATTACGTCGTGTCTGGTAATCCATTTCTTTTAATAATTGCTCTTCTGTTTTATCTTTTAAATCTAATACTGACAACCAGCGAATTTGACTCATCGAATCATACCCCACTGGAAATCCTTGATGTTTATAACCTAATGATGACATTGTTTTGACGAATGCACGATTATCAAAAGATTTAATAATCTCACCATCTGCATTACGTAAGTTTTCACTTAAATATGGGTCTACAAGTACATATAAACAATTTTGTTTCTTCAAATATGAAGTTAGTGATTTAAAGAAAAATGAGACTAATGATTGATTTGTATAATCCATCACTGGTCCACGATGTGTATAGAAATATTTAAAAAACTTAAGTGTACGTGCCTCTGTTAATAAGCAGGCGGCTACTACTTCTTCGTTGTCATCTTTAACTCCCACAAGATGCACATCACGTTTTAAATCAACCCTATTGTCAAAATGAATAGCTGATTGTGTGTAATGTGAGAAATACTTTGTTGTAAATTCATTGAATTCTTCTGAAGTCAAAGTTACAAAGTTCATTATTATCCCGTCCCTCTCTGAATAGAACTGTAAAATTTTAATTTATTAACAATACTATTGTTTTATTTTATCAAAAAATGACTGTAAATACACATGAGAAATCAAATATGTTTTTCTATTAGTATACACAACAATTATATCTTTGTTGTTTTATATTAAATGTATAACAGTTGTTGTAGCGCGTTGATGTTAGACGGTGTATAGTAATAAATATATTGAAAGTTAGTTGGATATGAAATTAGGAGTGGATGTATTGAAGCGATTGGTAATAGCGATATTTTTATTACTTATCTTTATGGCGGGATGTGGTAATGATAAATATGTGAAAGAAATAGATGAAGCAGTTAAACTTCAAAATCAGAAGCAAGAGCAATTAGCTAAAAATGGCAATGGCGATCGTGTTGATCATTTTGAACGTAAAGATGCTAATATTTATATTTACGATAAGGATAAAATTATTATTTTAGCCTATAAGCCATTGAGTAATGATGATGAAGTACATTACTTTGGATATGATTTTAGTGGTAAACATGTGACATATAAAAAAGATTTTGATTCTAGACGATACTATCAACAACATGAAGCGGATTATCAAGAAGAAAATATGACAAACTAGTCTATGAATAGGAGTAACTATGACTAAAAAATTACTAACTATACTTATTGTAAGCATGTTAGTTTTAACAGCTTGCGCTAAAAAAGAATCAGCAACGACATCTACGAAAAGTGGTAAGCCATTAATTGTCATCTATGGCGATTATAAATGTCCTTATTGTAAAGAATTAGACGAAAAGGTTATGCCTAAATTACGAAAACATTATATTGATAACCACAAAGCGGAATACCAATTCGTAAATTTAGCTTTCTTAGGTAAAGATTCAATAGTAGGTTCGCGTGCGAGTCATGCAGTTTTGATGTACGCACCTAAATCATTTTTAGATTTTCAAAAGCAACTATTTGCGGCACAACAAGATGAAAATAAAGAATGGTTAACAGAATCAGTGTTAGATAAGCAAATTAAAAATCTTCATTTAGATAAAGATACGGAAAATAAAATTATAAAAGATTATAAAACAAAAGATAGCAAATCTTGGAAAGCTGCTGAAAAAGATAAAAAAATAGCTAAAGATAATCATATTAAAACGACACCAACGGCATTTATTAATGGTGAAAAAGTTGAAGATCCATATGATTATGAAAGTTACGAGAAGTTATTAAAAGATAAAATCAAATAATTTTAATTGTCGAGGTAAGTTTGTGACATAATTTTACTGGACAATACGATAAGGCAATTTCTATTAGCAATATAATAGAGATTGTCTTTTTAATGTATGCAACTTAAATAGGTAGAAATTACTATGCCAACTTTTTTGACCAGAACGAGAGAAGATAGGATAGCTATTTCTTTATTATTATGACAAGCGTATATTGTGACATCTCACTTGTTTGGTTGTACAAATATTTGTACAATGAAAGTGTAGTAAAAGGAGGCGACAAATATGATTGTAAAAAACTATTCATACGCTAGACAGAATTTAAAGTCTCTTATGACAAAAGTAAATGATGATAGTGATGTGGTAACAGTAACATCCACTGATGATAAAAACGTAGTAATCATGTCAGAATCAGATTATAACTCTATGATTGAAACACTTTACCTTCAACAGAATCCGAATAATGCTGAGCACTTAGCACAATCAATTGCAGATTTAGAACGAGGCAAAACTGTAACGAAAGATATAGATGTGTAATGGCTAGGTTGAATATTACGTTCTCGCCCCAAGCATTTGAAGATTATGAGTACTTTCAGCAGAACGATAAAAAAATGGTGAAGAAGATTAATGAGTTACTTAAAAGTATTGACAAAAATAGCCCATTGAAAGGTATAGGTAAGCCTGAAAAGTTAAAATCGAATTTGAATGGGTATTATAGTAGACGTATTAATCATGAACATAGACTGGTTTATACAGTAGATGACAATCATATAAAAATAGCATCATGTAAATACCATTATTAAATCTAAAAAACTAACATGTTAAAATATGAGAATTGTTTTTAGGACAATACGATGAGGCAATTTCTATTGTGAATATAATAGGAATTGTCTTTTTTTTATATTATGACGTTCGTAAATACTATAAAACTTTCTTTATCATGTGTGTGCAATGATCATGTATTAGATAAATCGAAAAATGGTAAACCCCTATAGTATGATTCGACTTTATATTATTTGTAAAAACAGTGCTTGTATTTTAAGTAGCATGAGTATATAATTTTAAAACGTAACTATTACTATTTAGGAGGGTGACTATGAAAAAGAAATTAGGTATGTTACTTCTAGTACCAGTCGTAACTTTATCATTAGCCGCATGTGGGAATGATGATGGAAAAGATAAAGATGGCAAGGTAACAATTAAAACAACTGTGTATCCATTGCAATCATTTGCAGAGCAAATTGGTGGGAAACATGTAAAAGTATCGTCAATCTATCCAGCAGGGACAGATTTACATAGTTATGAACCAACGCAAAAAGACATTTTAAGTGCAAGTAAGTCAGACTTGTTTATGTATACAGGGGACAATTTAGATCCAGTTGCTAAAAAAGTAGCATCAACAATCAAAGATAAAGATAAGAAGTTATCTTTAGAGGATAAATTAGATAAATCGAAACTTTTAACTGATCAGCATGAACATGGTGAAGAGCATGAAGATCATGATCATGAAAAAGAGGAACATCATCATCATCATGGAGGATATGATCCACATATATGGTTAGATCCTAAAATCAACCAAACTTTCGCTAAAGAAATTAAAGATGAGTTAGTGAAAAAAGATCCAAAACATAAAGATGATTACGAGAAAAACTATAAAAAATTAAATGACGATCTTAAAAAACTTGATAATGATATGAAGCAAGTTACAAAAGATAAGCAAGGTAATGCGGTATTCATTTCGCATGAATCAATCGGATACTTAGCTGATCGTTATGGTTTTGTACAAAAAGGTATTCAAAACATGAATGCTGAAGATCCATCACAAAAAGAATTAACTAAAATTGTTAAAGAAATTAGAGATAGTAATGCGAAATACATTCTTTATGAAGATAACGTAGCGAATAAAGTGACTGAAACAATTCGTAAAGAAACAGATGCAAAACCGTTAAAATTCTACAACATGGAATCTTTAAATAAAGAACAACAGAAAAAAGATAACATCACTTATCAATCATTAATGAAAACAAACATTGAAAATATTGGCAAAGCTTTAGATAGTGATATTAAAGTGAAAGACGACAAAGCTGAAAGCAAACATGACAAAGCAATTTCTGATGGTTATTTTAAAGATGAACAAGTTAAAGACCGTGAACTTAGCGATTATGCTGGTGAATGGCAATCTGTTTATCCGTATTTAAAAGATGGTACGCTTGATGAAGTAATGGAACATAAAGCTGAAAATGATCCTAAAAAATCTGCAAAAGATTTAAAAGCGTATTATGAAAAAGGATATAAAACTGATATTACTAATATTGATATTAAAGGTAATGAAATTACATTTACTAAAGATGGTAAGAAACATACTGGTAAATATGAATACAATGGTAAGAAAATATTGAAATATCCTAAAGGAAATCGTGGTGTAAGATTTATGTTTAAATTGGTAGATGGTAATGATAAAGATTTGCCGAAATATATCCAATTTAGTGACCACAATATTGCACCTAAAAAAGCTGAGCACTTCCATATCTTTATGGGTAATGATAATGACGCTTTATTAAAAGAAATGGATAACTGGCCAACATATTATCCTTCAAAATTAAATAAAGACCAAATTAAAGAAGAAATGTTAGCACATTAATTCAACAGGTTTACACACTTTATTCAACTGTAAAAAGCTGGATAGAGTGTGTTTTTTTGAGGAAATAAAACTAGTAATAGAAATGAGTTATCAAAAATAATAAAAGGATGCTTATTAAAATATTTAGAAGTAATATCATCGGAAGCGTGGTAGTATGAAGGAAGATAAAAATAGGGAGTGAGTAGATGACGATTAAAGTTGAAGATAATAAAATTATTTTTTCAAGAACGATACAAGCACCAATAGAAAAGGTATTTGATGCTTATACTAAAAAAGAATTATTTGAAAAATGGTTTCATCCAAAAGGGGCTAGCACAAAAGTATTTCGCTTTAATGCAATTACTGGTGGCGATGCATTTTATGCAATTAAAACACCAGCAATGATGAGCTATACGTTAGCAGAATACGAAACAGTTAAACGCCCACATTTAATTGAATACATTGACTCATTTGCAACGTCTGAGGGAAACAAAGATACTAAAATGCCAAGTATGAAGATATCTTTATCATTTTCAGAAACTAGTAAAACCGAGACAACTGTGACATCTATCTCAACATTTCCAACGAAAGAAGCAGCTCAACAAGTAATTGAAATGGGTGTTGAAGCAGGTATGAATCAAACTTTAGATCAACTTGATGCATTATTGAAATAAAGTTGTTGAAAATATGTAAAAACTTTTTTGTTTCATTCGGTTTATAATAATCTTGTAATATTATAAAAATGAGGGATGATTCGATGGTAGAACGTTATATCAAAGTTTTAATATTATATATTTTCACAACACTACTATCTTCTATTTCAGTGACGTCAAAATGTGTACCTAATAAATTTATAAGGTTTATTTTACGTACTGCAATTGGTTACAGTGTATTTGCCTACGGTTTACATTTCTTTTCAAACTTAAAAAAATATAAAAAATAGCTTGATAATAAAGCGAGATAAAATGAGTGTCGTAATATCTTTAATCATAAAGGTATTAGCCAATCACGTGATTTATCTCGCTGTTTTTATGAAAGAAAACTACATTTTTGAGAGAATAAAAAGATTTTTCTGAAATTTAATCTATCAATTACATTGATTTACTAATATAATTAGAAAGTAAATTTTATTTGATCAAAGTAAATGGGGGAAGTACTGTGATAGAAAATAAGAAAACAGTTGAAGATACATATTCAACAGGCGCAATAGTTGATTCAATATCATCTTCAGTACAAATGAAGCAAGTAATGGTACAGCAAACACCTGGCCGATATATGCTTAAAGCAATGATGGCCGGATTTTTACTCTCAATCGTTACTGTATTTATGTTCGGAATAAAGACGCAGTTTGCGAGTACTCACGTAGATGGACTTATCAATTTAATGGGAGCCATTGCGTTTAGTTTAGGTTTGATTTTAGTTGTATTAACTAACTCTGAATTATTAACAAGTAACTTCATGTACTTTACAGTAGGCTGGTATTATAAAGTCGTTTCTGTTAAGAAGATGACTTGGATTTTATTATATTGTTTCTTAGGAAATATTTTAGGTGGGTTTGTGCTATTTTTCTTAATGAAATTTGCGCATGTCATGACACCAGAAATGACACAAGCTTTAACAGCTTTAGTTCAGAAAAAGACTGTTGATTCAACATGGTTGAATATTTTTACAAAAGGTATTTTCTGTAACTTCTTTATCAATATTGGTATTTTCATCTCTATGCAATTCAAAGGCGGCTTAACAAAGGCATTCTTCATAGCTTGTGGTGTCGTGGTCTTTGTATACATGGGATATGAACACGTTGTGTTCAATGCAGGTCTATACGCAGGCATGGTATTCTTTAACCTTGATGCAGTTTCATGGTTACACGTTTTAAAAAATATCGTTTTTGCTTTCTTAGGTAACTTTGTTGGTGGCGGTATTTTTGTAGGTCTCGTTTATGCTTTCTTAAATGGTAAGCGTAATCGTTTAGAGCAACAATAATTAAGATGTAGTGATTAAATAGTGTAACAATGAATCATTCTTCCAAACCATTCATGAATTTGAATGGTTTTTTTACGTTGAGAGAGTAATTTTTAATAAGTTTCATGAGAGTATTGGTGTATTCAGATGAAGCATACTTTCTGACATGTGATAAATTTATTGATACACTTTGATGGATATTTATTTTAAAAATAAAATATGGTTAAATCATTATAAAAAAGAGTGGGGAATAATATGACAAAAACGATGATTCGACTTGCAAGTGAACAAGACGCAGAAAAGTTGCAACAACTCATGCATGAAGCATTTACACCGCTAAGAGAACTTGGTATTGATTGGCCTTCAGTTAATGCAGATTTAGATGCTGTTAAAGAAAATATAGATAAAAATACGACATTTGTCATGACCATTGATGATGAAATTATCTCTACGATAACGGTTAGATATCCATGGGGCAGTTTAAAAAGTATTTCTGGTTATCCTTTTGTCTGGTGGTTCGCGACTAATCCAGCATATGAGGGCCAAGGCTTTGGCAGTCAATTACTTACTTATGTTGAAGAAACATTTTTACGAGATACGTTAAAGGCAGCAGCAGTAACTTTAGGTACATCTGCTAGATTGCATCCATGGTTACTTAAAATATACGAAAAAAGAGGTTACGAAATTTATAGTGAACATGAAAATGATGATGGTGATTTAGGTGTTATTATGCGTAAAATTCTTATTCCTGAACGGTTTGAAGAATCAATCTTAGGACAACCACCATTTTAAAAAAATTACACACACAATAAGCGATTAATATGTTGATGCTTGCTCAAATGAATGTTGAGTAAGTGTTAATATATTGGTCGTTTTTTATTTTAAGAAATATAAAAAAGGTATAAGGAATATGCATGACTACAGGCATCAGGGAATTCCCTGATTTTGCATAATAATGTGATTCTTTTCACAAAAGCGAAATGATTTGGTATACAATACGTGTGAAAGGGTTGGTAAATGTGAATGGGAATATCATTGTTGCACATGGCATGAGGCGCGGACGACAGAATCAAGCGTTAGAAGCATTTATTTCTGAATTAGTAAAAGATGATATACATCACTATGATATTGCGTTTTTAGAAAGTGAGCATCAGGATTTAGAGACAGTAATGACGACGTTGATTCAAAGTGGGGTTGACCATTTTAAAATTGTACCATTGCTTATCTTTAGTGCAATGCATTATCTCAAAGATATACCGAATATCGTTCATGAAATGAAACGACGGTATCCAGACATAAAGATAGAAGTAAGCGAGCCACTTGGTACACATCCTTTAATGACAGAAATCATCATGCAACGTATTGATGACGCACTAGTAGATGAAGAACAACAAGTAGGAATTGTCGTTGTTGCACATGGCAATATTAGTGGCAAGTATACAAAGGCACATGACGAGTTACAAACATGTGTTCAAACACTACGCACTAATAAACCAACTTATGCGAGAACGCTTTATGGTTCAATCAGCTTTACGCATGATTTAAAGGATATTGCGAAACAGTACCAAAAATTGATTGTCGTACCATTATTTTTATATGACGGAAGACTTGTTAACAAAGTGAAGCAGCAAATGAATGACATGGTTATTAATACAGATATACACATCACACCTTCTATTAATTTCGACCCGATTTTAAAACGAATTATTAATGATAGATTAGAAAATTTAATGACTCCGATGAAAATATAAAAGTACAAACGAAACATTATAACCTTTTTGAAATAAATATTATGAAGTAAAGGGGCATATTTTATGGCAAAGCAAAAACTAGTAATGATTGGTAACGGTATGGCGGGCATTCGAACAATCGAAGAAATATTAGAGCGCGCCAACGATTTATATGATATTACGGTAATTGGTAAAGAACCTTATCCAAACTATAATCGCATCATGCTTTCAAATATTTTACAAAATAAAATGACAGTTGAAGAAACAATTATGAATCCCTATGAGTGGTATGAGGAACACGATATTAAGTTAATTACAAATGATCCTGTGATTGAAGTAGATAGAGCAAATCAATCAGTTACTACTGCAAATGGTATTGAAGTAGCATACGATAAATTGATTTTTGCGACAGGATCCAAGGCATTCGTCATTCCAGTTCCAGGTTCGACATTACCGAGTGTTATTGGTTGGAGAACGATTGATGATACTGAACAAATGATGAATATTGCTAAGACTAAAAAGAAAGCAATTGTAATTGGTGGAGGCTTACTAGGTTTAGAGTGTGCACGTGGTTTATTAGATCAAGGTATGGAAGTAACGGTGTTACATTTAGCTGAATGGTTGATGGAAATGCAGCTAGACCGTAAAGCTGGAAATATGCTTAAAGCAGATCTAGAAAAGCAAGGTATGAAGTTTGAAATGCAAGCCAACACAACTGAAATCTTAGGCGAAGATGATGTTGAAGGAGTTAAATTAGCAGATGGACGTGAAATTCCAGCAGACTTAGTTGTTATGGCAGTAGGTATTCGACCATACACAGAAGTAGCCAAAGAATCAGGTCTAGACGTTAATCGTGGTATTGTTGTCAATGATGTGATGCAAACAAGTGATAGCAATATATATGCAGTTGGTGAATGTGCAGAACATAACGGCAAAGTTTATGGACTCGTTGCACCACTATATGAACAAGGTAAAGTTTTAGCTGATTATTTAACAGATAAAGAAACGAACGGATACAAGGGGTCAACAACATTTACGTCATTAAAAGTTTCTGGGTGTGACTTGTATAGCGCTGGTCAAATTGTAGAAAATGCTGAAATCAAAGGTATTGAAATATTTAATAGCGTTGATAATAACTATAAAAAAGTATTTTTAAAAGATGGGAATGTGGTCGGTGCAGTCTTATACGGTGATATCGATGATGGTTCACGCTTTTATAACATGATGAAAAAAGGTGAATCCACTGAAGATTACACACTTGTATCATTGCTTACTAAAGGTGGAGAAGAGGCATCGCTATCAATTGCTGATATGGCTGATGATGAAACAATTTGTGGTTGTAATGGTGTTGATAAAGGCACTATAGTAAATGCGATTACGGAAAATGGTTTTACCACAGTGGAAGAAGTAACGGCTAAAACAAAAGCGGGTAATTCATGTGGTAAATGTAAACCGCAAATTGCTCAAATTTTACAGCATACTTTGGGCGATGACTTTGTTGCTGCCAAACCTGCTGGTATATGTGGTTGTACTGATTTGACACGCGACCAAATTGTTACGCAAATACGAGCAAAAGGTTTAAAAACATCTAAAGAAGTCCGACATGTTTTAAACTTTAAAAACAAAGGTGGATGTCCAAAATGTCGTCCTGCGATTAACTATTATTTGAATATGGTTTATCCACATGATCATGAAGATGAAAGAGAATCAAGATTTGCAAATGAACGCTATCATGCAAATATTCAAAATGATGGAACTTTCTCTGTTATACCTCAAATGCGAGGTGGTGTTACAGATGCAGATCAACTTATTCGTCTAGGAGAAGTAGCTAAAAAATATAATGTACCACTAGTCAAAGTGACAGGTTCGCAACGTGTTGGTTTATATGGATTGAAAAAAGAAGAATTACCACTTGTTTGGGAAGACTTAGGTATGCGTTCAGCATCAGCTTACGGTAAGAAAACGCGTTCGGTAAAAAGCTGTGTCGGCAAAGAATTTTGTCGATTTGGTACACAATATACGACACGACTTGGTATTCGTTTAGAAAAAACATTTGAATATATTGATACACCACATAAATTCAAAATGGGCGTGTCAGGTTGTCCGAGAAGTTGTGTAGAATCAGGTGTAAAAGATTTTGGTATTATCTCTGTTGAGAATGGATTCCAAATTTATATTGGTGGTAATGGTGGTACAGAAGTTGAAAAGGCTGAATTTTTAACGACTGTAGAAACTGAAGATGAAGTGATTAAATTATGTGGTGCCTTAATGCAATATTATCGCGAGACTGGAATTTACGCTGAAAGAACTGCACCTTGGCTAAGAAGACTAGGATTTGAAAATGTGAAAGAAGTGTTACTTGATTCAGAAAGACAAAATGAATTATTCGAACGTATTATGGATGCTAAAAAAGCAGTCGAAGCTGAGCCTTGGGAAGCAATCACTAGTAATGCGCAAGCTCGAAAAATCTTTGAAGTAGAGAAGGTGTAATACATGGAAACGAAAGAGAAAATCAAAGTGACAACTTTTGATGAATTGACACCCTTAATTGGTAAAAAGGTTATTGTAAAAGGCAAAGAAATAGGATTATTCTTAACTGAAAGTGGTACAATTCACGCGATTCACAATATTTGTCCGCATAAACAAGGGCCATTGTCAGAGGGAACAGTGAGTGGTGAATATGTATTTTGTCCACTCCATGATCAAAAAATTGATTTAAATACAGGGATTGTACAAGAACCTGATGAAGGTTGTGTAGATGTATATGAGGTAGAAGTTACAGACGGGAACGTATATATATGTCTGTAGATGAATATGGCAAGGTTTACTTGATAGGTGCGGGCCCTGGTAATCCTAACTATTTGACTAAAAAGGCTGAGCGTTTAATACGCGAAGCGGATGTTATACTATATGATCGATTAGTGAATCCGTTAATTTTACAATATTCGAAGTCGACAACTGAGATTATAGATGTTGGTAAAAAGCCGTATGCAAAACATATTCAGCAAGAAAAAATAAATGAATGTATCGTGGAAGCGGCACGTCGATATAACAAGGTTGTGAGGCTGAAAGGTGGCGACCCAGCAATATTTGGACGAGTTCAAGAAGAAGTTGACACACTAAACAAGTTTAATATTGCGTTTGAAATTGTACCTGGTGTGACATCTGCAAGTGCTGCAGTTGCTACGATGCAAACAGGATTAACGATGCGTGCTGTTGCTAAAAGTGTTACATTTTCGACGGGTCACTTTAAAGATTCAGAAGAAAATGAAGTAGATGTCAACGCTTTAGTAAATGGTGGTACGTTGGCGATATATATGGGAGTTAAACGTTTAGGGAAAATTATCGCCCAGATACAACAGTACACAGATATTGATTATCCGATAGCGATTGTTTTTCAAGCATCTTGTTTTAATGAATTCGTCGTTAAAGGGCGCTTAAGTAATATTGTCGAGAAATTGGAGCGTTACGCAACTGAGGCAAAACCAGGTATATGTATTATAGGCGAAGTAGTGGGTTATACAGAAAATGTCTCAACAACTTCTAATCCGACTCAGCAATTTTATGTAGTAAGTGGTACTAAACATGATGCCCTTATACTCTGTGAACATTTATATGACGCTGGGTATGGTTGTATACTTAATCCAAATGATACATCGAATAGTACATATCATCCGTCGCAATATAGTTATTATGATACGTTTATTAATCAACAAGAAAATGTGACATATATTTCAACCGAATGTGCAGATACGAATACAGTACTATGTCATTAATTTATTAAAAATGAATAAGTAAGGTTTCAACCGAGTGAATATATTCGTGTTGAAGCCTTATTTGTCGTTGTACCAAATTTGAAGTATTTAGGTTGGCAATAAGTATGACTATATCTGATTGTGTAGTATTTCAATAAAATTCCGTTATTGATAGGGAAATTCCTATAGTTATTAGGTAATTCCCTAATATTCTGTGATTGTGAAAAAATGTACAATCTAATTAAAGCAATAGTCTTGGGCATTTTAAAGTATTTAAAAACACGACATCTACACATCGTATTTTTATACGTAGGAGGATATAAATATGGGAAAATTTGGATTGAATTTCTTTAAGCCAACAGAAAAATTTAATGGGAATTGGTCAATCCTAGAAAGTAAAAGTAGAGAATGGGAAAAAATGTACAGAGAACGTTGGAGCCACGATAAAGAAGTAAGAACAACACATGGTGTTAACTGTACAGGCTCATGTTCTTGGAAAGTATTTGTGAAAAATGGTGTTATTACTTGGGAAAATCAACAAACTGACTATCCGAGTTGTGGTCCGGATATGCCTGAATATGAACCGAGAGGATGTCCACGAGGTGCGTCATTCTCTTGGTATGAATACAGTCCACTTCGAATCAAATATCCATATATTCGTGGGAAATTATGGGACTTATGGACTGAAGCATTAGAAGAACATAATGGTAATCGAGTTGCCGCATGGGCGTCTATTGTTGAAAATGAAGATAAAGCAAAGCAATATAAACAAGCACGTGGTATGGGTGGACATGTTCGCTCAAATTGGAAAGACGTTACAGATATAATCGCAGCACAATTACTGTATACCATAAAAAAATATGGTCCAGATCGAATCGCAGGATTTACACCTATTCCAGCGATGTCAATGATTAGTTATGCTGCAGGTGCGCGATTTATCAATTTACTAGGTGGAGAAATGTTAAGCTTCTATGACTGGTATGCTGATTTACCACCTGCCTCACCGCAAATTTGGGGTGAGCAAACAGACGTACCGGAATCAAGTGACTGGTACAATGCATCATACATTATTATGTGGGGGTCTAATGTACCACTAACGCGTACGCCAGACGCACATTTTATGACAGAAGTTCGCTATAAAGGAACAAAAGTTATTTCAGTAGCACCTGATTATGCAGAAAATGTGAAATTTGCAGATAACTGGCTAGCACCGAATCCTGGTTCAGATGCTGCAATTGCTCAAGCAATGACGCACGTTATTTTACAAGAGCATTATGTAAATCAGCCGAATGAACGTTTTATAAATTATGCTAAACAATATACAGACATGCCATTTATCATCATGTTAGATGAAGATGAAAATGGATATAAAGCTGGTCGATTTTTAAGGGCTAGTGACTTAGGACAAATGACAGAACAAGGTGAATGGAAACCAGTTGTATATGATGCAATTAGTAATCAATTAGTCGTACCTAATGGCACAATGGGACAACGCTGGGAAGAAGGTAAAAAGTGGAACTTGAAACTAGAAACAGAAGATGGTTCTAAAATTAATCCTACGTTATCTATGGCAGATGGTGTATACGAATTAGAAACAATTCAATTCCCATACTTTGATAGTGATGGAGATGGGATATTCAATCGTCCAATTCCAACTCGACAAGTCACTTTAGCAAATGGTGACAAAGTCCGTATTGCTACAATTTTTGACTTAATGGCGAGTCAATATGGCGTTCGACGTTTTAATCATGAATTAGAATCAAAAGGTTATGACGATACAGAATCAAAATATACACCTGCTTGGCAAGAAGCAATTTCAGGTGTAAAACAAAGTGTCGTCATTCAAGTAGCTAAAGAATTTGCGCAAAACGCTATCGATACTGAAGGACGTTCAATGATTATCATGGGTGCAGGTATTAACCATTGGTTTAACTCAGATACGATTTATCGTTCAATCTTAAATTTAGTTTTATTATGTGGCTGTCAAGGTGTGAATGGTGGCGGTTGGGCTCATTATGTTGGGCAAGAGAAATGTCGTCCAATAGAAGGGTGGAGCACAGTTGCTTTTGCGAAAGACTGGCAAGGGCCACCACGATTGCAAAATGGTACAAGTTGGTTCTATTTTGCGACAGATCAATGGAAGTATGAAGAATCGAATGTAGAACGTTTGAAATCACCTTTAGCTAAATCAGAAGATTTAAAACATCAACATCCAGCTGATTATAATGTATTAGCAGCTCGACTTGGTTGGTTACCATCATATCCACAATTTAATAAAAATAGCTTGTTGTTCGCAGAAGAAGCAAAAGATGAAGGCGTAAATTCAAATGAAGAGATTTTAAAACGCGCGATAGATGAAGTTAAGTCAAAACAAACGCAATTTGCAATCGAAGATCCGGATTTGAAAAAGAACCATCCGAAATCACTGTTTATATGGCGCTCAAATCTAATCTCAAGTTCTGCAAAAGGACAAGAATACTTTATGAAGCATTTGCTTGGAACAAAATCAGGTTTATTAGCCACACCGAATGAAGATGATAAACCAGAAGAAATTAAATGGCGTGAGGAAACAACAGGCAAATTAGATTTAGTCGTTTCTTTAGATTTCAGAATGACAGCAACACCTTTATATTCTGACATTGTATTACCTGCAGCAACATGGTACGAAAAACATGATTTATCATCTACAGATATGCATCCATATGTACATCCCTTCAATCCAGCTATAGATCCATTATGGGAATCGCGTTCAGACTGGGATATTTATAAAACGTTGGCAAAAGCATTTTCAGAAATGGCAAAAGACTATTTACCTGGAACGTTTAAAGATGTAGTGACAACACCACTTAGTCATGATACGAAACAAGAAATTTCAACACCATATGGCGTAGTGAAAGATTGGTCGAAGGGTGAAATTGATGCGGTACCTGGACGTACAATGCCTAACTTTGCAATTGTAGAACGCGACTACACTAAAATTTACGACAAATATGTGACGCTTGGTCCTGTACTTGAAAAAGGGAAAGTTGGAGCACATGGTGTAAGTTTCGGTGTCAGTGAACAATATGAAGAATTAAAAAGTATGTTAGGTACGTGGAGTGATACAAATGATGAATCTGTGAGAGCGAATCGTCCACGTATTGATACAGCGCGTAATGTAGCTGATGCAATCTTAAGTATTTCATCTGCTACGAATGGTAAATTATCACAAAAATCATATGAAGATCTCGAAGAACAAACTGGAATGCCGTTAAAAGATATCTCTAGCGAACGCGCTGCTGAGAAAATTTCGTTTTTAAATATAACTTCACAACCACGAGAAGTCATACCGACAGCAGTATTTCCAGGTTCAAATAAACAAGGTCGACGATATTCACCATTTACAACGAATATAGAACGTCTAGTACCTTTTAGAACATTAACAGGACGTCAAAGTTATTATGTGGATCACGAAGTTTTCCAACAATTTGGAGAAAGCTTACCAGTATATAAACCGACATTGCCACCAATGGTATTTGGTAATAGAGATAAGAAAATTAAAGGTGGTACAGATGCTTTGGTACTGCGTTATTTAACGCCTCATGGAAAATGGAATATACACTCAATGTATCAAGATAATAAGCATATGTTGACATTATTTAGAGGTGGTCCAACGGTTTGGATATCAAATGAAGATGCTGAAAAACACGATATCCAAGATAATGATTGGCTAGAAGTGTATAACCGTAATGGTGTTGTAACGGCAAGAGCAGTTATTTCGCATCGTATGCCTAAAGGCACAATGTTTATGTATCATGCACAAGATAAACATATTCAAACGCCTGGGTCAGAAATTACAGATACACGTGGTGGTTCACACAACGCGCCGACTAGAATTCATTTGAAACCAACACAACTAGTCGGAGGATACGCACAAATTAGTTATCACTTTAATTATTATGGACCAATTGGGAACCAAAGGGATTTATATGTAGCAGTTAGAAAGATGAAGGAGGTTAATTGGCTTGAAGATTAAAGCGCAAGTTGCGATGGTATTAAATTTAGATAAATGCATAGGATGCCATACGTGTAGTGTGACATGTAAAAACACTTGGACAAATCGCCCAGGTGCTGAGTACATGTGGTTCAACAACGTAGAAACAAAGCCAGGTGTAGGGTATCCGAAACGTTGGGAAGACCAAGAACACTACAAAGGTGGTTGGGTACTAAATCGTAAAGGGAAACTCGAATTAAAATCTGGAAGTAGAATTTCAAAAATTGCATTAGGTAAAATTTTTTATAACCCAGATATGCCATTAATTAAAGATTATTATGAGCCATGGAACTATAATTATGAACATTTAACAACTGCGAAATCAGGGAAGCATTCGCCAGTTGCTAGAGCGTATTCAGAAATTACAGGGGATAACATTGAAATTGAATGGGGACCTAACTGGGAAGATGACTTAGCAGGTGGTCATGTTACAGGTCCAAAAGATCCTAACATCCAAAAAATAGAAGAAGATATTAAATTCCAATTTGACGAAACTTTTATGATGTATTTACCACGTTTATGTGAACATTGCTTGAATCCAAGTTGTGTTGCATCATGTCCTTCAGGTGCTATGTATAAACGTGACGAAGACGGCATTGTGTTAGTCGACCAAGACGCATGTCGAGGTTGGCGATACTGTATGACAGGTTGTCCATATAAAAAAGTTTACTTCAATTGGAAAACGAACAAAGCTGAAAAGTGTACATTCTGTTTCCCAAGAATTGAAGCAGGAATGCCTACAGTATGTTCTGAAACTTGTACAGGACGTATGCGTTATTTAGGCGTTTTATTGTATGACGCGGATCGAGTCCATGAAGCTGCATCAGCAGTTGATGAAAATGATCTATATGAAAAACAACTGGATTTATTTTTAGATCCATTTGATGAAGAAGTCATTGCTCAAGCTGAAAAAGATGGCATTGGTTATGACTGGATTCAAGCAGCGCAAAACTCACCGATTTATAAGTTAGCAATTGAATATAAGTTAGCATTTCCATTACATCCTGAATTTAGAACGATGCCGATGGTTTGGTATTGTCCGCCGCTTAGCCCAATTATGAGCTATTTCGAAGGAAAAAATACAAATCAAAATCCTGATAGCATTTTTCCAGCTATTGAAGAAATGCGTTTGCCGATTGAATATTTAGCAAATATTTTCACTGCAGGAGATACAAAACCAGTAAAAGAAGCTTTACAACGTATGGCAATGATGAGAAGTTACATGAGATCTCAAGTTACACAACAAGCATTTGATACATCACGTTTAGAACGCTTAGGTTTAACTGAACGACAAACTGAAGATATGTATCGCTTACTAGGTCTAGCAAAATATGAAGACCGATTTGTCATTCCTACTTCTCATAAAGAAACATACTTGGATACGTATCATGCACAAGGTAGTACGGGATATAACTATGGTGGCGAACATTTTGGAGATAACTGTGAAGGTTGTGGAGTCGCAGTAGGTTCAGGGAAAACTGGTCAAGAAATTTATAATGAGAATTTCTATGGAGGGATTTTCCGTGATTAATTTCGATAATTTTAAAAAATATCAAGAAAGTTTTGGATATATGGCACAACAGTTATGTTTTCCAGATAAGTTAACGTTTCATCCGATGACTTTTGAAGAAACTATTTCGGAACATCACCCAGGGTTTGACGATTTAATTGCATTCAGAAATGTAATGATGACATTTTCATTATCAGAAATTAAAGCGATTTATACAGATACATTTGATTTTACAAAAAAAGCACCATTATATATGACGTATAACAAGTTTGATACACAAAAAGAACGTGGACAAATGTTAGCAAAACTAAAGGTGTTGTACGAGATGTTTGGACTGGAAATGGTAGATAATGAACTCTCTGATTATCTACCGTTGATGCTGCAATTTTTACAAGTAGCAGAATGGCGAAATGATCCAAGAGCTGAAGAGAATATCCAATTAGTTATTATGATTATTGAAGACGGAACTTATGTGATGGCGAATGCACTTGGTAAAGAGAATAATCCATACGCTTATGTGATTCAGGCATTAAGAAAGACATTGAAATTATGTTTGACAGCATCTAAAGGAGTGGGACATCATGCTTAATCAATTTTTGTGGGTTATATTCCCTTATTTATGCCTAGTCATTTTCATAGCAGGGCATATTGGACGTTATCGTTATGATAAGTTTTCGTGGACGGCAAAATCGACAGAATTAATTGAAAGAAAGCAATTGATGTGGGGAAGCTTATTATTTCATTTAGGGGTTATACCGGTATTTTTCGGGCATATTGTTGGGTTATTGATTCCTAAATCTTGGATGGATGCCTTCGGTATTTCAGAACATTTATATCATATTGGCGCTGTGTATATTGGTAGTATATTTGGTATAATAACGCTGATTGGTATGTTTTTATTAACGGCTAGACGTATTACTACAAAGAGTATACGTAAATTAAGTTCTGCGTCGGATATTTTTGTAAATGTCTTATTATTAATTATCGTATTTATGGGATGTTATGCGACACTTGTAACAAATGGGCAACATCCTGACTTTAATTACCGTACATCATTATCAATTTGGTTTAGACAATTATTTATGTTGAAACCAGATGCAGAGTTAATGAGTGGTGTGCCAATCGCATTTAAAATTCATATAATATTAGGATTTACAATTATGGCATGTTGGCCATTCACACGTTTAGTACATGTGTGGAGTGTACCTTTGACATATATAAATCGTAGATATATTATTTACCGTAAAAATAAAGCGTGAACATAAGAGGTGAGAGAATTGACACCAGAAGCAATGATTGAAGATCAAAGTTTTCAAGAGACATTAGATAAAATACGCAAAGAAGAAGGGTATGATTTTGCGGCAATCGCTTTCTATGAATCTAATAAACCTTCATCTCCAATTAAATGGCATTATGTTTCAGGTAATAAAAATAATCGCTTTAAATTGATTATTTTAAGAAAAGGTAAAGGCTTAGCTGGAACTGTTATGAAAACAGGAAAACGTATGATAATTGCAAATGTAGGTTTGGCGTTAGGACCTGAAGAAAAGATTGATTATCCAATATTATTGAGTGAATCATTAACGGCAGTATTTGCTGTTCCATTATGGTATAAAAATCAAGTTTATGGCGTGTTGCTATTTGGCCAAAGAGATGGACGCCCATTGCCGAAAATTTTCGATTATGAAGATATTCAGTATAAATTTGGCATTTTCAATGATGATAAATAACGAAAGTAATTAGGGTGAAAGCAATGACATGTGATGATGAAATTCAATTAGACGTATTACTAAAAAAGTATTATGAACATTCGATTGAAAAAATAGTATTTGTTGATGATAGTGGGAAAATCATTGCAATGAATGATGCAGCAAAGGATATTTTATCTGAAAAAGATAACTATAGTGCAGTAACCAATGCAATTTGCCATAGATGTGAAGGGTATTCTAATGCGTATGATGTACAGTCATGTCAAGATTGCTTCTTGCAATCTATGCAAGTTCAAGCATCTAATTTTCAAGTGTTTATGAAGACGAAAGACCACAAAGTAATGCCTTTTACAGCGACGTATCAAACTATTGATCCTGACAAAGGCATTCACGCGTTTACTTTACAAAATGTATCGTCTCAAATCGAACAACAAGAAAAGCTACATCAACAACGTATGATGCGTAAAACAATTTCTGCTCAGGAAAATGAACGTAAGCGAATATCGAGGGAATTACATGATAGTGTCATTCAAGAAATGTTAAATGTAGATGTACAATTACGCCTATTAAAATATCAACAGGATAAAGAAAAACTACTTAAAGATGCTGAGAATATTGAATATATCGTTGCAAAATTAATCGATGACATACGAAATATGTCAGTAGAATTACGTCCAGCTTCACTTGATGATTTAGGACTTGAGGCAGCGTTCAAATCGTATTTTAAGCAGTTTGAGGAAAATTATGGAATCAACATAAGGTATCATTCTAATATTAAGAATGTACGCTTTGATAGTGAAATTGAAACAGTTGTTTATCGAGTTGTACAAGAAGCTACATTAAATGCGTTGAAATATGCTGATATTAATGACATACATGTTACGATTTGTCAGCAAGGTCAACATTTAGTCGCAGAAGTTATAGATTATGGGAATGGATTTGATCCTAGTTCGAAACCTAAAGGGTCAGGTCTTGGCTTGTATGGGATGAATGAGCGTGCAGAACTTGTGAATGGTATTGTGGATATTGAAACAAAGATTGGTGAAGGTACCAAAGTTAGATTAAGTATTCCAATTTGAAACATGCAGTGGGGGAATAAAATTGAAAATAGTAATTGCTGATGATCACGCTGTAGTGCGTACAGGATTTTCGATGATTTTAAATTATCAGGATGATATGGAAGTAGTTGCAACAGCTGCAGACGGTGTTGAGGCTTATCAGAAAGTTATGGAATTTAGACCGGATGTTTTGCTTTTAGATTTGAGCATGCCACCTGGAGAATCAGGACTTATCGCTACGAGTAAAATTGCTGATAGTTTTCCAGAAACCAAAATTTTAATATTAACGATGTTTGATGATGAGGAATATTTATTCCATGTGTTACGTAATGGCGCCAAAGGTTACATATTAAAAAATGCACCAGATGAACAGTTATTGTTAGCTATAAGAACTGTATACAAAGGCGAAACTTATGTAGATATGAAACTCACAACATCTTTAGTGAATGAGTTTGTATCTAATTCGATTCATGATCAAGTTAATACATCGGATCCTTTTAAAATTTTATCAAAAAGAGAATTGGAGATATTGCCTCTCATTGCAAAAGGTTATGGTAATAAGGAAATCGCCGAGAAATTATTTGTATCAGTGAAGACAGTAGAAGCGCATAAGACACACATAATGACGAAGCTTGGATTGAAAAGTAAACCAGAACTCGTTGAATATGCTTTGAAAAAGAAACTGTTAGATTTTTAGTTGTTATAAAGAGCGTCAGAAGATGAAAACATCAACATCTCCTGGCGCTCTTATAATGTGGTCTATCAACTGCATATAGCTTGTTCGGCATCATAAATAGATTTGTGTTTTGTCTAATATTGTTGGACGCGAGAAATATAATATGATTATTTGTGTTCGAATTTATATCGTTTTAAATTGATTATAAGTACCTTATTTACATAAAAAGTAATGGACAGCTTTTGAAATGTACGACGTTAAATTTTCATTATGATAAGTACTAAAATAATCTTTAAAGCGAGTATCATTTTCATATGTTTTAGCAATACAACATAAAGTTCTATCATCAAAATCTGCAATGGAAATCATCAATGCTTTCCATTTTAATACGATATCTCGGCAAGCTTGAATTGGATGATTATTTAAAGACATTTGATTAAATTGATTGAATAATGATGTCATTTCATGTTGTATATCACCAATTTGAAGGCTGTCTTGACGTTTAATAAATGATTGATATGCTTTTGTATTACCATACTTTATTGAAGCTTCAGTATCATATTGTGATTGTAACGGGTTATTTAGAATACCAGAATTCAAAAGTGAATCACCATTTACAAAATTATTTATTGATTGTTGTATAGCTTGCAAGTCAGAAATTTTTTTATCCAAATTTGTAAGTTCTTCAGATAATATTTTGCGAAGTTCATCATTTTCATATGAAATATATTGCTTTATTTTAGAAATATCTAAGTCTAAAGATTTAAACACTAAAATTTTTTGTAACTTTTCTAAATCTTGTTGTTCATAAATACGATAATTTTTATTGTTTTTCTTTGGAGATAATAAGCCAATTTCATCATAATAATGTAAGGTTCTTTTTGTGACACCTGTAATCTTCGTGATGTCTTTTATAGTGTATGTGTATGCCAAAATTCGGTCACCTCATTCATGATTTTTTTAGCCGGCATAATTGTAGCCTTTTCAATTGGAATCCCAGTCTTCTTTAAAAAAATATTTTATTAAGTAATAGCCACAAGCATATCCTGCAGCGTGCGGTAAGCCAACGGGTTGTCTACCTTGAAGTGTACTTATTTCGTCGCCATAGAGGTAAGGTAGCGCATCAAACATATGATTCAAATGTAAATGATTATAAATGATTTCTTTGATTTTAATATTATCACTATCCCAGTCTATATTTGTTACCCAAGGACCAATATAATTTTGACCATATAATGTCTCTACATAATTTTCAGCTAAACCTTCCGAAATAATTAATTCAAGAAGACTGCCACCATCCCATTTAACATATTGGTATCTCATATTATGATTTGTCTCATGTGCAATAATGCTTTTTAGCGAATTTAAAGTACTTGGACTCGGTACTAAGTAAATCATAATATAACCTGGGATACCACCGTCGCCACAGCGATTTTCGTTTAGATACATCAATGGCTTTTTACTATCTCCAAGTAAAGCAGTGAAGTTATAATTGGATATTTTAGATTTAATACCGTACTTTTCAAAATGATTTATAGCATTTTTTAAATATTGTTCACAGTTGTGCCAAAATAAGTCATCAAAGCATTGAATTGAAGATTTATCGGAATCATTCATGTGCTCTGGTGATTTCTGGAATGCATCTAATAATTGAATTGCACTAAATGATGGCGTCTTGTCATTTTGAATTGGAATATTTTGCGCATCGAACTTTCCTTTAAACGGTACTAAAATTTCATTTGTGAAAAATGATATACGCTCATTTAATGGTATTTCTAACAATTGATTATATATATAATCGCTTCTAATAATGTTGATTTTGTACATTGTATCCCTCCTTATATAGTTATCATAAAGGGTGACGTAACGTGATACTCAAGAAGAAAATATAACCTATTTTATGTTTGGTAATGGGGGGACTTTACTTAATAGGGAATTTTAGTTTTTAAATCATGATAAAAGATTGTCTTTTTGAATAAGGAGGTACATTGTTTAGGGGAAATTGCCATCTAAATAAGGGAATGTCCTTATGTTCAGTTTTTCACAATCATTATAAAATAAATATATAATCAATACTTTGTCTATGAATAATGTTTTCAAACATTTGAAGGCATTTTTAAATAACATTGACCTCTAACTTATAGACAGAGTATTGGTATCTATTAAAAATATATTATTATGATGAAGGTGAAACGTATGTATAAAACAAAAGGTGGCTTTCAACTAACATTACAAACTTTAAGTTTAGTTGTTGGGTTCATGGCGTGGAGTATTATAGCGCCGTTAATGCCATTCATTAAACAAGATGTAAATGTTTCAGAAGGACAAATCTCAATGATTTTAGCCATACCAGTAATTTTGGGATCGGTGCTCCGTGTGCCATTTGGTTATCTAACAAACATTGTTGGCGCTAAATGGGTATTCTTTACTAGTTTTATCGTATTGTTATTCCCGATATTTTTCTTAAGCCAAGCACAAACACCGGGTATGTTAATGGCGTCAGGATTTTTCCTTGGTGTAGGTGGCGCGATTTTCTCAGTTGGGGTAACATCTGTACCGAAGTATTTTCCTAAAGAAAAAGTAGGATTAGCAAATGGTATTTATGGTATGGGAAATATTGGGACAGCGGTTTCTTCTTTTTTAGCACCACCGATAGCTGGCATCATTGGTTGGCAAACAACAGTTAGAAGCTATTTGATTATTATTGCGTTGTTCGCATTAATCATGTTTATCTTTGGAGATGCACAAGAACGTAAAGTTAAAGTGCCGCTTATGTCCCAAATGAGAACACTCTCAAAAAACTATAAGTTATATTATTTAAGCTTATGGTATTTTATTACATTTGGTGCTTTTGTAGCATTTGGTATATTCTTACCAAACTATTTAGTGAACCATTTTGGTATTGATAAGGTAGATGCAGGAATTCGTTCAGGTGTGTTTATTGCCCTTGCAACATTTTTAAGACCTGTTGGTGGTATATTAGGAGATAAATTTAATGCAGTTAAAGTACTGATGATAGATTTTATAGTGATGATTATAGGGGCAGTTATATTAGGCATCTCTGATCATATCGCGTTATTTACTGCAGGTTGTTTAACGATTAGTGTCTGTGCCGGAATCGGTAATGGTTTAATCTTTAAATTAGTACCATCATACTTTTCAAATGAAGCTGGTTCGGCGAATGGTATCGTATCCATGATGGGTGGTTTAGGAGGATTCTTCCCGCCATTAGTTATAACATATGTTGCTAATTTAACTGGCTCAAGTCACCTCGCATTTATTTTTCTGGCTTTGTTTGGCGTCATCGCATTATTAACGATGCGACATTTGTATCAGAAAGAATATGGCACTTTGGAAAAAATGAGTTAATAAGCATTATTAAAATTAAGATATTTAAAAAGCCTTAATCTTCATGTGCCTAAGTAGGAGCATGATATTAAGGCTTGATTGTATTTGATTAAGAAATCGGAATTGTTGTTGATGATGACGTATCTTGATTTGGTTGAATTTTAGGTAATGTCATTGTTAAAAGACCATTTTCAAAATTTGCAGTAATTTTATTTTTATCAATATTTTCAAAATCGAATTGACGATATAATTGATTAGCTTTTCGTTCATCTAAAGTTAAATTTTCATCTGGATGTTTTAAATGTTTAACAGCTTGTATTGTTAAAACATCATTATTGAAATCTATTTGGATATCTTCTTTATTAACACCAGCTAATTCAGATTCTAAATAAAAAACATTATCTATGTCATATATATTTGTGGGGAACGTGGGTGAAGAGAAATAATTAAATACTTGTTTACCTAAATCTTTAAATGTATCACTTGGATTATTATTAAAAATGTTTTGACTATCGAATTGATTGAAATTCATTATAATCACTTCCATCATTATATTTGTTGTATAAAGTCATTATATGAGTAGGAAATAAAAAGATAAAGTAAAAGGGGATAAATAATCAATATGTATAGGTAGGATGATGCAATAAGAATCAGGGCAAACGAAATAAGCATCGAAATTCACGTAACAATGTAAAAGATAATGAATAAAGATATTTATTCCTAATTCTGCCCTTATTCTTATGCAAAAAGGGGTATTACTTTTTGTCGTAATTGTCGAAATTTTTAGAAACAAAATTACGCAAATTTTGGATTAATTCAGATGCTTCAGGACCTGAAATATTAAATTCTTTAAATACTTTAATCGAAATTTCTGTCAGTGGCTCTTTGATTTCTTTACCATGTTCTGTTAGTGAAATTTGAAGGTTTCTTTCGTCTTTCTCTTCACGTGTGCGAACGACATAATCTTTCTTTTCTAATTTCTTTAGTAATGGTGTCAATGTTCCAGAATCAAGGAAGACACGTTCACCTAATTTTTTGATGTTAAGTTTCTCATCATTTTCAATCGCCATTAAAACAATGTAACCTGTATAGGTTAAATCATACTCTTTCAGATATGTTGTATATTTTTTGATTATTTCTTTTGAAGAAACGTAAAATAAAAAACATAGCTGTTTACTAAGATAACTGTTTTCTACATACATCCAATCACTCCTTGTTAAAATAAACAATATTATGAAGTGTAATAGTTGTCAAGTACTGATTTCATCGCAATCATCGAATTGTCTTAAATTGAATTTTAATGTTAAAAAATACAATTCTAAATTATAACCTAGTATTTTTATCGGTAATAGGCGGATTGAAAGTTTTTTACAATTGCCACGAATGCAATTATATCAATCTTAATCGTTCAAAGTAGTCAATTATTTTAATTAATAGTAAAATGTGATTTGTTATTAAATTTAATAAAAGATGTGCATTTGAAATTCAAATTTCATCATTAAAATTGTGAATAAAAAAATTGTTACAATCTGGTAAAATCTCTTTATTAAATAAATTTATTCGTTCATACTGAACAGATAATCAAAAAGGAGTCGTATAATGAAGAAGAAAAGCAATGTCTTTAAAGTTGTCATCATATTATTTATTTCATTAATTGTTGCAGTTGCATTTTTCTTTGGTCTAAAGACTTATCAGGGCCACAAGAATATTCAACTAATTGACAGTTATTTAGAAGAGAAAAATTTGAAAAATAAAATTAAGTCTGAAGAGACACTTTATAGTGCAAAAAAAGGTCTCTACTATAAAGAAGTTACTTTTAAAGATGAACCGGGTGTAACTTATATAGTTCAACCAATTAGTACATATAAAGGTTTATTTGTTGAGGGCTTTGATACTGAAACTAAGAAAAGCTTAAAAACTGCTAAGCATAAATATTTTAATCAAAATTACAAGCCTTCAAAGTAAAATAGAACATTTATATAGCACTAGCGATAAATTTGTTGAGTTTTAATTGTTTGTATTATACAGTTTTGATATGAAAAATTGTCAATTTTGACATCTATAAAGTTTAAATAGTTTAAATTTTTATAGATAATTATCAATTATCTGATATAATTGAGTGATGTCAGATGAAGGGGAGTTTGTACTATGGCTCTATTCAAGAGAAAAATTAGCCTACCTATGCAAGTAGTTATTGCATTAGTGTTAGGTGTTGTCGTAGGACTTTTATTATATGGACAAGAGAATGTAGCAAATTATATTAAACCATTTGGCGATGTATTTTTAAATTTAATTAAAATGATCGTTATACCGGTTGTATTTTGCTCACTAGCGCTTTCTATTTCGAACGTTGGGGAATCGAAAACTGTAGGGCGTTATGGCTGGAAAACAATACTTTACTTTGAAATTATTACAACAATCGCAATAGGTTTAGGGATTATCTTCGGTAACCTGTTTAAACCAGGTGCTGGATTAGACCCAAATAAGTTACCTAAAGGTGATATTTCTAAATATCAATCAACTGCTCATGCAGCAGAACAATCTACATATGGTAATCATTTTATTGATACCATTGTACATATTATTCCAACAAACTTTTTTGAAGCTTTGAATAAAGGTGAATTGTTACCGATTATCTTCTTCGCAGTTTTCTTTGGATTAGGATTAGCTGCAGTAGGTAAAAAAGCAGAACCAGTTAAAGATTTCTTAAGTGGATCATTAGAAGCTGTGTTCTGGATGATTAATAAAATTTTGAAATTAGCACCACTTGGTGTGTTTGCATTCATTTGTACTACAATTATTACATTTGGTGCATCAGCATTATTACCACTATTAAAATTAGTATTAGTAGTTGTCTTTGCAATGGTATTCTTCGTATTCGTTGTACTTGGAATAGTTGCATGGATGTGTCGTATTAATATTATGAGCATTATTAAGATTTTAAAAAGTGAACTGCTGTTAGCTTTTTCAACATCAAGCTCAGAAGCTGTATTACCTGTAATGATGAAGAAAATGGAAAACTTCGGTTCACCTAAAGACATTACATCTTTCGTTATACCAATTGGTTATACATTTAACTTAGATGGTTCTGCGTTGTATCAATCAATCGCAGCATTATTCGTTGCACAAATGTATGGTATGCATTTAACATTGTCAGAACAAATTGTTTTGATGCTAACGTTAATGATTACATCTAAAGGTATGGCAGCAGTACCAGGTACATCAATTGTTGTGTTACTTACAACATTAGGTGCAATGGGCTTGCCAGCACAAGGTTTAGCATTAATTATTGGTGTTGACCGTATATTAGATATGGTTCGTACATGCGTAAACGTAATTGGAAACGCATTATCAACAGTAGTTATTGCTAAATGGGAAAATGTATACGATAGAGAAAAAGGTCAAGAATATTTAAAATCAATTTAAAAAAATTACTATCTGACATTTAGAGCCCCTTACAACCTCTGGTTGTTAGGGGCTTTTATGCATGCGCAAGGCGCAGGCGAACCACAAGAGGAACAACCTCTGGTTGTTAGGGGCTTTTATGCATGCGCAAGGCGCAGGCGAACCACAAGAGGAACAACCTCTGGTTGTTAGGGGCTTTTATGCATGCGCAAGGCGCAGGCGAACCACAAGAGGAACAACCAATGGTTGTTAGGGGCTTTTATGCATGCGCAAGGCGCAGGCGAACCACAAGAGGAACAACCAATGGTTGTTAGGGATTTTTATGCATGCGCAAAGCGCAGGCGAACCACAAGAGGAACAACCAATGGTTGTTAGGGGCTTTTATGCATGCGCAAAGCGCAGGCGAACCACAAGTGGACCCATTCAATATGAAAGTATTTCAAATATAAAAAGCAGCAGTAAAATGATTCCAAATTGGAAATCAACTTACCGCTGCTTTTACTCTTATATACCTTGATGGCAACAAAAATTTGTAATTTAAATTACAATTAGTGTTTCATGTGCATTTTGCCCATGTCATGAATTTTCATCATTAAACCGTGAGGGACGTCATCATGGTCAACTTTTTTTACTTTAACAATTTTATCTGAATCTGCTAATTTATAAACAATTACAAAATCACCTTTTTTAACTTTAACATCTGAATCTGAAGGTAATTTAACATTTTTTTCAATACTTTCATCTTTTTCACTAATCATTTTTTCAATAGTAGTATTATCTTTCATAATTCCATAATATGTATCTTTCTTTCCGCCAGTCATCATCATGATTACTAATACAATACATACAATTAACATGATGGCGATTAAACTAATACCAAGACCAAAACCTTTTTTCTTTTTCATGGTTCATCAATCTCCTTAAATGTAGTTAATTCTGTTATACCTAAAAGTGCAACAGTTTGCAAATGCAGTATTTATATTACATAAAATTAATTTAAAAAGACACACCCTAATCACGTTAAATGTGAATAAAGTGTGTCTAAAAAACAATACATTGCAAATTGAATTGTAAAGATATTAAAAACTTTAATTATAACGAGTTATTTCAAGTGTTTAACATTGTTATAGCTAGAATACATAAAAGTTATTTCCTATATACACTTTGTGTTATAAATCGATTTTGATAGGTGTGTCTAATGATTTGTCATTCATCAATTTAACAGATTGTGGTGTCACCTTTAAAACACAAAGTTCTGGATCTTCTTTTGAACTGAAAAAGCTTTTATCTTGAGTCTCCCATAACCAATCGATTACTTTTCGATCAGTAACTACTTCTATCGTGGCTTCCATTTCAACGAAACTGCGATTTGTCGTATCATTGTAACCTAACAATACATAGGCTGCTGGGTTTTCTTTAATTTCTTTTACCTTTGCAGAATGAATATTGGTCTTAGTGTACAATGTAAGACCATCATTATAGAAAACCATATATCTACTATTAGGTTTATTATTAAATGCAGTTGATAAAACACCGACTTTTGACGTTGATAAAACATCTTCTATTGCTTGAATTGCATGTTGGTTACTCATATTAAACCATCTCCTTACAATATAAATAGCCTTTAATATAAGGTGCTAAACACGAGAGTTTATTTTAGCTTGGTTTGAAGCAAATATATTTCACTTCATCATGGTTTAACTTAAGCTCAAAAGTTTTACCTGATTCCTCCTGGACAGCAAGTTCTGTTTTAGGATAATTAGTTTTGTCTAATTCATCTAAAATTTCTTTTTCAATGTAGACAAGTTTGTCACTCATTGGCAGCAAATGTTGAATTGAACCATGTTCATGATTCAAAGTCTTAATGATCATTAATGAATCTTGTGGTAGTTCATTATGAAAAATGAAATCTTGTTTTACATCTGACATATAGCGATCGTTAATTTTATTGAATAATAAGAAGTGGTAATTATTATCTTTACGACTCAATACATAATTATTAGTTATTTCTATGTCCTCATTTACAAAAGCTCTGAACATCTTATATAGATGCATTAATGGAAGGGGGCTACCATACTTGTTATACAAAGATATATAATTCGAATGATCATCTAATAATTGATAACTTATTCCGCCACCATAACGGAGTAATGCGATTAAATGATATACGATGTCGGACAATTGAATTGGATTTTTACCATCATTAGTATATTTAAAACCACTTACTGACAGATTGTTATATACAAACTGAGTTGATGAAATACCTGAATCTAATATAAATTTTTTGTACTGTTCAAAATGAGTATCAGTCTGATGATAGTGCTGATTTTTAGTAATGAGCTGTTCTGCTGTTTTTGAATTTTCAATATCAATAAAGTAATAATGGAATTTAAGACGTTGCATGACATCATAAACTTGTTCAACGGTTGAATATGTTTCTAAAAAACCATCAACAGTTACACTATACTTGATTTCTTTGTTTTTATTTTTAATTTTAAGATGACATAGATGAATTTCTTCAGCTGTCATAGAATTTGAGCAAAATACCAACATGAATTTGACTAGTTTTTTGCTTGTTTTATAATCTTGGTTACCTTGTAAAAAGGTTAAAATCAGTTGTTTCATCGTTTCAAATTGTTGTGTAGATTTGATAGCGATGGCTAAGCCTATATTTTTTTCGAAAAGCTTTTCAAAACATCTATTTAAAAGATTATAATTGGTTTGACTCACTTCAATATCGTGAATATCATCAATGAAGACGACGGGTTTTGGTAAATGTTCAAAGTTTATATCGTAATACTCATTGAAAATAAATTGAAAGAGTTCATTAAAATTACTAAAACGAACAAATACTTTTGCGCGTTGACTTCGATCTTTCGGGTCAAAATCATCTATATTAATATCTGTTGTATTTGTGGCTAGCTGAGCAGTTAAATCGATTTTTGAAATTAACTCAGTAAACTGTGATACGTTATCGTGTTGGAAATGTATTTGCGGTGGTTCTGTAATTTTGGAAACGAGTGAACGGAACTGCTTCGGACTGGAGTTTAAGTAATTTTTAAATTGATTTGCAAAATTTGTATGACTGTTGAAACCAGCCAATTCTGAAACAGTTGTAATAGAATGTTTTGTAGAAAGTAATAAATTGATGGCATTAACGAGTTTGATACTTGTAAAATAATCTTTAAAGTTCATACTCAAATATCGAACAAATAAGTTTGAACAATATGATTCTGAGATGTTACAATGCATCGCAATATCTTTTAAAGATAAATGCGCATCAATATTACTATGAATATAATTTACGCAATCAATAAATACAGGATTACTTAAGGCTATATTCGGTAAATATTCATGATCTATTTTTATAAAAGCTTCTTTAAGTAAAGTATCAATGATACTTTGTCCGATATTTTTCCCCATTAATGATGAGCTTGTCGGGGTACTTATTAAATCAGCGATTAAAGATTTTATATAATTACTGGATTGTAGCAAGTGGCGATCTAAGTAACCGTTAAAGAAATCCTCGTCTTGCTGATAAAAATATAAAACTGGTATCTTTAATTCGATAATATTTTCACCGTGGTTAATATTATAAATATCACCGTGGTTGATTAAAATTATATAATTACTTACGTCTTTGGTTTCACCATTAATCGTAATGTTAAGTTTGCTTGTTAGTGAGAATAACACCATAATCTGGTTAATATTACGACTTGGTACTGTCGATAATGTATGATGTATTTTAAGTTGGCATGTCATATTTCTCTCTCCTGCCTAATATATATTGAAATCTATCATTTAAATTTTTAACATGGTATTTTTTCAAATCATGGATAGTATAACTATTATAGTTGAATATTTTTGAAAAGGTAATAGTGAAAAATAAAAGAAAATAATGAAAATCACTATGAAAACGCTTATTATTATGCATTGTGTACAATATAAAAGTAAAATTAGAAAGATAGTAAGCAAATTTTGGAAATTTTCGATAGAGTCTAATTAAATTATTTGGTGCATAATTAATATAGATTTCAAACCTATGTATTTCACAAAACAATACATAGCCATTTTGAACTAATATGCTAATATTTTTTTGATATTCAACTATGTTATAAAAAAAGCATGTTGACCAAAATGGAAGTTTGAATCAAAAAATATTAAATGTACCCATTACTTAAATTTTATCGCCATTATTTAAGTTTTGACATACACTTAAGTCATCGAACGCTAGAATTTAGTACGATTGAAATCACTTCTTGTTTATAAAAATTCTTAGTAGCCCTGTTACAAAATATTCGCTACAAAATTATTCAAACCAAACAACAATAACCATCAACTAAGAAATTTTTAACAATCTACAAAATAAAAGCGTTTAAAAAGTTCTGTTTAGAAAAACATCAAGATAAGTATAAACATCTAGAAAAGTGAACATCTAAGAACATCCATCTTGTTATTGCCGTAACAATTAGAATAATCATTAGAAAAGTGCATTAGACAACGAGAATTCACCATCGAGATAATGAAACAACAAGAATCAGCACGCAACAATGAATTAACACCTTAGATTCATCATGAGAAAATGCATGACACAACTAGATTTACCATCAAGATAATTCTTAAGCAGCGAAGAATTAACATCTAGAAATGCATAAACACCTTAGATTTATCATCAAGAGATGCGATTAATAATAATCAACTAGAAACGTCACCAAGAAAGTGCACAACATAGAATCAGCATCTAGACATCGCACTAACATCTAAGAATCAACATCAAGTATTTTATTAACATCAGAGATAACTTCATCAAGACAGGCATCCACATCTAAGAAACTCATCTAGAATAGCTAACACCTAACATCAAAGAATATTCATCAAGAACAGTAACTAACAGAACTTTTTGACTATATATGAATTAATTATGTTACTAGCTAAATCATCTATTATTAACTTGCACACTCAATTTCTACATCAAAATATCAATTTATTAACAATAGAATTAGCAAACAACAAAATATTACTTAAAATTACTCCCCCGAATTTAAAATATAAACAATGTAATAATTAAGAATATAATTGATTTATGCAGTAACTAATTAAAGGTGTATGATATCTTCCTAACATCATGAAACGCACTTTAATATAGATATGTACATTTAAAACCATGAGAGATAGATTAAAGTAAACTTTAGTATAAAAGTATGAATTGCTGAACTCCAATGACTACTATTTGTCCGTTACAACTAAAGTTTCAAATGTCTATCTCTTTCTTTTTGTTTTTAAAACACGACTTTCAATTAAATAACGTACGTTGTATTTAGCAGCTAAATCTGCTAAAAAGTCTAACACTACGTCACTTTCTATCTTTCCACTCATAAAATTTGATTTGAGCAATTTAGCATGCTTCTTTTCATCTTCATTAGCACATTTTTTAAAGTAACCCCACATATGATCAAACGCATTACAAATACTTCCGATAGTTGGCTCAATTAATAATGCTTCATCAATCATTTGTTGTAATTGATTAAGTGAAATATCATTTTTTAAAGCATTTCTAATTAATTGATAGCTTTGTTGACTGTGTAATAATACGTGATACTTTTCTTCGCGCCAAAGCTGTTCGACATAACCACGATTTTTCATAACACGACCTCCAAATACAAATGTAATATACATATATATGCAATAGCAAGATTAATGAATGCGTTAACATTAATGATATAAGTGAATGTGAAAAATTACAAATACAGTATTGCAAATATTTTTGGAACCGGTTACAATTAAATGGAGTAATGGAACCGGTTCTAATTAGGAGGCTAAATATATGAACTATAAACAATCCGCAGAAGATATTTTAAATGCGATAGGCGGAGAAGAAAATTTAGACGCAATGGCACACTGTGCGACAAGATTACGTTTAGTGTTAAATGACGAAAGTTTAGTAAATGAAGAAGCGCTAAACAATATGGACGTAGTTAAAGGGACTTTTTCTACAGGTGGACAATATCAGATTATAATTGGATCTGGTACAGTCAATAAAGTATTTGGTGAACTTGAAAAATTAACGGGTAAAGAAGCGTCAACAACTTCTGAAGTAAAAGCCCAATCAGCAAAAAATATGAATCCGTTACAACGATTTGTAAAAATGTTGTCAGACATATTTGTTCCGATAATTCCCGCCATAGTTGCTGGTGGTTTATTAATGGGACTAAATAATATTTTAACTGCGAAAGATTTATTCTTTGCAGGGAAATCATTAATTGATGTATATAGTCAATTTGCAGGGTTAGCAGAAATGATTAATATTTTTGCCAATGCACCATTTACATTATTACCTATTTTAATTGGATTTAGTGCAGCCAAAAGGTTTGGCGGAAATCCATTTTTAGGTGCTGCATTAGGTATGATACTAGTTCATCCAGCGCTAATGAGTGCGTATGATTTTCCAAAAGCAATTGAAGCAGGAAAAGTTATACCATATTGGGACGTTTTTGGTTTCCACATCAATCAAGTAGGTTACCAAGGACAGGTGTTACCTATGCTTGTAGCGGCTTACATATTGGCTTCAATTGAAAAAGGATTACGTAAGGTAATTCCAACAGTGTTAGATAATTTATTAACACCATTGTTATCTATTTTTATAACAGCATTTTTAACATTTTCATTCGTCGGTCCTATCACGAGACAATTAGGTTACTGGTTATCAGATGGCTTAACTTGGCTTTACGAATTTGGTGGGGCAATTGGTGGATTGATTTTCGGATTATTATATGCACCAATTGTGATTACAGGTATGCATCATAGCTTTATTGCTGTGGAAACAACACTCATTGCGGATGTAGCTAAAACAGGCGGGTCATTTATATTCCCAATTGCCACAATGTCTAACGTTGCGCAAGGTGGGGCAGCTATTGCAGCATTCTTTATTATAAAACAAAACAAAAAATTAAAAGGTGTCGCATCAGCTTCAGGGATTTCAGCATTACTTGGTATTACTGAACCTGCAATGTTTGGTGTTAACTTGAAACTAAGATATCCATTTATTGGTGCTATAGTTGGATCAGGAATTGGTTCAGCATATATTGCTTTCTTCAAAGTAAAAGCAATCGCATTAGGTACGGCTGGATTGCCAGGATTTATTTCAATTAATCCTGTACATGCAGGATGGTTACACTATTTTATAGGGATGGCGATATCATTTATAGTTGCTGTTGTAGTAACGTTTGTACTTTCGAAAAGAAAATCAAATAAAGAAATTGTAGAATAACAAAAAGGTATGACAGTTAAGGAAATATAAGCTATTGCACTTAGAATTAATGCAATAGACATTATACTTCGGACTGTCATACCTTTTATTTTTAGCTATAACTTTTGCTTACGCCATAAGAAAATACTAACAATTACGACAAGAATTAATGAAATACCTACCACGATAATCCAAGAAATATAACTATGATCGTCAATTGGCAACGGTACGTTCATACCGAAAAAGCTAAATACGAGTGTTGGTAACGTTAATAATACTGTGAATAACGTTAATGTTTTCATAATCGTATTCATATCATTAGATAATAAAGAAGCATATGATGTTGTGATACTCTCTAGGATACGCTGGTGTAACTCAGTTGTTTCGATGGCTTGGTTATTTTCAATGATTAAATCTTCTAGTAATTCTTCATCTTCTTCAAAACGTTTAATTGCAGGTAATCGGAATAATTTTTTAATAATTGTATCATTACCTTTTAATGCGGCTAAAAAGTATACTAAACTCTTTTCGACTTCCATTAATTTGAAAAGTTGCTTGTTAGTAATATTGTTTTTTAATTCTTTTTCAATACGAATTCTACTTTTGTTTAATAATCGTAAGTTGCGATTATAATGATCGGAAATCGTAATTAAAATTTCTAATGCGAAACGGCTATGGAATTTTAAATTAATATCACGTTTTGGTAAATTTTCTAAAAATTCATTTTCAGCGTCACAAACAGTGACAATAATACCATTCCCGATAATAATACCTAGTGGAATCGTAACGAAAGATAACACACTTCTATTTGTTGAATTGACGATTGGTAAGTCAATAATAATCAATGAATAACCAGTATCTTCGTCGTATTCAATACGTGCACTTTCTTCGGAATCCAATGGGTCACGAATAAAATCTTCAGGTATATTATATTGCTCCATAAGACTTTCAATTTCTTCACGATCTGGTTCTACAACATTAATCCATGAAGCTGTATGATCTAATGGTGTTTCTATAATATGTTTATCTATATGTTCTGAGTGTCTGAATGAAGTAATCATGATTCATATTTCCTTTCTGAAGGATTTAGAGGAAAGCAAACAATGGTTACGATTGTATATTTGTCTTTGATTTATGCAAACGATTTTCTGCCATTATTCTTAAAGGTCCGTTAAAAATAATATTATGCACATGTTTAGCTAAGTCATCAACCGAAATGGGTTGCTTGTCCAATACCCAATATTTAATAACTGAAATCGTTGCTCCGGAAACATAGCTATAAAAGTACATTTCGGGTATACCTCCAATAGTATGGTCGATACTAATATATCGTTGCATATTATTCTTAATGTGTTCATTGATTTTCAACTCAAGTTGACTTGTACGTTCAAGTTGTAAGATAGTGTGATAAAACTCTAAATTATCGTGAATATGCTGAAAAATATTTTTTAGTATATTATTCACAAATGTATTTGCAATATCTTCAATTGAAGAGCCATGTAACAAATCAAACTGAGTGTATGTTGACAGTTCAGAAATATACTCATCTTCCATATCAGCGAGTAACATATATTTATCTTCGTAATGTAAGTAAAATGTACCCCTATTGATATCAGCGCGAGTTGTTATGTCGCGAATAGTAATTTTTTCTAAATCTTTTTCTTGTAGTAGTTTAGTGAACGCATTCTTAATGGAGGATTTAGTCTTTCTAATTCGCCTATCTTCTTTCAAAAATGAATCAACCTCCTTTTTAATGAACAAAATAGGATTATGTGTTCATTATTAAACAACTTGATGAACATTGTGTATTGTTTAATCCCATTAACATATTATAATAGACAACATGCGAAATATTCAACACATTGTCTAATAAGGAGGTAAAAAAATAAAATGAATATGTTTAAAAATAAAATGTTATGGATTGCACCGATAGCAATTATGGTTATCCTTGTTATATTTTCTTTAGCTTTTTATCCAGCATATAATCCAAAGCCTAAAGATTTACCAATTGGTATTTTAAATGAGGATAAAGGTACAACAATCCAGGATAAAAATATTAATATTGGGAAAAAATTAGAAGATAAACTATTAGATAGTAACTCTGATAAAATAAAATGGGTTAAAGTTAAAAATGAAAAAGATTTAGAAAAAGATTTGAAAGATCAAAAAATCTATGGTGTAGCGATTATTGATAAAGATTTTTCAAAAGATGCTATGAGCAAAACACAAAAAGTGGTTATGGATAGTAAAAAAGAAGAAATGAAGCAAAAAGTTGCTTCTGGCGAAATTCCACCACAAGTTGTTCAACAAATGCAACAAAAAATGGGTAATCAGCAAATCGATGTTAAACAGGCTAAATTTAAGACAATTGTAAGCGAGGGATCAAGCTTGCAAGGTTCTCAAATTGCTTCAGCTGTATTAACTGGAATGGGTGATAATATTAATGCCCAAATTACGAAACAAAGCTTAGAAACATTAACAAGTCAAAATGTTAAAGTCAATGCATCAGACATTAATGATTTAACAAATCCTGTTAAAGTAGATAACGAAAAACTTAATAAAGTTAAAGATCACCAAGCAGGTGGTAATGCACCATTCTTAATGTTTATGCCAATTTGGATAGGTTCAATTGTTACCTCTATCTTATTGTTCTTTGCATTTAGAACAAGTAATAATATTAAAATTCAACATCGTATTATTGCATCAGTTGGTCAAATGATATTCGCTGTTATTGCAGCATTTGCGGGTAGCTTTGCTTATATTTACTTCATGCAAGGTGTACAAGGATTTGATTTTGGACACCCTAATCGTATTGCAATCTTTGTAGCATTTGCAATTTTAGGGTTCGTCGGACTTATTTTAGGTGTCATGGTATGGTTAGGTATGAAGTCAATTCCAATTTTCTTCATTTTAATGTTCTTTAGCATGCAGCTTGTAACATTACCAAAACAAATGTTGCCTGATAGTTATCAAAAATACGTATACGATTGGAATCCATTCACGCATTATGCAACAAGTATAAGAGAATTATTGTACTTAAATCATCATATTGAATTAAATAGTACAATGTGGATGTTCATAGGATTTATGATTTTTGGTGCTGTATCAAGTTTAGTATCAGCTATTGTTAGAAAACATAGCACAAAACGTACTGAAGTTCCGTCATAATATAATAAATGTAAAAATAGCTATACAAGACGTTTGTAGCGAGCGTCATTGTATAGCTATTATTGTAATTTAGTTTAAAACGATGTTGTGCTGGATGAAATAGATAATGTTAAGCGAAAAGGTTGTACGATTTCTTCGCGATTTTGTCACTGTTATAATCATTATAATCAGATATAATGAAAAGGTGAGGGAGGATTCAAAATGCGTAGGTTATTATATTCATTTCTTTTTTATATGATCATAGGGCTATTCAGTGGCTTCTTTTATAGAGAGCTAACAAAAGCATATGATTTTACGGGTACAACTCAATTATCACTTGTACACACACATACACTTATTTTAGGTATGTTTATGTTTTTAATATTATTACCATTGGAGAAGTTATTTAAATTATCAAGTTATTACTTATTTAATTGGTTCTTTTATGTATACAACATAGGTGTTATCGTCACAATAGGTATGATGGTAACTAAAGGATTCTTCCAAGTTACAGGTAAATCATATTCTCCAGAAGCATTTGCGGGATTTGCAGGTATAGGGCATACGGGTATGCTTGCAGGTTTATTATTGCTGTTTTTCTTATTAAGACAAGCAATCCTTAAAGAACCACGTGATGAGTCTTTTAAAAAATAAAATAATTAGAATTGAAAATATACACATCTTTCAAAGAAAACAATTTGGTTTGGAGCTTTGGAAGGTGTGTTTTTTTATAGTGATGAAATCATTTTGATATTTCAAAGCTAACTATGCGATTTATTTTAACAATGCAAGCATTAATAGTATAATGGTTTTAAATGATAATTATTATCAATTTGAGTGCGTTAATGAAAGAAATGAATATAGAGAATCACAGGAGGCACATAATGAAAGACGTAACAATCATTGGTGGCGGTCCGTCTGGTTTGTACGCAAGCTTTTATGCTGGATTGCGAGGTATGTCTGTAAGATTGATTGATGTTCAATCTGAATTAGGGGGTAAAATGAGAATTTATCCTGAAAAAATTATTTGGGATATTGGTGGTATTGCACCAAAACCTTGTCATGAAATTTTAAAAGATACAATTAAGCAAGGTTTATATTTTAAGCCAGATGTGCATTTAAATGAGCGTGTGATAGATATTAGGAAAAAGGATGATCGTCATTTTGAGGTCGAAACAGAAGCGGGCCAAATCTATACTTCGAAAGCTGTTATCGTTGCGATTGGTGCGGGCATTATTAATCCGAAACAACTAGATATTAAAGGTGTAGAAAGGTATCAATTAACTAATTTACATTATGTTGTACAAAGTTACAGACGTTTTAAAGATAAAGATGTTTTAATTTCAGGCGGAGGTAATACAGCACTAGATTGGGCGCATGACATTGCTAAGATTGCTAAAAGCGTGACGGTTGTTTATCGTAAAGAGGACATAAGTGGTCATGAAGCAATGAAAACACTGGTGACAGATTTAAATGTGAAACTATGCCCAAAAACACGTATTAAATATTTAGTCGGCAATGATGATGAAACGCATATTAGTGAAGTCGTTTTGGAACATGTCGAGAGTGGTGATACGCAATCTGTTAAATTTGACGATGTTATTATTAGTCATGGATTTGATCGCTGTAATACATTGTTGAGCGAAACTTCTTCAAAGTTAGATATGCATGATGATTGTCGTGTTAAAGGTTTTGGTAATACGACAACAAGTATACCTGGTATCTATGCGTGTGGAGATATTGTTTATCATGATGCTAAATCACATTTAATTGCAAGTGCATTTAGTGATGGTGCAAATGCAGCGAACCTTGCTAAAACATATATTGAACCGGATGCAAATGCAGAGGGCTATGTTTCAAGTCATCATGAAGTTTTTAAAGAAGCGAATAAGACTATTGTAAATAAACATTTATACTAAGTTGATATAATATTTGATGAAAAGTGGGGATGATGGTGGTTAAATTGACATATAATATTCCGACGTGTGAGGATTATTGCGCACTAAGGGTAAACGCAGGAATGAGCCCTAAGACGCACGAAGCAGCCTCAAAAGGACTACCGAATGCCTTGTTTACTATAACCTTGTATGATAAAGACAAGTTGATTGGAATGGGCAGAGTGATTGGCGATGGAGGAACTGCTTTTCAAATTGTTGATATTGCTGTTTCGAAAAGTTATCAAGGTCAAGGTTACGGTAGTCTAATTATGGAGCATATTATGCAATATATTAAACAAGTTGCTGTTGAAAGTACATACGTTAGCCTGATCGCAGACTACCCGGCGGATAAATTATATGCAAAATTTGGTTTTATACCTACCGAACCAGATTCAGGTGGCATGTATATTAAATACTAAAATAAAAAGACATCTCGCAAAACGGGATGTCTTTTTTTTATGAATACTATTTATCTACACCGAAATCGATAACGATGCGACCTTTATTTTCATGATTAATTACTTTATTAAGTTGTTCTGGAAGTTCATCAAATGTTATCACTTGCTTAATTTCATGTAAATTTTCAGGCTTTAAATCTTTTGCGAGACGACGCCAAACACGTTGTCTTAATTTCATGGCTGTAAATACAGAATCGATGCCTAAAATATTTACACCTCTTAAAATGTGAGGGAATACAGAGTTAGTATAAGTATTACCAGCAGTCATACCAATAACTGCAATTGAGCCACTATGATTTAAACGCTTAGTAACATAATTTATACCTTCACCACCGACCGGATCAACACAGGCTTGCCAAGTAGATGATGCAAGAGGTTTAGTATTATCTTCTTCTACGGAAAGACGATCGATAACTTCTTTGGCACCAAGTTCAAGTAATTGATTGCTAACATCTTTCTTGCCTGTACTTGCGATAACCTTATAACCAAGCTCATTTAGCATCAAAACAGCTAATGTTCCCACACCACCTGAAGCGCCTCTTACGAGTACAGGGCCATCTTCGATATTCATACCAACTTTTTCAAGACGTTCAATGGCTAATCCAGCAGTATAACCGGCTGTTCCATAAATCATTGCTTCTTCTAATGTTATTGTATCAGGGAGTTTAACAATCCACTCTGATTTAACACGAGCATATTCACTAAAACCACCAAAATGGCTGACGCCTAAGTCATAACTTGTTACAATCACTTGATCGCCTTGTTGATAACCTGGGGCATCTGACTCAACAATTGTTCCTGCTAAATCAATTCCTGGAACCATAGGGTATGATTTTACTACTGCATTGTGATCTTGAGTCGCTAAAGCATCTTTATAGTTTATACCAGAATAATGGACTTTAATCAGCACATCTCCTTTAGGTAAGTCGGCAGGTGATAACTGTTTAAAAGTAGATGTGACTTTACCACTTTCATCCTTGTCAATGACAAACGCTTTAAATGTTTCTACCACAACGATACATCCTCTCTTTTTCTCTTTTCAAATACGATCATTTTACTGGAATAAATGTATCATTTATTGATGTTACACACAATAAATACAATTTGTTATTGCTTTGTGTTAATGTATTTTTACATAGTTGCTTAGAAAATGAACTCATAAACAAACATTTTTAAAGTAACCTACAGCTCGTTGGAGGGGAGAATATGACAGGGGAAATAAAAGTAATTACAGATAAAGATGCGGTGGAATTAGTCACATTAGCTAAACAAACATTTTACGATACATTTGGAGCGTACTATGATGATAAAGATTTCGAACTGTTTTTTGATGAAAATTATACTGTAGAAAAATTTACACAAGAAATAAATGATGCATCATCTTTTCATTATTTTTATCAGGAAAATGGTGAAAATGTAGGATATATTAAGATGAATATCAACGATGCACAAACTGAAAAAATGGGTGCATCGTATTTAGAAATTCAAAGAATATATTTTAAGGAAGACTTTCAAGGTGGCGGAAGGGGTTCTCAATTGATCGCATTAGCTGAGCAAACTGCTCGAGAACATCAAAAACATAAAATTTGGTTGGGGGTTTGGGAACATAATCCGCGTGCACAAGCATTTTATCAACGCCATGGATTTTCTGTAGTTGGGGAGCATCATTTTCAAACAGGTGAAGTCACAGATACAGATTTAATAATGGAAAAAGAGCTATAATTCCAGTTGTTTATTGAAAAATTCAAAAAGAAGGCAATGTGGTTTTAATTAGTGCATTAATTTTTAAAATTTGTGATGAAGTATTTAATGAAAATGATTAAATACATAGAAAACAAAAAATTCACAAAAATTAAATAATAAAGGTTAGAAATTAGGGTATAATAAAAAGAAACTTGGATTGTAGTTGTTACAGTTGTGGAAATATTTTCTGCATTTGTATGAGTGTCTTTAGTATCATTCCATGAAATCATGGCTATATAAGATATGTATTTCAAGCTTTATTCAATGAATTAGAATTATAGGAGGAGATATGTATGAAAAAGTTAGTTACAGGTTTATTAGCATTGTCATTATTTTTAGCGGCATGTGGTCAAGATAGTGACCAACAAAAGGATAATAGCAAAGATAAAAATGATAAGGCTAAAACGGAACAACAAGATAAAAAAACTAATGATACATCTAAAGATAAAACAGAAAAGAAAGATGATAATAAAGATGTAAACAAAGACAACAATACAAATGATAATCAACAACAATCTAATTCAAATGCAACAAACAATAATCAAAACCAAACAAATAATAATCAAACTAGCAATAATCAAAAGTCAAATTACGTTGCACCTTATTATGGTCAAAACGCAACACCGGTTGCACGAAATATTTATCCATTTAATGGTAATAAATCACAAGCATTACAACAGTTACCAAATTTCCAAACAGCTTTAAATGCAGCTAACAGTGAAGCAAATAAATTTGGTAGCAATAATAAAATTTATAATGATTATTCTATTGAAGAGAACAACGGAAATTATAAATATGTCTTTAGTTTTAAAGATCCGAATGCTAATGGTAAATATTCAATTGTGACAGTTGATCACACTGGTCAAGCTATGGTTGCAGATCCAAACTATCAACAATAAAGTCTATGTAAATATGATATAAGTTAAAAATTTAAAACGGTAAACTCTATAATATGAATTAGGGTTTACCGTTTTTGTGTTCATACAAGTATAAATATTGTCGTTCTAAAGTACATTTAATACTCATTTACAGTCACTAAGGAATTTTAACGCTGTTGATTAGATTTCATCTTAGACAATATGAGTTGAGATATCGATTCAAATGGTTGTTCTTTATGTTGTATTTGAGGATATTTTACAACTGTTATTGCCTGGGAAATTAAGTTGCTAATTAATAGTTGACGATCTGTATACCATATTTTTGAAAAATGTCTCCAAATTTCTTCATTAACACCTTGTTCATCAACAAATTGACTGTGGTTTGGGGTGTATAGAGCTACCGTTTTATCAATAGATAACGCATCAAATACTATATTTGAATAATCTGTAACAATAATATCAGACATAAGAATCAAGTCTTGAACACTAAGATAATTTGGTGCAACGATTACCTCTTCCGGTAATATTGATTCATCAACACCTTGTACAACGACATGGTAGGCTTTGAATAAAGCATCTGATAGTGGTAATTGTTGCGCACTCACTAATCCAATAGGTGCATATAATAGTACTGGTTTACTATCATCTATTTTAAATGATTTCTTATATTGTTGTTGAATTGTCGTTTCATTACGCTTTTGTGATAAGTATTGTTGTTTAGCGTTACCGTACGCTAAAACATTTGATTGATGACTAGGAAAAGCTGTTTCATAAAAATGACTGATATCATCAGCAGAATGGATAACATAGTCAAATTGTAACCAACGATTATACCTATTAGCGCGATAATAAGGTGTTTCCAAATTCTTTGTAGTTTCTTTACTATCTAAAAATAATCGTATCAATGGCATACCTTGATGTAATTGGATTAAAGTACCATTTGGCTGTAGTGAGTCAGGGATATCATTTTCCACCAAAACAACACGAGCATTGTTTATTAATTCAACAGCTTCTTCTGACTTCGGCGATACAAAATGTGGGCCACGGCGATCGTCAGTAATGAAATAACACGCTGTCATGGGGTTATGCTTAACAAAATAATTGAATAAATATTTTGAATTACCCGCATATTGATAATCATTACCTATAAAAACGATATGGTTTTTTAACAGTTCAGGTTGCTTCGTGTAAATACCTAAATGATGTAATTGCTTGTTATCGAAACGTTGCTTTGATATTTTGTATAGCCACTTAGGAAGTAAAAATTTTGTAGAATATAACCAATTATCTGGTGCGTTAAGTTGTTCTGTGTCTTCAACATAAACGTTTCGAAAAGGGATGGCATGTCGATTTATATACGCGATTTTATTTAAATAGAACTGTGACATCATATCGATATCTTCAAATGTTTGCATAATATCCCATATTGAACTGCTTGTCGCTATAGGTGCTTTAAAATCAAAGACGACATGACCATCTACTGATAATTCACCGCTTATTAATGTTAATAAAGCTAGGTCAAATAGCGTTTCAATATGATATTGCTGTACTAATTCAAGAGTTTGATTAATAGCGTAAATCATATTTGGATAATAATTGGAATTGTTTGCCCAATCGGTAAAGTTGATTGATTTTTGTCCGAAATAGCGGCAATCGTTTTTGTATTGACCATCCACAGTATAATCGACCACGATTGATGTGGGATGCAATTGAACAGCTTCTAACATTGATTGATAAATCATGATTTCATTAGCATATGGAACAATATGTGTATAACCTTCAGCTTGAGCTTTTATTAATTGAGATTCAAATTTTTGCATATTAGAAACATTTATCTGTTTAATCATAGCTATAACTTCCATTTCTCATCGTAGTATCTTTCTCATTTTATCACGGTCTTATGTAAAATTCATGAATTGTATGAGTCGCTTTATTACATTAAGTACAATTCATTTTGATTAACAGATTTAAAATGAAAAATAAAACAATTAAATAGGAAAGTGATATTGTTAATAGTCTGAAAAGATGGTATATTTTAATTGTGAAAAAAATCACATTGATCTCACTGTTCTGAAAATGTTATCGATAACAAAAAGCTATAGCCAGAGCATGATTTTAATGAAGCAATAACACTACTACTTTATGGAAAGAAGAGTCAGCCTATGTTAGTAAATACGTTTAATCCATTTGATAATTTATTATTATCGTCTTTAATTGCAGCAATACCGATTGTATTATTTTTACTTTGTTTAACAGTCTTTAAAATGAAAGGTATTTATGCGGCAATTACTACACTTGTTGTAACATTACTTATTGCAATACCATTTTTCAAATTGCCAGTTGGCATAGCCTCTGGTGCAGTAGTTGAAGGTTTCTTCCAAGGTATTATTCCGATTGGTTATATCGTTATGATGGCAGTACTTTTATACAAAATTACTGTTGAATCTGGGCAATTTTTAACAATACAAGATAGTATTACAAATATTTCACAAGACCAACGTATACAAGTTTTACTTATTGGATTTGCATTTAACGCATTTTTAGAAGGTGCAGCAGGCTTTGGTGTGCCGATTGCAATTTGTGCGCTATTATTAACTCAATTAGGATTTAACCCATTAAAAGCTGCGATGTTATGTTTAGTTGCAAACGCAGCATCAGGTGCTTTTGGTGCAATTGGTATTCCAGTTGGTGTGGTTGAAACATTGAAATTACCTGGCGATGTTTCAGTTTTAGGTGTTTCTCAATCAGCAACTTTGACATTAGCTATCATTAATTTCGTTATTCCATTCTTACTTATCTTTATCATTGATGGCATAAGAGGAGTTAAAGAAACATTACCAGCAATTTTAGTAGTTTCCATTACTTATACTGTTACTCAAGGTTTATTAACAGTTTTCAACGGACCAGAATTAGCAGATATTATTCCACCGTTATTAACAATGTTAGCGTTAGCAGTATTTTCTAAAAAATTCCAACCAAAACATATTTATCGTGTTAACAAAGATGAAGAAATCGAACCTGCTAAAGCACACTCTGGTAAAGCTGTATTACATGCGTGGAGCCCGTTCATTGTTTTAACAGTTATCGTAATGATTTGGAGTGCACCATTCTTTAAAAACTTATTCTTACCAAATGGGGCATTATCATCATTAGTATTTAAATTTAATTTACCTGGTACAGTAAGTGACATTACGCATAAACCATTAGTGTTAACATTAAACATTATAGGACAAACTGGTACAGCTATTTTACTAACTATTATTATTACAATTTTAATGTCTAAAAAGGTTAATTTTAAAGATGCAGGAAGATTATTTGGTGTAACATTTAAAGAATTATGGTTGCCAGTTCTTACAATTTGCTTCATTTTAGCAATTTCAAAAATTACAACTTATGGTGGTTTAAGTGCAGCAATGGGACAAGGTATTGCGAAAGCAGGTAATGTGTTCCCAGTATTATCACCAATTTTAGGTTGGATTGGCGTATTTATGACTGGATCTGTTGTAAATAACAATTCATTATTCGCACCGATACAAGCGTCTGTTGCTCAACAAATTGGTACAAGTGGTTCGTTACTCGTATCTGCGAATACAGTAGGTGGTGTAGCTGCAAAATTAATTTCTCCACAATCGATTGCGATTGCCACTGCAGCTGTTAAACAAGTTGGTAAGGAATCAGAATTATTGAAAATGACATTGAAATACAGTGTTTGTTTATTAATCTTTATCTGTATTTGGACATTCATTTTGTCATTACTTTAAAATGTATTTCAAAATATAATACAACCAGGATGAGATGTTTTCTAACGTCTCATCTTTTTTTATTGGATTATTAAAGTAAGAAGTTTGATATTACAATAATGATAGCGCTTTATGTTAAAATGAAAAATGAGTAATTGGATATCAAAGCAATATTGTTGATAGCTGTTAAGGTTCATGGTTTTGTCTTTTTCCTGAGGCTTATAAAGTATATAATTAAAGTAGTTTAGTTCTTATAAATTAATTTATATACATAATCAGAAAATATGAAAGCCTAACCATAGGAACCTGTTTAGACACATATTTATTCAAAGTGGTATCAATGCGTAGAATTTAGTTGAAAGTTCCATTATTCATTTTAAAAAGGGGGACTGTATTTGTTATGACAACACAACATAGCAAAACAGATGTCATCTTAATAGGTGGCGGTATTATGAGTGCAACTTTAGGAACATTATTGAAAGAATTATCACCAGAGAAGAACATTAAAGTGTTTGAAAAATTATCACAACCTGGCGAAGAGAGCTCAAATGTATGGAATAATGCTGGTACAGGTCACTCTGCACTATGTGAGTTAAACTATACAAAAGAGGGCAAAAATGGCACGGTTGATTGTAATAAGGCAATTAAGATAAACGAGCAATACCAAATTTCTAAGCAATTTTGGGCATATTTAGTTAAAACTGGACAACTGGATAACCCAGGTCATTTTATTCAAGCGGTGCCACACATGAGCTTTGTTATTGGTGAAGAAAATGTAGCATTTATTAAAAATCGTGTAGCAACATTGCAGAAAAATGTTTTATTCGAAAAAATGAAGTTATCTCAAGATGAAGAAGAAATGAAATCTTGGGTACCATTAATGATTGAAGGTCGTAAATCAAATGAACCGATTGCGTTAACGTATGATGAAACAGGTACGGATGTGAACTTTGGTGCTTTAACTGCAAAGTTATTTAATAATTTAGAACAACGTGGTGTTGATATTCGATACAAACAAAATGTATTAGATATTAAACAACAAACAACAGGGACATGGTTAGTAAAAGTAAAAGATTTAGGAAGTAATGAAACAAAAACATATGAAGCTAATTTTGTATTTATTGGCGCTGGTGGTGCGAGTTTACCACTATTACAAAAAACAGGTATTAAGCAATCAAAACATATTGGTGGATTCCCTGTTAGTGGTTTATTCCTTCGCTGTACGAATCAAGAGGTCATTGATCGTCATCATGCTAAAGTTTATGGGAAGGCAGCGGTTGGTGCACCACCAATGTCAGTACCACATCTAGATACACGCTTTGTAGATGGTAAACGTTCATTATTATTTGGGCCATTTGCAGGATTTTCACCTAAATTTTTAAAAACAGGTTCACATATGGATTTAATTAAATCAGTTAAGCCGAATAATATTGTAACGATGTTATCTGCTGGGATAAAAGAAATGAGCCTTACTAAATATTTAGTTTCGCAGTTAATGTTGTCTAATGATGAGCGTATGGATGATTTGAGAATCTTTTTCCCAAATGCGAAAAATGAAGATTGGGAAGTTATTAAAGCCGGTCAACGTGTACAAGTAATTAAAGATACTGAAGATGCAAAGGGTAATTTACAATTTGGTACAGAAGTTATTACTTCAGACGATGGAACGTTAGCTGCCTTATTAGGAGCATCGCCTGGAGCATCAACAGCTGTTGATATTATGTTTGATGTATTACAACGTTGCTATCGAGATGAATTCAAAGATTGGGAACCGAAGATTAAAGAGATGGTACCATCATTTGGTTATCGCTTAACTGAGCATGAAGATTTATATCATGAAATTAATAAAGAAGTAACAAAATATTTGAATGTAAAATAACAATAAAAACGAGGTCGGGACAAAAGCGTTTAGGATTTGAGCAGAACCGAACGATGAGCAAAATTGTTTTCCAAATTTTGTCGAATCGTGAGAGTTTCTGACGAAAATCCTGCTTTTGGGACGCCGTTAATCGGTTTCCCAGAGCACAAAATCTTTATGTCTCAATCTCGTTTTTTATGCTGATATTTATAGATTTTATAATTGTAAAGTAAAATTATAAATTAGGTTGATTTATAAAATTTATACATGTCTATAGCGTTTTAGACCAACGATGTTTAAGATGATAAAGACGGTGGTGAAAATGACAAGTACTAATAAATCAAACCAAATATGATTCCAGCCTTGTCCTTTAATCATGACATTTGTTAATGCATCACCAGCATATCTTAGCGGAAATAGGTAGCCGATATTACTTAGCCAATTAGGCATATTTTCAAGTGGGAAAATACCTGAAAAGAACACTTGAGGTACAGCGACTAATGGAATAAACTGGATCATTTGGAATTCAGAATTAGCAAATGTAGAAATGAAAATCCCCATTGATAGCGCAGTGATTGCTAAACAAATATTGATTAAAATAACATACCATAAGCTACCAGCTAAACTAATATTCAATAAATAGATTGAAAAAAGAACTATGATTAATGTTTGAACTACCGCGAAAATACCATATCCAATGAGATAACCTATCACAATCTCGCTACGTCGAATTGAAGTTGATAAAACACGCTCTAATGTACCAGTTGTACGTTCTCGTAATAATGCAATACCAGAAATTAGAAATACAAATAGAAATACAAAGAAACCTATTAGAATTGGAAACATTTTATCGAAATAACTGCTGTCTGAATTACCATATAAATAAGAATTTGAGATGCTTATATTTTGATTGTTCGTTGGTTTCATTGATGCAGGCAATTTTTCTACAAGGTGTTTTATACCGCTTAATTTATCTTGCTGAATTGCTTTGCCAACTAATTGTTTAATCATGTTAGACTTGCTAGGATCTTCATTTGTATATACGACATGTAACGTCTGATTTTCTTGATAAATAAAGCCGTCAAGGTGATTGTTTTCTATTTTAGATTTAATATCTTGGTGTGAATGAAATGTTTGTAGTGTTACATCTTTATTTGGGAATTGATTAGTTATATTTGAAGATACTGACGAATCTAACCCGATTTTCAAATCATTTTCGTCCCCATTAAAAATAAAATACATTAAAGTTAATATCAAAATAGGTGCTAAAAACATCAAGGCAAGTGTACGTTTATCGCGTAACATTTCTTTTAACACGCGTCCTATAATGGCTAAAATTTTCATGAGTTATGAACCTCCTCAGCTTTAATAAATACCGCTTCAATGGTATCTACATTAAATTGCTCTTTTAAATTAGCTGGTGTATCTAAAGCAAATAGTTTTCCGTCTACAATAAGTCCCACTTTATCACAACGTTCTGCCTCGTCCATGACATGTGTAGTGACAACAACACTTTTACCTTTTTGTGTCATTTCTTTAAATTGCTTCCAAATATGTTGACGCAATTTAGGGTCTATCCCAACAGTTGGCTCATCTAAAATAATCAAATCCGGTTCTGATAATAATGTCATTGCTATAGATAGTCGGCGTTTCATGCCCCCGGAAAACTGACTAACTTTTTTAGTTAAAGCATGTTCTAAATCTACTAACGTTATATGCTTGTTTATATGATTTTCTAATACTTTTCCTTTAAGGCCTGATAAATGACCAAAAAACTTCAAGTTTTCATATGCAGTTAAATTTTCATATAATGCATCTGTCTGTCCCATATAACCTAATCGTTTTAAAATATTTCGATTAGGCATTTTTTGGTCAAAAATCTCTGCTGAACCCTTATCTATCTTTTCCATTCCTAAAAGGCACTTTATTGTAGTTGTTTTACCAGATCCGCTAGGTCCTATTAAGCCAAGTAATTCACCTTCGTTAATAGTCATACTAATTTGATCTAACACGCGTTGTTTATTATACGTTTTAACTACATTATTTAATGTTGCTATACTTTGAGTCATTGTAGTCCCTCCTGTATTAATACACATTTTGCTTTATTTATATATCATCTTAAGCGTATATTATGATTGCGGATAATAAATTAATAAATAGTGAACATATTTACTTTAAATGTTCGGAAAAGGTGGTGAACCTATGGATCAAACAGCTTTTACAGATAGTCGTATAACAAGAACACTCAATCGTATTCATGATGGATTGTATAGTCTCTTAACGAGAAAGTCATATACCGATATCACTATTAAAGATATTTGTAACGAAAGCCAAATAAGTAGAACAACTTTTTATGCGCATTTTAAAAGTAAAGACGATTTTGTTTATATATACCTTAATATGTTATTGAAAAATGCCAAAAAGAAGTTTCTAAAAGAAGGTATTCCTACGCAAGCCATCTTTTTAAATAAGATGATTCGTTTTTGGTTAAGTGAAGGGCAACTGATATTAAAATTATTAGGCGATGATAGTGCATATAAAATACATCAAGTTATTAAAAAAACTATACAACAAAGAATTGAAATTAATATCGTACCTGTGTTAAATACTAAAATGTTAACGACAAAAGAGAAGTATTTTTTATTAATTTTTATGAGTAATGCTGTAATTGGTGTATTACAAGATTGGGTGATAAGAGGATATAAAGAAAGTCCTAAAGAAGTGGCGGAGATAATGAATAAAATATTTGTAAATGCATTTCGTTAGGTTTTTACCGTGATACGATGATGTCGTAAAGGACAGTTGTAGTTACAATTCAATTTGAGATTAGTAAAGACATATCATTCAGTTCATGCGTATTTAAAATAAATATGACATAAAGCTATACATTGTAGAAGAGACTACTTTAGTGCAATGTATAGCTTTTATAATTTTAATAAAATCATTTTAATTGTTTCAGTTGCTTGTTAATAGTATCTACGTATTTCTTGTTTTTAAAGAATTGAATAATCCAAATCAATACGTAAACCACGATAAACATAATTGTAAACATGATTAGGTAATTCATTGTTAGTGGAAACCAACCGGCAAGCATTGCTAAAGGTAAGAATCCGACATACGTTGTTATGAAATGCATTATAGTTGCTTTAGTAATGCCCCAATCTGTGTATTTAAAGATAAAATCTCCAAGGAAAAAGACGACGCCTATGAGTAACCATAAAATGATAGAAATCAACATTACGGTAGTTTCTGTGAAATGAGTATAATACCATATGCCAATAGTTGATTGTGGATTGAGTGGATAATATTTACCATCTGCAAATAACATACTAAAGAATAGTGAAAGACTTAGACCGACGATTAAGCTGATAAATAATGAGTTGATTAAATGCTTCATAATGATAATCTCTCCTTTATTGTTTTTAAATAGCGTCTTGAAGAATAGGTGTAATGCGCCCCTTTAAGATACATACGTATAAGTCCATTTGGCTCTAATAATAATTTTTCAATGTAATACTTATTGACTATTTCTGATTTGGAAATGCGAATGAAATGCTGTGGTAATTGGTTTTCTAGTTCGTAAAGTCGTAATTTTAGTTTGAATTTTTGATTGCTTGTAACGGCTGTTACATTTTTATTGATAACTTGTAATGTTATAACATCTGATACATGAATGATATGAATTTCTTTGTCTATGTATCCGACTAATGTATTTGATTTGTCTAAATCATTGACTGCATTAATAATACTTTGAACATGATCATTCATTTTAGGTGCATGTATATCAATATAAGATTCCGTCTCATTTTCATTGATAAATAAATTGAGTTTCATCATAGGTTAATGCCTCCTTCAAATTTATTAAACCATAAACGATTATCGATATATTTAAATTATGTTGAATGGTAGAAACTGAATGTTAAGTGGTTAGAAATCGCTAGTCTATATAAAAGATACCCCCTGAAATAAAAACAGAAATGTTTTTCAGGAGGTAGAGATTAATGTGAATTATTTGGCAATGTAATAGTAAATGTCGTTACATTATCAGTACTTTGTGAAAATTGAATTGTACCTTTATGTAATTCCACAATGGATTTTGTAATTGCGAGACCTAAACCATTGCTATTATCATGTTTGCTCACTTTATAAAAACGTTCAAATAAACGTGTTTCAGCTTGTGGGCTAATTGGTGAACCGTCATTGCTTATTTTGAAAATGAGGTTGTTGTGATTATGTTGCAATGAAATATCAATCGCTCCACCAATATCTGTATACTTAATAGCATTTATTAACAAATTACTCAGCGCTTGATGTAACAATCGTTGATTTCCTAGGAAATGTATAGGTTCCAAGTCGGCTAAGATGATTAAAGACTTTTCATCGGCAGCAAATTGCTCGTGACGAATAATCTCTTTAATGAGTTGATCGACTTGTATTTTATCATCGAATAATAAATGTTGGTGATTGTCTAATTCAGATAAAAGTAACAATTCAGTTGTTAATCCACTCAGCTGTGTTGTAATGGTATAAATATCATTTATATATTGTTGGCGTAATATTTTATCAGAAGTTTGTTGTAACTCGCTTAATAAATGATGAATATGCGTTAATGGTGTTTTGATTTCATGAGATACATTTTGTACGAAATGTTGTCTCATTTGATCGACTTGACCCAATGATTCTCTCATCTTATTAAAGTGATACTGTAATGTTCCAATTTCATCTTTTCGTGTTTGTTTGATAGGCGTTTCAAAATCACCTTCAATTAGTCTTTCAGTTGCTTGCTTTAACTTTTGAACTGGACGAATAATTGAATAAGTTGAAGCGATTACTAAGGAAATTGAAATGAATAATAATAATATCAATAATACAGCTAAGAAAGTTCTGAATTCACTAAACGTCTCGCCAATATCAGGACGCATGAATACAGCTAATGAGCCTTCTTTTGTTTTAAAATGAACACCAACTGTATTATCTGTCTCGTTATCAAAGAAACCAGTCACAAATAATTCAAAAGGTTTATTTTTAATACCATGATAGTCTTTGTAGTTTAATACATTGTTAATCGCTTCTTTAGATAACGTATCTTTTCTAAAGGGCTCACCATAAAACGTTTTATGACCTTTTTGATCAATCGTCACGATTTGATAGTTCATTTGTCCTAAATGTTTAAAGTATTGTTGGATATCTGCTGGTTTGGATTCTTGTTCATATTGTCTTGCTTCTTTAAGTGTCCTCATGATTTTAGCATCATTCGCAGCTTTCAAATTAAAATGGTAGTACACATTGGTTAATACAAAGCTTATTAGTGCGCTAAATAAAATGACTGTAATGGAATAAATTGCAATTCTAGCATAGAGCGTTTTAAACATGATTCTCCACCTTATAGCCTTGTCCTCTTACTGTTTCAATGGTAAGTGTGGCATTTAATTTTTTTAATCTTTGACGTAGCCGCTTAATATGAACGTCAACAGTTCGTTCATCTCCTTCATAATCATATCCCCATATTTTTTCGATAATATGTTCACGCGAGAAAATTTGTTTAGGATGGGAAACAAGCATAAATAATAATTGAAACTCTTTATTTGGTAATGTCATTGTTTTATTTTCGACTTGGAGTTCCATATATGACTGATTTAAAGTTAAATTACCGATGGTCATTTTCGTATTTGTGTTGATATCATAACGACGTAATACAGCGCGGATTCTGAAAATGAGTTCTTTAACTTCGAATGGTTTCGTTACATAATCATCTGTACCACTTAAAAATGCACGTTCTTTATCACTAAGCGCATCACGAGCAGTCAGCATAATAACAGGAATATCATAATCATTTTTTAATGTATTACATAATTGAAAACCATCCATACCATCCATCATGATGTCCACAACTGCAATGTCAATTGTTTGATGTTCTAATAATTGTAAAGCTGCTTCACCGTTTGATTGTGTGTATGCATTGATATGTTCAGATTGTAAATGATGAGCGACGTAATTTAGGATTTGAGTGTCGTCATCGACAACAAGACATTGCACCATAGTTATATGCTCCTTATCTTTTTCATTTATTATACATGTAAAATAATTTTGCGTAAAAAAACAATTGTTCATATTGAGTTCACATTTCAATCCTATACTAACTTTAAATTAGAAATAGGGAGAAGTGAATTAAAGTGAAATTAGCGATTAAAGAGATTATGTTTTATAAGTTTCGTTATATTTTAATCACTGTAATCATTATGTTATTAAGTATTATGGTGTTATTTATTAGCGGTCTAGCACAAGGACTAGGTAGGGAAAATATTTCTTTGTTTGAGCATTTTAATAATGATCAATATATTGTTCAAAAAATGAAAGAACCACAAATTGAAAAATCTCAACTTAATGCTGAACAACAACAGCAAATAAAAAATGTAATTCATCAAGAGCCACTTAAAATGAATGTTCAAACATTGAAAATGTCAGATAAAGATCAAGACGTTATCACGATGAATGATGTTAAACAACAGCGTTTAAAATTAATAAAAGGGGAGTACCCGAAAAATGAACATGAAGTAGCTATCAATGATAAGTTAGCTGCTGATAACATTAGAGTCGGAGACAGAGTTCATTTTAAAAATAATTCAACAACTTATAGAGTGTCAGGCGTCTTAAGTGACACAATGTATGCACACAGTTCTATCGTGTTACTGAATGATCAAGGATTCAATGAAATGAACAAAGTAAGTACATCGTTTTATCCAGTGAAGAATATGACGAAACAACAGCGTGATGATATTAATAAAATTGATGGAGTTCAAATTGTTAATGAAAATGATTTAACGAGCAATATTGCGAGTTATCAAGCAGAACAAGCACCGTTAAATATGATGATTGTTAGTTTGTTTGTCATTACAGCCATTGTTTTAAGTGCCTTTTTCTATGTCATGACGATTCAAAAGATTTCGCAAATTGGTATTTTAAAAGCAATTGGTATTAAAACAAGACATTTATTAAGTGCCTTAGTTATACAAATTTTAACGTTAACAATCATTGGTGTAGGTATCGCTGTAGGGATTATAGTTGGACTATCATTTATTATGCCTGTGACTATGCCATTTTACTTAACAGCTGAAAACATTGTATTAATGGTAGGGTTATTTATCGTAGTCGCAATTATAGGTGCGACATTATCATTCATCAAATTATTTAAAGTTGACCCTATAGAAGCAATCGGAGGTGCGGAATAATGACTTTGTTAGTGAAAGATATTATTAAAAATTTTGGAGAAGGTTTGTCAGAAACAAAAGTGTTGAAAGGTATTAATTTCGAAGTGAAACAAGGAGAGTTTGTAATCTTAAATGGTGCTTCTGGTTCTGGTAAAACAACTTTACTTACAATTTTAGGGGGACTATTGAGTCAAACGAGTGGAGAAGTATTTTATAATGATGGACCTTTATTTGATAAACAGCATCGACCTAGTGATTTAAGATTGAATGAAATTGGATTTATCTTCCAATCATCACATTTAGTACCTTATTTAAAAGTAATTGAACAATTAACATTAGTAGGTCAAGAAGCGGGAATGTCTAAACAAGAAAGTTTAGCAAGAGCTACAGAGTTATTACAAAATATTGGTTTAGGACATCGTCTGAATGTATTTCCTCATCAATTATCTGGTGGCGAAAAACAACGCGTTGCGATTATGAGAGCTTTTATGAATCATCCTAAAATTATTTTAGCTGATGAACCAACGGCAAGTCTTGACGCGGATAGAGCTACAGAGGTAGTAGAAATGATAAGACACCAAATTAAAGAACATCATATGGTTGGAATTATGATTACTCATGATAGAAGATTGTTTGAATATGCTGATCGAGTTATCGAGTTAGAAGACGGGAAAATAACTGGTTAGTTATACGAATCAAACTATAATTGATAATAATTCAAAGGATTTTCACTAAAAAATCATTAATAAAATTGACGTGGAGATTCGACAAAGATATTTTGTAATTGCAAGAAACTATAACAAAGAAAAAAGGGCAATTCTTACCAGGATTATAGGTAGAAATTGCCTTTTTCATTTTATATTTTCTGACACATATAATTATAATGGCTGTTCAGTAAGATTGACGCAATATTGGAAACAACATATAATGATAGTTTGCTTGTCGACTTATCGACTATAAATAAATGCACAATAAAAGCTTATAAACCAACTACTTGCGCAATAAAGTGTGAGTAATAATTTATATTGATACATGACACCTAAATAATCTTTGATAAGCGCATGTAAGAAAAAATGATACGGCGTATGGCTACCAACACCATCGACAGATAGACTGAGTTTTTGAGCTAATCGTAGTGCTCGTAATATATGGAATTGACTTGTTACACAGACGATTTTAACTTCCTTTGGGAAAAATTTTGCGATGATTTGTTTAGAATATAAAAAGTTTGTGTATGTATTTATTGAGTGGGATTCCATTAAAATATCGGCTTCATCTACGCCTTGAGCAATCAAATAGGGTTGCATAGCTAAAGCTTCAGAAATTGGTTCATCAGGTCCCTGACCGCCGGAAACTAATATTTTAGTTGGTGATGTTTGATGTTGATAGATAGCAAGTGCACGATCTAAGCGTGCGGCGAGCATCGGTGTTACAGATTCAGTGAAAATACCAGCGCCTAACACAATAATGACATCAACTTCATTATCATATGATCGATGACCATAAGAGGTTGTCCAAACAAGATAACAGATAAATGTTAGTAATAAAGATATGCATAATATTGCAAGCCACATAGCAAAACCTTTTACAATAGGTTGTTGATTCGTGCTTATAAATAGAAGTGCTGATGTGTAGAGTACGAATTTATATGAAAAAGATAATAATTTTTTAATAAATAAGTGGCTAGAAGTATGAGAAAATAAGTATCTATGTTTGAATAGCATGATAATACTGACTATTAAAAATGTTACAAACATAGACCAGGGGAAAGTGTATGTCATGATGCTATAGATGAGTGACAAAAATATCGATATGACAACAGAAATGTAGCATGTTAAATTCAACGTTAACGTATTGTTAAAAAGTAACGGACAAATAACGCTGAGTATAAATATTGATAATAATAAATTCAATAACATACTGACACCTCGTTCTTAAGAAATATAACTATAAATTTAGATGATTTATTTCATTAAAGCAAGAAGAACGACGCTACATGTGAGTCTTACTTTGTTGTACTATATATAAGCCGATATTTTTGTATATATTAGATGTGCGATACAATGATTGCTGAGGATACTTTATAAAAATAGTAATTAGGGAGAAATCATTATGGTAAAACATTTACAAGACCATATTCAATTTTTAGAGCAGTTTATAAATAACGTTAATGCATTAACTGCAAAAATGTTAAAAGATTTACAAAATGAATATGAAATTTCATTAGAGCAATCCAACGTACTAGGTATGTTGAATAAAGAACCTTTGACAATTAGTGAAATCACGCAAAGACAGGGTGTAAATAAAGCAGCAGTAAGTAGACGCATTAAAAAGCTGATAGATGCAAAATTAGTTAAATTAGATAAACCAAACTTAAACATAGATCAGCGATTAAAGTTCATAACGCTAACAGATAAGGGTAGAGCTTATTTGAAAGAACGTAATGCGATTATGACTGATATTGCGCAAGATATCACAAATGACTTAAAATCAGAGGACATTGAGAATGTCAGACAAGTATTAGAAGTCATCAATCATCGTATAAAAACATATAGCAATCATAAATAGAGTTTTGAAGGTGTTCAAATATAAGACTAAATATGTATGTATTGAACGCCTTCTTTTTAGTTATAATTGAGAGAGTACTTTCATTAATAATGTAATAAGGTACAATTCTAAAGTAAAGTTAATCATTTCTTGAATTGTATTCTTGTGATAATATTTGTAAAATAATAATGGTAAAATAAGAAAATAATTTTTGGAATATACATATAACATATGAAGCGGAATGGAATTGAGGTGAAAATATGAAATCTTGCCCGAAATGTGGACGTCAAGTGAAAGAGGATGCAGAAATGTGTTCTCATTGTGGACATCAATTTGATCGTGGTCAAGCATTATATAGAAAGTCAACTGATGAAGACATGCAAACGAATAACATCAAGATTAGAAAAATGGTGCCGTGGGCAATTGGATTCTTCATAATAATCTTAATCATAATATTGTTCTTTTTATTACGGAATTTTAATTCACCTGAAGCTCAAACTAAAATTTTAGTAAATGCGATTGAAAATAATGATAAACAAAAAGTAGCAACCTTATTAAGCACTAAAGACAATAAAGTCGATTCTGAAGAGGCAAAAGTATATATACGGTATATCAAAGATGAAGTTGGTCTTAAACAATTTGTAACCGATCTTGAAAACACAGTCCATAAATTAAATAGTAGTAAGACAAGTGTTGCTTCTTATATTCAAACAAGGTCAGGACAAAATGTTTTACGTGTTAGTAAAAATGGCAGACGTTATATCTTTTTCGATAATATGAGCTTCACAGCACCTACTAAACAACCAATTATAAAACCTAAAGAAAGAACTAAATATGAATTTAAAGCGGGTGGTAAGAAAAAGGTTGTTGTAGCTGAAGCAAATAAAGTTACACCGTTAGGTAACTTCATACCAGGTAAATATAGAATTGCTGCAATGAAAGCTACAGAAAATGGTGAATTTCCAGGGCATTTAAAATTTGATTTCCGACAAAGTAATTCTGAAACCGTGGATGTTACAGAAGATTTTGAAGAAGCGAATATTTCAGTAACTTTAAAAGGTGATACAAAATTAAAAGATAGCTCTAAAAAAATAACAATTAATGATAAAGAAATGGCATTTTCAAGTTCAAAAACATATGGACCATATCCTCAAAATAAAGATATTACCATTTCGGCTTCAGGTAAAGCGAAAGATAAGACATTCACAACTCAAACTAAAACCATTAAAGCAAGTGATTTAAAATATAATACAGAAGTAACATTGAACTTCGACAGCGAAGATATTGATGATTATGTAGAAAAGAAAGAAAAAGAAGAAAATAGTTTAAAAAATAAATTGATTGAATTCTTTGCAGGATATTCTTTAGCGAATAATGCAGCGTTTAATCAATCTAACTTTGATTTTATATCATCGTATATTAAAAAAGGGTCTTCATATTATGATGATATAAAAAAGAGTTTATCTAAAGGAAGATTAATGATGATTAGTTCACCTCAAATTTTGGATGCTGAACAGCATGGTAATAAAATAATGGCAACTGTCCGCTTGGTAAATGAAAAAGGTGAAGAAATTGATAAGAAATATGAACTAGAAGAAGGTTCACAAGATCAATTACAACTAATTAAGACAACAGACAAATAAAGAACAGAACTTAAATAAGATGCATGTGTATATGAATACAAACAACATCCTTTCAAAGTATTTACAATAAGTGTAAATTACTTCGAAGGGATTGTTTTTTGTGAAAAAATTTTGGGGAAGCTAAAATTTATATCTTTAATAAGTTGTAATGATGTTCATGAATCTTGTGAGTAATGCTAATATATAAAAGAGCATATTTAAATATATTTTGGGATTGTTATATTTATGAAAAGAGCAATATAAAGGAGATAGTAATATGAATGACTTAACAAATTTTAATAAGCGCTCGCCTATATTTATTATTATATTAGGTGCTTTAACCGCCATTGGTGCGTTATCAATTGATATGTTTTTACCAGGTTTGCCAGATATAAGACATGACTTTCAAACTACAACATCAAATGCACAGTTAACATTATCTATGTTTATGATTGGTTTGGCGTTTGGTAATTTATTTGCTGGTCCGATTTCGGATTCGACTGGACGCAGAAAGCCGCTCATTATAGCGATGATTATATTTACATTGGCGAGTTTAGGAATTGTTTTCGTTCATAATATTTGGATTATGATTATCTTGAGATTTATTCAAGGTGTGACAGGCGGTGCAGCTGCCGTTATTTCTAGAGCTATTGCTAGTGATATGTATAGTGGTAACGAATTGACAAAATTTATGGCATTATTAATGCTTGTAAATGGAATAGCACCTGTCATTGCACCAACTTTAGGTGGTATTATTTTAAACTATTCTATTTGGAGAATGGTGTTCGTAATTTTAACTATTTTTGGTTTCGTCATGGTCATCGGTTCGTTATTAAAAGTGCCCGAATCTTTAGCTATGACAAATCGTGAATCCCATGGTGGATTAAAATCAATGTTTAAAAATTTCAAAGTACTATTGAAAACGCCACGCTTCGTATTGCCAATGCTCATCCAAGGTATGACCTTTGTAATATTATTTACTTACATATCTGCGTCACCGTTTATTATTCAAAAAATTTATGGCATGTCAGCACTACAATTTAGCTGGATGTTTGCAGGTATAGGTATAACATTAATTATTTCTAGTCAGCTTACAGGTTATTTGGTTGATTATGTGAATCCTCAAAAATTGATGAGAGTAATGACGATGATTCAAATTATTGGGGTATTATTAGTAACTTTAACATTGCTCAATCACTGGAATTTTTGGATACTAGCAATCAGTTTTGTGATCTTAATCGCACCAGTTACTGGTGTTGCGACGCTTGGATTTACAATCGCTATGGATGAAAGTAGCAGCGGCCGAGGAAGCTCATCAAGCTTATTGGGATTGGTTCAATTTTTATTTGGTGGTATTGCCTCACCATTGGTAGGAATAAAAGGCGAAGAGAATCCAATGCCATATATTTTTATTATTGTAACTGCAGCGTTGTTACTTATTATTTTACAAATATATAATATGAAAGTGTTTAAAACAGATAAATCAACAATGTAGCATTTCTATAATATTAAAAGACAAAATCAAAATAGAGCACCATGTATTTGTGTTCAAAATACAACTTAAATAATAAAAAATGTCGAGATCAACTTGTAGGAATCTCGGCATTTTTGTAGTTAAAGACAGTATTAAGTAGTTTTATATTTCATATCATATAGCTTATATTAACTTGACTTGCTTATTAGTGATTCTATTTATGGGTTTTGAAGTTTAATCGTATTAGCTAATAGAATAGTAGCTACTTCCTCAGGTGATTCGTGACAACCGCTTGAAAGCCAATTGATGAATACACCAGCTTGTCCACCAATGACATATGTGACGTAAAGCTGTTTATTCGTAACAGTTGTACTATAATCGCTAACAATTTGTTGATAATAATCTCTCGCTAAATCAACATAGTCTATGAATAATGTTTTCATAGGATAAGTGACTAAAATATCTTTGAAAAATTGTTCGTTACGCTTGATATATTTTGCAATAATAATGAAGAATTTATAAAGTTTAAGTTTATCTTGTTTAATATTATCAAAATTATGATGTAGTGCACGAAGAAGAAAATGGAATTTTTCTTTATGTTTTGAATTGATGGTTTCCAATAAATCATATTTATCTTTATAGTAATCATAAAATGTAGAACGATTAATATTGCTGTATGCACAAATCATTTTAGTGGATATTTCTTGGAAAGGGTATTCAGCCATCAAATCAACAAGTGCATTTTGAATTTCTATTTTGGCTTGTCGTTTCATATTGTTACACCTTTGTGAATTTTAACCAACACTCTTATAAAAATTGTTGGTGTTTTTTTAATTGTCATGTCTCTATAATAAATAAAGTGAATTTTAAAAGCAAATAGGAGGAAATGTTTCATGAAGAAGATGATATTAATCAATGTCATTACAGTTGTTGTGTTATTAGCAATTGGGATTGCTGGCTTTTATTTCTGGAATAAAACAACAAGCTATGTAACAACTGATAATGCAAAAGTAAATGGCGATCAAATTAAAATAGCAAGTCCTGCATCTGGACAAATTAAATCACTTAATGTTAAACAAGGTGACAAACTTGATAAAGGTGACAAAGTAGCAACTGTTACTGTACAAGGTCAAGATGGCGAAACGAAAGATATGGATCTTAAAATGCCTCAAAAAGGTACAATTGCTAAATTAGATGGTATGGAAGGTTCAATGGTGCAAGCTGGTAACCCAATCGCTTATGCATACAATTTAGATGATTTATATGTAACAGCAAATATTGACGAAAAAGATATTAAAGATGTTGAAGTAGGTAAAGATGTTGATGTGACTATTGACGGTCAAAAAGCTTCTATTAAAGGTAAAGTTGATAGTATTGGAAAAGCAACTGCTGCAAGCTTTTCATTAATGCCATCATCAAATAGTGATGGTAACTACACTAAAGTTTCTCAAGTAATACCTGTTAAAATTACTCTAGAATCAGAACCGTCTAAACAAGTTGTTCCTGGAATGAACGCTGAAGTAAAAATCCATAAAAATTAAGGGGGTCATTAAATGACTACGACCTTCATTATTAGCTACATTATTTTAGCGCTCATTATTGTTGGGGTTATCAATTTATTTTTAATTAGATCAAGAAAAAAGGGCAAACGCCAACAAAAGGAACAACAATTTACGACACGTCAATCAAATCAATCTAAATTTAAAGCTAGTGATTTAGACAAAACAACTGATCAATCGACACAACGTATGACGCATGAAGAGTTGCGTGTTGACAATCAAGATGATCATAGCCAAGTTAGTCTAAATGGTTACACAAAGGGGTCTGAGAAAGATCGAGAAGCATTCACTAATAATAATGATGGGGAAGCAGTTGCTGCTAAAAATCCTAACTCAGAAGAATATAAAGTGAATGAAAAAATTAAAAAAGAACATAAAAACTTTATTTTTGGTGAAGGTGTTTCACGCGGTAAAATTTTAGCGGCATTATTGTTCGGTATGTTTATTGCGATTTTAAACCAAACATTATTAAATGTTGCTTTGCCAAAGATTAATACAGAGTTTAATATTTCCGCTTCAACAGGACAATGGTTGATGACTGGATTTATGTTAGTAAACGGTATTTTAATACCAATAACGGCGTATCTATTTAATAAATATTCATATCGAAAATTATTTTTAGTTGCGTTAGTACTCTTTACAATCGGTTCATTAATCTGTGCGATTTCAATGAATTTTCCAATTATGATGGTTGGACGTGTATTACAGGCAGTTGGTGCAGGTGTATTAATGCCTTTAGGATCAATTGTTATTATTACAATTTATCCACCTGAAAAACGTGGTGCTGCAATGGGTACAATGGGTATCGCAATGATTTTAGCACCAGCTATTGGTCCAACGTTATCAGGTTATATCGTACAAAATTATCATTGGAATGTGATGTTTTACGGTATGTTTATTATCGGTATAATCGCCATTTTAGTTGGTTTTGTGTGGTTTAAATTATATCAATATACTACAAATCCTAAAGCTGATATTCCAGGTATTATCTTTAGTACGATTGGTTTCGGTGCTTTGTTATATGGTTTCTCAGAAGCTGGAAACAAAGGTTGGGGTTCAGTAGAGATAGAAACAATGTTTGCTATCGGTATTATCTTTATTATTCTATTCGTTATTAGAGAATTAAGAATGAAATCACCAATGTTGAATTTAGAAGTATTAAAATTCCCAACATTTACATTAACAACAATTATTAATATGGTTGTAATGTTAAGTTTATATGGTGGTATGATTTTATTACCAATTTATTTACAAAATTTACGCGGATTCTCAGCATTAGATTCTGGTTTGTTACTATTACCAGGTTCACTTGTTATGGGACTACTTGGACCATTTGCAGGTAAATTGTTAGATACTATTGGTTTGAAACCATTAGCCATCTTCGGTATTGCTGTAATGACTTATGCAACGTGGGAATTAACTAAATTAAATATGGATACACCATATATGACAATCATGGGTATCTATGTACTTCGTTCATTTGGTATGGCATTTATAATGATGCCAATGGTAACTGCAGCTATTAATGCGTTACCGGGACGACTTGCCTCTCATGGTAATGCTTTCTTAAATACGATGCGTCAATTAGCAGGCTCTATAGGTACAGCAATCTTAGTTACTGTTATGACAACACAAACAACACAACATTTATCAGCTTTTGGGGAAGAGTTAGATAAAACGAATCCGATTGTTCAAGATCATATGCGTGAGTTAGCATCACAATATGGCGGACAAGAAGGCGCAATGAAAGTGTTACTACAATTTGTAAATAAACTAGCAACGGTTGAAGGTATTAATGATGCATTTATAGTTGCAACGATATTTAGCATCATCGCCTTAATTTTATGTTTATTTTTACAAAGTAATAAAAAAGCAAAAGCTACGGCTCAAAAGTTAGAAGCAAGCTCAAATAACAATCATGAATAAATTGAATTAAATTAATTGAAGTGTGACTAATCAAAAATTATGTTGTGGGGACATGATTTTTAAAGTATCGGTGCCAAATATGGTTATCGATACTTTTTTTATTTGTTGATTTATAAAATAAAAGGGGAGTTATTAGATGAAAAAATTGGACAGTAACGAAGTAGGTCCTTAATAAAGAAAAAGCAGGGAGTGGGTCAACGAAATGAATTTTGTGAAAATAACATTTCTGTCCCAATCCCTACTATATAACATTATTTTAAACGAGGCATGCGATTACGGAAGAATAAGCTTATAACAAGTAAACCGATACTACAGCCCAATAAAATGATACCATTATGAATAGCATCAGCTTCTGTAATCACTTGATCTGGTGGTACATTTAAATAATATCGTTTTAAAGCATCTGCAATTTCTTGAGCAAGTGCTTTAATAATATAACTGAAATACAATGTAATGACTAACATAATTGCTAACACTAAAATATTTACTACTTTTAGAACTGTGCGATTAAAAACAATTGTCAGTATTGTAATGACTAAACTAACGATACATAAAATAAAGAAACCGTTAAAAACTAAAATTAAGCGATCGATTCCTTGTTGTAAATCATTGATATTACCCAAGTTAATATTCAATTGATGCATTTTTCCAATTGTCTCGTTAAAATTTTTAATGCCATCAAAATCTACTGATTCTTTTGTGAAGACAATATTAAAAATAGGTTGTTTCCACATGCTATATCCAGCGATTGCGGTTAATATAACAACAATGATTTGAATAATCATGCTTACCAATGAACGCTTTTTCTTACCATATCGCTTACCACGATGAATATTCGGTTGTTGAAACGTCTCATCAAATGGTTCTAATCGTTGATTTGGATTTGTCATGCAAGGCACCTCCGTATAAAGTTCTTTTCTTTACTTATCAATATGTCTAGTTGTCTGTTATAATGATGAAAAATCACTGTTCATTTGTAGTCTTAAATTTGAAAGTGAAAAAGAAAATATCTTCTACATTATATACTTTTTTTGACAAAGAATGTAGGGGATAGACAATCATTGGATACATAAAATATATAAAGGTAGGTTAAGACATTGATTAGAAACCGTGTTATGAATAGTGTTGTGAATAAATATTTGCTTCACAATCGTTCTATTATGTTTAAAAATGATCAAGATGTTGAAAGATTTTTTTATAAACGAGAAATTGAAAATCGAAAAAAACATAAGCAACCATCAACATTAAATGTTAAAGCAAATTTAGAAAAATTATCTTTAGATGATATGCAGGTCTTTCGCTTTAATTTTAGACATCAAGTTGATAAGAAAATTTTATACATTCATGGTGGATTCAATGCATTACAACCATCACCGTTCCATTGGAGATTGTTGGATAAAATTACTTTGAGTACATTATATGAAGTGGTACTACCTATCTATCCAAAGACACCAGAATATCACATTGAGGACACTTTCCAAGCAATACAACGTGTTTATGATCAATTGGTATCGGAAGTAGGTCACCAAAACATTGTAGTCATGGGCGATGGCTCAGGTGGCGCATTAGCACTATCGTTTGTACAATCATTATTAGATGCGCATAAGCCTTTACCAAATAAAGTATATTTAATTTCACCAATTTTAGATGCAACGTTATCCAATAAAGATATATCGGAAACATTAATTGAGCAAGATGCGGTTTTAAGTCAATTTGGTGTTAATGAGATTATGAAAAAGTGGGCAAATGGTATTCCATTAACAGATAAGCGAGTGTCACCTATAAATGGCACAATCGTAGGGTTACCACCAGTGTATATGTTTGGTGGCGGTCGTGAAATTGCATATCCTGATATGAAGTTATTCGAACAAATGATGTTACAGCATCATCAGTATATAGAGTTTTACGATTATCCTAAAATGGTTCATGATTTTCCTGTATATCCAATCCGTCAATCACACAAAGCTATTAAACAAATTGCTAAATCGATAGACGAGGATGTTATTCAAAATAATCAATAATAAAATTGAAACCCAGTTATGATAGATTCAAGTTAGAAGATATTTGACTTGAATTTATAACTGGGTTTTATTGTTTGTTAAATTGACAGAAATTTTAATACGTTGTAACGATGATCCTAATTTGAATGAAAATCACCAATAAGCGTGTTTATATGCGTAATTATAAAGTATTGTCCTTTAAGTTGATAAAATTGATCTAAAAAACTATCAAATTGACGTGGAATATCATTCAATTCTGCAAAATTAAATGTTTCCTCATGATTGCGATGCGTTATTTTGTTTTGGAATTTATCATAAAGTTCTAGGAACTGTTGATCTTCAAACTGTTGCTCTACAATTGTCATTATATTATCAATTGCTTGTTTTTGACCTTGGACATAAGCCATGTGTATGCCACGCTTAAGTAGTTGATTAGCTGGTCCATTTATAAATAGACCTTTTTGTGCATTTAGTTCTGTGAGCTCATACTTTACATCATCTAATAAATCTAATAATTCAATATGAATTTTTTGTTGTAATGCATCTGTCATCATAATGCTCCTTTGTGTGGTATTGCTATTTTATGACCCAATTGTTCAGGCCAAGTGATAGTAGGTTGATTTTTATAGTACTTTTCGATTTGTGAAATGAATGATTCTGGAAATGCGTCAGAACGACGTGTTAGTTGGTTAATTCCCATCATCATGACTTCATTTGTTGATGCTAGTTTACCATCTTCTTTAGTTAATGTTAAAAATAAATGCAAACGTTTATAATCATAGTCGTATATGTACAGCGTAACAGTAAATATATCGTCAAGAGATAATTCTGAAAGGTAAGTTGTATGTTCTTCTAGGGTGAATAAGGTGAATTTTAAATGTTCACGTTCTTCTAAGGACATGCCATGACTGTAGTTAAATAGATTAACAACATGACTGAAAATGATATTGTAATTCGCATCATGCATGTGATTGTTATGATCAATTAAATCAGTTGTTACAGTTTGGGTATGTGTGAAAAGTTGTTTGATAATAACCAGCTCCTTAGTGACTATCATACTAAAATAAATTGTGACATACACGTTATTTAATTCGTGATAAAATAATAATGAATTCGTTGTTTAGGGGGAGTATGGATGGCTTTAACGATACGGTATCAAACAGCACACCAACCATTTAGCGTGGTTAATCATGTTGAAGATATACCAAAAGATGCTACAATCATTTGGTATGATTTTGATGTACCGAATGAAAAAGAAAATGAATGGTTTAAAGCACATTTTAAGTTTAATGATTTAGAAGTGGATGATGCAATCAATGGCATGCCACGTGCTAAATATAAATCTTACAAAGATTATCAGTATGTTGTTTTTCATAGTATTATTGGTGCAGACTATTCACCAATCGCGTTAAATATTTTTATACAAGACAATGTATTAGTCACATATCATCATCAAACGTTAGAATCATTAAATAAAGTTGTCTATAAATATATGAATACTTTAGATCCGGAATTGGATTGCGCTGATGTAGTTATATTAACCTTGGATATGATGGTGGATAAATATTTCAACTTTGTATATTCACTCGAAGATAGTGTCTACAATTTTGAAGATCGCCATGTCGATGATCGATTCAATAAAATGGTAATGGACAGTGTGTTTAAATTACGCTCTGACTTGATTAAAGTAAAACGTGTCTTGTTTCCGATGCAAGAACTTATTGATACAATGAAACAAAATGGTGACTTGATTATAGATGATAAACACTCGTTATATATACAGCATATCGATGACCACTTGATTAAACAACGAAATATCATTAGAACAGCACAAGAAATGACTAATGAGATTCGAGAGAATTTTGAGTCATACACTTCATTTAGAATGAATAATATTATGCAAGTACTAACATTAGTATCAGTTATTTTTTCACCATTAACATTCATTGCAGGGATTTATGGTATGAACTTTGTAAATATGCCAGCCTTACGATTACATTATGGTTATTATATTTGCTTAGCTGTAATGTTTGTCATAGCTGTTGTTTTAGTAATCTTTTTCAAACGTAAAAAATGGTTTTAATTTAGAAATGATGAAAAGGTAGGTATGATCATGAGTGATTTTCAAAGAGAACAGAGAAAAAATGAACATGTTGAAATAGCAATGGCACAATCTGATGCACTACGGTCAGATTTTGATAAAATGCGCTTTGTACACCATTCAATTCCGTCCATCAATGTGGAAGATATCGATTTGACGTCACAAACACCTGATTTAACGATGGCATATCCGATATACATCAATGCTATGACGGGTGGTAGTGAGTGGACGAAAAATATCAATGAGAAATTAGCAGTTGTAGCGAGAGAAACTGGTTTGGCTATGGCAGTAGGATCTACTCATGCGGCATTAAGAAATCCACGCATGGCTGAAACATTTACAATAGCAAGAGAAACAAACCCTAATGGCACAATATTTAGTAATGTTGGTGCAGATGTGCCTGTAGATAAAGCGTTAGAAGCGGTAGAATTGCTAGAAGCACAAGCGTTACAGATTCATGTCAATTCGCCTCAGGAGCTCGTCATGCCAGAAGGAAACCGTACATTCGAAACTTGGTTAGATAATATAGCTGCGATTGTAGCACGTGTATCTGTTCCAGTAATTGTAAAAGAAGTTGGATTTGGTATGAGTAAAGAGTTAATGCATGATTTACAACAAATTGGTGTTAAGTATGTTGATGTTAGTGGTAAAGGTGGTACTAATTTCGTAGATATTGAAAATGAGCGTCGTACTAATAAAGATATGGATTACTTATCTTCGTGGGGACAATCTACAGTCGAATCATTACTTGAAACAACTGCTTATCAAGGTGAAATATCAGTATTTGCTAGTGGTGGTTTACGTACACCACTTGATGCAATTAAAAGTTTAGCTCTTGGTGCAAAAGCAGCAGGGATGTCACGTCCGTTTTTAAATCAAGTTGAAAAGAATGGCATTACACATACAGTAGAGTATGTAGAATCATTTATAGACCATATGAAAGCAATTATGACGATGTTAAATGCTAAAAATATAGATGATCTAACACAAAAACAGCTCGTGTTTAGTCCGGAATTAATGTCGTGGATTGAGCAACGTGGTTTAAATATACATCGAGGATAGTATAAAAAGAGGAGGCGTTCGCCTCCTCTTTTTATAGTGTTTAACTAAACCATTGAATGAATCCCATAATGACGATAACGCCAATTAAATCGATTAGGAATGCTCCTACTATAGGTACTACTAAATATGCTTTAGGTGAGTTTCCATATTTTTTAGTAATAACATCTAAATTTGCCATGGCATTTGGTGTAGCTCCTAGTCCATGTCCAATAAAACCACCAACCATTACTGCAGCATCATAATCTTTTCCTAAACCTCTAAATAAAATTAAGACAGCAAATAAAATCATAACGATTACTTGAACTAAAACGATAATGATAAGAGGTATAGCAAGTTTGTATATTTCAGTAAGTTGAATGCTCATTAATGCAAGAGATAAGAATATACCTAATGCGACATCACCAATTTGATTAGTGATTTTTAAATCGACAATATTGAAGTTGAAGCTTTCGGAAATATTTCTAACAATAACAGCGACGAATAATGAGCCAACATAAATTGGAACATTAATACCCGTTTGATCTGTAAATAAATGACTAAAATAGCTTCCTACAGCCATGCAGAAAACTACAATTGTAAATTGGATAAAGAATACTTCAGTTCCATTATATTTACTATGTAAATGTTCGTTATAAGTTACTTGACTATAATCTTTAAACGTATCATCACTATGTTGTGGCTTTAAGTTATAACGTTTAATTAAAAACTTAACTACTGGACCACCTATAAGACCACCGAATACCAGACCTAAAGTTGCAGCTGCAAGTGCCGCAGTTAATGCTGAATCAATACCCAGTTCTTGAATGGTTTTACCATAAGCAGCCGCATTGCCATGTCCACCTTCCATTGACATAGAACCGGCAGTTAATCCCAGTAATGGCTTAATATTCAATACTTTAGCTAGTGATACACCAACTAAATTTTGGATGACAGAAATGATGGCACAAAACATAAAGTATAATAGTAAGACTTTGCCACCAAGTTTGAACAATTTTAAAGATGCACCAAGTCCGATTGTAGTAAAGAATGCTAACATAAAGAAATCTTGAATGAATGAAGCATCTAATTTAATCTTAACCATACCGAATGAATCTAAAGTAGCAACCAAAATAGCGAAGATTAACCCACCAATTACTGGGGCAGGTATACAAATGCGTTTTAAGAAGTTTACATGATTTACGATAGCCTGACCAAGTAAGTAGAGTACGCAGGCTAAACATAATGTTGTAATTGCATTTAGTTCTATCATTTTATAATCCCCCTTGCTAAATATCCCGCACCCTAAAGTAAAGCGCTTGAAATTGTAAGCGCTATAAAAGGGCACTTTTATCATTATACATGCAACAAATCAATATTTCTAGTTTTTGAAAATAATAGAATTAATATTAATGCATATAAGTTTAATAATTATAAATGATTAAATTGATATGTTTTACAATTAAGAGCAAGTTTCTAGTAAAGGGAAATTTTAGAGAAAGGGGGAATAAAATAGAAAGTCAACCAACCTTCATATTGAATGAAATAATTGCTTGACTTGTTGATAGATAGTTTTCATTTGCTATTAAAATTATATTTACTTCCACGTATCTTCGGGAAACATACAATCTGATTTACGCATGCGAGACACAAATGGGTTTCCTTTTACTGTGTAACGTAATGCTTTATGAGTCCAGTCTCCCTTATTTGGAATACCAATTCTTGGACTAGCAACAATATCTTTAGGATATTTACGATTCTTTGTATCAATAGATAATCTACAATCATTTAGCGTTGCACCGTCAATAGAACGTGGGATGTTAAATGCCTTAGTCCATTTTCCTGGGCCATTCGTTACTTCGTAGCCTTTCTTCCCTCTGTTACGGAACATAGCAGACAAACCGTCTTCTGGTTCAATTGCGCGGATAAGTACGCCTTCAGGTATGCCTTCAGATTTAGTTACAAAATTAATGAGTAAATGCGTATGCATGACATGTGCATAAATTGTACCACCACGCTTATATAGAGATGTCACTTTTGGTGTTACTTTACCACTAAAACCATGAGCTGCAAGATCATCAAATCCTAAGTAAGCTTCTGTTTCCACAATATAGCCAGTATAAGTTTGTGCCTCATCTTGATAAATTACTTTAACACCTAAAAGGTTTTTGGCAATTTTTCTCGTATCATTATTAACAAAATCCATATTATTCTCCTTGGCAATTATATGATTAATTTAAATAAAAATGAAAAACATATTTTTATTGTGGTAATTGTTTGTTAAACTAGTATTGTTAAGAATTATAAAAATATTAAGTATTTACTTTGATGCTGATATTAAAATAACAAATATAATGTCAAATTTTGATGTAATTAGTTAATCAGAGTTTGTTATTAGTATAATTAACCTTGTGTGTACTTTCAAATGGGGGAAACAGTAATTGACACATTTAATGCATTTGTATTTCTAAAATAGTGACAGGAAAGATTCAGCTGCAACTATTTTTTGTGTATGGTAGAGATTACTGTAGAAATATGTCTAGTTAATGAATCAAATACTTCATAACAGTAACAATGATTAAAAATATAAATATGATTAATGAAAGGGAGAAATTGCAATGGAACAATTACCTCAAGTAGGTTTTAAAAAATCATTCGTATTATTTTGGAAAAATTATGTTAACTTTACAGGAAGATCAAGACGTAGTGAATATTGGTATATGATGCTATGGCATTTAATATTTTTACTTCCTGCTTTCTTCGTGTTCCTTATGGGAATAATATTTCTAGGTATAGGTGAAGAAGTACATATTGAAGTATTATCTATGTTTGGTGTGATGATATTCATACTTACAGTTATATATATGTTTGCCTATTTTTTAGCAACGATTATTCCAAATTTGGCATTAAGCGTTCGAAGATTCCATGATATATCAAGAACAATGGTATTACCAATTATAATGTTTGCATATGGTATTGTATTCTCTATAGTAGCGCAGTGTATCGAATCATATTATGATAATGATTTAATGTATATGCCAATTGGAATTTTAATTTTGTTAATACTTCTTTATCTTATTTATTTTGGACTTTCAGTTACAATGATAGTATTCCTATGCTTTGACAGTAAGCCGGCAAATAAATATGGCGAAAGCCCAAAATACCCATCTACAATTAAAAAACAACCAGAAGCAGCTGGAACATCTGAAACATTAGAAACACCGAAAACACCGGAAGAAACAGATAATCAATTGTAATGATATAAATATCTCAGCAGATTGTTGCTGGGATATTTTTTTGCAAATGAAGCATTAGAACAATGAAAAGAGTTTTCCAAACATTAATGACTCTAAATATGAGTCATTTTCAACCTTGAAAATTTAAAAAATATTGTATGTAAAGTGTATAGAAATGTTATATTAAGATAAATAGATATTATTTTAGGAGGTAAAAGATGGGACTTGTAATTGAACATGTTACAAAACGTTTTGGTAAGATGACGGCAGTAAATGATATTTCATTAGAGTTAGAATCAGGCAAAATGTTAGGCTTTCTAGGAAGAAATGGTGCAGGTAAAACAACGACATTTCGTATGATTTTAGGCTTAAGTGAACCAACAGAAGGACACATTACGTATAACGGTAAAAAACTAGATAAAACAATGTACAATCGTATTGGTTATTTACCGGAAGAACGCGGTTTACATGGGAAATTGACAGTTGAAGAAGAATTGAAATATTTGGCAACTTTAAAGGGAATGTCAAAAGCAGAAATACAACAACAAATATCTTATTGGCTTGAGCGTTTTGATATTACTGAAAATCGCAAAAAGCGAATTGATAGTCTATCAAAAGGGAATCAACAAAAAATTCAGCTGTTAGCAAGTATGTTACATAAACCAGAATTACTAATATTAGATGAGCCTTTCAGTGGTCTAGATCCGGTCAATGTTGAACTGTTGAAAGAAGCAGTTAAAGATTTAAATGATGAGGGCAGTACGATTGTTTATAGCTCACACCGTATGGAGCATGTTGAAGAATTATGTGATGATGTTTGTATTTTAGATAAAGGTCAATTAGTTGTTTCTGGTGATATCAAACATGTACGCGCTTCTAATGGTAACAAGAAAGTTGTCATTGAATCAGAAACAACACTACCAGATTTATCGCAAATAGATGGCATCATTCAAAGTGAAAACATGAAGAAAGGTCTTCAGTTGACGATTGAGAATGAAGACGTAGCCAAAAATATTTATCAAGTTGTTACTCAACAAGGATATGTTAAACGATTCCAAGTTGTAGAGCCATCATTACAAGATATATTCATTGCGAAAGTAGGTGGCAAGGATGAATAAGTTTTGGGCGACATTCAGTTTGACTTATATTAATAAAATTAAAGCAAAATCATTTATTATTTTTATGGTTATCATTGCAATCTTAATGATTGGTCTTTCAAATATCGATAAGATTATAAATATGTTTGATGATGGACCAGATAAAATTGGTGTGGCAGCACCGAATGAACAAATTTATAATGCATTTAAGCAGCAGGGAAAAGCGTTTCAAAGTGATACTAAATATACAAAAGTCTCTAAAGAAAACGCTGAAAAGCAAGTGAAAAACCATAAACTCGATAAAGCTTATGTTATCAATTTGAATAAAGATAATACATTACAAGCGACCATTATAAGTGAGAAACGTGTAAGTAAAGAGGATTCGCAAAAAGTGACTGCTTTATTAACAACAATTCAAACGAACTTTATTGCTACCGAATTAAATATTAATAAGCAAGACTTACAAAAATTACAAGCACAAAGTAAAGTTAACAATAAAATTGTTTCTAAAGATGAAGTTGATAAAGTATCTGAAGGACAAAAGATTTTTAACTATGCATTGGCATATGGCATTATCTTTTTAATGTTCTTTGTCATTTTAAATTATGCATCTCAAATAGCAATGGAAATCGCTAGTGAGAAGACATCACGCGTAATTGAAATGATTATTACTAGTATTTCTCCTGTTCAGCATATCTTTGCTAAAATTTTAGGTGTGATTGCAGTTGCCTTGACTCAGATTATTTTAATTGTATTGATGGCAGTTGTATGTATTTATGCATTTGATTTAAAAGACTTACTTAAAGGCTTTAATGTTGAAATGAATCAATTATCTTGGCAAATTATTATTGTCGGAATTATAAGTAGTATTGTTGGAATCATGGCGTATGTATTACTTGCAGCCATTCTTGGATCATTAACATCTAGAATTGAAGATTTAAATCAGTCTATGATGCCAATGACATTACTTGGTTTGATTGCATTTTATATCGCGATGTTTACGATTAATAATCCTGATGGGAAATTTGCGATGATCACAAGTTATATTCCATTTTTAGCGCCGTTTCAGTTAGTTGTACGTGCCCAAACTTCAGCGCTTCAAATCCATGAAGTAATTATAAGTTCTTTAATTTCAATTGCAATGGTAGCAGTCTTATTGTGGGTAGCAATTAAAACATATAAAGATTCAGTACTGACATTTGAACGTGGCTTATTTAATTCAATGAAACGTGTATTCAAACAATAAAACATAGTAAGAGTGACACACATTTATCATAATAAAATGATGATGTAAGCGTGTTACTCTTATTTTTTTGAATTTATCTATAGAATAATGCCTAAAAAAGTGTACAATATGTATGTGAAAACGAACTTTTTAAATGGGAATGTGAAGTAATAAGTTTTATTAATAAATACAATGCAATTGATTGAATGTCTTTTGGAACTACATAATGGAGTGATGTAATGTTATATCCAATTTTTATATTTATATTAGCAGGAATATGTGAAATAGGTGGGGGATACCTTATTTGGCTGTGGCTTAGGGAAGGACAGTCATCACTATTTGGTCTGATAGGTGGCGTGGTTTTAATGTTATATGGTGTTATTGCAACATTTCAATCATATCCGACATTCGGTAGAGTCTATGCTGCATATGGTGGCGTGTTTATTATTATGAGTTTAATTTTCGCAATGATTGTTGATAAACAAATGCCGGATAAGTATGACGTTATAGGTGCAATCATTTGTATTGTAGGTGTTTTAGTAATGTTGCTACCCAGCAGAGCTTAAACACGTGTGGTTAGAAGGGAGAAGTAAAAATGATAGTTGAAGTTGAACATCAAAGACATGGTGTAGATTTAATCAAAATTGATAATGATGAAACTAAAATTATTTTTACGAATTATGGAGCGAGAGTAGTATCTTGGAAATATCATGATAATAATATTGTTTTGGGGAATGTTGTTGAAGCAGATGAATTCTATCACAATAATCCATTTAAATTTGGTGCTTCAATTGGTAGGTATAGTGGGAGAATTGACAATGCTAATTTCCAGTTGAATAGTAAGCAGTATCAGTTAGAGCAAAATAATGGAGAACATCATTTACATGGTGGGTGTAACGGTTTAGATAGTAAGTTATTTGATTATGAAATTAGAAATGAAATTGCTCAAATAAAGGTGATTTTTAAAACTGTGTTGAGATCAACAGACGATCATTTCCCAGGTGATATAAATGTAACGATTACACATATTTATGATGCCGATCATCAATGGTCTATTGAATATGAAGCAGTTGCAACAGAAGATACGTTATTTAATCCTACAAATCATGTGTATTTTAATTTGAATAGAGATAATAATGTAGTTGATAATCATCGTATTTCTAGTAAGCAGTTGGATATGTATTTATTAGATGATAGAAACATTGTTACTGGTGAAGTTCTCGATTTACATGAGATATTTGAACATAATAAAATCAAGTTAAGTGATATTTTTACGTCACAACATCCTCAACTAAGAGAACAGATGACAAGTTTTGGTGGGTTAGACCATCCATTTACTGTTGGTGAACATAAGATGTTTGTTGAAAATCATGAATTTTCATTAGAGGTAGATACAGATATGCCACATGTTGTATTTTTTACTTTTAATCATCCTGATGAATGGGAAAGTTCATTTAATATTTATAAACCACACTCTGGCTTTACGTTGGAAACACAATTTTTACCAAATGATATTAATTTATATGGTGATACGGCGCCATCCATTTTAAAAGCTGGCGTAGTATTTAAATCGACAACTAGTTTCCGCATTCAAGAAAAAGTTGATAATGAATAAAGTCCTTGTTGGCTGTCTGATAGCTTCAATTGAAGTTTGAACTATGCGATTGCAACATAGTTATTTGAAGTCATACGGGCAATACAATTTATAAGTACGTTAATAATATAAGTGGAATACTTTATATAAATATAGGAATCAACCGAACGACATGGTGGTATTTAAAATGGTAGCATTGCTAATGAACTAACATTTAATGTCGAGGTTGATTCCTTTTTATCATAGTTATTTAACTTTGAAACAAATTTATAACTAATTATTTTAATGTTCTATCATACATTTTTTGAAGCTTTTCGCGTCGTGCAGGAGATAAGTATGGATTATTGAGTGCTTGTAAGAGCATTGTTTGGTTTTGTCTGTCGTTATAATATAAGTGATTTAGTTGCTGAATGGACATACGATGTTCAATGGGTGCCTCTTTAATCAAATATAGTTGATCATTGGGTGTAACATAACCTTGCTTTAATACACGGAAATAGAATCCTGTTTTTCCAGAAGTAGACATGCGCTTCACTAAATCAGGGATATTATACTTTGCTTGTATTTTCCAACAAGGTTCTCGAATTTCAGAAACTTCGATGACCGCTTCTCCTAAATGATATTGATTGCCGAAAAAAACATCAGCTTCGTCTAAATTTTCAAAGGTTAAATTTTCTCCAAACATGGCATGGGTAGGTAATTCAATAAGGTCATTAAGATACATATTATAGTTATGTTTACTAAATCCACAAACAGCTTTATGAGGACCTCCATGGTCTTTATATGCTTGTTCATCACCTGAAAAACCTATTGTTGATAACCATGTTCTTTCTTTAATTGCGGTTTTATCTAATGCTGAGCGCATGGGTCTTTTGGTGCTATAAGGTAAATCTTGTATTTTCCCAGTCGATATTGCATGAATTGCTATCATGTCATTCTCCTTAGAGTGAAGTTTAAAATATATTGTACTATAAAAACTTTATTTTTATACGAATGTTGATTGAATTGTTTTAAAAAATGTTAGAAATAAGGGTATGTTAATTTATACTGGTCATGTAAAATATTAATTGAATAGATTACAGAAATATGGGAGGCTACCCGCATGAAAGATGTCAAAGCACTTAAGTTGATGACGTTGGATGATGTTTTAAGCCAAATCAATGGTGATATGGTACTTGGAATTGGTACAGGAAGTACGATGGAATTGCTGTTGCCGAAAATGGCGGAACTAATTAAAAATCGAGGTTACAATATTACTGGTGTTTGTACTTCAAATAAAATTGCATTTCTAGCTAAAGAATTAGGCATTAAAATTTGTGAAATTAATGATGTGGATCATATTGATTTAGCAATTGATGGTGCAGATGAAGTGGATCCGTCTTTAAATATTATTAAAGGTGGGGGTGGTGCTTTGTTTAGAGAAAAAGTTATCGATGAAATGGCGTCACGTTTTGTTGTTGTTGTTGATGAAACTAAAATTGTACGATATTTAGGAGAAACTTTTAAGTTACCAGTAGAAGTTGACAAATTTAATTGGTATCACATTTTACGTAAAATTGAATCATATGCTGATATTAAAGTAGAACGTCGTGTAAATGAAGATGTTGCCTTTATAACAGATAATGGTAACTATATTTTAGACTGTCAACTTCCAGAAGGTATTGACCCATATCAATTCCATGAATATTTAATTCATCTGACTGGAGTATTTGAGACAGGATATTTCTTAGATATGGCAGATCAAGTTATTGTAGGTACTCAAGATGGTGTGAAAATTTTAGAAAAATAATATATAAAAAGCGCTTGCTAGCATCTATTAAAGTGATGATTTAGCAAGCGCTTTGTTATTATTTGTTTGTGTCTGTTGATTGTTCTTCAGTCTTTTCGATATGTTTTTCTGCATCGATTACCACCGATGAACGTCGATCATCTTTATAAGTTGAAGGTTCTTTCAATGACGAATTTTTATCATCATTTGCATTGTTTGTATCAACTTCAGTTTGGATGTTTTTGTTTTGATCTGCAGATTCAGTTGCTTCTGGAGCGATTACTCTTTCCTCGTCTTCTATTGCTGCAGATTGATTTTCTGAATGACCTACTTCTGATGTTGGATTATCCTCTAGATTCACATTTGCTTCTTCATCTGATGTAGTTACATTATCGTGTTTAGCAATGCCAGCTGTTGTTGCAGTTACTGCACCCGCAGTTGCTGCTTTTTCTGCTTTGTGATCTTGAGTATTAGTTTTGTCGTCTTTTACGTCTTCTGCTTCTGCGTCATCATTGATATGGTCTAAATAATTATTAGGTTCAACTTCATCAAGACTTCGTTTAGTTGTTAAGTATGCAATGCCTCGGATAATTAAACTTAATCCAATGTATGCTACCGCAACGATTGATGTTGAAATTGCAATGACTTTGATTGAAAATAAATCGCCGATTTCTTCACTAAACAAGAAAACAAGTCCAAATGTCATAGAAGCATGGAATATAGTTGCAATGTAAATTGTACGTCCTTTTGTAGCCCTTATTAATTCACCAAGTATCATTGAGAATGAAAATGTATAAAGGAAATTATAAGCTGCAAATTCTGTACCATATGTTGTATTTGCTGAGAAAACAGAATAAATTAAACCAACAACGATACTTGCAAAGAATGTGTTCATTTTCGTTTCAACAATATTTTGTAAGTATGAACGGAAACCAAATTCTACTACAAAGGCCATTAAAATATGACCGATTAATATGTGTGTGATAGGTACCGATAAATCTGTTGATTGTAATAAGATAAAGCTATCAGCAAAGGTATTAAAGCTAAACATTCCGATAATCAAAATAATTAAAGGTAGAATTAATGCTAATAAAATACGCTCAATAACTTTTAAACTTATTGTGAACTTTAAACCTGCAAGTTGAACTTTTTTATATTTGAAAACGAGTATACAGACGATTGCAGCAATCAAAGGTGCTAAATCAGTGACTTCAAATATAAAGTGTTTTACACCAATTCTAGACTGGAAATCTCTAAGCATAATGGATAGAGCCATTGTAATGACAAAGAATACGAAAATCGTCATTGCCCATTGAAAACCAGAAATTTTATTGTTTTTCATTATATGTAACCTCCATTAGGTAACAAGCAAAATATCTTTTAGTAACAATTATACATATTACAAGCCAAGAGATAAATTGTCTATGTCAATATTAATGAAAATGTAATAGTCTTGACGTATTTTATTAATATAAATTGGGAAAGTATCCGTTAATGTGTGGAAAATAGGGGTAAAGGTTATTTAGATAAGTATTTTTAAGATACGGACTAAACTATTAATTGAATTCAAAATTTGCTATACGTTATACTTTAATTGTTAATAAACCACTTGAATAAGAGGGGGAAACGCTGTGTACAAGCTAGGTGAACCAAATTTATGGACTGGAAGATTAGATAGTGAATCAGACCCGAAAAAATTTAGACATTTTCAAACAGTAACGTTTCAAGATTTGTCAGTAGTGGAAAAAAAGACATCGCCATCTGGTGTAGGAATATTAGGTTATGCCGTTGATGAAGGTGTTGCTTTGAATAAGGGGCGTATTGGTGCAAAAGAAGGACCGGATGCGATTAAACATGCATTTGCTGGATTACCAGATTTGAATCAATGTGAAACTTTAGTCGATTATGGAAATGTTTATCATGATCACGATGCGCTCATTGATACACAAAAAGAATTTGCGACACTTGCAGCAAAATCAATCGTTAATCATAGGCAAACATTTTTATTAGGCGGTGGACATGATATTGCGTATGCACAATATTTAGCTACGCGTAAAGTTTATCCAACACAGTCAATCGGTGTGATTAACATTGATGCGCATTTTGATACTCGTGCTGAACAAGAACCAACATCTGGTACGAGTTTTAGACAAATTTTAGAAGAGGATGACAATACTGATTATTTAGTTCTTGGTATAGCTCAAGGTGGTAATACGCAAAGTTTATTTGATTATGCTAAAGAGAAGAAGATTGATTATGTCTTTGCAGATGAATTATTAAACCATGTGTCGCCACCTATTAAAGATATGATTGAGCGTTTTGTGCATGAACATGACATCATTATGTTTACGATTTGTATGGATGTCATTGATAGCGCATTTGCACCAGGGGTAAGTGCGCCTGCAGTGTTAGGTTTGTACCCGCATACGGTCTTTGAATTGGCAAAACGAATTATACCTAGTGAAAAGGTGAGTTCTATTAGTATTGCAGAAATGAATCCGACGTATGATGCAGACAATAGAACAGCAAAGCTCGTTGCTAATTTAGTGCATCACTTTTTAAAATAATCTTATAAATATTATGTGTAACGAGATTTGCGTTAATGATAGGTTGTGTCAATTTCATACTAGTAAGTATAAAGGTATTGTTATTTTTGTAAGATATTAGCAGTAAGAAGATTTCTGATTTGAAGTCATCTTACTGCTAGTTTTTGGTGTTTGGAGATTGTATGCTCATATAAATAAGATATGAATTTAAAAATTATATTGTCACGATGTTCACAAAACTGCATAAGAGGCTCTAATAACTTAAGTTAAGAAGACAGAATACAGTTGGCTACGCAACTGCATAAGAGGCTCTAATAACTAAAGTTAAGAACAAATGGTTTACAGTTGGCTACGCAACTGCATAAGAGGCTCTAATAACTAAAGTTAAGAACAAATGGTTTACAGTTGGCTACGCAACTGCATAAGAGGCTCTAATAACTTAAGTTAAGAACAAATGGTTTACAGTTGGCTACGCAACTGCATAAGAGGCTCTAATAACTTAAGTTAAGAACAAATGGTTTACAGTTGGCTACGCAACTGCATAAGAGGCTCTAATAACTTAAGTTAAGAATAAATGGTTTACAGTTGCTCACATTAGTGACCAACTGCATAAGAGGCTCTAATAACTTAAGTTAAAGAGCCTCTAAAAGGCCTTCTAAATACTTTTGGCATTGTTGTACGAAAGTGTGTACTTGTTCGGAGTGTTTGCGCTTTTTATGGTAATTAATGTATATTTTCCGTCCTAAATTGGGGCGGATTTTTTTATATTCTAAATTAGAGGTGTTAAATGATTGGTAATAAAATCTTGGTATTATTGCGTACCCTAAACCGAGATGAACAAATCCTACTGCTGACTCGAATCGGTCTGTCTCTACAACCACATTAGGACGAATATTTCTTCTATTAAAATAATCATCTAAGTGTTTTCGTACTTGTGAATTCTTATTTGGCAAAATGAGTGGTAGGTCTTCAACGTCGACCCAACTTTGATTATTAAATGTCTCTTTAGGTGCTAAAACAATATAAGACTCTTCATATAATGGAATTGATTTTATATCTTCATGGGTAATTTTTTCATTTGTTAAAGCCAAATGTATATCGAAGTTTAATAAAGATTCAATAGATTGATATTTATCATGTATTTCATATAAGCGATACTGTTGTTCTGGATAATCTGAGTGGTGTTTGCGGATTAAATTAGCAATCCACTGATTGGTAGATTCTAGAGTTCCAATTTTAATTCTTGGTTCTGATGTAACGTTTAAATCGTACATTTTTTCCATTGTAGAACGATATTGTTGAACCAATTCGCTTGCATAGCGGTAAAATTGAATGCCTTTTTCAGTGATTTTGATATCTTTAGTTGACCGTGTAAATAAGTCATAACCTAAATCTGCTTCCATCTTTTTAATAGTTGCAGTTAAAGATGGTTGGCTAATATGTAAAAATTGAGCAGCTTTTGTAAAACTATTGTATTTTACGATAGCTAAGAAGTATTCTAATTGAATAATTTTCATTGGATTATGCCCCTTTATTTATAGATTTAAGCTATGGATAATTAGTTTATTTATATTTGTTGGTTATATTTTAACATAATATAATGAATATTGAGGATAAAAGTGTAAGCGTTTTAATTTAATAACCAAACTTCTTAAATGAACAGGAGCGAATTTCATGAGAAAAATTCAAGCAAAAAAAGGTTTAAGTATTGAATGTAAAGGTTGGGAACAAGAAGCAGTTCTTAGAATGTTATATAACAATTTAGATCCAGAAGTTGCTGAAAGACCTGAAGATTTAGTGGTTTATGGCGGAATTGGTAAAGCTGCACGTAATTGGGAATCATTTGAAGCGATTGAAAAAACATTACGTGAATTGGAAGCTGATGAAACAATGTTAGTACAATCTGGGAAACCAGTTGCTGTGTTTAAAACACATGAAGAAGCACCTCGTGTGTTAATTTCAAACTCAGTATTAGTACCAGAATGGGCAAACTGGGATCACTTTAATGAATTAGATAAAAAAGGCTTAATTATGTATGGACAAATGACAGCTGGTAGTTGGATTTACATTGGTTCCCAAGGGATCGTACAAGGTACTTATGAAACATTTGCAGAGTTAGGTAACCAACACTTTAATGGTGATCTAGCAGGTACAGTAACCTTGACAGCTGGTTTAGGTGGTATGGGTGGTGCACAACCACTTGCAATTACAATGAATCATGGTGTTGCAATTTGTGTTGATGTTGATGAAACACGTGTTGATAAACGAATTGATACGAAATATTGTGATGTTAAAACAGCAGATTTAGATGAAGCTTTAAGATTAGCACAAGAAGCGAAAGAACGTGGCGAAGGACTATCCATTGGATTAGTTGGCAATGCAGTAGATATTCATCAAGCGATTTTAGATAAAGGATTCAAAATTGATATTATTACAGACCAAACAAGTGCTCACGATCCATTAAATGGATATGTGCCACAAGGATATTCTGTAGCAGAAGCGAGAGAATTGCGTGAAAAAGACCCTAAAAAATACGTGGAACTTTCTCAAGCATCAATGGCAAAACATGTTGAATTAATGCTAGAATTCCAAAAACGAGGAGCTGTAGCATTTGATTATGGAAATAATATTCGTCAAGTGGCATACAATAATGGTATAGAAAATGCTTTTGATTTCCCAGGATTTGTACCGGCTTACATTAGACCATTATTCTGTGAAGGTAAAGGGCCATTCCGATTTGCTGCGTTAAGTGGTGATCCAAAAGATATTGAACGTGCCGATGAAGAAATGCGTAAACTTTTCCCGGAAAATGAAAAACTATTAAGATGGTTAGATTTGGCTGAAGAGAAAATTGCATATCAAGGACTACCATCTCGTATAGCATGGTTAGGCTATGGCGAAAGAGCGAAAATGGGCTTAGCTTTAAATAGACTTGTACGTGATGGTGAAATTTCAGCACCAATTGTAATTGGACGAGATCATTTGGATGCAGGGTCAGTTGCGAGTCCAAACCGTGAAACTGAAAGCATGAAAGATGGCAGTGATGCAGTTGGTGATTGGGCTGTATTGAATGCTTTAATCAACACAGCAGCAGGTGGTTCATGGATTTCATTCCATCATGGTGGTGGAGTTGGTATGGGTTATTCATTACATGCCGGTATGGTTGTTGTCGCTGATGGTTCAGAACGTGCTGAAAGAAGGTTAGGACGTGTACTTACTACTGATCCGGGTATGGGTGTAGCTAGACATGTTGATGCAGGCTATGATATTGCGATTCAAACAGCTAAGGAAAAAGGTATTCATATTCCAATGATTGATGAAGCAGGTGATAAATAATGAATGATTTAATAATAAATCATATAGGAGAATTGATTTTACCAAAATCAACAGATAAACCATTGAAGGGTAAAGAATTAAATGATTTAAACGTTGTAAAAAATGGCACGGTTGTTATTAAAAATGGAAGGATTGTTTATGCAGGACCACATACAAATGACTATGATGCGACTGAGACAATTGATGCTAGTGGGAAGGTAGTGTCACCAGCATTAGTGGATGCACATACACATTTAACATTTGGTGGTTCTAGAGAACATGAGATGTCATTAAAACGTCAAGGTAAGTCTTACTTGGAAATATTGGAAATGGGTGGCGGTATTTTATCAACAGTTAAAGCTACTAGAGAGACTTCTGAAGATGATTTATTTAAAAAAGCAGAGCATGACTTGCTAACGATGATTAAACACGGTGTGCTTGCAGTTGAAAGTAAGAGTGGTTATGGCTTAGATAAAGAAAATGAACTTAAACAATTGAAAGTTTCTAAACGTTTAGCTGAAAAATATAACTTAGATATGAAGCATACTTTCTTAGGTCCACATGCTGTACCTAAGGAAGCAGATTCAAATGAAGCATTTTTAGAAGAGATGATTGACTTACTTCCAGAAGTAAAACAATATGCGGACTTTGCAGATATTTTTTGTGAAACAGGTGTGTTTACAATAGAGCAGTCAAAACACTATATGGAAAAAGCGAAAGAAGCAGGCTTTAAAGTGAAAATACATGCTGATGAAATTGATCCGTTAGGTGGATTAGAATTAGCTATTGATGAGCAAGCGATATCAGCTGATCACTTAGTAGCTTCGAGTGACAAAGGTAAAGAAAAATTGAGAAATAGTGATACAGTTGCAGTTCTATTACCTGCGACAACATTTTACTTAGGTAAAGAAGATTATGCAGATGCAAGAGGTATGCTTGATAATAATGGTGCCATCGCGTTAGCTACTGATTATAATCCAGGCAGCAGTGTAACGAATAACTTGCAACTTGTTATGGCCATTGCAGCATTAAAATTAAAGCTTTCGCCTAGTGAAGTGTGGAATGCTGTTACGGTCAACGCTGCTAAAGCAATAGATATAGAAGCGGGTACTATCAACCAAGGCGACAAAGCAAATTTAGTTATTTGGGATGCTCCAAATCATGAATATATTCCGTATCATTTTGGTATTAATCACGCTGAAAAAGTAATCAAAGACGGTAAAGTTATTGTAGATAACACGTTAACTTTTAAATCATAAATTATAAGAAAGCTCTAAGCATTGATAAGATTTGATGTTTAGAGCTTTTTTGGTGCTGGTTTTATAGTAATGCAAATTCAGTAATTGTAAGAATAATTTGACAATAGTGATACGATGATAATATAGAAGGGGATGATTTGATGACTGATATAAAAATTAGAAAGTACATTGAATCATGGCAAGGTCATTATAGTCAAAATATATTGGTAGGGGTCTTATTAGCATTGGCGTTATTGCCTGTCGCAATTGCATTTTCTTTTATAGTTCATATAAATCCATCGATAGGATTAATGACCTGTGGGATGATGATGTTCTTAATGAGTATTTTCGGAAAAAGATTGGCAATGGTTTCAGGTCCGAGTAGTGGGATTTCGATTGTTGCCGCTCCATTAGTAATAAAGTATGGTACAGAATACTTATATGCTGCAACTGTAGTTATGGGAATACTACTAATAATATTAGGATTAGCGCATATAAATAGATTATTAAAATTAATACCCGATACTGTAGTTATAGGATTTATGAATGCACTAGGAATACTACTTTTGGTTACACAAGTGAAATATATATTTGGAATATCAATCGCTACTTATGTTACTGCAATTTTGACAGTCGTTGTTATGATTGTATCTACAAAATTTATTAAAGTAATACCTTCACCATTGGTTGCAATTATAGTTATATCTTTAGGAGCATACTTATTAAAACCTAAATTATTATATGTTTACGATTTAGCACAAATTCAAATAGTATTACCTACTATTCATGTTCCAAATGAATTTTGGCACTGGTCTTCACTTAAAATTGTGTTGGTATATGGTACGACTATGGCAGTAATCTCCGTTATTCAGACACACTTAACAAATCAAATGATAGATGATTTAACAAATTCAAAAACAAATAAAAATAACGAAATTATTGGCCAAGGGATAAGTAATTTACTTATTGGATTTTTAGGGGGCTATGGATCAAGTGGATTAGTTGGACAATCTAAATATTTTTATCGTATGGGTGCTACAAGTCGTCTTGCTACTTTATCTACTGGAATATTTTTATTATTATGTGTGGAGCTTTTAAGTCCAGTAATTGAACATATTCCTATGGTTGTACTTGCTGTTGTATTAGTCAGTGTGTCCTTAAATACGTTTGATAGAAGAACGTGGGTACACATGAAATCTTCTCCTATTAAAAACGGGACGTTAATGTTATTTACTATGTTACTAATTTTATTTACAAATAATTTAGCAATTGGAGTCATTGTTGGCGCAGTTGTTTATTATCTATGGCAATTTATTTCGAAAAAGGGGCGTGTTAACGATGACAACATTGAATGAAGTAATTGAATGGCGAAGATATTTTCATCAACATCCAGAATTGTCGGAACAGGAGTTTAATACAACTCAAAAAATTAAGGATATATTAACTGAACATCATATTACGGTGTTAGATTTACCACTTAAGACTGGCCTTGTTGCTGAAATAGGTCAAGGTTCAAGTTGTGTAGCTGTGAGAGCTGACATTGATGCACTGCCTATTCAAGAGCTAGTAGAACAAGATTTTAAATCTCAAAGTGATGGTGTTATGCATGCGTGTGGTCATGACATTCATATGGCTAGTGTACTAGCGACTGCTATTAAATTGAAAGAAATTGAGGGAACACTTACTGGACGTGTTAAATTTATTTTTCAACCAGCCGAAGAGTTAGGTTATGGTGCATTTAAGATTATTGAGACACATGCATTAGATGATGTGCAAGCAGTTTTAGGATTTCATAATGATCCTTCGCATCCAACAGATACATTTGCAATCAAAACTGGTGCGATTACATCAGCAGTTGATCGGTTTGAGTTTCATATTAAAGGAATTGGAGGCCATGCTGCTAAGCCAGAACAATGTAATGATCCCGTTATTGCATTGGCTCAACTGATTAATAGTATTCAATCAATTGTTAGTAGAAATCTATCTGCATTTGATGAAGCAGTGGTAACAATTGGACAAGTATCATGTGGTAATACTTGGAATGTTATTGCAGATCAGGCATATGTACAAGGCACGGTACGTAGTTTTAATCCTGATGTGCGTTCGCTTATAGAACAACGATTACGTGATATTGCGGATGGTCTAGGTAAAACGTATAATATGACGATTAATTTAAATTATACAAAACTACCAGGTGCTGTAATTAATGATGAAACTTTAACATATAAAGCTATGGAAGTAGCGCAGCAAGTTGGTTATAAAGTGGAAATGATGAATCAACCTCTGACAATAGGTGAAGATTTTTCTGGATATAGTAAATATTATCCGAGTGTCTTTGCTTTAATAGGTTCAAATAGTGAATTCGATTTGCATCATCCTAAATATGAACCTGATGAAAAGATTTTAGAAAAAGTACCAGAATACTTCGTTGAATTTGTAAAAAGACTATTGTAACAGTATCTGTGATTCATTTTTAATGGAGAAAGTGAATTTTAGAGAAAATAATGATTAACTTCTAGGTAAGGTTGGGTAATTAATAACTATTAACCAAATGAGGAGATGTTAAAAGATGGCAGCTCAAGATCCTAGAACAAAATTTAAAACAACTGATTACGAAAAGCAGGAACAAGAAGTACCGGGTTTACAATCTGAAATGACGCCTGCACCTGATTGTGGGGAAACATCATATCAAGGTCATCAACGTTTACAAGGTTATAAAATGTTAGTAACAGGTGGCGACTCAGCAATTGGACGGGCAGCAGCAATTGCTTATGCCAAAGAAGGTGCTGATGTAGCTATTAGTTATCTTCCAAGTGAAGAACAAGATGCACAAGAAGTACGTCAAGTGATTGAAGAAAGTGGACAAAAAGCTGTGTTAATTCCTGGAGATTTAAGGGATGAACAATTTAATTATGATCTTGTAGAACAAGCATATAGAGAATTAGATGGTTTAGATAATGTCACACTAGTCGCTGGACATCAGCAATACCATGATGATATTCAAGGGTTTACAACAGATGCATTTTCAGAGACATTTGAAACGAATGTCTATCCAGTATTTTGGACAATCCAAAAAGCGCTGGAGTATTTAAAACCTGGTGCATCAATTACTACAACATCATCTGTACAAGGTTATAACCCTAGTCCTATACTTCATGATTATGCCGCATCAAAAGCAGCTATTATTTCATTAACGAAAAGCTTTTCAGAAGAACTTGGACCTAAAGGTATTAGAGTCAATTGTGTGGCGCCTGGGCCATTCTGGTCACCGTTACAAATTTCTGGGGGTCAGCCTCAAAGTAAAATACCTACATTTGGACAAAAAACACCTCTAGGTCGTGCAGGTCAACCAGTCGAACTATCTGGTACGTATGTATTGTTAGCTTCAGAAGAATCAAGTTACACTACTGGTCAAGTGTTTGGTGTGACTGGTGGCGTGCAAATAGATTAGGATTGTATGAAATTTTGAATTACAAAAGTAAATAGTAAATGACAAAACGAAGTTAATTAATATTATAGATATAAGTCGGTAAAGATATGGGTCTTTATCGGCTTTTTTGATGTGCTATATATAGACGATAATTTGAAAGTTAATGCCCGCTATAAGCAGTGCAGTAAAAAATGGAGTTCGAAGGTGTTGATTGCAAAGTATAAAACATTATGGGAAAAATGAAATACTTAAACGAGCAAAAAAGAAAACGCTATATTTTATATTAAATGTCAAAGTATTAATATGTTACGATAATATAAACGACATAGAAATACTACATTTAGATACGATACGCACTTTAAATTCACTGAATCGAAAGTAAAGGGGTTGTTATTATGGTTTTAGTAATATCTAGAGTCATATTATTTGTGATTATAGCATTAGCCTTAGGAATAACGACTGCTTTTCCTGAACAAAAATTACCATTATATATATTATTTACATTGTTTGTAGCGGTCGCGATTGTTATGAATGTATGGTTTACCCATCAAAATATTAAAAAGAATATAATAAAGTTTAACAAATACGTCGCATACTTTTTAGCCTTTGTGTCAGGATTACTGTACATTGGATTTGTAATTTATCCATTAGCTATAGGGAGCTATGATGTTTTACCAATTATTATATTTGCAATAAGTATCGTATTGATTCAAATATTAGAAAATATACTGGGAATCAGTATAAGAAATATGCATTTATCAAACAAGCAGTTGAAAGTCATCTCCAAGCAACGTGTTCAGCAATTTAAAATTATATCGATAACATTAGTAAGTTTATCTATCATACTTATTTTAATTGCATTAATGCTCAAATGGTGGCCCTTACTTGTGATTAGCATTATTATTTTAATTATTATTACAATCGCAATGATTGTATATGAAAAATTTTATACGACTTCTGAATAATTTATGATTGACGTACTAAGGATTATCTTGTAACGTAAACATAAATAAGAATCACTTATCTAGAGAGGTGGAGGGACTGGCCCTATGAATCCTCGGCAACATTTCGAATGTGCCAATTCCAGTAACCGTTATGGTTTGAAGATAAGCAGGTAAAGTACATGAAAACCTCTTTCTTCATTTTTATGAGAAAGAGGTATTTTTAATTGGAAAGCAGGTAAAAAGGATGGAAGAACATAAAAAGAGCAATGCTTGGGCATTATTCCCCTTGTTATTATTTGTGGCGTTGTTTTTAGGCGTAGGTATTATCACCGGTGATTTTACTTCTATGCCATTAAATGTTGCGATTACAATTACGGTTATCGTGGCATTATTAATGAATAGAAAAGAATCATTTGCTAAAAAAGTTGAAGTATTTACCAAAGGTGCGGGTCATTCAAATATTATTTTGATGATGTTAATTTTTATTTTAGCAGGTGCGTTTTCAAATACAGCTGAAAAAATGGGCGGTGTAAAGTCGACTGTTAATTTAGGACTATCACTCATCCCTGAAAATTTAATTATTGTAGGGTTATTTGTTATATGTATGTTTGTTTCGATATCTATGGGAACGTCAGTAGGTACAGTTGCTGCAATAGCACCTGTTGGGTATGGCTTTGCACAAGCGACAGATGTACCAACTGCTTTGGCAATGGCAACTGTTGTTGGCGGTGCGATGTTTGGTGATAACCTCTCAATGATTTCAGATACGACAATTGCTGCTGTTAGAACACAACATACAAAAATGAAAGATAAATTTAGAGTTAATTTTAAAATTGTATTGCCTGGCGCTATTTTAACAATTGTCATCCTGTATTTTTTAACAAATGGTATTTCATTAAATCATGCCAAAAACTATGATTATGATTTAATTAAAGTTGTCCCTTACGTATTAGTATTAGTGCTTGCATTATTAGGTGTCAATGTGATTATCGTTCTAATTGGAGGTACATTATTAGCTGGTATTATAGGCTTAATGGATGGCTCATTTGGCTGGATGGGTCTTTTAGATGCTATTTCAAAAGGGATCATAAGTATGGAAGATATTGCAATGATTGCGCTATTGATTGGTGGATTAGTTGGAATCATTCAACATAATGGTGGTATTCAATGGTTATTGCAATTTGTTCGCTCAAAAGTAAAATCAAAACGTGGCGCTGAACTTGGTATTGCTAGTTTAGTAAGTGTAGCTGATATCGCTACCGCAAATAATACCATTTCAATTATCATGTCAGGACCATTAGCTAAAAACATTGCTGATGAATATGATGTGGATCCAAGAAAATCGGCAAGTATTTTAGATATATTTGGTGGCTGTTTCCAAGGGCTATTACCATATAGTCCGCAAGTTATTTCTGCAGCAGGCGTTGCTGGCATTTCGCCATTGATGTTATTCCCTTATAGTATTTATCCAATTTTATTAGGTGTATGTGGTCTTGTAGCGATTATATTTAATTTTCCAAAACTAAAAAAGAATTCGAATCATGAAGTGAAATAATAATGCCAGACAATATATCGATGTAGCCAAGTAAGGTGGCTTGTTATATTAACTGATAACGTTGTACTCACTGTGTAATGCCAATCTTTTTAAAATTTGAAATCATCTATGTTTGGAACTGAGCTAAAATACGTTAAAATAAAAGTAAGAGCGAAAGTGGGTGGACAACAGTGGCAAAATTTAATGTAGAAAATGAACATGTCGAAGTCGAAATTGAAAAACTTTATAAATTTTCACCAGAATTAGTATACGAAGCTTGGACAAAGGCAGATTTGTTAAAACAATGGTTTATGACATCAGCAAGAACTAATAAAGAAATAGAAGCGGATGTTAAAGAAGGTGGAAAATATCGTATTGTTGATCAGCAACGAAACGGTAAAGTGAATGTGATTGAAGGTATATATGAATCGTTAGTAATGGATGAATATATAAAAATGACTATAGGTATGCCTGGACTAAGTGAAGAGCAAGATATCATTGAAGTAGAGTTTTTCGAACGTGAAACTGGTGGAACACAAATGTTGTTTTATTACCGTTCATTAGTTGAAAAAGAAAGACGATTTACTAATTTAGAATATAAACAAAAGAAAAAAGAATATCATGATGCCATGGTGCATGGCTTCGAATTAATGTTCGATAAAATGTATCATGTAATTGAAGCATCAACACAGCAATAATATGACAAAAGGAAGTTATGATAGGCTCACAGCCATTAAATCATAACTTCCTTTTTTCTAATTGGAAATCTCACCATGTTGCAAATATTCATTATATTTTCTAACAAGTGTTTCAAAGAATATATGGTAACTAATGAAGCTAGAATAATCAGTACCATCAGTTAAGTAGAATGTGTTGCTAGAAACATAAACATTGTAATTTGCTTTTTGAGCAAGTGTATTATCTTTCATGGTTGTAACTGAAATAAAATATTTTTGTCTGAGTTGTAGTAAGTTTGTTACTTCTAACAATTCATGTGTTTCGCCGGATAATGAAATAATAAAGAATAAATCATTAGCGTCACTCTTATTCAAAATCATTTTAAGTTCGTGTTGATCATGAAGTACGATGACATGATTATGTAATGTTAATAAAATTCGTTGTGCTTCTGAAGCTACATTTAATTGCGCACGACCAGTACCATACAAATATATCGTTGATGCGGAATGCATTTTTTGAGCGATACATTGGTAATCGACACGTTCTAAATAGTTGAATGTACTATCAATTTCTTGTTTAAAACTATCAATAGAATTTGATGGAAGTTGATGTGTTTTGTTACTTTCGAATTTTAAGTAAGATTTAAAATCGCTATAACCATCAAATCCTAATTTACGAGTGAACCTGTGAATTGTCGCATTAGAAGCATGTGTGTATTGAGCTAAATCATGAATTTTCATATTTTTACATTCATCAATATGTGTATTAATATAATGCGCAATTTGCAAGTCGTTATCATTAAGTTTGTCAAAGTTTCTATTAATGTGTTCATCTAAAAACATATGCAACCTCCTTAAAATTAAATGTAGGGTATAGCAGACTTACTGCGAATTTAAGTTGATAATATTAAAAATGGAAAAAACAACTAAGTGGTTTGATGCATATTGAAAGCACGAGTTAGAAACGATACTCAATTTATAACTTTAATGCGACGACATGTATAAGATTTTTTATAAAATCATGAACAACTAGTATGTTTGTACGAACAACAATCCTGATAACTAAACAACTATGCATATGAGGTAACTACAAATGCTGTTCAACTATGTATAATGATTAATCGTGAAAATATTTTCACTATCTGAAAAGATAATCTGATTATACAAAATACTTTCAAAATACGTCAATGTCGTTGTGAGTTTGTAAGCGTTTACTATATATTATATTTAAATAGTAAGTCATCTATTTATAAAAATATCTAAATGGATGTCATGTAAGGAAAGACGATTTGGAGGGAAAAGAAGATGAATGCGATAAAGCGTTTCGGTAGTGCAATGATTGTACCGGTTTTAATGTTCGCTTTTTTTGGGATAGTACTTGGCTTTGCGACATTATTTAAAAATCCGACAATCATGGGGAGTTTAGCAGATCAGCATACATTTTGGTTTAAATTTTGGTCAGTAATAGAATCTGGTGGATGGGTTATTTTCACGCATATGGAAGTTGTATTTGTAGTAGGCTTACCTCTTTCATTAGCTAAAAAGGCACCTGGTCATGCAGCACTTGCAGCATTGATGGGTTACTTAATGTTTAATACATTTATTAACGCTATTTTGACGCAATGGCCACATACGTTTGGCGCAAATTTGGAAAAAGGTGTTGAGAATGTACCTGGATTAAAATCAATAGCAGGTATTGCTACTTTAGATACAAATATACTTGGCGGCATTATTATTTCGGCAATTGTTACTTGGATTCATAATAGATATTATAGCAAACGTCTTCCGGAAATGGTCGGCGTATTCCAAGGCTTAACATTTGTTGTGACGATTTCATTCTTTGTTATGTTACCGTTAGCAGCTATTACATGTGTTATTTGGCCAACAGTTCAACATGGCATTGGGTCAATGCAACACTTTATTATTGCATCTGGATATATTGGTGTTTGGTTATACCATTTCTTGGAACGTGTATTAATACCAACAGGCTTACATCATTTTATTTATGCACCAATTGAAGTTGGTCCAGTAGTAGTTAATCATGGTTTGAAAGCAGAGTGGTTACAACATTTAAATGAGTTTGCTAAGAGTAGTAAACCATTGAAAGAACAATTCCCTTATGGCTTTATGTTACAAGGTAATGGGAAAGTATTTGGTTGTTTAGGTATTGCTTTAGCAATGTATGCAACAACACCGAAGGAAAATCGTAAAAAAGTAGCGGCTTTACTTATTCCGGCTACATTAACAGCAGTCGTTGTAGGGATAACAGAACCTTTAGAATTTACATTTTTATTCATCGCACCATACTTATTTGTGTTACACGCAGTTTTAGCTGCATCTATGGATACATTAATGTATGCTTTTGGAGTTGTAGGTAATATGGGCGGTGGCTTATTAGACTTTATTTCAACAAACTGGTTACCATTAGGTAAAGAACATTGGGGGACTTATGTTGCTCAAGTTATTATCGGCTTAATCTTTGTAGCAATTTATTTCTTCTTATTCAGATACCTAATTTTGAAATTTGATATTCCTTTACCTGGGCGTAAGAAAACGGAAGAAGAAGTTAAGTTATTCTCTAAACAAGATTATAAAAATAAAAAAGGTGAAGATACAGCATCAAAACCTCAGTCTACAGGTAATGAATATGAAGATAAGGCAGTATATTATTTAGAAGGATTAGGTGGCAAAGAAAACATTAAAGACGTCACGAATTGTACGACAAGATTACGTCTAACGGTCTATGATGAAAATAAAGTAGCGGATACAGATTACTTTACACATCAGCAAATGGCACACGGATTAGTGAAAAGTGGTAAGAGTATCCAAGTTGTTGTAGGTATGACTGTACCACAAGTACGTGAGGCATTTGAGCAATTGGTTGAAGAAGAATCATCAGACGAAAAATAATTCAAAAAAGACACATCGATATACGATAGCATTATAAATGATTATCGTATTGATGTGTCTTTTATTATGAAATGCGAACTTTACTTAAAGATGAAGATTTGTAGTTTGCAGATAGAATATCAATATTTCTAGTTGCAATCGTATGCAATATTTTCGCAAATATTTCTGGGGTACAGATGATATGCGCATGTGATTTGTTTAATGTATATGTAATATCTGTATGGTTCTGGAACATATTCATAATATCTATCACTTTATCTTTGATAAATGCATCTTGTAATCCATCGATACTAATATCGAAGCGTTTTGCAGATTGATATAAGTTGTCTGAATCAAGCAATTCATTAATTTTTTTCGGTAATAACACTTGGTAAATACTGTACTGATGAAAACTTAAAAATGAAATGAAATATGGCAATTGTTGTTTAGGTAAACTGATTTCTAGTACATATTGGTTAAATTGTTTGTTTATAGAAAATTGCAAGGCATCACAAAATTGTATGCTCTTGCATAACTTATTTAATTTTTTTCTAGTGGCGCGGTCATTCAAACCAGCGATGTTGATGATGTATGTTTCGAATTTATCAATTAACATATGAGGACCTCCCGAGGAATACATGACATTTAAATACACTTTAACTGTGTATAAAGGTGACTTAATTTTGTTCAAGTTGATTTTACCACGCTTTTTTTCTTTATTCACTAAGACTTTTGAATGAAGTTTAAATTATTTTAAAAATAAAATCATAAAGTAAGAGTTGATTAGTTTAACTACTTATTTATCTTAATTTTCTGAAAAGTCATTGTAACGTTAATCGACTTATGGTAATATTTTTCAATATTATCAACTAGGGAGTGTTACTATTGTTTCAAAGATTAAGTGCATTTGCGACGAAAAGTTTCTTGGTATGGATGTTGCTTGCAGCAATTGTAGGATTTATTTTTCCACAACATGTAGCAACATTAGGAAAATGGGTACCTTATTTACTTGGTATTGTTATGTTAGGAATGGGTTTGACGATTACGCCTAATGATTTCAAAATGGTATTTAAAACACCTAAGGCAGTCATTATAGGTGTCTTGTTACAATTTAGTATTATGCCAACATTAGCTTTTATTATAGCTAAGTCATTCCATTTACCGCCGGATATAGCTATAGGTGTGATATTAGTTGGATGCTGTCCTGGCGGAACTTCAAGTAATGTAATGAGTTATTTAGCAAAAGCCAATGTTGCGCTTTCTGTGTCGATTACAACTGTTTCTACATTGCTAGCGCCCATAGTTACGCCAGCATTAATATATTTATTTGCGAATGAGTGGTTAGAAGTATCTTTCTTGAGTATGTTATGGTCAGTTATTCAAGTAGTTTTAATTCCTATAGCAATTGGTATTATATTGCAACTTATCAATCGTCGAATTGCTGAAACAGCTTCTACGGCATTGCCAATTATATCGGTAATAGCGATATCTTTGATTTTAGCTATTGTAGTAGGAGGAAGTAAGCGTCAAATTTTGACAACGGGTTTATTAATTTTCATAGTAGTTATTTTACATAACGTGTTAGGTTACACAATCGGTTATTGGTTAGCGCGACTTTTAAAATTAGATAGACAAGATCAAAAAGCAGTTAGTATTGAAGTAGGTATGCAAAATTCTGGTTTGGCAGTATCATTAGCTACACTACATTTTAACCCGATAGCTGCTGTTCCTGGTGCTGTATTTAGCTTTGTTCATAATATTACTGGTCCTATTCTAGCTAAATATTGGTCGAAAAAAAGATGAAATGAGTTATAAAATGAAGTGCTTATCAGACTATGTTAAGCTTTTATAAAGAGAAAGAATAGAGGAGAAGACATATGTATAGAGCAGTTATATTTGATTTCGATGGAACTATAATAGATACCGAACAACATTTGTTTAATGTCATTAATAAACATTTAGACAATTATAACGTCGATCCGGTTAGTATAGATTTTTATCGTGCATCTATTGGTGGATCAGCAACTGATTTACATGATTATTTAATTAAAGCTATAGGTTCAGAAAATAAAGAGAAAATATATGAAGAGCATCATCGCACAAGTAAGTTGTTACCTATGATTGACACGATTAAATCTTTAATGGCATTTTTAAAACAACGTCATATACCTATGGCAATTGCAACAAGTAGTGTAAAAGCAGAAATTATGCCGACTTTTAAGGCGCTTGGATTAGATGATTATATAGATGTTGTCGTTGGTAGAGAAGATGTTGAGCTCGTTAAACCTGACCCTGAGCTATATTTAACAGCGGTACAACAATTAAATTATATGCCTACTCAATGTTTGGCTATCGAAGATTCTGTAAATGGTGCAACAGCAGCAATAACAGCAGGGTTAGACGTTATCGTTAATACAAATGAAATGACAAGTGCACAGGATTTTACAACTGTTGAATATGTAGCGAAAGATTTAAACTACGATCAAATCGTTGCACGTTTCTTTTCGAAATAGGAGGTCTAACATGGGATATATCATATTATTTTTTTTAGCAGGGCCCATTATTTTAGCGATTGGAAATTTGGTAATAGGACCAATTTTTAATAAGCAGACACCGTTTCGGATACAAGTGAGATCTTTCGTTGTTGGTTCAATGATATATATTATACTTGCAACAATAGGTTATTTTTTACTGTTACAAGGTAAATTATAATAAAAAACCACCATACTTAGCATATATGGATTTAAATGACGGCAAGCTTTTCAACAAATAAGCTTATCGTGGGCCATATAGTGAATAAGGTAAGGTGGTTTTATTATTACATATATTTTAGTAGTAACGTCACGATGATAAGTACTATTAAGATTATATCTATACCTACCATAATCGTTGCTCTTGTTGCATTACTGCCTTGTTCTTTCGCTGCTTTCATAGCACGGTAATTTGGTACGAAACTTATGATTAGTAAAATTAATACAATAACACCAATTAATGCTGTTGTCATGATGAGCGACCTCCTTTATTTTTTTCGATAAATTCCCATAGAAAAGTAGCTATAACACTAATTATTAAACTGGAAATAACACCGATTTGAACTGTTAAAAACATATTGCCAACAATGATACCGATAATTAAAGCAATTGGTAAAATTGTTCCTAATTTGAATTTACGTTCGGGAGAATTAATGATTGTAAACAGTGTGAGATATATGAGCATGAATGCAATGGTTGCAACGATGCTTCTTCCGATTAAATAAGTAATATCTGGTTTCTGCATGCCGAAATAATTTATGATGAAAAATACTACTGCAAAGATTAATGATATTATAATAGCACGAGGTAATATTTGTTTTAACATTTCAATGCTCCTTTTTAATATTATTCAAATTATATCATAATCACTTAGAATACTTGAAATTGTATGGTGGATAAAGGTTTGTGAGCGATTTGTTTAATTTTTTAGAAAAATCACAAAATAATTGTTTGCAAATACAAAAAAGCCTGCTATAGTAGTTCTGTAAACGATTACATGGTATGCAAATATTAATGTACCAAAATCGGTAATTTATAGTATAATTACGTCAATAAGTTTTTTTATGGATTTATTTAGTATCAATCAGAGATGGGGTAAGACGTTATGGAGAACAATGAACTACAAAGGGGATTGAGTGCCCGTCAAATTCAAATGATTGCACTTGGCGGTACGATTGGCGTGGGGCTTTTCATGGGTGCAACAAGTACAATTAAATGGACTGGACCATCTGTTATCCTTGCATATTTAATTGCGGGTATCTTTTTATTTTTAATCATGAGAGCAATGGGTGAAATGATTTATTTGAACCCAACAACAGGATCATTTGCTACGTTTGCAAGTGATTATATACATCCTGCAGCAGGCTATATGACAGCTTGGAGTAATATCTTCCAATGGATTGTAGTTGGTATGAGTGAAGTTATTGCAGTAGGAGAATATATGAAATTCTGGTTTCCTGACTTACCAACATGGATACCGGGCGTTATTGCTATCTTATTATTAATGGCAGCGAATTTATTCTCAGTAAAAGCATTTGGAGAATTTGAATTTTGGTTTGCTTTAATTAAAGTTGTAACAATTATTTTAATGATCATTGCTGGTTTTGGTCTTATTTTCTTTGGTTTTGGAAATGGCGGTCATCCAGTAGGTATCTCTAATTTATGGACAAACGGTGGATTTATGCCGAATGGTATCGTTGGATTCTTCTTCGCGTTATCAATCGTTATAGGTTCATACCAAGGTGTAGAATTAATTGGTATTTCAGCAGGGGAAACAAAAGATCCTCAACGAAATATTGTGAAAGCAGTAAATGGCGTAATTTGGAGAATTTTAATTTTCTATCTTGGTGCTATTTTTGTAATTGTTTCTGTATATCCATGGAACCAATTAGGTGATATCGGAAGTCCATTTGTTGCCACGTTTGCGAAAATCGGTATTACATTTGCTGCAGCATTAATTAACTTTGTTGTGTTGACGGCAGCAATGTCTGGCTGTAACTCAGGTATTTTCAGTGCAAGTCGTATGATTTATACACTTGCGCATAAAGGTGAAATGCCTAAAATATTCACAAAAGTTATGAAAAATGGTGTACCTGTGTATACTGTTGTTGCAGTATCTCTTGGTATTTTAATCGGTGCTTTATTAAATGTAATTTTACCTTTATTTATCGATGGTGCTAGCAGCATTTTCGTATATGTATATAGTGCATCAATTTTACCAGGTATGATTCCTTGGTTTATGATTTTATTCAGTCACTTACGCTTTAGAAAATTACATCCTGAAGAAGTGGAAGGCCATCCATTCAAGATGCCTGGTGGCGCAGTGAGTAACTACTTAACTATATTATTTTTAATATTAGTATTAGTAGGAATGGTATTTAATGCAGAAACGAGAGTATCAGTGATTATTGGTGCAATCTTCTTAACCGTTGTAACAATTTATTATTTCATTAGATATAATAAAAACAATGTGAAAGTTAAATAATATAATAAATACGCCCATACGATAACGTGATTGATATTTGCTGATTAAAGCAAAGAGTCGTTGTTATGTTTGGGCGTATATTTTTGTGCTTCGTAATACATTATTAGCTTAGTATTGGACGAAGTTAACATTTATATTAATGAAAATGATATTTATAAATGAGAGTGTAAACACTACTGTTTAATTCTGATTAATTAAAATGGCTATAGGTAGTGAGCTTTATCGTCGATTTACTAGGTAGCACAATGAATAATTGAATAATTTTCATAACAGTAATTGATAATTTGGATTTTTAAAATACAAAAAAACATTAAAAAAGCAATTGACATATGGTATGAAACCTTCAGTCAATTGCAATATTAATTCAATTAAAATATAACCCTAGCATGATGTCATCGGTATAGTCTAAGTATATTAAAGTGTATATAAACTTTGATGAAACGAACTTTGTTGCATGATACATTTAATAAAGTTATATAAGACTGTTAATGTTTAAAGTTTATATTCGATAAATGTTTGCGATAATTATCTAAGGCCATTTTAGATTGAGTAATAAAATCTAATGAGGCATGATAATTAAGAGCTACATAGCGATAATATAAGATATCAATCGTGAACATTTGAGCAAAAAGTGATGTTGTTGCTCCCATATGCATCTCATTTTCATCTGTTTTACCATATGTTAAAACAATATTTGATGCCTGTGCTACAGGGTTATCCATTGTGCTAGTTATTGTGATAATTGGTATATGGTAGTCGTCAATGACTTTGACCATAGACTGCATTTCACTTTGTGTACCATTATTAGTAATAAGAATGACACTGTCGTTTGAATTATGAGTTGCTAATAACGTTGCAAAAATATGAGTTTCTTGAACGAGTTGAATGTTTAAACCTATTCTTGATAATTTTTGGTAAAGGTCTGTAGCGACTACAAAAGAAGCGCCAAATCCATAAATGAAAATCGTGTCAGAACGTTTTAAACAATGACAAATTTGATCGATTGTTTTATCGTTTAATTCGTTATTGGCATGATTAAGTGTACGAGTTGTGCGTGTATGGAGCTTGGTTCTTAACGACTCTGTACTTTCGTTATTTGAGAGTTCGACATTATAAATTGACGACGCTTTTGGTACATATTTTGAGATATTAATTTTTAAATCATGAAAACCACCATCAGTGATTTTTTTGCTAAATCGAATGACTGATGAGGTACTAATATCTAATAAGCTTGCTAAGTCTTGAGATCTCATTTTTATCACTTTTTGTGGTGAATTAAGGATAAAGCTAGCAATCTTTTTTTCGTTTTTAGTCATGTATGGATACTGACTATCTATTTCTGTTAGTACGTTTGACATATTAATCACTCCACTTTAACGCAATATGTTCTATTAGCGTTGGCTTTTGTTGTTTAACGCGATGGTATTACAACTTGTAACGTAAGAGAATGAAAAATAAGTTGAATATGTTGTTTGTTTAATGATATTGAAAATTAAAACTGTAAAACTTTTTAAGATGTATAGATTAAAAAATAGCATACTCCCATGTGCAAATGATACAAATATATCATTATAAGACATAATGTATATTCCCAATTTATACATCATGTACTCATTTATTTAAGCCTAAGTAAAAATAGACATACAAGACCCAATCTATCACCTTAATCACTATGATTATATCGCGATTACCACATCTTTACAATTTGAAGAATTTTTTAAATTGTATAATTTATGTAATAAAGTGAATTTTAATAAATAACTTGCCTAAATGGCATTGTAGAAAAATTAGGTTAATGTGTAAATTGAATTGAGGTTAATTCATTTCGGAGAGTGCATCATGGAGTTCTTTGTGATAAAAATTAAAATATTGGATTTTATTGCCATACTTAATTCTGTTCATTGGCTGTTTAGTAAGAAGCTGTAATAGTTCATAATAAATGATTTGGTTATAATTTTGAATAGAAGTATGGGCAAGGTTTTGGTGCTTTTTGAATTCATCACTTACGATTTGATTGAATTCATCGACAAGAGACTCTACATTTATCGATGTCATGATGGTATGATATTTAATCATTTCAACTCGCTGAATCAATTCAATAATTTGTTGTCTAATATACTTATTTTCGTTTATCATATAATAGTACCTCCAAAATTAAAAAATACGATAGTACAAGGGAAGGATACAACAGTGGATAATTTAAAAAAGAAATATACATTTAAAGATATAGCTTGGAGAGACTTACTCTTAATTCCAATTATAGGTGTATTATTATTTGCACTAAACATGGCAATTATGGCAGGAACAATTCCGTTACATTATATTATAAGCGATAGCGATAATGATTTCGTAATTTCATTGATTTTTGTACAAGCTAGCGCATATAGTATTGGTATCATAGTGTTTTGTTTATTTCACTTAAAGGTGATGCGCTCAAGACTTCATGCAGGCTTTGCGTATATAAAAAGTCATTGGCTTAGATTGTTAATAACATATATTATTGCCGTCGCCTTAATATATATATATGAATTTATGACACAGTTTTTACCTAAACATTTACAATATAGCGAAACAGCAAATGAACTTGAACTAAATAAAATGTTTGAAGTGCCTGCATTTTTACCAGTCGTATTCCTATTAGTTGTGATTTTAGGTCCAATAGTTGAAGAAATCGTATTTAGACATATTTTAATTGGAGAATTAGGTAAGAAGTTTAATTTTATAGCTATGAGTATTGTTTCGGTGTTCTTATTTGCATTTATTCATGTGACTGATGCAAAGTCGCCGTTTGAGTTTGGCCCATATCTAATTTTATCTATTATTTTAGTGTTTACTTATTTGAAATCAGGTAGAAACTTAGGTTCGACTATCGCATTACATATTGCCAATAATTTTGTGTCATTTATTATGACTGTCGTACAAATTTATGGTTAAGAAAACCCCATTGATTCTGTTGCTTAAGAATCGATGGGGTTTAAAAATTGATGGTAGTTATCAATAGATATATCTCTTGTTTGAATTGTCTTGCCAAAAGAATATGAGATATCCACAATATTTGCAATCTCAAGCTCTGCAGTCATATCTGTTGCGATATCGTAAATTACGGCGTGCCAGTGTCCACTTTTACATAAAAGGCCGATGAATATAACATTTTCTGCTTTGATTTTATCATCTACTTTATAATCTACTAACATCACATTACGCTCTGTACAATATATTAAAATATCGGAAAACAACACCGGTAACGTCATATGTTGTGTATCTTCAAACTTAATATAAAAGTCCATGCGCTTAAGCAATTTTCTTAATCGTGTTTGAGGCAAGTTTAAACATTGTTTTATGATTGCATTGATTTCAGTTTTATATGGTAACGTCGAGTACGACTGACTTTCATTTAGTACTAAAAATAAGGCTGATAATTGTGCTTCAGATAAATTTAATGAAATTTTTGATTGTGCTTGTTGTATTTGGTAACCACCATTTTTCCCATAATGCGCATAAATTTTAACACCTTGATTTTCTAAATCATCAATATCACGTAAAATTGTACGCTTGGAAACATTGCAATATTTAGCTAATTCTAATGCAGTCATTTTATTGTTTTGTTGAATTGCAGTAATAATTAAATTTTGCCTTTCAGCTTTATTCATGACAGCCACCTCCTTAAAGATGATATATTACACAAAGTATAACATAAGAGTGACAATGAGGACATTTTCATTAGCTTTTTTAAAAAAAGTTGTAAAAAATTGTAGAAAACGCTTACATTAAATGAAAGATTGTGCTATTATATTATTTGTAACAGGGGGAGCGATTAAACAAAGGGGTAGAGCTATATAACAGATAGCTTTTAATCGTTCAAGTTACATCACAACATCTTCAATATTTATTACTTACTTTCCTTTCTATTTGTCGGCTAGCACGTGACTAGCCGATTTTTTTTATGGAAATTATTATTTAAGAATTCATTTGTATATTTGATTCTTTTGATATAGGGTAATACTAAAATGATTATGATATAAGAAGTGGTGAACTAAATGACAGAAAAAACATTACAACAGATTGATAAATTAATTTGTAATTGGTTGAAACAATTAGATACTATCATTCCACAATTGATAAATGAAATGACTACAGAAACGAAACGCCATAGATTTGACTTAGTAACAAATGTCGATAAGCAAATTCAGCAACAATTTCAAACTTTTTTATGTACACATTTTCCAGAACATGAGTTATTAGCAGAAGAAAAAAGTAATGATAAGATTACGAAAGATATAAAAGATTTGTGGATTATGGATCCTATTGATGGAACTGCAAATTTAGTGAAACAACAAGAAGACTATTGTATTATATTGGCTTACTTTGTTGAGGGAAAACCAATGTTATCTTACATATATGATTATCCTCATAAGCAACTGTATAAAGCGATTAGAGGAGTTGGTGCTTTTAGTAATGATTTGAAGTTAGAAGCACCTGAACCTATACCATTAAAAGACGCAATTGTTTCATTTAATGCACAAGTTATGAATATGGAAACAGTACAAGACTTATTTAATGCGTCATTTAGTTATCGTCTAGTTGGAGCATGTGGGTTAGATTCAATTCGTGTTGCAAAAGGACAGTTTGGTGCGCATATTAATACAAACCCTAAGCCTTGGGATATTGCAGCACAATTTTTATTTGCGGAACTACTCAATTTGAAAATGACATCTTTAAATGGTGATAAAGTCGATTATCTTAAAGGTGGTCCGTTTATAATTAGTAACTCGGCATGCCATCAAAAGATTCTAGAAATTTTAAATGATAATGGTGGATATAAAAAACAAAGTAGTCATGTTTGAAAATAGAAATAATAGCGAAAAATAGTAATACGTCCTTAGAAGTATAGTAAAAAAATAATTTTACTATATAATAAATAGGGAAAACAGATAAAGTATGTATGGAATAGTAAAGGAGTGGTGGGATTGAAGCGTTCAGATAAAAGTAAAATGAGCCTACCTAAGAAAATATTTTTATGGGTATTTGGTATTTTAGTCATTTTAGCGATTGTAGCAGTAGTTTATGTAGCTGCTAAAATTTTTATTACTGGTAATAAAATTCATAATCCGTTAGATCGTAACAAGTCAGAATTAAGGGATAAAAAAGTTAGTTTAAAAGATGGGGATCCATTTACAATTGCTTTATTCGGTGTCGATTCGGATGCTGATCGTAAGAAAAAGGGTGGCGGAGAGCGTAGTGATAGTATAATGATTTTATCTATTAACCCTAAAACAAAGAAAACTGAAATTGTTAGTATACCTCGTGATACAAAAGCTGATATTGTAGGGCGTGGTACAACGGAAAAAATCGCGCATGCTTATGCATATGGTGGGCCTAATATGGCTGTGAAATCACTTGAAAAATTAATGAATGTACCAATTGACCATTATGCGACAATTGATATGGATGGTTTGCATAATATGATTGATAGCATCGGTGGCGTTGATGTAGTAAGTAATGATACATTCACAGTTGATGGCATTCATTTTACAAAAGGTCAGCAAACACATGTGAATGGTGATCAAGCTTTGAAATTTATTAGAAGTCGTAAAGAAGAAGGTGCTGGTGGAGATTTTGGTCGTCAACAGCGTCAACAAATTGTTTTAGAAGCGATGGCTAATAAAATTGCTAGTCCGTCATCAATCACACATTTCAATAGTCTGATGAATGAAATTCAAAATAACGTGAAAACAGATTTAACGTTAGGTGATCTGAACACGATTAGAAGCAATTATAAAGATGCTAATGATACGATTAATAAACATCAATTAAGTGGACAAGGCGGCATTCAAAGTGATGGATTGTATTACTTCATTCCGAGTGAACAGTCTAAATCTGAAAGCACGAAGTTATTAAAAGATAATTTAGAGTAGTCATTTAGTGACAACATTTAATTTCATGTAATTTCATGTCACTAATTGAATGACAGCATAGGTTTAATTGTCTATAAATTTAATATAAAACATTGCAGTAGCCTGTAGGTGAAAAGAGCTATACTTTTCATTTGCAGGCTTTGTTATATTTTAAATGATTAGAGTAAAATGCAATCAGTCAAAATATAGTTACAGTAAGTGATAATAGTTTGTCTTGATTATTAGTCAAGTCATTACTTGCTACTATAAATTTATATAGGTTTAATTAATAATTTTATGGAAAAGGGGTATTAATAAGTAGTATGACTAATTTTATAAATGAAGTATCAAAGTAGCAAAGATGATAACGATTTTCAATTAAATGAATAATGATTAAATTTCGCGCTAATTATTTGTAATGCAAAAGTTTGCAAAAAAGCAAAATACAAAATTCTACTTAACAACTAGTACATAAAGTAATACAATTAAATTAATTCTATCTGAAAGATGTGGGGGCATTTTTTAATATAGATGGGATTGTAGTAATACTTAATAAGTCATTTACGGAAAAAATATATAGACGGGGTGAGTAATATGCAAGAACATTTGGTGGTTACACTTGATGGAAAAGATTATCTTGTAGAACCTGGTACGAATTTACTTGAGTTTATTAAATCACAAGATACTTTTGTACCTTCAATTTGTTATAACGAATCGATGGGACCAATTCAAACGTGTGATACATGTACTGTTGAAATTGACGGCAAAATTGAACGTTCATGTAGTACGGTGATTGATCGTCCAATGACTGTAAATACTGTGAACAATGATGTGAAAGATGCTCAAAAAGAAGCGCTTGACCGCATTTTAGAAAAGCATATGCTGTATTGTACAGTGTGTGATTACAATAATGGTGATTGTGAAATCCATAACACTATGGATGCATGGGGATTACAACATCAAACTTATGAATATAAAGAAAAACCTTATGAAAAAGATTATGGTCCATTTTACCGCTATGATCCAAATCAATGTATTTTATGTGGACGTTGTGTAGAAGCATGTCAAGATATTGAAGTGAATGAAACTATTAGAATTGATTGGGATCGTGAACATCCACGTGTTATTTGGGATAATGATGTACCGATTAATGAATCTTCATGTGTATCTTGTGGTCAATGTGCAACGGTATGTCCATGTAATGCCATGATGGAAGTGAATATGGAAGGTAATGCAGGTTATATGACGGATACTGAACCTGGTTCTTTAGCAGCAATGATCGATTTAACTAAAAAAGCAGAACCTGGTTATGGTCCATTATTTGCAATTTCAGATTCTGAAGCAGAAATGCGTAAAGAGCGCATTAAGAAAACAAAAACAGTATGTACATATTGTGGTGTAGGATGTTCATTTGAAGTTTGGACGAAAGATAGAGAAATTTTGAAAGTACAACCATCTCATGACTCTCCGGCAAATAAAATTGCGTCATGCGTTAAAGGTAAATTTTCATGGGGACATATTAATTCAGATCAACGTTTAACAAAACCATTAGTTAGAAAAAATGGTGAATTCCATGAAGTTGAGTGGGATGAGGCATTAAACGTGATTGCTGATAATTTCACATCAATTAAAGAAAAATATGGTCCAGATGCGTTGTCATTTATTTCTTCATCTAAAGCAACAAATGAAGAGTCTTATTTAATGCAAAAATTAGCGCGACAAGTAATTGGTACAAATAACGTTGATAACTGTTCAAGATATTGCCAAGCGCCTGCAACAAAAGGTTTATTTAGAACTGTTGGACACGGCGGTGACTCTGGTAGTATTCAAGACCTAGAAAGAGCAGCGATGTCAGTGTTAATTGGTACAAATACTGCAGAAGCTCATCCAGTTATCGCATCACGCATGAAACGTGCACAAAAATTATTTGGTCAAAAAATACATGTATTTGATATTAGAAAACATGAAATGGCAGAACGTGCGGATCGTTTTTATCAACCTAAACCAGGTACGGATTTAGCGTGGTTAAGTGCAGTGACTAAGTATATTATTGATCATGATTTACACGATAAAGCATTTATCGATGAGTGGGTAGATGATTTTGATGAATATTACAAATCATTAGAAACATTTACAATGGCTTTCGCTGAAGAAGCAACAGGTATTCCTGAATCAGAATTGATTAAATTTGCTGAAGAATGTGCTAAAGCTGAATCTGTTGTTATTTGTTGGGCAATGGGTATTACACAACAAGATATTGGTAGTGACTCAAGTACAGCGATTTCCAATTTATTACTAGTAACAGGTAATTATCGTCGTCCTGGTACAGGTGCATATCCATTACGTGGACATAATAATGTTCAAGGATGTAGTGATATGGGAAGTATGCCTGATAAGATTACGGGTTATCAAAGTATTGAAGCGGATGATATTCGCGCTAAATTTGAAAAAGAATATGGCGTTAAATTGAATCCAAAAGCTGGTAAAGATAATCATGAAATGGTAGAAGGTATACATGACGGAGAAGTACACTCATTGTACCTATATGGTGAAGATACGGGTATAGTGGATTCAAATATTAATTTTGTACAAGCTGCATTTGAAAAATTAGATTTCATGGTTGTACAAGATGAATTTTTAACATTCACAGCAACATATGCAGATGTTGTATTGCCAGCAAGTCCTTCACTTGAAAAAGACGGTACTTTTACAAATACTGAACGTCGTATTCAACGTTTATACCAAGCATTAGAACCTCTTGGCGATTCAAAACCTGACTGGAAAATTTTCCAAGCAATTGCTAATAGATTAGGATTTGATTGGAATTACAAGCATCCTAGTGAAATTATGGATGAAGTTGCACGCTTAACACCTCTTTATGCTGGGGTAAGTTATGATCGTTTAGAAGGATTCAATAGTTTACAATGGCCAGTACAACCTGATGGTACTGATGAGCCTATACTATACTTAGAAGGATTCAATTTTGATAATGGTAAAGCGAAATTATTCCCATTAACATTCGATAACTTCTTTAAACAAGATGAAGTTTATGATATTCATGTAAATAATGGAAGATTGTTAGAACACTTCCATGAAGGTAACATGACATATCAAACACCAATGATTAAATATAAAGTGCCACGTGCTTTTGTTGAAATTTCTCCTGAACTGGCAGAGGATAGAGGTATTCATGAAGGTGCAGAAGTTAAATTAATTTCTGATACTGGAGAAGCTGTATTACAAGTACATGTGACAGATCGTGTTAAAGGCAAAGAAATTTATATTCCATTAAACAATGATGCGATGGAAAATGGAGATTTAGGTGCAATTAACTTGTTAACAAATAGTGATGTTGATAAATACACGGATACTCCGTCTTACAAACGAACTAGTTGTCGTTTAGAAGTCATTACGAAACGTGGAAAATCACCATTAAATCCAAATAACTTCCGTGTAAACAAAAAACGTCACCCGCAGTATAGCGTACAAGTACAGAAAAAATGGGAACGTCCAGATTATGTTTTCCCAGGAAATCAGGTGGATAAATAATGGCTGAGAGAATATCATCTAAAATTAGACGCTTAGAAAAATCGGAAGAACAAATAAAATTAGAAAGCTTGAACGAAGTTACTGAAGCAATTGCTGCAAACAAAGATAGCATTTTAAAAGCAATCAAGCTCATTAAAACATTAGATGATGCAAAACTATTAGATGCATTAAATGGAGCAATTCGAGGACGTCAAGTCATCATAAATAAATTTGCAGTTGAACTTAATAAAGATATTTATACAGGGCTATTATCTAATATGGCTTCAATGGTATTTTTATTAGGCGAACTGAATGTATCAGATTTAAGCGACTTCCTAAATAAAGTTAATAAAGGATTACACGTTGCCAATCAAGCGAGTCCAAATGCTAAGACAACTATAAGAAGTCTATTGGGCGTATTGAAAGATGACGACATGAACCGTAGTTTAACTTACATGCTTAATATGTTGAAAGGTATGTCTAGAGAAGAATAAAATTATTACAATGAAAAGTGTTTCTACACGCAAGCAGTGTAGGAGCACTTTCTTTAAATTCTATAAAAATTGAAAAAGGTGCTTTTTGTTGGAATAAATGAATAATATTGAAAAACAAAAAAATCACGTGCTATTGTGAATCAATCATCGACAGGCCTATGAAAAATCATGTATTATTATGATTATGTAAGTTATTTAAATAAAAAGGGTGAGTGCATATTAATTCGAGAATGTTAAAAACGTCAGCTGTAATATCTAATACCTTATTAGTCATAGGTTTAGTTTGTTTATTTATGATGAAGTTAGTATTAGCTATTACTTTTTTTGCTGTTTCATTATCAATTAGTCTAGTTGTCTTTAATATGATGTTCAGAGATAGAACGACGATGAAAGTAATCGTTAACGCTTCTTTTTTAATCGTAATATTAGCGATTGTTGTGGCATATTTTTTATTGTCTAAGTAAGAAAATGAGGTTTTGTCTATATGAAGAAGAAATTCAAGTTACGCATATCAACACTACTATTAATGATCATTTTAGTTGTATTTGCTGTGTTACTTATTGTTAATGAAACAAGTTTATTTAAAAATGATGTAAATTATTCATTTGATCAAGCTGTATCGATGCAACAAGGGAAAGGCATCATTCAGACTAAAGAAGATCATGGTAAATTTGTTAAAGCAGATAATAATGAAATTGCTAAAGCTATGACCATTTCACATAAAGATAGTGATATGAAATACATGGATATCACAGAAAAAGTGCCAATGTCAGAATCTGAAGTTAACCAGCTTTTAAAAGGTAAAGGTATTTTAGAGAATCGAGGGAAAACTTTTCTAGAAGCCCAAGATAAGTATGAGGTTAATGTCATATACCTTGTAAGCCATGCATTAGTTGAAACTGGTAATGGTAAATCAGAATTAGCTAAAGGCATTAAAGATGGTAAAAAACGCTATTACAACTTTTTTGGTATAGGAGCATTCGATAGTAGTGCTGTACGCAGTGGGAAAAGCTATGCGGAAAAGGAACAATGGACATCTCCAGATAAGGCGATTATCGGTGGAGCTAAGTTCATTCGGAATGAATACTTTGAAAATAATCAATTGAATTTATATCAAATGCGTTGGAATCCAGAAAATCCAGCACAACATCAATATGCAAGTGATATTTATTGGGCAGATAAAATTGCCAAGTTAATGGACAAGTCATATAAAGAGTTTGGTATAAAGAAAGATGAAATTAGACAAACATATTATAAATAAGACATCGACGTTCAAAGGAGCTGGAACAATTTATTGTTTTAAGCTCCTTTAGCGTATTTTAACGGGAATATTCGTGGGTGTAATTTATAATTTAAGACGATAGATTGAACATGTTTAGGGATATTGAATGTACATTAATCTCGTTTTGGATAAAATTGTTTTTGACATTTGTACCATCATTTTTATTGTTAAAATTAGGCAAAATAAATCTTACAACTATATATAGTTGATAAGTAGAGTCATTTTTAAACAATAGCGCATGTGATAAAATAGGAAAGAATGAAAAATATAGAGGTGACAATATGAAGATAGCAATTATAGGTGCAGGCATCGGTGGATTAACAGCAGCTGCATTATTACAAGAACAAGGTCATACTATTAAAGTGTTTGAAAAAAATGACTCTATTGATGAAATAGGTGCTGGGATAGGTATTGGAGATAATGTGCTTAAAAAACTAGGCAATCATGATTTAGCCAAAGGTATTAAAAATGCAGGACAAATCTTATCAACGATGACAATATTAGATGACAAAGATCGTCCATTATCTACAGTTAAATTAAAAAGTAATACATTAAATGTGACTTTACCTCGTCAAACACTTATTGAAATTATAAAATCATATGTTAAAGATGATACAATTTTCACAAAACATGAGGTTACTCACATCGATAATGATACAGATAAAGTAACAATTCATTTTGCCAATCAAGAAAGTGAAGCATTTGATTTATGTATTGGAGCTGATGGAATCCATTCCAAAGTAAGACAATCTGTAAATACTGACAGTAAGGTATTATACCAAGGTTATACATGCTTTAGAGGATTAGTTGATGATATCGATTTGAAGCATCCCGACTGTGCAAAAGAATATTGGGGAAGAAAAGGTAGAGTAGGTATTGTTCCATTATTAAATAATCAAGCATATTGGTTTATTACTATTAATACTAAGGAAAATAACCATAAATATAGTGCATTTGGAAAACCACACTTACAAGCTTACTTTAATCATTATCCAAACGAAGTTAGAGAAGTATTAGATAAGCAAAGTGAGACTGGTATTTTGTTGCATAACATTTATGATTTAAAACCATTAAAATCTTTTGTTTATGGACGTACCATTTTATTGGGAGACGCGGCCCATGCAACGACACCTAATATGGGGCAAGGTGCTGGACAGGCAATGGAAGATGCTATTGTATTAGTAAATTGCTTTAATTCATATGATTTTGAAAAAGCATTACAACGTTATGATAAATTACGAGTTAAGCATACTGCTAAAGTAATTAAGCGCTCTAGAAAAATTGGTAAAATTTCCCAATATCGTAGTCGTTTAGTTGTTGCAGTTAGAAATCGTATTATGAAAATGATGCCAAATGCATTAGCAGCTGGACAAACTAAATTCTTATATAAATCGAAAGATAAATAAAATAACTATACGAAAAACCCCGTATGTTGTAGTATGTTTACAACATGCGGGGTGAAATTTTGTTTGATTTAATGAGTAATAATTAAGCGTTTAGTTTACAACGAATTGTGGCTTTTCACCTTGAGCTGCGCTAATAGCTGCATTAGCAACTATTTTTGACATCATATCGCGAGCTTCAAATGTAGCATTACCAATATGTGGAGTTAGTACTACATTTTTAAGCGATTTTAAGTCATCCGTAATTTCTGGTTCGAATTCATATACATCGAGTGCAGCACCTTCAATTTCGTTATGTTTCAAAGCTTGAACAAGTGCTTGTTCGTGCACGATTGGACCACGAGAGGCATTGATTAAATACGCCGTAGATTTCATCATTTTAAATTGTTCTGTATCAATTAAATGATGCATTTTAGGATTGTAAGCAGCATTGATAGTGATAAAATCTGCATTTTTTAATAATGTATCTAAATCTACGTATTTAGCACCAATCTCACGTTCTTTTTCTTCTTTGCGATGTGGGCCAGTATATAAGACGTCCATGTCAAATGCTCTGGCACGACGTGCAACTGCACTACCAATTTCTCCTAAACCGATAATACCGATTGTTTTACCTGATACTTCGCGCCCTCTGAAAAATAAAGGTGCCCATCCGTCAAAACCAGTTGTACGTGATAATTCATCACCTTCAACAATGCGTCGAGCAACAGCAAGAACTAAGCCGATTGTTAAATCAGCAGTTGCATTTGTTGAAGCCTTTGGTGTATTTGTAACATCTATATTTTTTTCTCGTGCATATTCAATATCAATATTATTAAAACCAGCACCATAGTTTGCAATGATCTTTAAGTCTTTACCTGCATCGATAACATCCTTATCGACGTTAGTTGATAATAAACTGATTAAAGCAGTCGCACCTTGTACACCTTTAATTAAAGTGTCTTTATCGACTAATCCTTTACCTTCATACATTTCAACTTCAAAATGTTCTTGTAAAAGTTTTAAACCTACTTCTGGTATGGCACCAGCAACATAAACTTTTTCCATAAAGCTCACTCCTTTTAATCTAGTATAGTAGAAGATTAGAGTGTATACAACTATGTCGTGATTTGTTGCATATCAACGGTGTAAGCGCGTACTTTTAAGAGTGAGATAGAGTGATTAATATATTTAACAAGGCTAAAAAATATGATGTATTAATTATGAATATAAAAAAGAGCTTATCCTAAACAGGAAAGCTCACTAGTTATTGATAACATATTTACCGGACAAGATGTCCAAGTGATATGTATCTATATACTTATTAAATATGAATGTAATTGTAGTTACCAGCTTCACTAGCTGAAATAGTTCTTGAACTTACTGAGAATGGACCACCACTATAGTTCATTTCTGAAATTGTTACTGAACCATCACTGTTAACACTTTCAACATATGCAACATGACCAAATGGTCCTTCAGATGATTGTAGAATAGCACCTTTAGAAGGTGTATGGTTTACTGTGAATCCAGCACTTTGAGCAGCTGAAGCCCAGTTGTTAGCATTTCCCCAAGTAGAACCGATTTCTCCGCCTACTTTATCATATACATACCAAGTACATTGACCAGCTGTATATAAGTTACCTGCATGGGAAATTGATGAAGTTGAAGTAGTTGTAGTAGTTGTTGTAGTAGTTGTTTGAGTCGTGTTGTAATTGTAGTTGTAGTTATTATAATTTGTATAATTTTCAGCAGCATCTGCATGATGCGCGTGACCTACTAATGCTGTACCGATACCTGCTGTTAATGTAGTTGCTGTTACTAATTTTTTCATGAATAAAGTCCTCCAAAGTTCTATATCTTTTTTTATAAATAAAACGTAGCGACTGTTTTATTCTCACATCTCAATTGATGACAATAGTTACTTTAACAAAATTAATCTCATTTGTGGGGAATGTTATTGTTTTGTAAAAGAATAAAAAAACTTTGACTAATTTTGTAATAAAAAATAGCCAAAGTTACAATGAGATTAACAGGTAATTAATAGAAAATATTTATTTGTAATATGTTTAAATAAATCGGATTGTTAAAGGTATTACATATTCTTGGCCATTATAATATTTGACACACGCAATAATTGTGAAAACAAAAGATAATATTGAGAAAGCAAATATGGATAAAATACCAATAAATGTAATGATGAAACCTATAATGATAATGAAATCAATATCGGTAGCAATTAGGAAAACACCTATCAAAGTTATAATGACTAAAATGATAGACCAAATAATATAAGAAATCGTATAGTTAAAATAATTTTTTCCAGCACGATCAACTAGTTTCGATTCATCTTTTTTTAATAACCATATAATCAGTGGACCAATAATAGATGTGAATAAACTTAATAAATAGATAAGCATCGCCATAATGTTTTCATCATTGGATTTGCGATTCGGTTGTTGATTTGTTACGTCATTCATTTCAGTTGTCATATTAGACACTCCTTTGAAAATTGTAATATTATCTTTAACTATAACAAAATATAATCAAAATAAACATGTTTATTAAACAATTATTAAATTTAAAAATAAGTGGTAGACGTTGGCGTTTAAATAGGTTAATTTAAGGATATATATACTTAACATTTATAATGATGCGTGATGAATTCGCATCATTTTTATATTGTCTTACGTATAATGTATTTTTAAACAAAGAAAGATAGAAAGAGGGTTGTTTATGAAAATAGCAATTGTAGGATCAGGAAATGGTGCGGTTACGGCAGCAGTGGACATGGTAGACAAAGGTCATGAAGTTAAATTATATTGTCGTAATCAATCAATAAATAAATTTCAAAACGCAATCGACAAAGGTGGATTCGATTTTAATAATGAAGGCGAAGAACGTTTTGTAGAATTCACTGATATTAGCGATGATATGGAGTACGTGCTAAAAGATGCTGAGATTGTGCAAGTTATCATCCCATCTTCATACATAGAATATTATGCTGATGTAATGGCAGAGCATGTGACGAATGATCAGTTGATATTCTTCAACATGGCTGCAGCAATGGGAGCAATTCGTTTTATGAACGTTTTGGAAGACAGACACATTGATACTAAACCTCAATTGGCTGAAGCTAATACATTAACGTATGGCACACGTGTTGACTTTGAGAATGCAAAAGTTGATTTATCTTTAAACGTACGTCGTATCTTCTTTTCAACGTATGACAGAAGTTGCCTAAATGATTGTTATGATAAAGTTTCAAATATTTATGACCATTTAGTTAAAGAAGAAAGTTTAATTAAGACAAATCTTGAAAATGGTAATCCTGAAGTACATCCAGGACCAACTTTATTAAATGTGGGGCGTATTGATTATGCGGGTGAGTTTGCATTATATAAAGAAGGTATTACAAAACATACGGTAAGATTATTACATGCAATTGAGTTAGAAAGATTGAATTTAGGGCGTAGATTAGGATTTGAATTATCAACTGCGAAAGAATCACGTATTGAGCGTGGTTATTTAGAACGTGATAAAGAAGACGAACCATTGAACCGATTATTCAATACAAGCCCAGTATTTTCTCAAATTCCAGGACCAAATCATGTAGAAAGTAGATATTTAACTGAGGATATTGCATATGGTTTAGTATTATGGTCAAGCTTAGGTAAAGTCATTGATGTGCCGACACCAAATATTGATGCTGTCATTGTTATTGCATCAACAATTTTAGAACGTGATTTCTTTGAAGAAGGATTGACTGTTGAAACTATTGGTTTGGATAAACTAGATTTAGATAAATATTTAAAATAAAAGTTAGTTTAAATATAAAAAGCAAATAGAAATGTACTAATGGAAAGTAAATTGAAGAAAAGTGGTTTTGCATCAATAAACAAAGGGGACGATATATGATGGCAAGACAACCAAGCTTTTTAGAATCAATTTCAACAATAGTAGTTATGGTTATTGTAGTAGTAACTGGATTTGTATTTTTTGACATTCCAATTCAAGTGTTATTAATCATTTCTTCAGCTTATGTCGCATGGATTGCTAAACGTGTAGGATTGACATGGCAAGATTTGGAAAAAGGCATTGCAGAACGACTGAATACTGCAATGCCTGCCATTTTCATTATTTTAGCAGTCGGTATAATCGTAGGAAGTTGGATGTTTTCTGGAACAGTTCCTGCTTTAATTTATTATGGCTTAGATTTATTGAATCCAAGCTATTTTTTAATATCTGCATTTTTTATAAGTGCAATTACATCTGTAGCAACTGGTACAGCTTGGGGATCAGCATCTACTGCAGGCATAGCATTAATGTCTATAGGAAATCAATTAGGTATTACACCTGGAATGGCAGCAGGAGCAATTATTGCTGGTGCGGTATTTGGTGATAAAATGTCACCATTATCTGACACGACTAATTTAGCAGCCCTTGTTACAAAAGTAAATATCTTTAAACATATACACTCGATGATGTGGACGACAATTCCAGCATCTTTAATAGGGATAATTGTATGGTTTATTGTTGGTTTTCAATTTCATGGTCACTCAAACGATAAGCAAATTAAATCTTTGCTAACAGAACTCGCGCAAATATATCAAATAAATATTTGGGTATGGTTACCATTAATTGTTATAATCATTTGTTTATTATTTCAAATTTCAACAGTGCCTGCTATGTTGATTTCAAGTTTGTCTGCAATAGCAGTGGGTACTTTTAATCATCATTTTAATATGGTAGATGGATTCAAAGCGACATTTAGCGGATTTAATGAATCAATGATACATCAATCACACGTTTCATCAAGCGTGAAAAGCTTGTTAGAACAGGGTGGCATGATGAGTATGACACAAATATTAGTAACGATATTTTGTGGATATGCGTTTGCAGGTATTGTTGAAAAAGCAGGATGTCTTGAAGTTTTATTAGACACAGTTTCTAAAGGTATTCATTCTGTGGGTAGTCTAATTTGTATGACAGTTATCTGTTGTGTAGGACTTGTATTTGCTGCAGGTGTCGCATCAATTGTAATTATTATGGTTGGTGTTTTAATGAAAAATTTATTTGAGAAATATCATGTGTCTCGAACGGTTTTATCAAGAACACTTGAAGACTCAAGTACGATGGTATTACCACTTATACCTGGGGAACTTCCGGTATATATTATGCAAGTCAACTACATGTCTCAGTTGGACAATTTTTCATTTGGACAGTTCCATGTTATTTATGTGCTATCATCGCAATCATATATGGTTTTACTGGTATTGGAATTAAAAAATCATCGAATACACGTTTAACTTAATGTGATTGTGGAATATATATAATATGTTGAAACATTAATCTTATTTATAATTGTAGCGGTTATATTTTGAGAAGGTTTTAACTTGAAGAAATATCCTCTTTACATATTATTAATGTGTTTTGTAGCGGAACATGTTGATAAATGTATTGTAAGTTTATGGTCATTTTAAAATGGCAAAGGTAATTGAGAATTTGAAAGAAAGTATTATTGTTAGTACTTTAACTGAAAATGTATCAATGTATAGCCAAGTTGGCATATCTGTTAGGTGAGGTATGTCAATGGCTGTATGTTGTTTTATAGCTTTAATCTAATAAAAAGGAATGACGTTAAGTTTTATATAACTTTTCATCATTCTTTTTTTGTTCCGTCACTTATTATAGAGGCAATTGCGCTTTTTGTGTATTAAAAAAAGCAGGAAGTTTTACCTTCCCACCATAAAAGATGAAGAACACAAAAAATCGGTCAGAAGAAAAGTAAAAGAAACATTTTCAGCATTTCCATCAGTCCGAAGTATTATAGAACCAAAAAAATCCAACAAGATGATTGAAATCTTGTTGGATTATAATACGTTCATCACAAATTAGTGAATGAAGTTGTATGATGAAGCTTGGCTAGCTGAGATTGTACGTGAAGTTACAACACCTGGACCATAACCATAGTTCATTTCTGAAACTCTTACTGAACCATTGCTGTTTACACTTTCAACATATGCAACGTGACCGTATGCACCTTGAGTTGTTTGCATGATTGCACCAGCTTTTGGCGTGTTGTTTACTGTGTAACCAGCTCTTGCAGCTGCATTAGCCCAGTTACTTGCATTGCCCCATGTTGAACCAATTTTACCGCCTACACGATCAAATACGTAGTATGTACATTGACCAGTAGTGTATAAATTACGTCCTGAAGTATAACCACTTGAGATTGAACGGCCATTTGATGATGGAGCCATTGTAGTAGTTACTTGAACGTTGTTGCTTGAAGTGCTGTAGCTAGCACCTAAACCACCAGTACGGTAGCTGTTTGTATTGTAACTATTGTAGTTGTTATAGTTATATGATTGATAGCTATTTGAATAGTTATTGTAACGATTGTAGTTATTGTAGCTATAACTATTGTAATTGTTGTAATTATTGTAGCTATAGTTATTGTAACCATTGTTGTAGTAATAGCTGTAGTAGCCATTATTTTGATTTAATTGACTTGGATGCCAGTTACCTTTCCATGTGTAATGGTAGTTACCTTGTGCATCAATAGTATAAGTATAGCTGTATGATGTTGGATCATTTGGATTATAACCATAGTTATCTTGCTCAGAAGCATGAGCTTGATTTCCTGATGCAATTGCGATTGTAGCGAATCCTGCAGTTGCGATAGTAGCTGTAGCGATTTTCTTCATTGTAAAAATATCCTCCTAAAAATTTTAAAACTAAAATATTTTCGTACTGTCCGTGTGACAAATTAATTTAAAAAGTTATCTCTCGTTATTAAACGACAAGAAAGACTATAACAGAAAATAGCGTCCTTGTGTGCTTTGTTAACGTTTTGTAATTTTTTGCTAATATCTTGACACAATAGAATTGTAAAAGTATAAGAAATTGCATTTTGCAAAACTTATAACTACGGCATTCTTTATAATAACAGAATGTTGCGAAAATAATTGTGTTACATAAATGTAATATTACTGAAAATTCAAAACGTATATTTTTTGCATAATGATGGACTTTTAATCAGAAAATGCATAAAAATATGACACGAATGATCAAGTTTTTAGTTATATCAAAAGCTTTGTGATTTGGATGAAAATGTATATATTATGGATAAAATATCCTATTTTAGCATAAAAAAATGTTTTAATAAAAGTGTTATTTGATATAATTGATGTATGTTTTGTTACTGCTAATAACCTTGTGGAGATATAATTGTTAGTGAATATTAGATGTTGACAATTGATTTGATAAAGATAAAAGGGGTAAATCAATATATTTGTATATGTGAGGATGTAAGATGACAGATAATTTTTCACTACATATTTTTAAGAATATGAAAGTGGGTAATGCAAAAGAAGCAAATTTAAAAATTGTATATTGGTTACAGGGCTCAGGTTTGATTACTATAAATTTACAACGTTATGAAGTTAGAGCAAACGATGTTACCATTATAATGCTGAATGATTTATATCAGATTGAAAGTCATGAAGAAAGTGTTTGTTGTGTTGTTGAAATTAGTGCAAAGACATATTTAAGATTTATGAATTCGAATTGCATGGTTAGCGGTCAAGTATTATCAAATGATATTGGAAGCACTTTTAGAATTTTGCTAAAGTATTTAATTCATAACCAAGTTGAACAGCAAGCAAACATAACGAATGATAAACTTATTAGTTATATGTGTGTTGAATTAATGTCACTCAATACAAATGATGACAGGCATCATTTAGTAGCTGAGGAAGTCCATGAGTATTTAACGCATAATCATCATAAAAAGATTAATAGAAAAGATGTTATAAATCATGTAAATATTACAAGTAAAGCTTTAAGTGAAATGTTTAAAGTGACACCTTACAGTAATTTTGTTCAATATTTAAATCATATTAGACTTGAGCATTGTCTAATAGATATATTAACTTCAATGAAGCCAATAGAAGAAATAGCCAGTAATCATGGTTTTAATCACTACTCTCGTTTTATACACCTCTTTAAAGAAACATATGGTGACACTCCAAAATTAATTAGGAAAACATATAGACCAACATCTCATTCAATTAACCAATCCCAAATAGTTGATATTGATGAAAGCATAATTAAATTAATTGATGAATCTATAAATGGTATGACTAAAGTAAAAGAGATACAGGTACCATGGGAAACGATTGATAATCCTAAAAATTATGAGCCTAAAAACATCTATATTAAAGGAAATAGTTTTTATTGGATTGATTATTATATGATTGAACAAATGATTCTAAGATTAAGAGTTAATCCTGAAAATTTGTATATTATCTTAACTGTTGATGTTTCAAAAGATGAATTATCAACTGAACAAATCAAATTATTATTACAAAAATTTATAAATTATAGTGTCAATGTCGTTTTTAAAATTAAACACGAATATAATGAGTTGTTAACGAGTTCAGAAAGAGCCAGATTAGAAATACTTGTAGCAACTATTTTTAATATGACATTTGAAAGAAATAAATCAAAAATTGCATTTCTAATTTATGATTTGAAAGTGAGAGCTATACAAAAAGTTAAAAGGTTAATTAGCAATTATATTCAAGAATTTGAGTTGATATATATTCTTGATCAAAATGAAGTTGATACACAATATGATGTCGCAATTGATTTCTTAATAGATCGATTTGTCGTAACTCTAGCCCAATTGGAGCAAATATCGGTATCTAGTTCAAAGTTGATTTGTGATTTGGATGTTATTAATAGAAACACATATTCAAAAGAAATTATAACTTTATCGGATATAAGATTGATGTCTCAACTTATGGCGAATTATTCAAATTACAATGGTCTTTGTATACAAATGTCTATGGTTTATGAAGTAATCAACGAGATTAGTTTGACAAAGTTATCTATTCTAATATTTATCATTAATATACTAAATCAATTACGAGGGGTGGTTATTTATCAAAATGACACGATGATTGTAACGAAATTTAAACATGAAATTCAGTGTGTCATTTGTTTCCCTGTCGCATTGTTAAATGAGAAATCAGGCTCTGCACGTATAACTTGTAGGGGGCTTAAACAATTTAGCCATGCTGAAACTAAGCAGATTGTTTTGAGTATAGATAAAGATAAGCATACTTCCGAGAATGGTGTATTTGTGAATGATATTATGCAACAGCACAAGTTTTGGAAAGCTAATTTTATAGAAAAAAATATTTATGACCATTCATTAATGGTCTCAAGCAATAGTATTGTTCATTTGAAATATCATCTTGAGATATAGGCATGGTTTAAGAGAGGTTTTAAAAATGTCTAAATTTAAAGTTAAACGTTTAACTGCACATATACTAATGTTAAAAGTCATTAATGACATGCTGAAGTATTCATTTCATCTTACATTAACTCAAGTGAAATTGCTTAATCTGTTAGTCAAATCTGATGGACTTAAATCAAAAATACCTTCAATTGATTACTTGTTGAAATTGAATGAAATTCAATCTAAAATAGCTTTATTTCAAATGTTAAGTTATTTAAATAACCATCAATGGCTATCTAAACAAAGAGATCAACGAGATCAGCGTAAATTAAAGATTTCTTTAAATAAAAATCATATGAACAAAATAGAATATATGAATAATGAAGTTAATGATTATATTGAACGCTATTTTGCTCAATATACACTTCAAACAACTAGTGATTATGTCAATTATTTATTAAGATGCAAGGATTTGTTAGAGAGGTTAAAGTGTTATCTGAACATATGCCAATTAACATTAGAAGAGTTGTATGTCTTAGGGATATTATACTTGCATCAGGGTCAATTAACAGTTAAAGAATTACAAGGAGAATTTCATCATCCAATTTTTAGCATTAGCCCAATTTTAAAAAATTTAATCATAAAACAATTGGTTCAAAAAGAACGTTGCGAATTAGATGAAAGGCAAGTCATTATATTAATTAAACGAGAACAGTTTTCTAAAGTCACTAAGCTTATTCATGCATGTTATAATTATCTCGAAAAGGGAATACAAGACAAGGAAAAATAGTGTTAGACCTTTTTGTATCTATTGGTAAACGAGGCAAAGTTCGTAGATTTATATGGGAGGGATAATATGATTTTAGATAATGTGAATCCAAATGATTTATTTCCGACAGAGAAAAAGGGACCTTCAGTGCTAGGAATAATTGAATATCAAGTTCATGGAAATAATGAATTTGAAGGTGCGTTTATTGCTACCAATGAACGTTTAATTATGAATGTAGATATGAACGGGCAATTTTATTATAGAAGTATTAGCTATAATGAAGTAGAAGCAATAGATTATAATGGAGAGACAATAACTTTTAAATTTAATATTGGTAAAGTACCTATGTATGATATTAAAAGTGATAATGTTGAATCATTTGTTGAATATGTAAAACAACATATGATAGTATAGTATCAATGTATGTAGGTTGATATGAAGAGTTCGAATCGTAACCCATCGCATTAAATGGCATGCGTTATGATTTAAAGCTCTTCTTTTTTTATATTTTAAATACTTAGTGGACAAGTCATCAATTTAATATGAAAAATATCAAATCAAACTCGTTGCTATTTAAGTGAATTTTAAAACTTTAAATATCAAATAAGATACAAAATATTCAGACTAATAATTTTCAATTTGGCAAAATATCTTAAACGTCAAATTATTATAAGAAATAAATGTATAAATCCATATTCTAGTAATAAAAATATTGAATTTTTATACTTATTTGTTTAGAATAAACTTTATAACATAGTTGGATAGAGTTTCGATTTAATAAATACATGTGAACCTTGCTACAACAAGATGTGCATCAGAGGAGTGGTTTAATAATGAGTAAAATTAATGACATTAATGATTTAGTCAACGCAACATTTCAAGTTAAGAAGTTTTTCAGAGATACAAAGAAAAAATACAATTTGAACTATGAAGAGATTTATATTTTAAATCATATTTTAAAAAGTGAGTCTAACGAAATCTCTTCTAAAGAGATTGCTAAATGTTCAGAGTTCAAGCCTTACTATTTAACTAAAGCTTTACAAAAGCTTAAAGATTTAAAATTATTATCTAAGAAAAGAAGTTTACACGACGAAAGAACAGTAATCGTTTTTGTTACAGATACACAAAAAGCAAATATTCAAAAATTGATTTCAGAATTAGAAGAATACATTAAAAATTAATTCAAGGTTAATTGCGTTTAATAGCATTGAACGATAATGATTTATTAAAACGAAAGTCATTTATTCAGCATTGGGACATAACATTAACTTAAAATTTAAATATTGAAGATGCTTTAATTAAAGTTAAAGACTAGCAATACCTTTTTTCATAATGGTAAGAGTGAAAATAGGTACACTAGTCTTTTTTTATTTTAATATTTTCTTAGAAAATCAAGTTTGCGATCGTAAATGTTTTCTGCAATATAACCTTGAATAGCACCTAGTAATTTCTCAATAACTTGGGTACGGTGTGCTAGAATTCTAACTGCGAAACCGTGTGTAGGTAATTGAGATATTGCGATGCGACAATCGAATGTAGAAGCTAAAGGTTGAATAGTTTCATATACTTTGTCAATTAACTTTTGGTTCACTTCGCTATGAATAAAATAAGCTGAGCCATAGTGAGAATAGTGTTCCATATAACCCAAATCATTAATTGATTGTTTATTTGGGTCTAGTAAAAGATTGTCATACGTAACGAGTTCATGATCAACATATATTTCATTAATCAAGTGCATATAGCGATATTTAAAAGGCTCACCATTTTTTGAATAACCTGGCGTTAAAATATCGGTATAAAATAATGAACTTGAACTATTAAGGTTGAAAGTATTGTGTTGATAAAATTTAGCATTTTCATATGCGATAATTGGATCAGCTACATATTCTATATATGCGTCATCTTTTAATGTGAATGTTTGATACTGTTCAACATGGTCGGTAGGCGTTTTATATATTTTTGTAGCACCTTGCGACGTTAAAGTCACTTTTGCGTTATCTTCGACATTAATATTCATACGGTAGCGATCCCCATCTAAATAACCACCGCCTACGTTAACGATATAAAATGTAGGAATAGGTGAGTGATTTAGATAGACTGGACGTATCACTTTAAGTGCTTTTTCGAAGAAGATATCTCGTGATACGGATCTATTACCGTCAAAAAACACTGTTATATCAAGTTGTCCAGTCCACTGTTGTTCATCCATTATGATAGTCCTTTAAGCAGTGTGTCGCGTTCTATCCAATCAATAACATCATCTAAGCCTTCATCAGTTTTTAAGTTAGTGAAGGCAAATGGTCGATTACCACGGAACACTTTAGTATCTTTAGCCATTTGTTCAAGTGATGCACCAACATAAGGTGCTAAATCAGTTTTATTAATGACGAAGAAATCAGATTTAATCATACCTTGTCCACCTTTACGTGGAATCTTTTCACCTTGAGCTACGTCGATGATATAAATTGAAAAATCAACAAGCTCAGGGCTGAATGTTGCTGCTAAGTTATCACCGCCAGATTCTATGAAGATTAATTCAATGTCATCATGACGTTCCAATAGTTCATCAATTGCTGCGAAGTTCATAGAAGCATCTTCACGAATAGCTGTATGAGGACAACCACCTGTTTCAACACCAATAATACGATCCTCTGGTAAAACACCAGTGTTAACTAATATTTTTTCGTCTTCTTTAGTATAAATATCATTTGTAATAACGCCGATACTCATTTCTTTTGAAAGACGTCTTACTACTTTTTCAATTAATTGTGTTTTACCTGCGCCAACAGGTCCACCAATACCAATTTTAATCGGATTTGCCACAATTATAACCTCCTATGATATGAAAATTCTAACATTGACGTTTTCATGCGCCATTTGATTTAGTTCTAAACCAGGCGCTGTCATGCCGAAATCAGACTCTTTTAATTCGAAAATATGTTTTCTCGTTGCTTCGATATAAGGAATCATATGAGTAACCACTTGCTGACCAGCAGTTTGTCCAAGTGGTATGGCACGTACAGCATTTTGAGTTAAACTTGAAACATTTTGATATAAGTAATAATCAATAATTGTTTCAATATCTACACCTAAGTGGTGTCCTAACATTGTAAAACATATTGCTGGGTTTAACTTTGCATGTTTCTCTTTCATTTGTTGGTGATACCAAGTTATCCACTCGCTATCATATAGTTCTAATGCAAGTTTAACCATACGCGTACCCATTTGTTTTGAACCAACACGCGTTTCTTTAGGTAAATTCTGAACAAATAATAATTTGTCTATTTTTAATACTTTTTGCGCGTCATTATTTTCTAATGCATCATAAACTAATCGCATTGCTAAACCATCAGAATAGGTGAGTTGTTCTGTTAAAAACATTTTTAGCCATGCAATAAAAGTTTGATCATCATGAATCACATTTCTTTGAATATATGTTTCAAGACCAAACGAATGACTGAATGCGCCTGTTGGAAACTGTGAATCACAGAACTGAAATAATCTTAAATGCTTATGATCAATCATGAGAATGTCCTATATGTCTGAAGGCTTTATTAACTTTACGATCTTCATGAACATATGGAATACCTAGATTTTTTAATAAATCTTCTACTAAATAATCGTATTGTACTAACATTTCAGTTTCTGTAAATTGTGCAGGTAAATGGCGATTTCCTAGTTGATGTGCAATGTCACCCATTTCTTGTAGTGTTCGTGGTTGAATGACTAAGACATCTTCTGAATTTACATCAACAATAATCATATTATGATCATCCGCATATAAAATATCTCCGTATTGCAAGTCGATTGGTTGTTTTAAACGGATACCAATTTCATTACCATGATCTGTAACGACTCTTTGAATACGTTTAACAAGATCTGAGTTTTCAAGATAGACTTTTTCAACATGCTTTTGCTTTTCTGAATCTGATAAATTGGCAATATTGCCTTGAATTTCTTCTATAATCATTTTATGTTCCTCCTAGAATAAGAAGTATCTTTGAGTTAATGGTAACTCTGTTGCTGCTTGACTTGTAATTTTTTCACCGTCTACATATACTTCATATGTTTGCGGATCTACATCCAAATTAGGGGTAGCACTATTATTTTTCATGTCTGCTTTAGATAATTGTCTAATATTTTTAACAGGGCGAACCATGCGTTTTAAGTTTAATGCACGGTTAATACCATTTTCATATGCAGTTTTAGATACGAATGTCATTGATGTGCTAGTAATGTTACCACCATATTGACCGTACATTTTACGATATTTCTGTGGTTCAGATGTAGGAATAGAACCATTGGCATCTCCGTTAACGGCTGAATTAATTAAACCACCTTTTACAATCAATTCGGGTTTAACACCGAAGAAAATTGGATCCCATAAAACGATGTCAGCAAGTTTGCCTGGCTCGATAGAACCTACATATTCAGAAATACCATGTGTAATGGCTGGGTTAATTGTATATTTAGCAATATAACGTTTAATACGATTATTATCATTATGTTCAAAGTCGCCATCTAATGGACCACGTTGTTCTTTCATACGGTGTGCCACTTGCCATGTTCTTGTAATCACTTCACCTACACGTCCCATGGCTTGTGAATCAGAACTAATCATACTAAATACACCCATATCTTGAAGTACATCTTCTGCTGCGATTGTTTCTTTTCGAATACGTGAGTCAGCAAATGCAATATCTTCAGGAATAGCAGCATTTAAATGGTGAGTAATCATAACCATATCTAAATGTTCATCTACTGTATTTTGCGTATATGGTAATGTTGGATTCGTAGATGAAGGTAATATATTTGAAAATGCTGCTGATTTAATTAAATCAGGGGCATGTCCGCCACCAGCACCTTCAGTATGATACATGTGAAGTACGCGGTCTTTTACTGCTGCCATCGTATCTTCCATAAAACCTGCTTCATTTAAAGTATCGGCATGTAAAGCAATTTGAACATCGAATTCATCAGCAACATCTAAAGCATTGCTTAAAGCTGATGGTGTTGCACCCCAGTCTTCATGTACTTTTAAACCAATTGCACCTGCATTAATTTGTTCGATAAGTGCAGTGGGGTTAGTTGCTTGTCCTTTACCAGTAAAGCCAACATTGATTGGTAAACCTTCTGCAGCTTCTAACATTCTATGAATATGCCAAGGACCAGGTGTTACAGTAGTAGCTTTCGATCCCTCAGAAGCACCAGTACCGCCGCCAATATGCGTTGTAATACCACTTTCAAGTGCAACTTCTGCTTGTTCAGGGTTGATAAAATGAACGTGAGTATCTATACCACCAGCAGTTACGATTTTACCTTCTGCTGCAATAACATCTGTAGTAGAACCAATAATAATGTCGACATTATCCATTATATCTGGGTTGCCGGCATTACCAATGGCAAAGATATAACCGTTTTTAATACCTATATCTGCTTTTACAACTTTATCGTAATCGATAATAACGGCATTAGAAATAACTAAGTCTGCTACATTAACATCATCACGTGTTACACGAGGATTTTGAGCCATACCGTCACGGATAGATTTACCACCACCGAAAGTAGCTTCTTCACCATATACTGCGTAATCCTTTTCAATTTGTGCAAACAAGTTTGTATCACCTAATCGAATGGAATCTCCTACAGTTGGACCATATAAACTCGTATATTGATTTTGAGTCATTTTAAAGCTCATGATCTTTTTCCTCCTTTTTTATTCACATTTTCTTCACCTTCATCACCGAATACACCCGCATACTTATCGTTTTCATCTGTTGGACGATAGACACGTGATTCATCGATAGGGCCGTTGACCATACCACGGAAACCATAAATTTTACGTTTGCCAGCATACTCAACTAGTTGGACTTCTTTTTTATCTCCAGGCTCAAAACGAACAGCTGCACCAGCAGGAATGTCTAAATGTTTGCCGTATGCCATTTCACGTTCGAAATCTAATGCTGCATTTGCTTCGTAGAAATGAAAATGTGAACCAACTTGAATTGGACGATCTCCCGTATTTTTTACTTCGATAATAGTTTCTGGATGATGTTTGTTGATCTCTATTTCTGTACTTTTAGTAATAATTTCTCCAGGTATCATTTGACTTCCTCCTTTAAACAATAGGGTGATGCACTGTAATTAACTTTGTACCATCGGGGAATGTAGCCTCGATTTCTATATCTGTAATCATGTGTTCTACACCATCCATGACGTCTTCCTTGTTTAAAATTTGTCTACCGTAACTCATTAATTCAGCAACAGTTTTGCCGTCTCGTGCGCCTTCTAATAATTCATCACTGATTAATGCTAATGCTTCAGGATGATTAAGTTTTAAACCTCTTGCTTTACGACGACGTGCAACTTCCGCTGCAACAACTATCATTAATTTGTCTTGCTCTCGTTGTGTAAAATGCAAATTAAAACCCCCACTTTCATATAATATAGAAATTACAAAATTTATCTTAATCCTAATTGTTGTGATAAACAAGTAATATACAACAATAAGTGTGTAAAATGAAAATTATATTTTTAGCATTTCCTTGTCAAAACTAAATAATCTATTGTCATTCAAATGGTAAGATATATTTATTTTAAAAAGAAAAGAGTTTTTAATATAACTTTTTGAAGAATGGTAGTATATTTAAAAGTAAACATTCAAGGAAAAGGTGGATATTTTGAAGATGATAGATGTTCTTTTAAAAAACATATCTCAGGTGGTGTTATTAAATAATAAGTGGACTGGATTATTTATTTTAATAGGTTTATTTGTTGCTGATTGGACAGTTGGTTTAGCGGCAATAATTGGTAGTCTCATAGCTTATGTGTTTGCACGTTATATAAATTATAGTAAAGAAGAAATTAATGACGGTTTAGCAGGGTTTAATCCTGTATTAACTGCTGTTGCATTAACGATATTTTTGGAAAAATCAATATTAGATATTGTTATTACGATTATAGCAACTTTATTAACTTTGCCTGTAGCCGCAGCGGTGAGAGAAGTTTTAAGACCATATAAAGTACCTATGTTGACAATGCCGTTTGTCATTGTAACGTGGTTTACGATTTTGTTGTCAGGCCAGGTTAAATATGTCGAGACACCATTAAAATTAATTCCGGAAAATATTGAAGACATTAAATTTAACCATAATAGTGATCAAATTCATTTTGTTCAGTCATTGTTTGAAGGCTTTAGTCAAGTGTTCGTTGAAGCGAGTGTGCTTGGCGGTATATTCATTTTAGTAGGGATTTTGATTGCATCTAGAAAAGCGGCGTTATTAGCAATTGTTGCAAGTTTATTAAGTTTTATCATTGTCGCACTTTTAGGTGGAAACTATGATGATATAAACCAAGGTTTGTTTGGTTATAATTTTGTATTAATGGCTATCGCGTTGGGCTATACATTCAAAACAGCGATTAATCCATATATTGCGACATTTTTAGGGGTATTATTAACAGTTGTAGTGCAATTAGGAACAGCTACGTTACTTGAACCATTTGGCTTACCTGCATTAACTTTACCGTTTATTATTGCCACTTGGATATTGTTGTTTGCAGGAATTCGACAAGAAAGAGAAGACATCGCGAAGTAAAATTAATAACAACTTATATGAATAGGCATCTTAAATCATGTACCTCGAAAATGGTTTAAGATGCATTTTATTTTTGAATCTAAAATGATGTTTTAAGTCGCTTACTTAATTTTGAATTATAAAGTTCACAGCACGTTCCTTTTTATTTTGAAAGTCGAGTGTTAAACTAGGATTAAATTATTAATATTATGTAACGTGTGGGGTGACGAAGATGAATGGTATGAAAAATTCCTTTTTAATTACGAGTGAAATTCAAAAGAAATGGATTGAAAAATTTAAATCGATTGAAAATACATTCAAAGCAAGGGCTAACCACAATGATAAACATAGTGAGTTTCCTTATAGCAACATCGAATGGTTAATTAAAGAAGGATATGGGCAATTGACTTTACCAAAAAAATACGGTGGTGAAGGAGCCACTGTGGAAGATATGGTCATACTACAATCATTTTTAGGTGAACTGGATGGCGCCACAGCATTATCAATAGGTTGGCATGTCAGTGTAATTGGACAAATTTATGAGCAACAATTATGGTCTCAAGAAATGTTGAATCAATTTGCTGATGAAATTAAAAAAGGTGCATTAGTAAATAGAGCGGTCAGTGAAGCGGAGATGGGTAGCCCGACTAGAGGTGGCAGACCAAGTACAAATGCTGTGAAAGTTGCTGATGGTTATTTACTAAATGGTGTGAAAACTTATACTTCGATGAGTAAAGTGTTAACGCACATTATTGTTGGTGCGTATATAGAAGAATTAGGAACGGTTGGTTTTTTCTTGGTAGATAGAGATACACCAGGAGTTGAAATTGCTGACAATTGGGATGTTATGGGTATGCGAGCGACAGAGAGTCATGACCTAATTTTAAATGATGTAAAAGTTCCATTGAATCACTTAGTTGAAACAGAACGAAGTAAATCCCCTAATGGTTGGATTTTGCATATACCAAGTTGTTATTTAGGCATAGCTCAAGCAGCCAGAAATTATGCAGTAGATTTTGCCATGCAACATAGTCCAAACAGTATTGAAGGTACAATTGCAACATTGCCAACTGTACAACAAAATTTAGGTAAGATGGAAACTTTGTTGTTGTCTGCTAGACAATTTTTATGGAGTACTGCAAAAGGCTATCAATTATTTAAAGATGATAGTCAAATTAGAAATGCAACAAGTGCGAGTAAAGTTATGGTGATGAATCAAGGTCTTGAGGTGGTTGATATAGCAATGCGAATTGTCGGGGCTAAAAGTTTAGAAATGAGCCGTCCTTTGCAACGTTACTATCGTGATATGCGCGCCGGATTACACAATCCGCCTATGGAAGATGCGGCGTATACTAATATTGCTAAAAGTATTACAAACACATTTTAATAATAAAAAGATGAATCACTTGTTGAATGAAGTTAGAGTAAAGTTCAATATAATGGTTCATCTTTTTTATGCGATTGAATCATTTAAATAGGAAATTTTGCAAAATTCTTTGTAAAAATTAAAAATTAAACATTGATAGCTATTGTAAATGAATATGTAATCTTGTATAATTTTGTAGTAATTGATAATCATTTTCAATATTATTCAATAGGAGGAAATTATGAAAAAACTATTATTACCATTAATAATTTTGGTTTTAGTATTAGCAGCGTGTGGGAACCAAGGTGGAAAAGATGACAAAGCTGAAACTAAATCATACAAAATGGACGATGGCAAAACGGTAGATATACCAAAAGATCCTAAACGTATAGCAGTTGTTGCACCAACATATGCTGGTGGTCTTAAAAAATTAGGTGCAAATATTGTAGCAGTGAATCAACAAGTTGATCAAAGCAAGGTATTAAAAGATAAATTTAAAGATGTTACAAAAATTGGCGATGGCGATGTAGAAAAAGTTGCTAAAGAAAAGCCTGATTTAATTATCGTGTATTCAACTGATAAAGATATTAAAAAATATCAAAAAGTAGCACCTACAGTTGTAGTTGACTATAACAAGCATAAATATCTTGAACAACAAGAAATGTTAGGGAAAATTGTTGGTAAAGAAGACAAAGTAAAAGCTTGGAAGAAAGAATGGGAAGAAACTACAGCTAAAGACGGTAAGGAAATTAAAAAAGCAATCGGACAAAATGCAACAGTTTCATTATTTGATGAATTCGATAAAAAACTTTACACATACGGCGATAACTGGGGTCGTGGTGGAGAAGTTTTATATCAAGCATTTGGTTTGAAAATGCAACCTGAACAACAAAAGTTAACTGAAAAAGCAGGTTGGGCTGAAGTGAAACAAGAAGAAATCGAAAAATATGCTGGCGATTATATTGTAAGCACAAGTGAAGGAAAACCAACACCTGGATACGAGTCTACAAACATGTGGAAGAACTTGAAAGCAACAAAAGAAGGACACATTGTTAAAGTAGATGCAGGTACTTATTGGTATAACGATCCTTATACTTTAGATTTCATGAGAAAAGACTTAAAAGAAAAATTAATTAAAGCTTCTAAATAATGAAGATATACAAATAAGTAGAATGAGGGTTTAGCACAAATCAATTTTTGATATCGTGTTAAGCTCTTATTTTTTGTGTATTTAAATTGTAAATTCATTTTAAGAATAATATATTATAATCTTTTATAGAAAAATGGTGAAATGAAGAACTAATCTATCGAAATGGTATAATTTGGTAAATAAGATAAGATGATGCTGTTAGTAATAATAACAAGGCATTATTAAAATTTTAACTCGAAGGGGATTTCAAATGACTAAGAATGTTTATTTTAATCATGATGGTGGCGTAGATGATTTAATATCATTATTTTTATTATTATAAATGGAGAATATAAAATTAATAGGTGTAAGTACAATTGGCGCAGATTGTTATTTAGAACCATCTGTTAGCGCATCTATAAAAATTATTAATCGATTTTCTAATGAAAACATTAAAGTTGCCCCATCATATGAAAGAGGGAAAAATCCATTTCCAAAAGAATGGCGAATGCACGCTTTTTTTATGGATGCATTGCCGATTCTAAATGAGCCTGTTGCAGAGACAACTTCGAAAATAAGTGACAAAGAAGCATATGAAGATATCATTCACGTTTTAAATGAGCAAACAGAAAACGTTATACTATTATTTACAGGGCCACTTACAGATTTAGCTAAAGCACTACAAGAAGATCCTTCTATTACAAAGCGTATTGAACGCTTAGTTTGGATGGGTGGAACATTTTTGCCGAAAGGAAATGTTGAAGAACCTGAACATGATGGTACTGCAGAATGGAATGCTTTTTGGGATCCTGAAGCTGTTAAAATTGTCTTTGATAGTGATATTCAGATTGACATGGTTGCGTTAGAAAGTACAAATCAAGTACCGTTAACATTAGATGTTAGACAAAGATGGGCAAATGAGCGTCAATATCCAGGTGTAGACTTTTTAGGTGTAAGTTATGCAGCTGTGCCGCCATTGACACACTTTATTACGAATTCTACATACTTTTTATGGGATGTTTTAACAACTGCATATATAGGAATGCCTGATTTAGTTTATTCAGTTGAGAAAACAGTAGATGTAATGAGCCATGGTCCAAGTCAAGGGAAGACATATGAATGTGCGAATGGTCGTAAAGTAAATGTTATTGATAGTGTTGATAACAAAGCATTTTTCGATTATATTACAGCACTAGCTAAAAAAGTAGATTAACTTGTGTACGTAATAATTATTATTTTAATGAGTATAGAACTATCCATTGTAAACTTTTTATTTTATAAAGTTTACAATGATGCTATAATTATTTCCATGAAATATGAAAGGAAGTAAATTATGACAACGAAACAATTAGTATATACAGCTTTAATGACGGCAATAATAGCCATTTTAGGGTTGGTTCCAGTAATACCTTTACCGTTTTCAGCAGTACCAATTGTCTTGCAAAATATTGGGATTTTCTTGGCAGGTATAATTTTAGGACGCAAATATGGCACATTAAGTGTTATCGTCTTCTTATTATTAGTCGTTGCAGGTTTACCATTATTATCAGGTGGTCGCGGTGGTATTGGCGTATTCGCAGGTCCATCTGCCGGATTTTTACTATTATATCCAGTTGTAGCATTTATGATTGGTGCGGTACGCGATAGATTCATCAATGAAATCAACTTTTGGGTATTATTTGCTGGCGTTTTTGCCTTTGGTGTCATCGGTCTAGATATTATTGGGACTTTGATTATGGGAATGATTATAAATATACCTTTTACAAAGGCAATATCAATTTCAATTGCATACTTGCCGGGAGATATTTTAAAAGCAATTATCGCAAGTTTGATTGGTGTGGCTTTACTGAATCACTCAAAATTCCGTCAAATTATGGGGTTGAAATAATTACAATTAAGGTACACAAGTAGGTTGATTTTATTATAGTATGGAGTAAAAGGAGTGCGTAATAATGAATACGATGAATATGTCGAATATATACTGTGATGGTAGTATTTTGGAAAATAATGATATGCAAACAATTTATTTAACGCCTTCAACTCCATATCAATATACTAATAATACTTGGATATACAAAAAGACGCCTACACAAGAGCAATGGTTACTAGATTTAAAAAGACAACGTCAATTACATACTGAGCAAGGTTCAAATCATTACTCTTTTCATTTTCCAGAAAATGAATTATTAGATCCATCTTGGATGTCTATGTTTAAAAAGATGAACTTTCAATTAGGTATTATGGAATTATATGCGATAGAAAGTGATCAACTTGCTAAATTACCACGCAATGGTGAAATTAAAATTGCAATTGTCGATGAAATAAATATCAATGATTATTTAAAAGTGTCGTATCAATTTAGTTTACCTTTTGGAACAGAATTTGCCGATGCACATGAAGAAATGGTGAAAGCAAATTATCAAGATGATGCAATTAAGCGCTTAGTTGCTTATTTAAATAATGAACCTGTTGGTGTAGTAGATGTAATTGAAAGTGAACATTATATCGAAATAGATGCGTTTGGTGTTTTAGAATCATTCAGAAATCAAGGAATTGGTTCAACAATGCAATCGTTGATAGGTGAATATGCAATGTCTAGAAATCATAAACCAATTATTTTAATTGCTGATGGTGAAGATACAGCTAAAGATATGTATGTGAAACAAGGGTATATTTATCAATCGTTTTGCTATCAACTATTAAAGGAAGATATGTAGGCAAGTAAAGTTAGCTTGTAAGTATATTACTTAATAATTGAACATATAGTAATGCGAAATAAACATTAATAATTAAAAAAGCAGGAAATCAATTTCAATTTATGAGATTGACTTTCTGTTTTTTTATATTTATAGGCAGGTGTAGTTAGAATTAATGCTTAAATAGTAAAGTACGATAATGAATTGTAAAGACTTTTAAATGGACATTTCAATATTTGTTTTCAATTGTATGCTCGTAAAAGCTAAAAGATTTATGTAGTTAAATTGCTTTTATACAAAAGATTGTATGTTAATATTATTGATTTTGATAAGTTTACGTAAAATATTAGTGTGATTTAAATAATTGTCTTTCGAAAGTGATATTATTTTTATGCAAGTTGCTTTTATTACTTAATTCAGGAGGTAATTTCATTGAAAAAGACTTTTGTAACATCATTATCAGTTTTAATCTTAGCTTCTGGGGTGATAGCTCCTATTTCCAATGCAAGTGAAAAAGTAAATCCGACAAGTGCAAACGAATTACAGAAGAATATTGACTATGATGAAATTGCAAGACAGGCTGCAAAAGAAAATGGTGCAAATGTAGAAGTTGAAAAAGAAGGAAAAGCGACACTTACGTTAAAAGCTGCTAAAGCACTTTTGCAGAAAAATAAAGATAAAATTAATGGAGCAATCAAGTCTGCCATTAATAAATTACCTCTTAGTAGTGAACAAAAGAAAAAATGGGCTGCAGCAATTACAATTGATGGTTTTTTGAAATATTTAAATAGTGTTACCAATTTCACAGGCAGTATTGAAGATGCTGCCCAAGACTGGCTAAAGAGTATCGGTGTTCCTGGATGGTTGGCACAAGTAATTGTTAAAACAATATCATTCTTCCTTGTTTAAAAAAGTAATAAAATTTTAGCAATACAAAAGATAAAAAGCGGAGCCTAGGACAAAAATCAATGTCCCTAGGTTCCGCTTTTTATAGTTGTACATAATCAGTCAAAATATAGAAATTGATAAATGTATTGAACTTTAAAATAAAGATAAGCTTTATTTGCTTATTTTTCAGATTCAACTATGCGCTCTGGATGGCTATAAATATTAAAACCACCATTTCGTATAAATCCAACAGCAGTAATATTAAGATCGTTTGCTAAAGTTACCGCAAGTGTTGTTGGTGCCGACTTGGATAAGATAACACCTACACCAATTTTCGCAGCTTTAATTAAAATCTCAGATGAAATTCGACCACTAAAAATCAATACTTTATCTCGAACAGTAATATGTCGTTGAATACAAAATCCATAAAGTTTATCAAGAGCATTATGTCTACCAATGTCTTGTCGATGTTCGAAAAATGAAAGGCCATCACTAATAGCAGCATTATGAAGACCGCCTGTTTCTTGGAAAATATAGCTAGCACTTTGAAGGCGAGTCATCATATTAATAATTTGTTGAGGGGTTAAAGTGATTTTAGACATCGAAGTTTTGGCAATTGCAGCATCATTTTGAAAATAAAATTCACGACTTTTCCCACAACAAGATGCAATCATGCGTTTTGTTGAATATTGAAAACGATCTCCTAAATCTTTTGTAAGTTCAACATGTGCAAAACCTTTACTGTCATCTATCATTATCGATTTCAACTCAGCTCTTTTTAAAATCGCTCCCTCGGAAGCCAAAAAACCAATAACAAGTTCTTCAAGATTTGTTGGACTACATATGACTGTGGCAAATTCTTCACCATTAACCATAATTGTAAGTGGAAATTCAGTCACATATTGATCCGTTGTCTCAAATAACTTTCCGTCTTCGTATCTAACAACTGGTTGATCTAAAGATACATCTTTATTCATCATCTAACCCCTTTATATAGCTTGGTCTTCATTTTAAATCAATTTGCTTAATATTTTAACATATTTGCTTATGTCACAATTTTTTCGAAATTAAAATAATAGAAAGCAATTATTGTGTTATGCAAAGAAATGACTTTATTTACTTGTTGTTCATAGAGTAACAAAGAACTATGGAGACTTTTAGTAAGTATGTGTATGTTCATTTGAAAATAAATACATCTTTTCAAAATAATGAGTAGGTGTATAATGGGAGTGTAATTATCATTAAAAATGGGGGTATCACACGATGAAAATGAAACATATTGTAGCTATTATTATGGCATTATGTCTAGTATTAGCCGGATGTTCAAATTCAAATGATAGTAAAGATAGTAAGAAAGATGCTGCAGACAATGGTAAAAAGCAAGAAATTCAAATTGCAGCAGCTGCAAGTTTAACAGATGTAACAAAAAAATTGGGATCGGAATTTAAGAAAGAGCATAAAAATGCTGATATTAAATTTAACTATGGTGGATCAGGGGCATTAAGAAAGCAAATCGAATCAGGGGCACCAGTTGACGTCTTCATGTCTGCAAATACTAAAGATGTAGATGCATTAAAAGATAAAAATAAAGCACATGATACATATAAATATGCGAAAAATACTTTAGTGTTAATCGGCGATAAAAATTCTAACTATAAATCAGTTAAAGATTTAAAAGATAATGACAAATTAGCTTTAGGTGAAGTGAAAACTGTACCAGCTGGTAAATACGCTAAACAATATTTAGATAATAATAATTTATTTAAAGATGTTGAAAACAAAATTGTGTATGCGAAAGATGTAAAGCAAGTATTAAACTACGTTGAAAAAGGTAATGCAAAACAAGGTTTTGTATATAAAACAGATTTATATAAACAAAACAAAAAAATTGATACTGTAAAAGAAATTCAAGATATTCAATTGAAGAAACCAATTACGTATGAAGCAGGCGCGACATCAGATAATAAATTAGCAAAAGAATGGATGGAATTCTTAAAATCTGATAAAGCTAAAGAAATTCTTAAAGAATATCACTTTGCAGCGTAAGGAGTTGTAATCCATGCCTGACTTAACACCTTTCTGGATATCAATACGGGTTGCTGTTATTAGTACGATAATTGTAACTATTTTAGGTATATTCATATCAAAATGGCTGTATCGTCGTAAAGGTTCATGGGTTAAAGTATTGGAAAGTTTTTTGATATTACCTATTGTTTTACCGCCAACGGTATTAGGTTTTATTCTATTAATCATTTTTTCGCCAAGAGGACCAATTGGTCAATTCTTTGCTAATGTACTACATTTACCCGTAGTGTTTACTTTGACAGGTGCTGTAATTGCATCTGTCATTGTTAGTTTTCCGTTAATGTATCAACATACAGTGCAGGGTTTTAGAGGTATAGATGCCAAAATGATTAATACAGCTAGAACTATGGGAGCTAGTGAAACGAAAATTTTTCTTAAATTAATTTTACCTTTAGCTAAACGTTCTATTTTAGCAGGCGTTATGATGAGTTTTGCACGTGCATTAGGTGAATTTGGGGCTACCTTAATGGTTGCTGGATATATTCCAAATAAAACGAACACGCTACCTTTAGAAATTTATTTCTTAGTTGAACAAGGCCGTGAAAATGAAGCTTGGTTATGGGTATTAGTACTAGTTGCATTCTCTATTGTAGTCATTTCAACTATCAATTTATTGAATAGAGATAAATACAAGGAGGTCGACTAGATGCTTAAAATTAATTTGAAATATCAATTAAAAGATACTTTAATCCATATAAATATAGATGACGTTGAACCTAAAATATATGCAGTGCGTGGCCCGTCTGGTATCGGCAAAACAACTATTTTAAATATGATTGCAGGATTACGAAATGCAGATAAAGCAATTATTGAAGTGAATGGGCGAATGCTTACAGATACTGAAAATAATATTAACGTTAAAATACAACAACGCCGTATTGGTTATCTTTTTCAGGATTATCAACTATTTCCGAACATGACTGTTTATAAAAATATTACGTTTATGGCTGAACCATCAGAGCACATTAATCAGTTAATGAAAACATTAAACATCAATCATTTAATTGATCAATATCCTATGACATTATCTGGTGGGGAAGCACAACGTGTTGCACTTGCACGAGCGCTCAGTACCAAGCCAGATTTAATTTTATTAGATGAACCTTTTTCTAGTTTGGATGATGTTACAAAAGATGAAAGTATAACATTAGTTAAACGTATTTTTAAAGAATGGCATATACCAATTATCTTTGTGACACACTCTAATTATGAAGCGGAACAGATGGCGCATGAAATTATCACAATTGGGTAATCATTATAGTGTGTATTAAGAAAGAGTTTAAAACGTTTTAAACATGATAGAAGTGTATGATTCTATCGTCATTTTAAATATGTTTTAGGCTCTTTTTTGGGCGCGAATTTTGAGAGGAATTGACGCGCGTCATATAATGAAAGTAATGATAAAAAGAAAGGATAACTAAATGTGAGCCGAGAACGTTATTCAAGACAAATTTTATTTAAACAAATAGGCGAAAAGGGTCAAGACAAAATTAATCATAAACATGCACTAATAGTAGGCATGGGGGCTTTAGGCACTCATGTAGCAGAAGGACTTACGAGAGCCGGTATTGCTAAATTAACAATCGTTGATAGAGATTATATTGAATTTAGTAATTTACAAAGACAAACGCTATTTACAGAAGATGATGCATTGAAAATGATGCCTAAAGTTGTTGCTGCCAAAAAGCATCTGTTAGATATTCGAAGTGATATAGAAGTTGAAGATTTTATTGCACATGTTGATTATTACTTTTTAGAGTCACATGGACAGCGTGTTGACGTTATCATTGACGCAACAGATAATTTTGAAACGCGCCAATTAATTAATGATTTTGCATATAAACATCGTATTCCTTGGATTTATGGTGGTGTAGTACAAAGTACATATACAGAAGCTACATTTATTCCTGGAGAAACGCCATGTTTCAATTGTTTAGTACCTCAATTACCGGCATTAAATTTAACATGTGATACAGTTGGCGTTATTCAACCTGCTGTGACTATGACGACGAGCTTACAGTTGAGAGATGCGATGAAAATACTTACGGAGCAACCGATTGAAACGAAAATAACTTACGGCGATATTTGGGAAGGGAGTCATTATTCATTTGGTTTCAGTAAAATGCAACGTTCAAACTGTACAACTTGTGGTGATACACCAAGTTATCCGTATTTGAATAAAAATGAGCAATATTATGCAACGTTATGTGGTAGAGATACAGTTCAATACGAAAATACAGCAATTACACAAGACATGCTCATTCAATTTTTAAATGATCAGCAATTAAATTATCGAAGTAATACGTATATGGTAATGTTTGAATTTAATGGACATCGTATTGTCGCATTTGATGGTGGAAGGTTTTTAATTCATGGTATGACACGAACATCAGATGCAGTGCATTTAATGAATTTATTATTTGGTTAATTACACAAAAGGAGTGATTAGTAATGGGTGAACATAAAAACGTAGAATTAAATCGTACTGTAAAAGCAGCAGTTTTGACAGTATCTGACACGAGAGATTTCACTACAGATAAAGGTGGTCAATGTGTACGTGAACTTTTGCAAGAAGCACAGGTTGAAGTGACAGATGCACACTATAAAATAGTCAAAGATGACACAACAGCAATTACAACACAAATTACAAGATGGTTAGAAGAAGATATAGATGTCATCATTACAACTGGCGGAACAGGTATTGCCCAAAGGGATGTAACAATTGAAGCGGTAAAACCAATGCTTACTAAAGAAATAGAAGGATTTGGAGAATTATTTAGATATTTAAGCTATGCAGAAGATGTAGGTACGCGTGCCTTATTATCGCGAGCTATTGCCGGTACAGTTAATGACAAGTTGATTTTCTCAATACCAGGGTCAACGGGTGCAGTTAAATTGGCATTAGAAAAGCTCATTAAACCAGAATTAAATCATCTGATTCATGAGCTGACAAAATAATTGGTTACTTATTTGATCATCGGTGATAGTCTCCAGATTTACCGCCAGATTTACTTTCAAGATATGTTTCGCCAATGATCATACCTTTATCGACTGCTTTTGTCATGTCATAAATGGTTAATGCGGTTGCAGAAGCTGCAGTTAAAGCTTCCATTTCAACACCAGTTTTGCCAGTAGTTGAGACTGTTGTTTGTATATTTAATGTATAGCTTGGTGCCTGTGTTTCATCCCATTGAAAATTAATATCTATGCCAGTCAATGGTAAAGGATGACACATAGGTATAATTGTTGAAGTATTTTTAGCCGCCATAATACCAGCAATTTGTGCAGTATTTAATACGTTACCTTTGGCATTGGTATTTGTGGTTATTTGATTATAAATGGTTTCGTTTACAGTAATACTTGAATGAGCGACAGCAGTTCTTTTTGTAATGTTTTTGTCAGAAACGTCGACCATTTTAGCATGACCTTGTTGATTAATATGAGTAAATTCAGTCATTTTACCCCTCCTAATGCATCCAGTATATCATGAAAAAATAAAAGTTTTGGAGATGATTTTTAATGGTAGTAGAAAAAAGAAACCCGATTCCGGTTAAAGAAGCAATACAACGCATCGTTAAGCAACAAAGTACAATGCCATCACAAAAGGTTTCACTTGAAAATAGTTTAGGTCATATTTTAGCGGAAGATATTGTTGCTACATACGATATTCCTAGATTTGATAAATCACCATACGATGGTTTTGCTATACGTAGCATTGATTCACAAGGTGCAAGTGGTCAACATCGCATCGAATTTAAAGTAATTGATCATATTGGTGCTGGATCAGTTTCTAATAAAGTTGTAGGTGAGCACAAGGCAGTAAGAATTATGACTGGGGCACAAATTCCGGAAGGTGCAGATGCAGTCGTTATGTTTGAACAAACTATCGAACTTGAAGATACATTTACAATCCGAAAACCTTTTACTAAAAATGAAAATATTTCTTTGAAAGGCGAGGAGACAACAACTGGAGATATTGTGCTGAAAAAAGGGCAAGTGATTAACCCAGGTGCCATAGCGGTATTAGCAACGTATGGTTATACTGAGGTTCAAGTTATTAAACAACCAAGCGTTGCTGTCATTGCAACAGGAAGTGAATTGTTAGATGTCAGTGACCCATTAGAAGATGGGAAAATTCGTAATTCTAATGGGCCTATGATTCATGCTTTAGCTGAAAAATTAGGTCTTGAAGTAGGTATTTATAAAACGCAAAAAGATGATTTAGAAAGTGGTATTCAAATTGTTAAAGAGGCCATGAGTAATCATGATATCGTGATTACAACTGGTGGTGTTTCTGTAGGAGACTTTGATTATCTACCGGAAATTTATAAAGCGGTAAATGCTGAGGTACTATTTAATAAAGTTGCAATGCGTCCTGGTAGTGTCACAACAGTAGCATTTGCAAATGGTAAATACTTATTTGGCTTATCTGGGAATCCATCAGCATGTTTCACTGGATTTGAACTATTTGTCAAACCAGCTGTGAAACATATGTGTGGTGCGCTAGAAGTCTTTCCACAAGTAGTTAAAGCAACTTTAATGGAAGACTTTTCAAAAGCAAATCCATTCACTCGTTTTATTCGTGCAAAGGCGACATTAACTAGTGCCGGTGCGACTGTAGTGCCTTCTGGATTTAATAAATCAGGTGCAGTTGTTGCGATTGCACATGCAAACTGTATGATAATGCTACCTGGAGGTACACGTGGTTTCAAAGCAGGTCATACTGTTGATGTGATTTTGACAGAATCAGAAGCTGCTGAAGAGGAACTACATTTATGATTTTACAAATCGTAGGTTATAAAAATTCTGGAAAGACAACACTAATGTCACATGCAGTGTCATTGCTAAAATCACAAGGTTATAAAGTTGCTACGATTAAACATCATGGCCATTATGATGAAGATATTCAATTACAGCATAATGATGTAGATCATATGAAACATTTTGAAGCAGGAGCAGATCAAAGTATTGTACAAGGTCTAGAATTTCAACAAACTGTTACACGAGTTGAAAATCAAAATCTTACTCAAATTATTGAAAAATCTGTTACAATTGACACCAATATCATTTTAGTTGAAGGTTTCAAAAGTGCCGTTTTTGACAAAGTGATTGTCTATCAAAATGAGCAAGATTTAGAGAAATTGCAACTATTATCAAATATATGCTATAGCATTAACGTCAGGGAGACAAATGATTTTACCTTATTTGATAATTGGCTATTAAATAAAGTGAAAAATGATTGTGACGCACAATTTAAATAGAGGATTGAAATGAATGAAACAATTTGAAATCGTGACTGATCCGATAGAAACAGCCCCATACCGAGATTTCACTATTAATGAATATCAAGGAGCTATAGTTGTTTTTACAGGTCATGTACGAGAATGGACTAAGGGAGTTAAAACGGAATATCTTGAATATGAAGCATATATTCCGATGGCTGAAAAGAAATTAGCACAAATCGGGGATGAAATAAATGAAAGATGGCCAGGTACGATTACGAGCATAGTGCATAGAATAGGGCCATTACAAATTTCGGATATTGCTGTATTAATAGCAGTATCATCGCCACATCGTAAAGATGCATACCGAGCAAATGAATACGCTATCGAACGAATTAAAGAAATCGTTCCAATATGGAAAAAAGAAATTTGGGAAGATGGTTCTGAATGGCAAGGTCATCAAAAAGGTAATTATGAGGAAGCGAAGAGGGAGGAATAATAGAAATGAAGGTACTTTACTTCGCAGAAATTAAAGAAATTTTACAAAAATCACAAGAAGATATTGTGCTTGAAAAAGCGGTAACTGTTCAGCAATTTGAAAGCTTTTTATTTGAACGTTATCCACAAATAAATCATAAAAAATTTCAAGTAGCTGTAAATGAGGAATTTGTACAGAAATCTGATTTCATAAATCCGAATGATACCGTTGCACTGATTCCACCAGTTAGTGGGGGGTAAAATTATATGAAAGCAATTATTCTTGCAGGTGGTCATTCAGAACGTTTTGGTAAACCGAAAGCTTTTGCAGAATTGAACGGCGAACCTTTTTATAGAAAAATAATTAATACGTTGAATTCGACAAATATGTTTAATGAAATTATTATAAGTACAAATGCGCAATTGTCAACGCAATTTGATTATCCAAATGTTGTTATAGATGATGATGAACATCAAGATAAAGGTCCATTATCAGGTATTTATACAATTATGAAACAATGCCCTGAAGAGGAGTTGTTTTTTGTCGTTTCTGTCGATACACCTATGATTACTGGTAAAGCTGTTAGCAGTTTGTATCAATTTTTAGTATCGCACCTTATCGAAGCGCATTTGGATGTTGCGGCTTTTAAAGAAGAAGGACGATTTATACCAACCATTGCCTTCTATAGTCCGAATGCACTGGATACTATAACTAGAGCTTTAAACTCAGACAATTATAGTTTTAAAAATGTATACCGTGAGTTATCTACAGACAGTTTAGACGTGAATGATGTAGATGCACCACCGTATTGGTATAAGAATATAAATTATCAACAAGATTTGGACACATTAATAAAAATGTTGTAAGTAATTAGGGGGTCCGGAAATGGTAGAACAAATTAAAGATAAACTAGGACGTCCAATCCGTGACTTACGGTTATCTGTGACAGATCGTTGTAATTTTAGATGTGATTATTGCATGCCTAAAGAAGTTTTTGGGGATGACTTTGTATTTTTACCTAAAAATGAATTGTTAACTTTTGATGAGATGACGAGAATTGCTAAAATTTATTCGGAATTAGGCGTGAAAAAACTTCGTATTACTGGTGGTGAACCGTTAATGCGAAGAGATTTAGATCAACTCATTGCAAAATTAACTCAAATCGAAGGTATTGAAGATATTGGGTTAACAACAAATGGTTTATTATTAAAAAAACATGGTCAAAAATTATATGATGCTGGACTTCGAAGAATTAATGTCAGCCTAGATGCTATAGATGATACGCTGTTTCAATCAATTAATAACCGAAATATTAAAGCTTCAACGATATTGGAACAAATCGATTATGCAAAATCTATAGGTTTCAATGTTAAAGTTAATGTTGTTATACAAAAAGGAATTAATGATGGTCAAATTATACCAATGCTTAACTATTTTAAACAAAAGCACATTGAAATTCGATTTATAGAATTTATGGATGTCGGTAATGATAATGGTTGGAATTTTAATAAGGTGGTAACAAAAGATGAAATGCTTACAATGATTGAACAGAATTTTGAAATAGAAGCTGTTGAACCTAAATACTTTGGTGAAGTTGCAAAATATTATCGTCACAAGGACAATGGTGTTAAATTTGGATTGATTACAAGCGTGTCACAATCATTTTGTTCGTCATGTACACGTGCAAGATTATCATCAGATGGAAAATTTTACGGGTGTTTATTCTCGACTGTCGATGGTTTTAATGTTAAGTCGTTTATTCGCTCTGGTGTAACTGATGAAGAATTAAAAGAGCAGTTCAAAGCGTTATGGCATGTGCGAGATGATCGTTATTCAGATGAAAGAACGGCACAAACTGTTGCCAATCGTCGACGTAAAAAAATTAATATGAATTATATTGGTGGTTAGATGATTTAACGTCGCATTGATTAAAATAAATTTTTGTTTATCAACCTTTTATTTATGGAAAGTAAACATCACGTAGATATTATAAGTATGATAGTTTCTATGAGATGAAGTGAGGCCTTTTTATTATTTTAGCCACCATTTGGATCATTATGCTATGATGTGTTTTTAAATTAAATTTAAGTTAGCATACGATTTTCTGTGAAGTGAAAAAATTATTAATGTATTATCTATGCGTTCTAATTGTATAGATAACTAAATTCCCCACTAAAATAGCGGTCATGTCTATACTAAATTATATAGAGATGATCGTTTTTATATTTATATAAGTCAGCTAACGCTGTCGAAATTTAAAAATGTGTATGAACAACATGTATGTTATTGTCAAAAATAGTGCTGAGTCATTAAGTTGTAAAATATCGTATTTAAGTATAAAATTTGTCAATTAAATAACGAGTTGTCCAAAAGATATAAATCTAAACAAGATATAGACATCAATTTAATATTTGTAATAGATAAAATGCTAAGTTTGATATATAATTAATTTAAGTAATTGTATTATAATATGAATTACAAACATCTAAGAAGAAACATAGGAGGCATCATATTATGAGTAATAAGGTTCAACGTTTTATAGAAGCAGAAAGAGAGTTAAGTCAGTTAAAGCACTGGTTGAAATCAACACACAAGATTTCTATTGAAGAGTTTGTAGTACTTTTTAAAGTGTATGAAGCTGAAAAGATTAGTGGTAAGGAATTAAGAGATACATTACATTTCGAAATGTTATGGGATACAAGTAAAATTGATGTGATTATCCGTAAAATCTACAAAAAAGAACTTATTTCTAAACTGCGTTCTGAAACGGATGAAAGACAAGTATTCTATTTCTATAGTGCGTCACAAAAGAAAGTACTAGACAAAATTAAAAAAGAAATAGAAGTATTAAGCGTTACAAATTAATTTTATAAAAGCATGCTAATCAATACATCGTATCAATGTCTTGGGGACAGACAAATGATGTAATTTGATTAGCATGCTTTTTTATAAGTGACAGCTAGTGTGAAGCATTATGTGTAACATGACGTCCATGAACAAAGAAATAAACAACCATGGTAATAATAGCTAAAGCTGCCATAAAACCAAATATTTCACTATGTGAAAACATATGGCTAAATAATCCTAGAAACGATGGACCAAAGCCGACACCAGCATCAAGCCCTACATAAAACGTAGATGTAGCAATGCCATATTTAATTGGTGGTGAGACTTTAATAGCAATTGACTGCATAGCAGATGATAAATTTCCGTAACCTAAACCAAGACATGCACCAGCAATTAAAATTAGCCAACTTTGATGACTTATAATTAAACATACGAATGACAAGAAGAGCATAAGAAATGCTGGGTATACAATCACATTTTCATTTTTATCATCCATCAATCTGCCGGCAATCGGTCTAGTAACTAATGATGCAATCGCGTAACAAATGAAGAAATAACTTGCTGCTGTAACTAGTTGACGCTCGATAGCAAATGCTTGTAAATAAGTTAAGATTGATGCGTAAGTTATACCGATTAAGAGCATGACAGTGGCCACTGGAATGGCTTCTTTAGCAATAAATTGATGAATACTAAATGTAGGCTTTTCTATTACTTTATGATTTGTCTTACTTTCGGACATATCGAAATCAACTTTTATAAATAATGAGATGATCAATCCTAGTACACCTAATACTGCACAAATAATGAAAAGTAAATTAATACTATATTTTGTGATAAGTAACATACCAAGAAATGGTCCAATTGCTGTACCTAAAACCAAACTAAGTGAAAATAAACTGATGCCTTCACTTTTTCTATTAACAGGTGTGACGTAAGCAGCAATAGTACCTGTAGCCGTAGTTACAATGGCAGTGGCAATACCGTTAATAAGACGAACAAATATTAAAAATGTTAAAGAACCGTCAACAAAATAAAGTAATTGAGTCAGGATTAAAGCAACCAAACCAATAGATAATATGCGTTTTGGGCCAATTTGATTGACGAATTTTCCAGTACCAAAACGACCTATTAAAGAACCAACAATGAATAACCCAACTACTAGACCAGCTAGAGAATCAGAGGCGTGGAATGTTTGTTTGCTGTAACCTGCTATGACTACTAGTAATAAATACATACATAAATAAACGATAAAATTAACTATAAAGTTAATGGTAAAACTTTTGGTGAAAATTGGTGCTTTATTTGTTGTTTGATTCATCTTTACTTGTCTCCTTCAATAGTGTTTCATGAATTTGATGCATTATTTTAACTGTTTCTGTCATTTCAGTATTTGAAATCTCAGTTTTTTTGATGATAGATTGTTGAAGTATTTGTATATCGTCACAAACTGTTCCATACAATTCGTTTCCTTTTTCGGTTAAACTTAAAAACTTTTGGCGTTTATCTTCTAAACTGTTTTCCACCATAATTAACTCATTTTCAATTAGTACTTTTAATGTTTTTCTTGCTGTTGGTTTTTCAATCGCGCGTCGATGTGAAATATCTATGAGTGTGGTTGGTTGATGTTTTGCGATATCACGTAAGATTAACCATTGACCATAATATATGTTGTGTTTATCTAAAATCGGTTCAGCTAATTTTAAATAAGGTCTATAAACCGAAATAAAACTATTAAAAAATTCATGTTCTAGCATAGTGACATCTCCCGTTTTTAATTAGTTAGCTTGGCTAACTATTTTAGAACATTAGTAATTATAAAACGAAGATAAGCGGAAAGCAATATATAATTATTAAGAGCATAAAATTTTATACTTTGTTAAAATAAGCGTAATTACATGTAAATGGGGGATACCATGGTATTAAAATTTGATCATATTATTCATTATATTGACCAGTTGAATCATTTTAATTTTCCAGGAGACGTTATAAAGTTGCATTCAGGTGGTCATCATAATAAATTTGGAACATTTAATAAGCTAGGTTACATTAATGAAAATTATATTGAACTATTAGATGTAGAAAATAATGAAAAATTAAAGAAAATGGCAAAAACGATAGAAGGTGATGTTGCCTTTGCTACTCAAATTGTTCAAGAAAAATATGAACAAGGTTTTAAAAATATTTGCATTCGTACAGATGATATAAAAGCAGTGAAGAATAGATTACAAAGCGAACAAATTGAAGTTGTTGGGCCAATTCAAATGGAAAGAGATACACATAAAGATGGTAAAGTGAAGTGGCAATTACTTTATATCATGAAGCAAGATGACGATATAAAGCCTCCATTTTTTATTCAATGGGAAGAAAGTGATTCAGTTCGAACTGAAAAATTGAAAAAATATTATCAAACACAGTTTTCTGTTGAGACAATTATTATGAAAAGTACAAATCGGTCACAAACAGTAGAAAATTGGGTGAAGTGGTACGATATGGACATTGTGGAAGAAAGTGACAATTATACAGATTTGATTTTAAAAAATGATGATATTTATTTTAGAATTGAAGATGGTAAAGTTTCAAAATATCATACTATGATTATTAAAGATGCACAGGCAACTTCACCATATTCAATTTTTATAAGAGGTGCTATATATCGATTTGAACCATTAGTATAGATATACGTATGTACTATGTGCAAGTATGGCCATATGAATTACAGCTAGTATGATAGATAAAATAGTCAACGTATTGTTTAAACGTGATGACTTAATTAATATGAAAAAGACTGATAATATAAATGTGAAAAAGATTAGTATGACACGTAAACTAAAGTAATTTACTGTTAGTGGCTGGCTAAGTGTCATGATAATTGCGACGATGTTCATTATTATAAATAAACTTAAAATAATTGTTCTCATTTAAAATACCTCATAATTAGATTATTGATATTATAACAAGGGTATTCGTATATGAACATTAAAGTGTTTATGCTATATCGAGATTTAAAATTGATGATAGTATGAGCTATTGATGAAAATAGTATTAAACTAGAATGATTTTGCCGAATGTGAAGGACAGTAATTTTTAAATACAGAAATGATGAGGCTGTGAAAAACACTTCATTAAAAGTCATAACTTTATATATTACAAAGTGGTTTTAGGTGCATATTTTTATCGGAGAATAATGTAAGTATTAAAAAAGAAATATCGATATGATATGTATGCTCTGAATCGACACTGTAAGATTCAAACTGTATAATTATATGTATTGTTAAATAGAAGGAGATATCATAAATCATGGAAAAGATGCATATCACTAATCAAGAACATGACGCATTTGTTAAATCTCATCCTAATGGAGATTTACTACAATTAACGAAATGGGCAGAAACAAAAAAATTAACTGGATGGTACGCAAGAAGAATCGCTGTAGGTCGTGACGGTGAGGTTCAAGGAGTTGCTCAGTTATTATTTAAAAAGGTTCCTAGATTACCTTATACGTTATGTTATATTTCACGTGGTTTTGTTGTTGATTATAGTAATAAAGAAGCTCTGAATGCGTTATTAGAAAGTGCGAAAGAAATTGCTAAAGCTGAGAAAGCATATGCAATTAAAATTGATCCTGATGTTGAAGTCGATAAAGGTACTGATGCATTACAAAATCTGAAAGCACTAGGATTTAAACATAAAGGGTTTAAAGAAGGTTTGTCAAAAGACTATATTCAACCACGTATGACTATGATTACGCCGATTGATAAAACGGATGATGAATTATTAAATAGTTTTGAACGTCGTAATCGCTCAAAAGTGAGACTAGCTTTGAAACGTGGTACTACGGTAGAACGTTCTGATAGAGAAGGATTAAAGACATTTGCTGAATTAATGAGAATTACTGGGGAACGTGATGGTTTTTTAACACGCGATATCAGTTATTTTGAAAATATTTATGATGCATTACATGAAGATGGGGATGCTGAACTATTTTTAGTAAAATTAGATCCAAAAGAAAATATAGCTAAGGTAAATCAAGAATTAAACGAACTTAATGCGGAAATTGCTAAATGGCAACAGAAGAAAGAAACATCTGAGAAACAAGCTAAAAAAGCACAAAACATGATTAATGATGCTCAAAATAAAATTGCTAAAAATGAAGATTTGAAGCGTGATTTGGAAGCATTAGAACGTGAACATCCGGAAGGTATTTATCTTTCTGGTGCGTTACTAATGTTTGCTGGGTCGAAATCATATTACTTATATGGTGCATCTTCTAATGAATTTAGAGATTTCTTACCAAATCATCATATGCAATATACGATGATGAAATATGCGCGTGATCATGGTGCGACAACTTATGATTTCGGTGGTACAGATAATGATCCAGATAAAGATTCTGAACATTATGGCTTGTGGGCATTTAAAAAAGTGTGGGGCACATACTTAAGTGAAAAAGTTGGTGAGTTCGATTATGTACTAAATCAACCGCTGTATCAATTAATTGAACAAGTTAAACCGCGCTTGACGAAAGCTAAAATCAAAATATCACGTAAATTAAAACGTAAATAAATACAAGACATAAATCTGAACGCTTATACGATTGCCACTTGCGTTCAGATTTTTTTACAGTATAGATTGGTTGAGCAAAATTTTTTTAATAAAGTAAAAAGGAGCAGGGACAGTGATAAAAAAATTACTACAATTTTCTTTAGGAAATAAGTTCGCTATCTTTTTAATGGTTGTTTTAGTTGTGTTAGGTGGCGTCTATGCAAGTGCGAAATTAAAATTAGAGTTATTGCCAGATGTTCAAAATCCAGTTATATCAGTTACAACGACAATGCCTGGTGCAACACCGCAAAGTACGCAAGATGAAATAAGCAGTAAAATCGATAATCAAGTTAGATCTTTGGCATATGTAAAAGATGTTAAAACACAATCAATACAAAATGCATCGATTGTGACAGTTGAATATGAAAATAATACAGATATGGATAAAGCAGAAGAACAACTAAAAAAAGAAATTGACAAAATTAAATTTAAAGATGAAGTTAGTCAACCTGAATTAAGACGTAATTCAATGGATGCTTTCCCAGTTTTAGCGTATTCGTTTTCAAATAAAGATAATGACTTGAAAAAAGTGACGAAAGTATTGAATGAACAGTTAATACCAAAACTACAAACAGTGGATGGCGTTCAAAATGCACAATTGAATGGTCAGACGAACCGTGAGATTACGCTTAAATTTAAGCAGGAAGAACTTGAAAAATATGGATTAACTGCGGATGACGTTGAAAATTATTTGAAGACAGCAACTAGAACAACACCACTTGGATTATTTCAATTTGGTGATAAAGATAAATCGATTGTCGTAGACGGACAATACCAATCAGTTGATGCGTTTAAAAATATTAATATTCCACTAACGCTGGCAGGTGGACAAGGTCAAGCACAGTCTCAAAGTGGCAATAATCAAAATTCAGCTATGTCAGATGTTAATCAAGCATCTTCACAGCAAACGTCGAAATCGGCTGCGTCAAATAGTATAAGTGGAATGCCGACAGCGAAATTAAAAGACTTAGCAGACATCACAGTTGGCGATGTACGTTCATCTATTTCTAAAACAAATGGTAAGGATGCAGTTAATTTGCAAATTACCAAAGCTCAAGATGCAAATACCGTTCAAGTGGCCAAGGATGTTCAACAAAAAATTGATACATTTATTGAGGAAAATAAAGATTTGAATGTAACTAAAACAATGGATACTGCTAAACCTGTAGAAAAATCACTATACACGATGGTTGAAAAAGCAGCATTAGGAACAATTGTAGCAATTATAGTTATTCTATTATTCTTAAGAAATATTCGAACGACATTAATTTCTATTATATCCATTCCATTATCTTTACTAATGGCCCTTATTGCATTGAAATTGAGCAATGTTTCTTTGAATATATTAACGTTAGGGGCGTTAACGGTAGCTATTGGTCGTGTTATAGATGACTCGATTGTTGTAGTGGAAAATATTTATCGACGTTTAACAGATCCAGAGGAAAAATTAAAAGGTGAAAATCTTATTATCAGTGCTACAACAGAAGTGTTTAAACCGATTATGTCATCAACACTTGTGACAATTATCGTCTTTTTACCACTAGTGTTTGTTTCAGGTTCGGTAGGTGAAATGTTTAGACCATTTGCATTAGCAATTGCATTTAGTTTATTAGCGTCTTTATTAGTTTCAATTACCTTAGTTCCTGCATTGGCATCAACACTATTTAAAAAAGGTGTTAAACGTCGTAATAAACAACATCAAGAAGGTTTAGGTGTTGTGAGTACAACGTATAAAAAAGTTTTGAAATGGTCTTTAAATCACAAATGGATTGTCATTATTTTAAGTACTTTAATTTTGATTTTAACAATTGTATTTGGTGGGCCTAGACTTGGAACCAGCTTTATTTCAGCTGGAGATGATAAATTTTTAGCAATTACGTATACACCAAAGCCAGGTGAAACTGAACAATCTGTATTAAATCATGCGAAAGATGTCGAGAAATATTTAAAACAGAAAAAACATGTGAAAACAATTCAATATTCAGTGGGTGGAAGCAGTCCAGTTGATCCAACTGGTAGTACAAATAGTATGGCAATTATGGTCGAATACGATAATGACACACCAAACTTTGATGTAGAAGCGGATAAAGTTATTAAACATGTAGATGGTTTTAAACATCCTGGAGAATGGAAAAACCAAGATTTGGGGACAGGTGCAGGCAATAAATCTGTAGAAGTTACGGTGAAAGGGCCATCTACGGATGCAATTAAATCGACTGTACAACGCATTGAACAAGAAATGAAACAAGTTAAAGGATTAGCAAATGTTAAATCGGATTTATCACAAACATATGATCAATTTGAAATTAAAGTGGATCAGAATAAAGCAGCAGAGAATGGCATTTCTGCAAGTCAACTTGCAGTGCATTTAAATGAAAACTTACCAGAGAAAACAGTGACGTCTGTTAAGGAAAATGGTAAATCCATTGATGTTAAAGTGAAGCAAAATAAGAAAACTGACTGGTCAGAAGATAAGTTGAATAATATTACTTTGAAAAAGCCGACTGGAGGCACAATTAAACTAGGAGATATTGCTACTTTAGTAAAAACAACAACACCAAGTAAATTGACACAAGAACAAGGTGATTATGCAACGACAGTATCAGCTAAAGTAACAAATAAAGATGTAGGCGGTACAACACGACAAGTGATGTCTAAGATAAATAATTTGGATAAGCCGAACAATGTAAAAGTAAATATTGGTGGTGCGTCAGATGATATTAATAATGCAATGACACAATTGGCATTTGCAATGTTAGCAGCTATTATCATAGTGTACTTAATTTTAGTTATTACATTTAAAGGTGGCTTAGCGCCATTCACGATTCTATTCTCATTACCATTTACAGTTATTGGTGTAATCATTGCACTTTTAATCACTGGAGAAACGATATCAGTACCAAGTTTGATAGGTATGTTAATGTTAATAGGTATTGTAGTAACGAATGCAATTGTACTAATAGATCGCGTTATCAATAATGAGCAACAAGGTATGGAGATGAAAGAAGCTTTAATTGAAGCGGGTGGCACTAGAATAAGACCGATTTTAATGACTGCAATAGCAACAATAGGTGCATTGGTTCCATTATTATTTGGTCAAGATAGCTCAATCCTTATATCAAAAGGTTTAGCAGCTACAGTTATTGGCGGTTTAATTTCATCAACGTTGTTAACGTTAGTAGTTGTACCAGTGATTTACGAAATTTTATTTACTTTGAAAAATCGAATTACTAAACGATAAATAATAAGAAAGCCATCAAAGTGGTCATAAAGTTGACTCTTTGATGGCTTTTTAAAATTTGGGAATTGCGAACTAATCATATAGTGTGCAATGATATTCAATCTAGTTGTTTAACAAAGACCTATAAATGATTAGATGTATAATCAGACACTGAACTAAAGGTTGAAATCATGTTGTTGCATGTTTGATTTTTAATTAGAATAATGCGATGGTTAAGATAAAGTATATAACAAAGATAAATAGAGACATTAAATTTAAAATATTAACACCTTTTAAGTCTTTTTTTAGCATTTTAAATCCTGTTACTTCAACATTACCAACTAGTAATAGTAAGACAATAAAGACCCACCAATTTTCTTTCGGGAAGCTCATCGTCGTTAATGCTAAGACGAATAATAGCAAGACACCCATAATGATTCTCAAAATACGTGTAAATACAACTTCCATTTTAAAAATACTAATAAAACTAACAATTAAATAAAGTATTGCTAGTAAAATCAGATAAAATTGCATATGATAACTTCCTCTCCGTTTCAAAGGTTACATGTAATTATAGCATTCACCATAGAAAACTTATGTGTATAGCTTGATGACAACCGCTATATAGTACCTGCTATGATTACGAATAGAAATCCCAAGATTATATTATATTTCAATTCGTAAAACAGTATTAACTAATAGTAAGTTATTAACTGTCCATCTTAGCTCGAACGTTTCTAATTTCATTTTCAATTTCTTTAAGTTGGCGAACAAGCGCAGACGTATCTAAATTTAGTGATTCTTGCTTTTCTAAATCGCCTTGAAGTCGAATATAATCATGTTTAAGTTCGGCTAATTGACTTTCTAAAGACATACTACAACACTCCTTTGAAATATAATTAAGTGCATTTATTGTAGATTATAGCATGAAATAGTAGACTACTAAAATATCTATGAAATATGTTAAAGTAATAAATTATGAAGATTAACGAAAGAAGGGGTAACATTGACCGAACAATTTACAATGATTATTTTATTAATTGCGCTAGGATACTTTTTGAAGCGGATTAATTATATTAAGGCAACAGATAGCCAAGTCATTGCCACATTAGTGCTTAATGTTACACTTCCCTCTTTAGTTATTGTTAATTTAAATAATGCAGAATTAAAATTGTCATTCTCGATTTTGCCGATTTTGATGATAGTTTACGGTATTGTAGCGAAAATCATTGCTATTTGGTTTTTTAGAAAATATGACAATCACATGCGTGGATCAGTAGGAATGATGACAGGGGCTATGAATATAGGATTGTTTGCTTATCCTTTAATTGAAGCGATATGGCCTAAAACAGGGCTTGTATATTTTGGTATGGCTGATATTGGTGGAGCTTTCGTGATGTTTGGAATTACTTACTTTGTAGGTAGTTACTTTAGTGAAGGTAGTGATCAATTCGATTTTAAATTTTTAGCGAAAAAATTATTACAATCTGTACCATTAGTTACATACATTATAATGTTTATTTTGAATTTAAGTCATATTCATTTGCCGCACGTGGCGATAGATTTTTTTAGTATACTTTCACATGCAAATATGCCGCTGTCTATGATTTTGCTAGGTGTTATGTTGAATTTTACAGTTGAGCGTAAATATATACCTGCAACGATTAAATACTTATGTTTACATTATGGATTAGCATTGTCTGCAGGAATGCTTGTACACATTTTATTACCTGTATCTGACGATATGATTAAGACAACACTACTTATTACATGGATGTTCCCAGTTGGCGTTGCAATTATTTCATATGGTATCCAGTTTAAATATCGAACACTGCCGTTCATCGGAATGACGACAAATTTAACAATCATTATTAGTATTATTATTTTATATGTATATCAAGCTGTGTTTGTTTAGGGTATATTTTTGAAAATGAAACTACAAGTATATAAAGTGCCCCCTTTAACTCAACATATAAATGGTTGTTGTGAAAAGGGGGCTTTCATGATATATGATTTATTTGTAGAATCAACTAAATTGATGATAATCAATATATAGTGATGTGTGTCATACAACAATACTATCTACATGTCATGTTGAATCAAACGCGTTTTTAAATTAGATAAAGTTCTCATTCTCATTGAATGTTGTCAACATCATTAATGTGCTAAAGCAACTTTGAACTGGCACAAAGCAATTTTGTAAATCGCATATTTCCTGGGCTATATATACAAGAAATAAAAGTGTTTTAACATGTCATTGACTTAAGATAGCTTTTAATGAAAACGAGGGCACTTTTCCAACTCAGTAAGTAGTTATACAAATCATATATCTAGATGCTACTATTTTAAATTACCAAGTATAATCGCAGCTATGACAATAACTATGATACCTGCCCATATACCTTTCATCTGACGACGATCTTTTCTTTCTCCTAAAATGAAAATACCACCTAGTGTAGAAACGATGACAAGTAATTGTGACAATGAGAAACTTGTCGCTACACCAACTTTAGGTTGTGAATAGAACATAAACAAGTTACCAATACCCCAAATGATACCTGGCAAAAGATTTAGTGCTGTTGATCTAAGGGAAGTTTTATGATTCATTGATAAGATAAAACCACCAATTGCCATACCGACAGATTGGAAGAACAATGCATCTGTACCACCGACTCCAAAAATATCACCAAGTACAACGAATCCAACATAACCAACTGTAGATATAATCAAAATACCCATTGCTTTTTTAAATTCAGGATTATCAGATTGGCGTTCATTTTTAGCTTTAAGTGAAGTAAGGGCAACACCAGTGACTAATAAAATCATGGCGATTAAACCAAAAATAATTTGTGTCATAGTGCTCCATTCACCTAAAAAGATAACGCTGAATAATGTTGTACCAACTAACTGCATACCTGTTGATACAGGCATAGTATTTGATACACCAATTAAACTGATTGATTTAAGCTGATTCGCTTGTCCGAATGCCCATAATGCACCAGAAATAAGACCGACAATAATGACAGTAGGGTTATCGAATTTTGCGTAACCAGTTATAAGTAAAGCCAATCCAACAATAAGGGCACCTAGCGTAGTGCCACGAATTTGGTTGTATGGTCCGCCACCGACGAACACATTAATAAGAACAACGCTTCCCCAGAATAAAGCTGGTAAAAGTGCTATTAAGAAATCGAAAAATTGCAAGACTACTCACTCTCCTATGCTATTTATGCAAGTGTTCCCCTTAATTGACACTTGCATGTTATTGTAAAACATTCTGTGCTATTAGTAAAAAACAACTACTTAAAGTTTTCAATGTTTACAAAAAGTAGAAAAACCCACAATACACTCTAATAGCATATTATGGGAAACATGTTAAAAAAATTATTCAGGAATTGACTGATTTTTAACGTTGCGTGATTCAAATTTGAATTTAATATATTCATAGTTAATATGAAAACCTAAACCATTGAAACGTTCAATTAGCTTGTTGTTTTTATTACGTATTTTAAAATAAACTTTTCTAATATCATAATTATCGAAAGCGTATTGTAAAGCATATGCTAGTAATTCGAATGCAATACCTTTTAGGCGATAGTCAACATGAGAACTAAAATATTTAATTTCGGCGATTGATTGTTGTGTATCAATTTCTAGATATAAGTAACCTTTAAGAAGACCTTCACTAACGAATAAAAATAAATGATGAGTTTCATCTAAACTATCAACAATTTCTTGTGGGTGTTGTGCTTGGTATTTAAACGTACTTGTATGTAATTTACTGAATGCTCGGTAAAAGCCTTTATGATATGGAATAATATTCGGTTGATGCATATCGTCTTCTAATTTTTTACGAGCTTCAATGTAATAATCAGTGAAATTGTAGCTTGCCTGAATGGCTTTCATTAAAGGTTTATAGTGCTGTATACCTTCTTCAAATGAAAAGTTAAAGACTGCATCATCTGGCTGACTAGACGTCATTGCTGTAAACAATGATTCAAATGTATCGATTGAAAAGACGTAATTATCAGCAATGAAAGGGCCGATTACTTTAAATTTATTTTTATCATATGCGAAAGATAGAATAATTGCTTTAATTGAATCATTTTCTTGAATTGCGAATACGCCTGGAAATTCAATTGCGTTTGTTATTAACGCATCTATTTCTTTGTACTGTTGAGGAAGTTTGTATAAGTATGATGCTGATTCATAATTTGAATGTTCAATGAACGATTTTATTTGTGTAATATCATATAACTGAACAATGCCCATGTCATGACCTCCGTACTTTTTATTACTTTAATTATATAATATTTCAACTGAAATGAAAGTTAATAGTGATATTAACATGTTACAATACATTTAACACATCATTTGCAATCAGTAATTTTAAAATATTGATTGCCGTGAATGGATGAAATGGGTTCGATTGATTTAGAACGCATGAGAAAGGATAAATTATGAAATCTTTAATATTAGCTGAAAAGCCATCAGTGGCAAGAGATATCGCTGATGCACTACAAATAAATCAAAAACGAAATGGCTATTTTGAAAATAATCAATATATTGTTACTTGGGCATTAGGTCATCTTGTTACCAATGCAACACCTGAACAATACGATAAGCATTTAAAAGAATGGCGTTTAGAAGACTTGCCGATTATACCTAAATATATGAAAACAGTTGTTATTGGTAAAACGAGTAAGCAGTTTAAAACAGTTAAAGCATTAATACTAGATAATAAAGTAAAAGACATTATAATTGCTACTGATGCTGGCCGAGAAGGTGAATTAGTTGCTCGACTTATTTTAGATAAAGTTGGCAATAAAAAGCCACTACGACGTTTATGGATTAGCTCAGTTACTAAAAAAGCAATCCAACAAGGTTTTAAAAGCTTAAAGGATGGACGTCAATATGATGATTTATATCATGCAGCTTTAGCAAGAAGTGAAGCTGACTGGATTGTGGGGATTAATGCGACACGTGCGCTGACAACAAAATATGATGCACAGCTTTCATTGGGGCGTGTTCAAACGCCAACAATACAATTAGTGTATACAAGACAACAAGAGATTAATACTTTCAAACCACAGAAGTATTACTCGTTGTCTATAAGTGTTAATGGCTTTGATTTTCAACTAGAATCAAAAGAGCGGTTTACAGATAAGGGCACTTTAGAAAAGATAGTCGATAAACTGAAGAATGAAACGGGGAAGATAACGTCAGTTGTTACCAAGCATAAGAAATCATATCCGCAACAATTATATAATCTAACGGATTTGCAACAAGATATGTATAGACGTTATAAAATTGGCCCTAAAGAAACTTTAAATACGCTACAAAATTTATATGAAAGACATAAAGTAGTTACTTATCCTAGAACAGACTCTAATTATTTAACAACAGACATGGTGGATACGATGAAAGAACGCATCCAAGCAACAATGTCCACAAACTACAAAAATCATGCACGCCAATTGTTGTCGAAATCATTTTCATCTAAAATGTCGATATTTAATAATCAAAAAGTATCTGATCATCATGCAATAATTCCGACAGAAGTTAGACCAATGATATCAGATTTGAGTAATAGGGAAACTAAGCTATATGAAATGATTGTAGAACGTTTTTTAGAAGCTTTAATGCCTCCGCATGAATACGATACTATTACTGTGACATTGAAAGTTGCAGGATATAATTTTGTATTAAAAGAAAATGTAACGACAGCATTAGGATTTAAAGCATTGCGACAGGATGATTCAGTAACTGAGAAGCAACAACCATTTGTTGAAGGTGCTAATGTGTCTATTAAGAAAACTCAAATCAAAGAGCATGAAACAACCCCGCCTGAATATTTCAATGAAGGTTCGTTATTAAAAGCAATGGAAAATCCGCAGAACTTTATTCAATTGAAAGATAAAAAATATGCACAAACATTAAAGCAAACAGGTGGAATTGGAACTGTTGCAACAAGGGCAGATATTATCGATAAGTTATTTAATATGAATGCCATCGAATCAAGAGACGGAAAAATTAAAGTAACGTCGAAAGGTAAACAAATTTTAGAATTGGCACCAGAGGAATTAACATCGCCACTTTTGACGGCGCAGTGGGAAGAAAAACTATTGTTAATTGAGCGTGGTAAATATCAATCGAAAAAATTCATTAATGAAATGAAAGAGTTTACGAAAGATGTTGTAAACGGAATAAAAAATAGTGAACAAAAATATAAGCATGATAATTTAACTACGACTGAATGTCCAAAATGCGGAAAATTTATGATTAAAGTTAAAACTAAAAATGGACAAATGCTAGTGTGTCAAGATCCATCGTGTAAGACGAAGAAGAATGTCCAACGTAAAACGAATGCAAGATGTCCAAACTGTAAGAAAAAGCTAACCCTTTTTGGGAGAGGAAAAGAAGGCGTCTATCGTTGTGTTTGTGGTCATTCTGAAACGCAGGCGCATATGGATCAACGTATGAAGAATAAGACTTCTGGTAAAGTATCACGTAAAGAAATGAAGAAATACATGAGCCAAGATGAAGGGTTGGATAATAATCCGTTTAAAGATGCATTGAAAAACTTAAAATTGTAGGTAAAATCGAACGAAGTTGATTCATAAAAATGAAAAGTTCGCTTTTGGTATTGTTTTTTATTAAGAATGATATTAAACTATTAAAGTATTTTAAAAAAAGGAGCATCCATTCGTGAAAAACTATTTCCAGTTCGATAAATATGGAACAAACTTTAAAAGAGAAATTCTAGGCGGTATTACGACTTTCTTATCAATGGCTTATATTTTAGCAGTTAACCCACAAGTCTTAAGCTTAGCTGGTGTTAAAGGCGTATCAGAAAGCATGAAAATGGATCAAGGTGCCATTTTCGTAGCGACAGCATTAGCGGCATTTGTCGGTTCGCTGTTTATGGGATTAATAGCTAAATATCCAATAGCGTTAGCACCAGGTATGGGATTAAATGCATTCTTTGCATTTACTGTAGTGTTAACAATGGGTATTCCTTGGCAGGTTGGTTTGACAGGCGTATTATTCTCGGGGATATTCTTTGCAATATTAACCGTCACAGGATTTAGAGAAGTTATTATTAATGCGATACCATATCAAATGAAAATGGCTGTTTCGGCCGGCATTGGATTATTCATTACATTTGTTGGTCTACAAAGTTCAGGTATTATAGTTAAAAATGAATCTACTTTAGTAACATTAGGACATTTGACAGATGCACCAGTACTATTAGCTATTTTCGGTATTGTTATTACTGTAATTTTATATGCAATTAAATTACCAGGTTCTATCTTTATCGGTATGATTATCACAGCAATCGTAGGTATGTTTACAGGATTGATTCAAATGCCAAATGGTATTGTTGGTAAAATCCCTAGTATTGAGCCAACTTTTGGAGCTGCATTTGAAGCGTTCAAAGATCCGAGTCAATTATTTACGATACAATTTTTAATTGTTATATTAACGTTCTTATTTATTGATTTCTTTGACACTGCAGGTACATTAGTAGCCGTAGCTACACAAGCAGGTATTATGAAAGACAATAAGTTACCAAGAGCTGGACGTGCTTTGTTCTCAGATTCTTTGGCTACAATCGTAGGATCAATTTTCGGAACAACTACGACAACTTCTTATATCGAGTCAACATCAGGTGTAGCAGTAGGTGCTAGAACTGGCTTTGCTAGTATAGTAACGGGTTGTTGTTTCCTATTAGCACTATTCTTCAGTCCATTAATTGCAGTTGTAACGAGCGCGGTAACAACACCAGCATTGGTAGTTGTAGGTGTACTGATGGCTGCAAACTTTGCTGAAATAAACTGGAAAAGTTTTGAAGTGGCAGTTCCAGCATTTATTACAATTATTATGATGCCATTATCATATTCAATTGCTACTGGTATTGCATGTGGATTTATTTTCTATCCAATTACAATGCTTATTTCTAAAAAACATAAAGAAGTACATCCAATAATGTACGTTTTAATGGTGTTATTCATTCTTTATTTCATATTCGTTCATGGCTAAATCATGGCAAAATAAAACGACTACCCAATTTGCTGGGGAGTCGTTTTTATTTTGCTTTAACAGACATACTTACTAAGCGCTAGTATAAAAATTTAAATATAGTGTTTAATAGGTATCAATACACAGTTATATTGCAAATAAAGAAGTGATTATTCAACATAGTTGAACGCGTTTCTTCTATATAATATACAACAATTTAAACTTTAAATGAAATTGTTACTCTTTATGACCATCCTTGTATTGTGTATAAATAACACGTGCATTTTTATTAGGTATATATGTTGGTGCTGATAAAACTACTGCCACAAATAAAAGCATTAAGAAAAATAAAACCCAATGGATTAATATACCTAAGAAAGGGATAATTGCTAAAAAGCTACCTGCAAGACCTATTAAAGGAATGACAACAATAGGTCTAATAGCATTTTGTCTATTTACTAATAATATAATAGTAAGAATTAAATAAAGTAATGCATTAAATGTTAATGGTTGCCATCCAAAGCTTAAAATAAAGGTTGCACCTAAAAATGGTATGCCATAGAAAAACTCACATAATATTAAAAAGATACCTATAATTGCTAAAGTTAATTTTGGTCCATTCTTCATTTTCTTTTTCCACCGTCCTTATCTCTAATTATATAGAATAATTTTCAATGATAATAATAAAATGATTCAAGATAGCATTTTACAACAAAAGAAGAAATAAAAAATATCCCGAAAATAGTTGAACTGGCTTTGTATATAAAGTAAAATATAAAAGTATGTGTTAGACAGATAGAAAAATTATGTGAAAAGCCTTGATTTATCGATGTTTTTCGTGTAACATAACTAACGTTGGACTTTAAGAAAAGCGATGAAGCGAAAGGTTACTGACACACCCGGCCGCTTTGCCATGGCGCTGTGTAAGATAGTTTTCGTGGAGAAGTCTATCACTAAATGTAGACGAATAAGGAGGGAAAATTATGGCAAAACAAAAAATCAGAATCAGATTAAAAGCTTATGATCACCGCGTGATTGATCAATCAGCAGAGAAGATTGTAGAAACAGCGAAACGTTCTGGTGCAGATGTTTCTGGACCAATTCCGTTACCAACTGAGAAATCAGTTTACACAATCATCCGTGCCGTGCATAAGTATAAAGATTCACGTGAACAATTCGAACAACGTACACACAAACGTTTAATCGATATTGTAAACCCAACACCAAAAACAGTTGACGCTTTAATGGGCTTAAACTTACCATCTGGTGTAGACATCGAAATCAAATTATAATAGACAATTTTAGGAGGTGGACTTTCGATGACCAAAGGAATCTTAGGAAGAAAAATTGGGATGACACAAGTATTCGGAGAAAACGGTGAATTAATCCCTGTAACAGTAGTAGAAGCTAAAGAAAATGTTGTATTACAAAAGAAAACTGTTGAAGTTGATGGATACAACGCAATCCAAGTTGGATTTGAAGACAAAAAAGCATACAAAAAAGATGCAAAATCTAATAAATATGCTAATAAACCAGCTGAAGGTCACGCTAAAAAAGCTGACGCAGCACCTAAGCGCTTCATTCGTGAATTCCGCAATGTAGACGTGGATGCTTACGAAGTAGGTCAAGAAGTCTCAGTAGATACTTTTGTAGCTGGCGACGTAATTGACGTAACAGGCGTATCAAAAGGTAAAGGTTTCCAAGGTGCAATTAAACGCCACGGACAATCTCGTGGACCTATGTCACACGGTTCTCATTTCCACAGAGCACCAGGTTCTGTAGGTATGGCTTCAGATGCTTCAAGAGTATTTAAAGGCCAAAAAATGCCAGGACGTATGGGTGGAAACACAGTAACTGTTCAAAACTTAGAAGTAGTTCAAGTTGACACAGAAAACAAAGTTATCTTAGTAAAAGGTAACGTACCTGGACCTAAAAAAGGTTTAGTAGAAATCAGAACTTCAATTAAAAAAGGTAATAAATAATAAGAAGTGAAAGGAGGAAATGCATAATGGCTAATTATGATGTTTTAAAATTAGACGGAACTAAATCAGGTTCAATCGAATTAAGCGATGCAGTATTCGGTATTGAGCCAAATAATAGCGTTCTTTTCGAAGCTATTCATTTACAACGTGCTTCATTACGTCAAGGTACACATGCTGTTAAGAATCGTTCAGCAGTAAGTGGTGGCGGACGTAAACCATGGAAGCAAAAAGGAACAGGTCGTGCTCGTCAAGGTACAATCCGTGCTCCACAATGGCGTGGCGGTGGTATCGTATTCGGACCAACTCCAAGAAGTTATGCATACAAAATGCCCAAGAAAATGCGTCGTTTAGCTTTACGCTCAGCATTATCTTTCAAAGTTCAAGAGAACGGCTTAACTGTAGTTGACGCATTCAACTTCGAAGCTCCAAAAACTAAAGAATTCAAAAATGTATTAACTACATTAGAACAACCTAAAAAAGTATTAGTAGTTACTGAAAACGAAGATGTAAACGTTGAATTATCAGCACGTAACATCCCTGGTGTTCAAGTAACAACTGCTCAAGGTTTAAATGTATTAGATATCACTAATGCTGACAGCTTAGTAATTACTGAAGCTGCTGCTAAAAAAGTTGAGGAGGTGCTCGGATAATGGAAGCAAGAGATATTCTTAAGCGCCCCGTAATCACTGAGAAATCTTCTGAAGCAATGGCTGAAGACAAGTACACTTTCGACGTTGACACTCGTGTTAACAAAACACAAGTGAAAATGGCAGTTGAAGAAATCTTCAACGTAAAAGTTGCAAGTGTTAATATCATGAATTACAAACCTAAGAAAAAACGTATGGGCCGTTACCAAGGCTATACAAACAAAAGAAGAAAAGCGATTGTAAAACTTAAAGAAGGTTCAATCGACTTATTTAACTAATAAACTAATTACCATTAAGGAGGTAAGCGACAATGGCTATTAAAAAGTATAAGCCAATAACAAATGGTCGTCGTAATATGACTTCGTTAGATTTCGCTGAAATCACGAAAACTACACCTGAAAAGTCATTATTAAAACCGCTACCGAAAAAAGCGGGACGTAACAACCAAGGTAAATTGACTGTAAGACACCATGGTGGTGGACACAAACGTCAATACCGTGTTATCGATTTCAAACGTAACAAAGATGGTATCAATGCTAAAGTTGATTCTATTCAATATGATCCAAACCGTTCAGCAAACATTGCATTAGTTGTATATGCAGACGGTGAAAAACGATATATCATTGCTCCTAAAGGATTAGAAGTAGGTCAAATCGTTGAAAGTGGTGCAGAAGCTGACATCAAAGTTGGTAACGCATTACCATTACAAAACATTCCAGTTGGTACAGTTGTACACAACATCGAGCTTAAACCTGGAAAAGGTGGACAAATTGCTCGTTCAGCTGGTGCAAGTGCTCAAGTACTTGGTAAAGAAGGTAAATACGTTTTAATCAGATTAAGATCTGGTGAAGTTCGTATGATCTTATCTACTTGCCGTGCTACAATCGGTCAAGTTGGTAACCTACAACACGAATTAGTAAACGTTGGTAAAGCCGGACGTTCAAGATGGAAAGGTATCCGTCCTACAGTTCGTGGTTCTGTAATGAACCCTAACGATCACCCACACGGTGGTGGTGAAGGTCGTGCTCCTATCGGTAGACCATCTCCAATGTCACCATGGGGTAAACCTACGCTTGGTAAGAAAACTCGTCGTGGTAAAAAATCATCAGACAAACTTATCGTTCGTGGACGTAAGAAAAAATAATATAATCAACTTATTTGGGTGTGCGGCTTAAAGCTGCACGCACATAATAAGAAGGGAGGCGCCCAAATGGCTCGTAGTATTAAAAAAGGACCTTTCGTCGATGAGCATTTAATGAAAAAAGTTGAAGCTCAAGAAGGAAGCGAAAAGAAACAAGTAATCAAAACATGGTCACGTCGTTCTACAATTTTCCCTAATTTCATCGGACATACTTTTGCAGTATACGACGGACGTAAACACGTACCTGTATATGTAACTGAAGATATGGTAGGTCATAAATTAGGTGAGTTTGCTCCTACTCGTACATTCAAAGGACACGTTGCAGACGACAAGAAAACAAGAAGATAATATTTATTAAGTAGAGGAGGACATCCTAATGGAAGCAAAAGCGGTTGCTAGAACAATAAGAATCGCACCTCGTAAAGTAAGATTAGTTCTTGACTTAATCAGAGGTAAAAATGCTGCTGAAGCTATTGCAATTTTGAAATTAACAAACAAAGCTTCATCACCAGTAATTGAAAAAGTATTAATGTCCGCTTTAGCTAATGCTGAACATAACTATGACATGAACACAGATGAATTAGTTGTTAAAGAAGCATACGCTAACGAAGGACCAACATTAAAACGTTTCCGTCCACGTGCGCAAGGTCGTGCAAGTGCGATTAACAAACGTACAAGCCACATTACAATCGTCGTAAGTGACGGTAAAGAAGAAGCTAAAGAAGCTTAATTAACTTTTAAGGAGGGAATACTGTGGGTCAAAAAATTAATCCAATCGGACTTCGTGTTGGTATTATTCGTGATTGGGAAGCTAAATGGTACGCTGAAAAAGACTTCGCTTCACTTTTACACGAAGATTTAAAAATCCGTAAATTTATTGATAATGAATTAAAAGAAGCATCAGTTTCTCACGTAGAGATTGAACGTGCTGCAAACCGTATCAACATTGCAATTCATACTGGTAAACCTGGTATGGTAATTGGTAAAGGCGGTTCAGAAATCGAAAAATTACGCAACAAATTAAATGCGTTAACTGATAAAAAAGTACACATCAACGTAATTGAAATTAAAAAAGTTGATCTTGATGCTCGTTTAGTAGCAGAAAACATCGCACGTCAATTAGAAAACCGTGCTTCATTCCGTCGTGTACAAAAACAAGCAATTACTAGAGCTATGAAACTTGGTGCTAAAGGTATCAAAACTCAAGTATCTGGTCGTTTAGGCGGAGCTGACATCGCTCGTGCTGAACAATATTCAGAAGGAACTGTTCCACTTCATACATTACGTGCTGACATCGATTATGCACATGCTGAAGCTGACACTACTTACGGTAAATTAGGCGTTAAAGTATGGATCTATCGTGGAGAAGTTCTTCCTACTAAGAACACTAGTGGAGGAGGAAAATAATAATGTTACTACCAAAACGTGTAAAATATCGTCGTCAACATCGTCCTAAAACAACTGGTCGTTCTAAAGGCGGTAACTACGTAACATTTGGTGAGTTTGGTTTACAAGCAACTACAACGTCTTGGATCACATCTCGTCAAATCGAATCTGCTCGTATAGCAATGACACGTTACATGAAACGTGGCGGGAAAGTTTGGATTAAAATCTTCCCACATACACCATATACTAAAAAACCTTTAGAAGTACGTATGGGTGCTGGTAAAGGTGCGGTTGAAGGCTGGATCGCAGTTGTTAAACCAGGTAGAATTTTATTCGAAGTTGCTGGCGTATCTGAAGAAGTTGCGCGTGAAGCACTACGTTTAGCAAGTCACAAACTTCCAGTAAAAACTAAGTTTGTAAAACGTGAGGAATTGGGTGGTGAAACAAATGAAAGCTAAGGAAATTAGAGACTTAACCACTTCAGAAATCGAAGAACAAATCAAATCTTCAAAAGAAGAGCTTTTTAACCTACGCTTTCAGTTAGCTACAGGTCAATTAGAAGAAACTGCACGTATTCGTACAGTAAGAAAAACGATTGCACGTCTAAAAACTGTTGCTCGTGAAAGAGAAATTGAACAAAGTAAGGCTAATCAATAATTAAGTAAGAGGAGGTTACAAAAGTGAGCGAAAGAAACGATCGTAAAGTTTATGTAGGTAAAGTTGTTTCAGACAAAATGGACAAGACTATTACAGTACTTGTTGAAACTTACAAAACACACAAATTATACGGTAAACGAGTAAAATACTCTAAAAAATACAAAACTCATGATGAAAACAATTCAGCTAAATTAGGAGACATTGTTAAAATTCAAGAAACTCGTCCTTTATCAGCAACAAAACGTTTTCGTTTAGTAGAGATTGTTGAAGAGTCAGTAATTATTTAATACAAGTTTATAGATAAGGGAGGTTTAACTAATGATCCAACAAGAAACACGCTTGAAAGTAGCAGACAACTCTGGTGCTCGTGAAGTTCTTACAATCAAAGTATTAGGTGGATCTGGTCGTAAAACAGCAAACATCGGCGATGTTATCGTATGTACTGTTAAAAATGCAACACCAGGTGGCGTTGTTAAAAAAGGTGACGTTGTCAAAGCTGTAATCGTACGTACTAAGTCAGGTGTTCGTCGTAATGACGGTTCATATATTAAATTTGATGAAAATGCATGTGTTATCATTCGTGATGACAAAGGCCCACGTGGTACTCGTATCTTCGGACCTGTTGCTCGTGAATTACGTGAAGGTAACTTCATGAAAATCGTATCATTAGCACCAGAAGTACTTTAATAAATAACAACCAATACAAATAAGGAGGTGCCCACATGCATATCAAAAAAGGTGACAACGTTAAAGTTATCGCAGGTAAAGACAAAGGTAAAGAAGGTAAAGTAATCGCTACTCTACCTAAAAAAGACCGTGTCGTTGTGGAAGGTGTTAACATTATGAAAAAACACCAAAAACCAACTCAATTAAATCCTGAAGGTGGAATCTTAGAAACAGAGGCAGCAATCCATGTTTCTAATGTACAATTATTAGACCCTAAAACAAACGAACCAACTCGTGTAGGTTACAAATTTGTTGATGGTAAAAAAGTTCGTATCGCTAAAAAATCTGGCGAAGAAATCAAAACTAATAATTAATAACAAGTTGAAAGGAGGATCCCACTTTGAACCGTTTAAAAGAAAAGTTTAATACTGAAGTTACTGAAAGCTTAATGAAAAAATTCAATTATAGTTCAGTGATGGAAGTACCAAAAATAGATAAAATCGTTGTGAACATGGGTGTAGGTGACGCAGTACAAAATTCTAAAGTATTAGACAATGCTGTTGAAGAATTAGAATTAATCACTGGTCAAAAACCATTAGTAACTAAAGCTAAAAAATCAATCGCGACTTTCCGTTTACGTGAAGGTATGCCAATCGGTGCGAAAGTAACACTTCGCGGTGAAAGAATGTATGAATTCTTAGACAAATTAATTTCAGTATCATTACCACGTGTACGTGACTTCCAAGGTGTTTCTAAAAAAGCATTTGACGGACGCGGTAACTACACTTTAGGTGTTAAAGAACAATTAATTTTCCCAGAAATCGACTATGATAAAGTAAGTAAAGTTAGAGGAATGGATATTGTTATCGTAACTACTGCTAACACTGATGAAGAAGCTCGTGAATTGTTAGCTAACTTCGGTATGCCATTCCGTAAATAATTATTTAAAGGAGGCTAATTAAGTGGCTAAAACTTCAATGGTTGCTAAGCAACAAAAAAAACAAAAATATGCAGTTCGTGAATACACTCGTTGTGAACGTTGTGGCCGTCCACATTCTGTATATCGTAAATTTAAATTATGCCGTATTTGTTTCCGTGAATTAGCTTACAAAGGCCAAATCCCTGGCGTTCGTAAAGCTAGCTGGTAATAAAAAAGAGTCTGAAAGGAGGCAACAATCAATGACAATGACAGATCCAATCGCAGATATGCTTACTCGTGTAAGAAACGCAAACATGGTGCGTCACGAGAAATTAGAATTACCTGCATCAAATATCAAAAAAGAAATTGCTGAAATCTTAAAGAGTGAAGGTTTCATTAAAAATGTTGAATACGTAGAAGATGATAAACAAGGTGTACTTCGTTTATTCTTAAAATATGGTCAAAACGATGAGCGTGTTATCACAGGATTAAAACGTATTTCAAAACCAGGTTTACGTGTATATGCAAAAGCTAGCGAAATGCCTAAAGTATTAAATGGTTTAGGTATCGCATTAGTATCAACTTCTGAAGGTGTAATCACTGATAAAGAAGCAAGAAAACGTAATGTTGGTGGAGAAATTATCGCATACGTTTGGTAATAAAAAATAAGGAGGTGCCATAACATGAGTCGTGTTGGTAAGAAAATTATTGACATTCCTAGTGACGTAACAGTAACTTTTGATGGAAATCATGTAACTGTTAAAGGTCCTAAAGGTGAATTATCAAGAACTTTAAATGAAAGAATGACATTCAAACAAGAAGAAAACACTATTGAAGTTGTAAGACCATCTGATTCTAAAGAAGATAGAACAAACCATGGTACAACTCGTGCTTTATTAAACAATATGGTACAAGGTGTTTCTCAAGGATACGAAAAAGTACTTGAACTTGTTGGTGTAGGTTACCGTGCTCAAATGCAAGGTAAAGACTTAATCCTTAACGTTGGTTATTCTCACCCAGTTGAAATTAAAGCTGAAGAGAACATTACTTTCTCAGTAGAGAAAAACACAGTCGTTAAAGTTGAAGGTATTTCAAAAGAACAAGTTGGAGCATTAGCTTCTAACATCCGTTCAGTAAGACCTCCAGAACCTTATAAAGGTAAAGGTATTCGTTACCAAGGTGAATATGTTCGCCGTAAAGAAGGTAAAACTGGTAAATAATAGATAAAACTCTACAGAAAGGAGTATTGAAATGATCAGTAAAATTGATAAAAACAAAGTGCGTTTAAAAAGACATGCTCGTGTTCGTACTAACTTATCAGGTACAGCTGAAAAGCCACGTTTAAACGTATATCGTTCAAACAAGCATATCTACGCTCAAATTATTGATGACAATAAAGGCGTAACATTAGCTCAAGCTTCTTCAAAAGATAGCGACATTGCTACTTCAGCAACTAAAGTTGAATTAGCAACTAAAGTCGGTGAAGCAATAGCTAAAAAAGCTGCTGACAAAGGCATTAAAGAAATCGTATTTGACCGTGGAGGATATTTATATCACGGACGTGTTAAAGCATTAGCTGAAGCTGCAAGAGAAAGCGGATTAGAATTTTAATTTAAAGGAGGGACAAATACATGGCTCGTAGAGAAGAAGAGACGAAAGAATTTGAAGAACGCGTTGTTACAATCAACCGTGTAGCAAAAGTTGTAAAAGGTGGTCGTCGTTTCCGTTTCACTGCATTAGTTGTAGTTGGAGACAAAAATGGTCGTGTAGGTTTCGGTACTGGTAAAGCACAAGAAGTACCTGAAGCAATCAAAAAAGCTGTAGAAGCAGCTAAAAAAGATTTAGTAGTTGTTCCACGTGTTGAAGGTACAACTCCACACACAATTACTGGCCGTTACGGTTCAGGAAGCGTATTTATGAAACCGGCTGCACCTGGTACAGGGGTTATCGCTGGTGGTCCTGTTCGTGCCGTGCTTGAATTAGCAGGTATTACAGATATCTTAAGTAAATCATTAGGATCAAACACTCCAATTAACATGGTTCGTGCGACAATCAATGGTTTACAAAACCTTAAAAATGCTGAAGATGTTGCGAAATTACGTGGCAAAACAGTAGAAGAATTATACAATTAAGGAGGGAAAACTAGTTATGGCTAAATTACAAATTACCCTCACTCGTAGTGTTATTGGTCGTCCTGAAACACAACGTAAAACTGTTGAAGCTTTAGGTCTTAAAAAGACTAACAGTTCAGTAGTTGTTGAAGATAACCCTGCTATTCGTGGGCAAATCAACAAAGTTAAGCACTTATTAACAGTAGAAGAAAAATAATCAAGGAGGTGCCGAAATGAAATTACATGAGTTAAAACCGGCAGAAGGTTCACGTAAAGAACGCAATCGTGTTGGACGTGGTGTTGCGACAGGTAACGGTAAAACAAGTGGTCGCGGTCACAAAGGTCAAAAAGCTCGTTCAGGCGGTGGTGTAAGACCAGGATTTGAAGGTGGTCAATTACCATTATTCCGTCGTTTACCAAAACGTGGTTTTACTAACATAAATCGTAAAGAATATGCTATTGTTAACTTAGACCAACTTAATAAATTTGAAGATGGTACTGAAGTAACTCCAGCTTTATTAGTAGAATCTGGTGTTGTTAAGAATGAAAAATCTGGTATTAAAATACTAGGTAATGGTTCACTTGATAAGAAATTGACAGTGAAAGCTCATAAATTCTCAGCTTCAGCAGCAGAAGCTATTGATGCTAAAGGTGGAGCACACGAGGTGATCTAATGATTCAAACCCTTGTGAATTTCTTTAGAACAAAAGAAGTTCGTAACAAGATTTTCTTCACACTAGCAATGTTAGTAATTTTTAAAATAGGGACTTATATACCAGCTCCAGGAGTTAATCCTGCAGCTTTTGATAATCCCCAAGGTTCTCAAGGTGCCACTGAGTTATTAAATACTTTTGGTGGCGGAGCCTTGAAACGATTTTCTATTTTTGCAATGGGTATTGTGCCCTACATCACTGCATCCATCGTAATGCAATTATTACAAATGGATATTGTTCCTAAATTCTCAGAATGGGCAAAACAAGGTGAAGTAGGAAGAAGAAAATTAAATAACGTTACACGTTATTTAGCAATTTCTTTAGCATTTATCCAATCTATAGGTATGGCATTCCAATTTAATAATTATCTCAAAGGTGCACTGATTATTAATCAGTCAATTATGAGCTATTTATTAATTGCACTAGTTTTGACAGCAGGAACTGCTTTCTTAATATGGCTTGGTGATCAAATCACTCAGTTCGGTGTTGGTAATGGTATTTCTATTATCATATTCGCAGGTATTTTATCAACGTTACCAGCTAGTCTAATTCAATTTGGACAATCTGCGTTCGTTGGGCAAGAAGATACATCTTTAGCTTGGTTGAAAGTACTAGGACTATTAGTGTCATTAATACTATTAACTGTCGGAGCTATTTATGTACTTGAAGCCGTTCGTAAAATTCCGATTCAATATGCTAAGAAACAAACTGCTCAAAGATTAGGTTCACAAGCAACTTATCTACCTTTAAAAGTTAACTCAGCCGGTGTTATTCCTGTAATCTTTGCAATGGCGTTCTTCTTATTGCCTAGAACATTAACATTGTTCTATCCAGATAAAGAATGGGCACAAAACATTGCGAATGCTGCAAATCCTTCAAGTAATGTAGGTATGGTAGTATATATCGTGCTAATCATACTATTCACTTACTTCTATGCATTTGTACAAGTTAATCCGGAAAAAATGGCTGACAACCTTAAAAAACAAGGTAGTTATGTTCCAGGTATTAGACCTGGTGAACAAACCAAAAAATATATTACTAAAGTTTTATATCGTTTAACTTTTGTAGGTTCTATCTTCTTAGCCGTTATTTCAATCTTACCGATTTTAGCAACTAAGTTTATGGGATTACCACAATCAATTCAGATTGGTGGTACAAGTTTACTTATCGTTATCGGTGTAGCAATTGAAACAATGAAGTCTCTAGAAGCTCAAGTAACTCAAAAAGAATATAAAGGCTTTGGTGGTAGATAATTTTAGGAGGGCACTTATGAATATCATTTTGATGGGTTTACCTGGTGCAGGTAAAGGAACTCAAGCAAGTGAAATTGTCAAGAAATTCCCAATACCCCACATTTCAACTGGTGACATGTTCAGAAAAGCTATTAAAGAAGAAACTGAATTAGGTAAAGAAGCTAAGTCCTTTATGGATCGTGGCGAATTAGTTCCTGATGAAGTTACTGTAGGTATCGTTAAAGAAAGAATTTCTGAAGACGATGCAAAAAAAGGCTTTTTATTAGATGGCTTCCCAAGAACAATCGAGCAAGCTGAGGCATTAAATAACATTATGTCTGAGCTTGGCAGAAACATTGATGCTGTTATCAATATCGAAGTTCCGGAAGAAGAATTAATGAACCGTCTTACAGGTCGTCGAATCTGTGAGTCATGTGGTACAACGTATCATCTTGTATTTAATCCTCCGAAGGTCGAAGGTATTTGTGATATCGATGGTGGTAAATTGTATCAACGAGAAGATGATAATCCTGAAACGGTAGCTAATCGTTTGAGTGTCAATATTAAACAATCTAAACCAATTTTAGAATTCTATGATAAAAAAGGTGTATTGAAAAATATTGATGGTTCAAAAGACATTAGCGACGTTACCAAAGATGTCATTGATATTTTAGATCATTTGTAATAGATCAACTTTAAGCGGTCTATTTTAAGTGAGGCATGATTTAATCATATTAGATAGATGAGAGTGGCAATTAACGATAATTAATTCCCGTAATTTTTGTTTAACTTATAAAATTAATCACTGATAGATTCGTAACAATAAAGTTGTCTATTGACGATTACCTTACTATTGCAAAAAGGGGGAAGTTAATCAATGGCTAAACAAGATGTAATTGAATTAGAAGGTACTGTATTAGATACTTTACCGAACGCAATGTTTAAAGTAGAATTAGAAAATGGTCATGAGATTTTAGCTCACGTAAGTGGAAAAATCAGAATGAATTACATTCGTATTCTACCTGGCGACAAAGTAACTGTTGAGATGTCTCCGTACGATTTAACACGCGGAAGAATTACTTATCGTTATAAATAATCGTCACTCCATAATATAGGGAGGTATAAAAATGAAAGTAAGACCATCAGTAAAACCTATTTGCGAAAAATGTAAAGTCATTAAACGTAAAGGTAAAGTAATGGTAATTTGTGAAAATCCAAAACACAAACAAAGACAAGGTTAATAAAAGAGAGGTGTAAATTAATATGGCACGTATTGCAGGAGTAGATATTCCACGTGAAAAACGCGTAGTTATCTCATTAACTTATATATACGGTATCGGTACGGCAACTGCTCAAAAAATTCTTGAAGAAGCTAACGTATCAGCTGATACTCGTGTGAAAGATTTAACTGATGACGAATTAGGTCGCATCCGTGAAGTTGTAGACGGTTATAAAGTTGAAGGTGACTTACGTCGTGAAACTAACTTAAATATTAAACGTTTAATGGAAATTTCATCATACCGTGGTATCCGTCACCGTCGTGGCTTACCAGTTCGTGGTCAAAAAACGAAAAACAACGCTCGTACTCGTAAAGGACCAGTTAAAACGGTAGCTAACAAGAAAAAATAATAGGTAAAGGAGGCAAATTTTAAATGGCACGTAAACAAGTATCTCGTAAACGTAGAGTGAAAAAGAATATTGAAAATGGTGTAGCACACATCCGTTCAACATTCAACAACACTATTGTAACTATCACTGATGAATTCGGTAATGCTTTATCATGGTCATCAGCTGGTGCATTAGGATTTAAAGGATCTAAAAAATCAACACCATTTGCAGCACAAATGGCTTCTGAAACTGCATCTAAATCAGCTATGGAGCATGGTTTAAAAACAGTTGAAGTAACAGTTAAAGGACCTGGTCCAGGTCGTGAATCAGCTATTCGTGCATTACAATCTGCAGGTTTAGAAGTAACTGCAATCAGAGACGTTACTCCAGTACCTCATAACGGTTGTCGTCCACCAAAACGTCGTCGTGTATAATTTTGATGGTATTGTTACAGGTCACTGAGCAAACATTCTAAATTAAGTCGACGTATATAAGGAGGATATTTAAATGATAGAAATCGAAAAACCTAGAATTGAGACAATTGAAATTAGTGAAGATGCTAAATTCGGTAAGTTCGTTGTTGAACCACTAGAACGTGGCTACGGTACTACACTAGGAAACTCCTTACGTCGTATCCTACTATCTTCATTACCAGGTGCAGCCGTTAAGTATATTGAAATTGAGGGAGTTTTACATGAATTCTCAGCAGTAGATAATGTAGTTGAAGATGTTTCTACAATCATTATGAACATTAAACAATTAGCATTAAAAATCTATTCTGAAGAAGATAAAACTTTAGAAATTGATGTACGTGATGAAGGCGAAGTAACTGCAAGCGACATTACACATGATAGTGATGTTGAAATTTTAAACCCAGAGCTTAAAATTGCAACAGTATCTAAAGGTGGTCACTTAAAAATTCGTCTAGTTGCTAACAAGGGTAGAGGTTACGCATTAGCAGAACAAAATAATACTAGTGATTTACCAATTGGTGTAATCCCTGTTGATTCATTGTATTCACCTGTTGAACGTGTGAACTATACTGTTGAAAATACACGTGTAGGTCAAAGCAGTGATTTTGATAAATTAACATTGGATGTTTGGACTAATGGTTCAATCACACCACAAGAATCAGTTTCATTAGCAGCAAAAATAATGACTGAACACTTGAATATCTTCGTTGGTCTTACTGATGAAGCACAAAATGCTGAAATCATGATTGAAAAAGAAGAAGATCAAAAAGAAAAAGTCTTAGAAATGTCTATCGAAGAATTAGACTTATCTGTACGTTCATATAACTGCTTAAAACGCGCAGGAATTAATTCTGTTCAAGAGTTAGCTGATAAATCTGAAGCTGACATGATGAAAGTACGTAATTTAGGTCGTAAATCTTTAGAAGAAGTTAAATACAAATTAGAAGATTTAGGATTAGGATTAAGAAAAGAAGATTGATAAAGGAGGTTAACTCATGGGTTACAGAAAATTAGGTCGTACTTCTGATCAACGTAAAGCTATGTTACGTGACTTAGCTACTTCACTTATTATTAGTGAGCGTATTGAAACTACAGAAGCTCGTGCAAAAGAAGTTCGCAGTGTTGTTGAGAAATTAATCACTTTAGGTAAAAAGGGAGATTTAGCTTCTCGTCGTAATGCAGCTAAAACTTTACGTAATGTTGAAATCTTAAACGAAGATGAAACTACACAAACTGCACTTCAAAAATTATTTGGTGAAATCGCAGAACGTTATACAGAACGTCAAGGTGGTTACACTCGTATCCTTAAACAAGGCCCTCGTCGCGGTGACGGTGCTGAATCAGTAATTATCGAATTAGTATAACAATTTATATAAATACACTAACTACTTTTATATAAAGCAAATGAGTGCAACGATAATGTTTGCCACATACAAATATTGTCTAGCTCAGAGTACCCCATCAACTAAATAAAGATTTAAAGCGTGAACTCAACAAACTTATGATGGGGTGCGCGCTTTTTTATTGTATAAGCTATCGGACTTATGAACAGAAATGTTTACAAGTCCGATATTTTTTTATTTCAGAGATTCGCATTTTGAATAATTCATTACATTAAACTAATTAAGTTGTACGGTATAGTTATTAAATATTATTTTTGTGGCATTTATGTATAATCAATAAAGATGGATTAAGTTTTTCAGAAATTGTAAAATTAATGAATGTGAATTTGGAAATGACCTAAGAAGTAGTTTAATTACTTTCAATATATCGTAAACACAATCAATGTCATATACAGCGATTTATAAATATTGTAAAATATGATAGATACACGAATCGTAAAGGAGAGAGACAAGTGGAGGATAAGAATTCAGTTATTGTATTTAAAAACGCTTCATTTCAATATCAAAGTGATGCATCCTTCACATTGAAAGATGTTTCTTTTAATATTCCAAAAGGACAGTGGACATCTATTGTTGGTCATAACGGTTCTGGAAAGTCCACTATTGCTAAATTAATGATTGGCATTGAAAAAGTTAAATCTGGAGAAATTTTTTATAATAGTCAGGTAGTTACTGACGATAATATTGAAAAGTTAAGAAAAGAAATTGGGATTGTTTTTCAGAATCCGGAAAATCAATTTGTAGGTTCAATCGTAAAATATGATGTAGCATTTGGCCTTGAAAATCATGCAGTTCCACACGATGAAATGCATAGAAGAGTTAATGAAGCACTTGAACAAGTTGATATGTTAGAACGAGCTGATTATGAACCTAATGCATTATCAGGAGGACAAAAGCAACGTGTGGCTATTGCAAGTGTGTTGGCACTAAATCCTTCGGTAATTATATTAGATGAAGCGACATCCATGTTAGATCCGAACGCTCGTCATAATCTACTTAATATAGTAAGAAAAGTTAAAGAAGAACACGACATTACAATCATATCTATTACACATGATTTATCAGAGGCGATGGAAGCAGACCATGTTATCGTCATGAATAAAGGCAATGTCTATAAAGAGGGAACGGCAATGGATATATTTGATCAAGCAGAAGCATTAACAAAGATTGGTCTTGATTTGCCATTTCCAATAAAAATGAGTCAATTACTAGGATACCATACATCATTTTTGACTTATGAAGGGTTGGTGAATCGACTATGAGTATTCGATTTGACAATGTAAGTTACACGTATCAGCAAGGAACACCTTATCAACATCAAGCTATTCATGATATTAATACAGAGTTTGAACAAGGTAAGTACTATGCAATCGTAGGACAAACAGGTAGTGGTAAATCAACGTTGATTCAAAATATTAATGCATTGATTAAACCAACTAGTGGTACCGTTACAATCGATGATGTTGTGGTTACACATAAGACTAAAGATAAGTTTATTAGACCGCTAAGAAAAAGAATTGGCATGGTCTTTCAATTTCCAGAATCACAATTATTTGAAGATACAGTTGAACGTGAAATGATATTTGGACCTAAGAACTTTAAAATGGATTTAGATGAAGCTAAAAGTTATGCCCATCGTTTATTGATGGATCTCGGCTTTTCAAGAGACGTAATGTCACAATCACCATTTCAAATGTCAGGTGGACAAATGCGAAAAATTGCAATTGTTTCTATTTTAGCGATGAACCCGGATATTATCGTTGTTGATGAACCAACAGCAGGACTTGATCCTCAAAGCAAACGACAAGTTATGAGCTTATTAAAATCTTTACAAACAAATGAAAATAAGACAATTATTCTAATTTCACATGATATGAATGAAGTCGCGCGTTATGCCGATGAAGTCATTGTTATGAATGAAGGTAGTATCGTGTCACAAACATCACCAAAAGAGCTCTTCAAAGATAAAGAAAAGTTGTCGGATTGGCACATCGGTCTGCCAGATATCGTTCAGTTACAATATGACTTTGAACAAAAATATCAAACAAAATTAAAAGATATTGCCTTAACTGAAGAAGCATTTGTAAGCTTGTATAAGGAGTGGCAACATGAAAAATAAATTGATTATAGGGCGATATTTACCGATTAATTCCTTTGTTCATCATCTTGATCCAAGAGCAAAGCTAATGTTTGTCTTTTTATTTATTATATTAATATTTTTCTGTCACTCACCTCTAACATATTTATGGGTGTTTACACTAATCTTATTATTTATGAAGTTAGCAAAAATTCAATTTTGGTTCTTAATTAAAGGCTTAACACCAATATTTTTCTTTTTAATTTTTACATTAATGATGCATATATTTTTAACTAAAGGTGGGCATGTATTATTTGAATGGCACGGTATTACAATTGAGACTAATGGTATTTTAGAAGGTCTATATATATCATTACGATTAATTGGTATTGTGATGATTGCAACGATTATGACGCTGTCGACAAGTCCAATTGATTTAACAGATGCGTTTGAAAAATTACTTGCACCACTAAAGATGTTTAAATTACCAGTTCATCAATTAAGTATGATAATGTCCATTGCGTTAAGATTCATCCCGACGTTAATGGATGAGTTAGATAAAATCATTTTGGCGCAAAAGTCGCGTGGTTCTGAAATCAGTTCTGGAAATATTGCAACACGTATTAAATCATTTATTCCATTACTAGTGCCACTATTCATCTCAGCTTTCCAACGCGCCGAAGAATTAGCGGTCGCAATGGAAGTTAGGGGTTATGATGCCAATGTTAAGAGAACGAGCTACAGACAGCTTAAATGGCAATTGAGAGATACGTTATCTTTAATCATGATTATCCCAATTGCAATTATTTTATTCGTATTAAAATATTCAGGAGTGTAAATTCATGCGTATATTAGTAGAAATTGCGTATCAAGGAAATAATTTTCTAGGTTTTCAAATTCAACAAAATGGTCGAACGGTACAGCAACAATTTGAAAAGCTATTACAACGCATGCATAAAAGACATGTGAGAATCCATCCTTCAAGTAGGACTGATAGAGGTGTACATGCGATACAGCAATACTTTCATTTCGACACAGAGCTGAAAATTCCAGTGGAACAATGGCAATATGCAATGAATCGTACGTTACCTGATGATATTTATGTGAAAAATGTTGTTACTGTCGATGACGATTTTCATTGTCGTTATGATTGTGTAGGTAAACGTTATCGTTACAAAGTATATCAAGCACAACACCGCGATCCATTTCAAAGTGGTTTGAAAACATTTATTCCTGAAACGTTGGATTTAGGTAAAATGAACCGAGCGGCACAACAATTCATAGGTACACATGATTTTACGGGGTTTTGTTCGCAAAAAACTGAAGTAGAAAGCAAAGTTAGAACATTATACCAAAGTGAAATTGTAAAGACAGATGAGGGCTTTGATTATATTGTCACTGGGTCTGGATTTTTATATAACATGGTGCGTGTCTTAGTTGCATTTTTAATAGAAGTTGGAAAAGGGCGACATGAAATTTCTGATGTGCCGAAGCTACTTGAATCAAAGAATCGTAAGAATGTTCCTTTCACTGCACCTGCTGAAGGATTATATTTAGAGAAAATTTATTTAGATGAAAATGAGTTATTAAAAGACTTTGGCAACGATATAAAAATACATCGTAAAAAATCATTACAAAATGACTGATTGCCATTGACAAAAAGCTTGTGAAATTATAAGATTATTAACGGTATTGTTTTATATCCACCCCACGATAAGCCCCGGAAACTTATTGTGTTACAAGATATATAAGCAGAAACGAACAACAGTTAACAAAATAAATGAAATTAAACGTTTTAAAAATGAAACAAATGAAATCATCTATTAGGTTATGAAACTGTTTATAGCTTGAATAGAAGCATTTATTTTTTAGGAGGACAATTATTATGCGTCAAACATTTATGGCAAATGAATCAAACATTGAGCGCAAATGGTATGTTATCGATGCTGAAGGCCAAACATTAGGTCGTTTATCATCAGAAGTAGCATCTATCTTACGCGGTAAAAATAAAGTAACTTACACACCACACGTTGATACTGGTGATTATGTAATCGTTATTAATGCATCAAAAATCGAATTTACTGGTAACAAAGAAACTGACAAAGTTTACTACCGTCACTCAAATCACCCAGGTGGTATCAAATCAATCACTGCTGGTGAATTAAGAAGAACTAACCCAGAACGTTTAATTGAAAACTCAATTAAAGGTATGTTACCAAGCACTCGTTTAGGCGAAAAACAAGGTAAAAAATTATTTGTATATGGTGGCGCTGAACATCCACACGCTGCACAACAACCAGAAAACTACGAATTACGTGGTTAATTAGAAGGAGGAAATGACTTTGGCACAAGTTGAATATAGAGGCACAGGCCGTCGTAAAAACTCAGTAGCACGTGTACGTTTAGTACCAGGTGAAGGTAACATCACAGTTAATAACCGTGACGTACGCGAATACTTACCATTCGAATCATTAATTTTAGACTTAAACCAACCATTTGATGTAACTGAAACTAAAGGTAACTATGATGTTTTAGTTAACGTTCATGGTGGTGGTTTCACTGGACAAGCTCAAGCTATCCGTCACGGAATCGCTCGTGCATTATTAGAAGCAGATCCTGAATACAGAGGTTCTTTAAAACGCGCTGGATTACTTACTCGTGACCCACGTATGAAAGAACGTAAAAAACCAGGTCTTAAAGCAGCTCGTCGTTCACCTCAATTCTCAAAACGTTAAGCTGCTGCTGTTGCGAACTTGTTCGCTTACAGATGGAGTTCGCAAATTGCGTCAGCAATTTGTGTTCAACTGAAGAAACGTTTACAGCACTCTTTGGATTATTCCAAAGAGTGTTTTTTTATATTTTTATAGAGGGATTTAGATACCATTTAGTTACCCCTAGAGGAACTAATTTGTTTCAATTCTGCTTAAAATTCAATGATATGAAACTTTAGGAAACCATATGAAATGACCTTGTTTTTCTTTGGGATTCGTACGATAAGCAGATAGAGGTTGTAATGATATTCGATAGATATCGTATTGAATGTTATAATAAAGCCAATAAGATGCGTGATTGCGAGGTTTATATATGACTAGTAGTAAGTATATTGAATATTTGCAAACTGAGGTTGAAGGACAGCTTTCGAGTAAAGAGGAAAATTTTCGAGTAACTCAAAAGAAAAATATTAAAAAATCATGGGAAATCAATGATATCAAGGGTTTTGTGAGCTTTCGAGTAAAGAGGGGGATTTTCGAGTAGTATTATTTAATAAGAATTATAAGTTAAATAAAATACCAACTAATCAAAAGTTGTCAGAGATTGTAGAATTTTTATCAGATGGTAAGTTAGCAAGTAGGCTAGAAATTCAAGAAACAATGGGACTTCAAAAAAGTTATACATCTGAGTTAATTGCTGAACTGAAGAAGTTAGAGATTATCGGATCTGAAGGTAGAGGTCCGGGAACTAGATATTATTTAATTAGAGACTAATAAATTCATCAAGTGATAACCGAACGATAACCTATTGATATACATAAAAACATTGATAAATCAATATATTTACGACCGGACGATAACCGGACGATACAAGAGTATATACCACCGGACAGCAGTTTATTTAGATACCATTTAGTTACTCCTGAGTGATATTTGGTGCAATACTATGCAATCGGAAAAATTAGAAATCCTTTAGTATCAAGGCTTACGACAGTCTATACAATTGTACGAAACCCTAAAGTTTTTTGAAGGTAAAAAACCAAATCTTAAAGCAGCTCGTCGTTCACCTCAATTCTCAAAACGTTAATTGTCGGACGATATATACAAAACACCTTGATGTTATGTCGAGGTGTTTTTTTACGTTTGTGTATTAAATTATTCAGGTTCTATAATAAATCCGACTGATGAGTTCAATATCGGAAGTTAGGGAAATAGACATTGCTTAACTTCCTTTTTACTCTTTGGAGCGTTAAGTTTTGAAGATAATAATATTAGAATGCGCAAATGATTGTAACTTCCATAACCAAAAGATGTACGTTTAATTAAATTTATTTTGGTATCTATACCTTCTAAAGGACCATTTGATAAATTGTAATAATTAAATGTGTTTTTTATAAAGTATGCATATTTGTTAATTGTCTTAATTACTCCTAAGATAACTGGATGTATATAATAAAGAAACGGAATATATTTCAACTTGTTAATAAATCATTCATAATTATTGGGGGTAAGTTCGAATTGTAATTTGTTGATATATTGATAGGTGTCATACAGTAATGTAGATTAATTTTATAAGAACTTGAGGTTTTTATAATGTTTATTAACAGTACAATTAATATATGGGATAATAGAAGAAATACACGAGATAAAACGAGGTGATTCTCATGGGGAAAATAACAAAAAAAGATAATCAAGAATTCAAAAGATCTCTTAAAAATTTTAAAAATGAATCAGATATAGAAAATGCATACAAACGAATATTCCAAAAAAGATATATAGATGGAAATCCAAATGCTACATTACATAATGCATATGGTAGTGATGGATTTTTGAGATCAGGGGATTTAGTTTTAGCGTTGAGAATGTTAATGGAGTTTAAACAAAATTTAGACTTATTAAAAGTTTCATCTAGAGCAAGGATTATTGCTCAAGTAATTTATTATTTAAAACAGTTCGAGTTAAATGGCGAAGAGCTACCAAACGTAATTTTTAGTGGTGATGAAGATGAAATGTTTGTAGTATATGCGCCTGTACTTTATGACTATTTAAAAAAAGATTTAGATTGGAGTATTGCACCAAGTGACGCATGGATTAAAAATATAGATTTAATGAATCAATTAAACAATGACCCTAACCTTTCAACTTTCGTATTTGATATCAATACAAAGGGGTTTGATATAAATGATGTATTAAATGCTATTGATAGTTTGGTAAACAATGATGGAGTAATGTACAAAATTAAAGTTACAGAAAAAAACATAAGAATTGTATTTGATGAATTTGTAAGATTCATTTTTTCACGTGATAGAAAAGTTAAAGTAGGAATTAATCCAGAAAAACAACCACATTTGCTCGTTTCAATCTTTATTAATTCTATAATAGGTAATCCAAATATTTATCCTGTACCAACAAAAAGAAACGTACTACAACTTCCTGATAAAAGTGAAATTTCTATCGATACCAACGCTTATGGTGCATTTTTTTCAAGATATGAAAGAAAATATACATTATCTGAGCAAGATCATATTAAATCAATAGCAGATCAGTTAATAGAAGAGACATCAAGACGCTTTGCTGGAGATTTCTGGACACCAACTGTTTGGGCAAATAGAGCTAATGATATTATTTCTGAAGTAATAGGAGATAGTTGGAGAAATGACTATGTTGTTTGGGATCCAGCATGTGGAACGAAAAACTTAACTAGGGATTATTTGTTTGACAATCTTTATTGCTCAACACTTTATCAAGAAGAATTAGATATTTCGAATGATTATAATCAAAATTCAAAAAGTTTTCAGTATGATTTTCTTAACGATGATATAAATATCAATCCTGAAAGTAATCCTTATGAAATCAAAATGCCTATAGAATTATTTGAGTCATTAAAACAAAATAAACCGTTTATCTTCTTGGCGAATCCACCATATGCGACAGCAAACAATGCAGGATCTAAAGGAACGTCGAAGAAAAGTGTTGCAATTACTGAAATCAACAAATTAATGAAATCAAATGGTTTGGGTAAGGCATCACAACAACTTTATGCACAATTTTATTATAGAGTAATAAAATTAGTTGAGGATTTTAATCTTACAAATGTTCATATAGCGTTCTTTAGTAAATCTCAATTTATGAACGGTGGAGATTATTGGACTCATTTCAATAACAAATTATTCAGTAACTTTAAATTTCAAAAAGGTATTTTGTTTAATGCTGGTGAGTTCTCAGATGTAAGTAATGATTGGGCAATTGCATTTAGTGTATATAAGAATAGAGATATTATAAAGAATGATTATTCTAAACTATTTCCAATGTCAGTAGAACATTTAGAAATAGATGGTATAGTCCAAGATAGAATAAAAGTTATTGAAGAAATAGAGCAATTGAACTTTTTATCGAAGTGGGTTAGAGAACCGAATGTAAAAAGAAAGGACTTTATGGATGAGCCATATCCTCATTTTTCTTCTGCTTTTAATATAAATGAAGGTGTAAAAACTAGTGGTAGACTATTAAATAATTCAATAGGATACATGGTTAATGTAGCAAACAATGTTTTTAAATCTCAAAGAGATGTATTTATTTTAAGTGGTAGTGCATATATGGGGCATGGATTATCAATTACACCTGAAAATTTCGAACGTATCGCTATAACATTTGCGGCAAGGAAATCAATTAGTCATACATGGATAAATGATATGGATAATTTTAAAGCCCCAGATTTTAGAAAAATAACAGATATAGAAAAGGATGAATTTATATCTGATTGCATTATATATTGCCTGTTTAATATAAATGCAAGTTATCAAACTTCTCAAAGGGATATAATTTATAATAATCAATCATTTGATTTGAATAACGAAATGTTTTTCATGGGCATAGAAGACATAAAGAAATTAGCTGAAGATAACTATAATTATGATATAGAAAATCAACTTAGATTTGAAAAAGAAGAAAGATATGTTTATTCATTAATTAAGACAAAGAATTTAAGTAAGGAAGCTACTTTAGTATATGATCAAGCAGTGGAACTTTTAAAAGTTTCATTTAAGTATCGCAATTTAGCAAATGAAGATCATCCAGAATGGCATGTTAATAATTGGGATGCTGGTTTCTATCAAGTATTTAAATTAATTAATGAGTATAAAATTGAAGGATTTGATGAGTTCAAAAATTCATATAATGATTTAGAAAGAAAAATTGAGAATAGAGTATATGAATTAAAAATGCTACAAGAGTAGTAAAAGTAAAGTATTATGAATAAAATATTAAAGGTATTGAGGTAATTATGAATCATAACGCATCATCATCTATATTTGGATGGCATTTTCAAATTAATAGCGCTATTGTATATTTTATTAAATATATAAAAGATATTAAAAGTATAAGAATCGAAGGAAAAGATGAAGATATTGAATTGTTACTATTTAATGAAAAGAAAATATTAATTCAAGCTAAATCGTATTCTAAGTTAGGGAAGGATAGTAAAGCATTAGAAAAATTAGAAACAGGTTTAAATACACTATTTTTGGGAGCTCAAAAAAATGAAATAGACAAGTTAATTTATACAACTAATTTTCCAAATCCAATTGGTGGTACAACTTCTCAGCATCATATTTTTATGGGTGATGGAATTATTGAAAGAACATTCAATGAAATCCCTGCTAATTATAAGAAAAAAGTAGTAGAGATTATAGAAAAGCTTTCAGAAAAATATAATAAAGAATATAATACCGATATTTTAAATATATCAGTAATAAATTTTGATGGAGAAGATTATGAAACTAGATACAGAACTATCTTACGCATAATTAGAGAATTTCTAAGTAATATTTCTGTAAATCCAGTTTACTCAAAAACATTGTTAGAAATTTGGCAAAGTGAATTTTTGTTTAATGCTACCACAAGTAACGTTTCTATTGATCTTACCAAGAATCAAGTTATCTGGCCAATAATAGTCATAAACTCTCAACTATTAGAAGATGATAAAAACTTTGAAAAGCTTATTGATGAGTTTCAAATGGATGAAGAAGAAATAGAGATAGTACTATATAAATATACTACTTTTATTGATAAACAAACAGAAAAATTTTCTTTTGTGATGAGAGTAAATAATGATTATGAAATTTATAGAAAAAATAAAATAGGTAAAGAAAGAGGGATAAAATCATTTATTAATGATAAATGGACTGACTATATTTATTTAGTAAATACAGATAAAATAGAAGAAGAAGTAAAACAAATAATAGTTAAAATCATTTTATTTAAAATTCTGAATTTAAAAACAATGGTTAATAAACTTAAAGAGGAGGTAAAACTTGAAATTTAATACTCTTTATCTAGATTATGAGGGAATGAAAAAGCAATTCGATTTTTCATCAAATAATAATCTAGTTTATAGTAAGAAAAATAGTGTAGGAAAGTCTACTTTACTAAGAATACTTTTATTTAGCCTAGGTTATGCAATTCCAGGAACAAAAGGAATAAAATTTGAAAAATTAAAAACAATTTTATTTTTGGAGATAGGTAATAGAAAAATAACGTTGATAAGAAATAATAATAATCTCGAATTGATAGAAAATGATATTTCTCACCATTTTTTGTTACCCGATGAAGATATATATCTATTACAGGTTATTTTTAATTCAGAAAATAAAAATGTTTTAGAGAACATATTGGGTAGTATATATATGGATCAAGAAAAAGGTTGGACGCTTTTAAATAAAGGATTCGTCATCGGAAGGATATACTTTAATTTATATGAATTAGTTGGAGGATTAGCTGAAAGAAATATTGAAGAATTACAAAAAGAACTAAACGTTCTAAAACAAGAAAAGTCGAAATATATTGCAATGAGAAGTATATATTTCTATCAAACATCAGTGATTGAAGAAAAAAGTAATTTAGAAATGGACTATATTGACAAAATAGAAAATGATATTTTGTTATTAGAATTAGAAAAAAAACAATTAATGAAAGATCTAAATGAAATCGAAAGAGCGATTGAAGATAACGAGAGTTTTTTAAAATTTATAGAAAAAATGAAAATAGCTGTAGAAATTGAGGGGAAAAGTGAACTAGTTACAAAAGATAATATTGTGGGATTTGAAGAATCTCAATTGTATATTTATACCAGAAAAAAATTAATAGAAATAAAAATAAAAAAAATAAAATCAAAGATTTCTAAAATGAGAAACAATCTTTCAAAAGAGTATAGCTTATTAAATCTAGAAACCGAACTTCAAAAATTTGATAGTAGAATAATGAATATTAATCTAGATTTTAATTTGATTGAAAAATTAATAAAAGAAATTGAGACAAAAGAAAAATACAAAAGAGAAGTACTAAGGAAAAAAATAATTGTAAATAATAATATTATAAGTGAACTTTATGAATCAATTGCTGATTATGCGAAAAAGCTAGGTATTGAGCAATATTTGGATTTAAGATCTGATTTTATTTTTACAAATAATTTAAAGAGATATTCGGGTGCTATTTTACATAAACTAGTATTTGCATTTAAATTATCTTATATAAAATCTATTCAAAAATATTTGGGGATTAGTTTACCAATATTACTGGACTCTCCATCTGGAAGAGAGGTAGACAAACAAAATATTGAAGAAATATTTAAGATTTTAAAAGAAGACTTTAATGAAAATCAAATCATATTAGCATCGATCTTTGATAATTATAAGTTAGATGAAATCAATGTTATTGAAATAAAAAGCGGAATCTTTAAAGATAATGAATATATTTTATGAATGTAGGTGTATATATGTTCGATAAACTAAATGAAGTTCAATTCCATATAGAAAATATGTTGGATGTAAAGAAAGGAATAGTTGAAAATCCTTTCTTTGAATTAGCACAAGATGGATCTAATGTACTTAGAGTTTTAAATAACATGAGTAAAATAGCCGCTCAAAAAAAGTTTATGTATTTTTTGCAAGGATTTAACCCGGAAGAAATACCATCAGAAGAAAAATTAAAAAAGTTAAAGAAATATGTAAATAATGAAAAGAAAGCTATGTTTATCTCGGATACTTTATCAAAAATTTTACTGTCTAAATCTACATATGCAAACATGTTATTAGGTTATTTGTTGAATTATATCATCGAAAACAATGAAGATTTAGATATGGATTATTTGATTGTAGTTGATGCACTTAATAACTTATATGATAAAGATATTATTAATTTCAAAAAATATACAGTATCAATTCAAAAATTGTTACTACTACAAGACTTAGAAAAGAAATTGGAAATAACAATGATTATTTTAGTGCGATACAAACTATTGAAAAACTTAATTTTTTGAGGCTAATTATTAAAGCAGTAGAGATTGAGACTAACCTAAATTATGATAATGATGATCCTGAATTCAGTGATATAGATGTTGATCAAAACGAATTTTATAGAAAAAATAATGCGGGGAAATTACTTTACAGTACTATTGAGAAAGTAAAAATACTTAATTAAATTTTTGAAAATAACATTGTAATTAAGTACCACTGGCCAGCAGTTTATTTAGTTACTCCTAGGTGATATTTGATGCAATTCTATGCAATCGAAAAAATTAGAAAAACTTTAATGTCAATGTGTACGACAGTCTATACAACTGTACGAAATCCTAAAATTTTTTGAACGTAAAAAACCAGGTCTTAAAGCAGCTCGTCGTTCACCTCAATTCTCAAAACGTTAATTGTCGGACGATATATACAAAACACTTCGATGTTATGTCGAGGTGTTTTTTTGCGTTTGTGTGGGGAATATGAAATGTATGTAGTATAAATGAACTTTCCTTTATTTAATGTCTCAGGAATAGAATAAATTCAACTATGAATTATTGATTTACACGTATAATTTGTACATGCTTACACAATCAAAAGTTTACATTATTAAATTGTCATTTAGCTTGCGGAGGGTAGACGATAACTCAAGAGCCTTAATTAAAGAGTATTATCAAAATAAGGAGTGACCTAATTGAAAGATTCTATATTTTGGAAGAAAGCTTTTATTCCTGTTTATTTTATTGTTGCGATGCTGGTGTTTCTACTTTTTAGGTTTTATATTAAAACAGATAACTTTTCTATATACTTAATGATTATCTTCTTAATTTGTTTAGGAACTGCATCTATCATTTATAACTATAAAAATAATCGCTAATATAAGTATGAAATGTATAAGTCACAGTTAGATCTAAGTCTTGCTGTGGCTTTTTAATCGAAACACCATTTTGAAACCGTCATAAAACAGCATTTTCAGCCCGCCATAAAACGACAATTTCAAATCGTCATTGACTAAATACCAAACTCAAAGACATTGTAACAATCCTCCTCATCAATCAATCCAACATCCCTCATAATCACAACGCACAAAATCTACTTATGCATTTTTGGAATACTTAGTATTACAAATAACGATTTTTATTCATCTAACAAAGGTTATATAATGTAATGAAGGCAATTTTTATGTATTACAAATCTAATCGTACATGTAAAATTTTGATAAACATCATTAATTTTGCGTAACTATCATTAGATTACAAATCACAATGTAATTACATGTAATACACATCTACACATCACATTTGAAGGGAAATGAATATAAATGACTGATAAAAAGTACACTGCAGCCGATATGGTTATTGATACTTTGAAAAATAATGGGGTAGAATATGTTTTTGGTATTCCGGGTGCAAAGATAGACTATCTATTTAATGCTTTAATTGATGATGGTCCTGAACTTATTGTCACTCGTCATGAACAAAATGCCGCAATGATGGCGCAAGGTATTGGAAGATTAACAGGCAAACCGGGTGTAGTACTTGTTACAAGTGGCCCTGGTGTAAGTAATTTAACGACTGGACTATTAACAGCTACATCTGAAGGGGATCCTGTATTAGCGTTAGGTGGCCAAGTGAAACGTAATGATTTATTACGATTAACGCATCAAAGTATTGATAATGCTGCGCTATTAAAATACTCATCAAAATACAGTGAAGAAGTACAAGATCCTGAATCATTATCAGAAGTTATGACAAATGCAATTCGTATTGCTACTTCAGGAAAAAATGGCGCAAGTTTTATTAGTATTCCACAAGACGTGATTTCTTCACCAGTTGAATCTAAAGCGATATCACTTTGCCAAAAACCAAATTTAGGAGTACCGAGTGAACAAGATATTAATGATGTCATTGAAGCGATTAAAAATGCATCATTTCCTGTTTTATTAGCTGGTATGAGAAGTTCTAGTGCTGACGAGACGAATGCCATTCGCAAGCTAGTAGAGCGTACGAATTTACCAGTTGTAGAAACATTCCAAGGTGCAGGTGTAATTAGTCGTGAATTAGAAAATCATTTCTTCGGTCGTGTGGGCTTATTCCGCAATCAAGTTGGTGATGAATTATTACGTAAAAGTGATTTAGTTGTTACAATCGGTTATGATCCAATTGAATACGAAGCTAGTAACTGGAATAAAGAATTAGAAACACAAATTATCAATATTGACGAAGTTCAAGCTGAAATTACTAATTATATGCAACCGAAAAAAGAGTTGATTGGTAATATTGCTAAAACGATTGAAATGATTTCTGAAAAAGTGGATGAGCCATTTATAAATCAACAACATTTAGACGAATTAGAACAATTAAGAACACATATTGATGAAGAAACAGGTATCAAAGCGACGCATGAAGAAGGAATTCTACATCCAGTGGAAATTATTGAATCTATGCAAAAGGTATTAACTGATGATACTACTGTGACAGTTGATGTTGGAAGTCACTATATTTGGATGGCACGTAATTTCAGAAGTTATAATCCAAGACATTTATTATTTAGTAACGGTATGCAAACGCTTGGTGTAGCATTACCGTGGGCAATTTCAGCTGCACTTGTGCGCCCTAATACGCAAGTTGTGTCAGTTGCTGGCGATGGTGGCTTTTTATTTTCATCACAAGATTTAGAAACGGCCGTACGTAAAAATCTAAACATTATCCAACTTATTTGGAATGATGGAAAATATAATATGGTTGAATTCCAAGAAGAAATGAAATATAAACGTTCATCAGGTGTAGACTTCGGTCCTGTAGATTTTGTAAAATATGCTGAATCATTTGGCGCAAAAGGTTTACGAGTTACTAATCAAGAAGAATTAGAAGCGGCAATTAAAGAGGGCTATGAAACAAATGGTCCAGTATTAATTGATATACCTGTAAATTACAAAGATAATATCAAACTTTCAACAAATATGTTACCTGACGTATTTAACTAAAATAAAGATAAATGTTAAAGAGGAGTGGGAGATTTTATGACTAATGTTTTATACCAACATGGTACATTAGGCACATTAATGGCAGGATTATTAAAAGGAACTGCATCAATAAATGAATTATTACAACATGGTGACCTAGGTATCGCTACACTAACAGGTTCAAACGGTGAGGTAATCTTTTTAGATGGAAAAGCTTACCATGCAAATGAACATAAAGAATTTGTAGAATTAAAAGGTGACGAGTTAACACCATATGCAACTGTAACTAAATTCGTAGCAGATACGAGCTATGAAACGAAAGATAAATCTTCTGAAGCAGTTTTTGCAGAAATTAAGGAGAAAATGCTGAGTGAAAATTTATTTTCAGCAGTAAAAATTTCAGGCTTATTTAAAAAAATGCATGTACGTATGATGCCGGCTCAAGAACCACCTTATACACGTTTAATCGATTCAGCTAGAAGACAACCTGAACAAACTGAAACGTATGTCAAAGGTTCAGTCGTTGGTTTCTTTACACCAGAATTATTCCATGGTATCGGATCAGCAGGATTCCATGTACACTTTGCGAATGATGATCGTAACTTTGGTGGACATGTCTTAGATTTTGAAGTAGAAGATGTTAAAGTAGAAATCCAAAATATTGAAACATTTGAACAGCATTTTCCAATTCATGATGAAGATTTCACTAATGCAAATATTGACTATAAAGATGTTTCAGATGAAATTAGAGAAGCTGAATAATGAATGCAGAAATATAATGACGATTTATGAAAATTGACTTCATAATGCGCGATTTAGAAATGATAGTTTGTTAATATGATTAATCATGACTACAATAGAACAAATATATTTATGATCACGTTTAAATAATAAAATAAATCCCTTCACTATTAGCAGTAGTGAGGGGATTTATTTAGGTTCCAGATATTTGAGATTTGCTGTTATTTTAGATTATAAATTGTGGTAGACACTCATATAGAATTTACTTTAGTATAGGCCAATCTATTGTCTGGAGAAGCAAACAACAATAATTTACAAGTTCAATAACTAAAAAGACAAACGCCAATTTTTCAGCGCTTGCCCTATATAACAATTTTCATGTTCGAATTATTATTTAACTACAATTTGTATCTGTTTGATTGTACTTGGATCAATTGAATTTTTAGCGTCGTCATTTTTCTTTAGATTCACTACTTTTTTATTACCATCGTTTAAAGTAAGCGTATAAGTTGCTGTTTGTGCATTATTAATTTTTTCTGTTGTAACACCACGTTGAGAAGCTAATTCATTTTTTACTTTACTGTCAATTTCTTGATAAAGTACTTTTTTATTTTCTGGAAAGATAAAGTAAGTTCGATGTAATGCAGTAATACCATCTACTGAAATTGTGTAAGGAACAGTGTGATAACCATCCATTGTCATTTCTTTATAGCCGTTATTACTATCTGCAGATGCTTCGTGACTAGGTAATGCAGCTCCGACCGTTGATAATAATCCCAATGCTAAAGTGGCAGTAACAAATGATTTTAGTTTCATATCTCAATCTCCTTTTTAAGTTGTATGATATTACACTATTTGTATAACACGTTTCATAAAGTTTAAAACATACTTTTTGCATTTTTTATATTTTAAAATCTTAGTAATAGTTTTTAGGAGTGTTATTATGAGGGGATTTTGAGATAAAAGTTTATAGTAAAGCATATTGTTGCTAGGTTCTTAAATTACAAGTACTATTCTTTATTTAATGTTTGTAGTAATTCAAAATAATACTTTGAATTACCAGTGCTAAAATAGTTAAACCATGCATCTAAAGTAGAATTTTTAAATACGTCTAGTTTTTGCAATATATCTTTTGTCCACATTAATGTCCCTGTTGAACTTGCAGTGATTAAATTTTTATGAGATACAGATGGTTGATCGATATATAATTTTTGTCCATGGTAATTTGGAGAAAAACTTTCTAAATATAATAAATCATTACTTGTATGATAATACTCGTTTAATACACCAATATCAGCTAGTGGAATTGTTGCTCCACATATAGCACCAACATGGCCACCATTTGATAAAATTTCTTTAGCAATTTTTATTACAGGTAAATGCTTTGAATCATTCCATGTGTCTGATCCAGGTAATATTAGAAAAGTATCTTTAGAAATACTAATTTCTTCAATTAAAGATTCGGGATTAATATTGATACCTCCCATTGTAGTAATAGGTGATTTTGAGTTACTTACCATTTCTATGTTGATAGTGTGAGCATCCTTTTTAAAAAATCTTTTTGAGTTTAACTCGGCTAAAATATTACTTATTTCCCAGTCTGCCAAACCATCTATAATATAAAAATAAACATTCTTCATAAATTATCCTCCTGTAGTTGAATTTGATATCATTATAAGAGATAAAAGTGACCAACTGTATGGCAACAATTAAAAGGCAGGTGGAATTTAGATGAAAATTAGTCGGCTAATTAGTATTATATTGTTATTAAATGAGAGAAAGCGTGTAAGTGCTAATGAATTGTCTGAATTAATGGAAGTATCGAAACGTACAATTTATAGAGATGTAGAAGCAATTAATTTAGCAGGAATACCTGTTTATTCTATTCCTGGTGTTGGTGGCGGTTTTGAAATTATGGAAAATTTTAAAATAGACAAAAATACATTTACAGAAAATGAATTGGCAAGTCTTTTAATTAGTAACTATAATTTTCCGGAGAAATTAAAAAATATGGATTTTTATAATACTAACCTGAAAATTAAAAGTTTAATACCGAAAGAAAAGTTAAATACAATAAATACACAAGTAGCACAATTTTACATGGATTCTAATCATTGGAACGAATTTAGAAATATAGATGACCAAGTGATTAAATTTAAAAAAGCTATTCAAAACAATCAGGTATTAAAAGTTAAATATATTAATCATTTAGGAAATATAACAGAAAGAGAAGTAGAGCCATATCAACTTATTTTAAAAGCAGGAGAGTGGTATGGTTATGTTTATTGTAATTTAAGAGATGATTTTAGATTACTTAAATTAACTCGAGTTATGAATATCCAAGATTCTGATAGGAAATTTATTGAAAAAGTATACAAAGATCCTTTATTATCGACAGATAGGATTTTTGAAAAATTAAAAATGACAATTAAACTTCGTGTACACGAATCAATTGTTGAACGTTTACTAGACTTCTGTAATTACGAAAGCTTTAGGCAAGAAAATAATCGACATTATGTAGTTGATTTTCCATTCATCGACAACTCATATTACTATGGACTAATTTTAAGTTTTGGAGATAAGTGTGAAATTATAGAACCAACTGAAATTAGAAATAAAATGAAACAAATAATTAAAAAAATAGCGAATAATTATAAGTAGACATAAAGCAATAATTAAATGAGGAGAAATTTGCTGAATGGCCTTAGAAAATTCGATTTTTAAATAAGCGAGAACTTATTAAAGATGATGTGGTCTGTGGATTACAAGGTGAATGATAGATATATTTATAAAAACTCGACACTATAAAAATGGTATAGTGCCGAGTTTTTCTTACTTATTTAGTTAATTCAAAGCGTACGCCGGATTCATTAGTAGTCGATGTATTTTTGTTTGTAATAGAGTATCCAGTCATTGAAATTTTAGATTCAATATCTGAAGTGGAATTTGTAGATTCGGGATTATAGAAGCTACATTCATAAGTGTTATCATCTTTCTTTTTAAGAATAAACATTCCTTTGGCTTTAACTTCGACTTTAGTGTTGTTAATGTCAAAAGTTTGAGTGCTATTACTATAATTGACACCAGCCCAAACCGATTCATTATCTTTAACAACGTGGAAGTCATCATCTTGTTTAACGATAGTTACTTGGCTTGCTTTGGATTTAAAATTATCTTTTGTTATACCTGGATACAACACATATCCATATTTATCGTCTTTATCAGAATGCTTTTGAGTTACTTCATAATACTCATCAGTTTTTTGTGTATCCTTTTGGCTTTTATTTATTTCACTCCACTTACCAGTATGACTTTCTTTTGTTACAGTTATTTTAGATTCGTTTAAAAAATGATAGCCTATATTGTTTTTAGGTTTATTGGTTGACTCTAAAAAGACGGAATTGGTTTCCTGATTATCGGAAGCGGTTGTTTTTTTATCGTCTGTATATAACGTATACCCATTCGCTTTGCGATTTTCAATCGTTGTAACTGGATTCTTTGATGAATCAGTACTTTTAATGCCAGTTCCTAAGAAGACAATTTTATCGTTTAATATGAAATATGATTTTTTGGCAGTTAAAGTTTTGTCCTGATTTTCAAAATCCATTCCGATACTAGCATGTTGGTCATCGAATTTTGTTCCGCCTACAAAAGTTTTACTCGACTTTTTAACATCCGTACCTTTAGGTTCTTCATTTTCTATAGTTGTAGTTCCTGCTAATTGTTTCATATTGGCTGTTGCCCAGAAGTTATCACGGTAGTGTTTCACATCGCTGTTATATAAATAAGACATGCCTGCACCGGTGTGCCAACCTTTTAAGTTCTCTCCGTTGATACTTTCGTAAGGTGCGACGTTTTTCGACGTCATACTTAAACCAAATGCAAAGTCTAAGTCTTTGTTATGATAGGTGACACGATCCATGTCATTATATATTTTAAGTTGTTGTGTTAAACCGTTAGTAGAAATAGTGCTGTCTTCCATTAAAGACTTCATTTTGCTTATATCTGAATAAGAGCTTAATGTATCATTTTGGCCGTAACTTGAATCAGATTTAACTGAAGTTTTGACAATTTGTTTATATTTAGCTTTTGTAGACTCATCCATGGCATCACTCAATCTCAACAATGATTTCATTACAGTCGCTGACGCTGCGTGACTCGTTTCATTTTCGCGACTGATAGCTCTACCTCGTGATAAATCCATCATTTCACCTTTATAAATGAGTGGCATAAATCCGTCGTCAATCCATGACTTTAAGGTTGTATTATTTTGGGTTTTATCATTAAAAGGTGTTTCTTTTATCATTGGCATCATTTGAGAAATCCCCTCTAAGAGTACAACGCCATAAGCACCAGTGTATGGAACGTCTTGATGATCGATATATGAGCCATCTTTATAAAATCCATTACGTTCTTTACCAGTTGCATTACTTTGAACGTAAGTGAAGACTTTATTAAATGCATCTATTGAATCTTTCATCATATCTTTATCTTCTTCGATAATACTTTCTAAAAGTTTTACCTTAGAAATGTCTACTAAATTTCCGCCTTTTGCAGGTTCAGGTTTTTCTACTGAAGATAATATTTTGTCACTATCTGGGGCGAAAGTTTTGATAGGGGCAGTGTATTTTTTCTTTTCTTCATTTGAAAATTGATCATTTAGTAATATTAGGGTATTTGTTAATGATCTAGGTGTTCCAATTTCATAGTCCCACCAATTTAAGTTGGTATTCTTTTGAGGGGCTGATTTTGAAAAATTAGTTTTTAAATCAGCAACTTTTTTATCTGGCTCTTTTCCATAGGCATTTTTATGCAGCCACTCAAGGGCACCTTTCACTTTCTTTTTATTTTCGTCATTTTTTAAAGTGGTTTTAGGATGCTTCATCGCTTCTGCGATTTTCTCAATATTACGATATGTACGAGTCATATCCGCAGACTTCGTATCTAAATCTTTTGAGTTTTCCCACAAGTATTTCCTATCACTTTCAGTTTTCATGCTACTTAGTAATTTCTCTGCCTCTTTCTCTGTAGCATCAAACTTCTTCTTCATTGCGTCATTCTTCTCATCATACTTATCATAACCGTAGTTAACATCTAACCATGTGTTCCTCAACTTTTCATAATTTGGTGTTTGAACATTCGTATCAGCCACAGCAATCCGATGTTTATCAACACTTCTGAATTCACCATCATTCAAAGTAATCACACCGGCCATTAATAATGTAATGGTGGATAATTTTTGCCATTTCTTCATTCTATATGTCATTGACATGTCTCCTTTTTGTGTTGCGCGTGCGCAATGAATATTATGATTAAATAATGATTCAATTTTTCAAAATTCGTTAATGCATACAAATAACTGTTTACTCTCAAACAATCCGCAAAGCATGTTGATGTATATAAACAATCAATCATCCAAATTTTCCTCATCACCCAAAAATTGCAACGGAAATAATTTTGGAAAAATTAAATAATATCAATCTTAGTGATTATATCATTTTAAATATTTAATTTATACAATTATAAAAGTAATTAAAAAGATAAAATGTAAAATGTTAGAAAAGAGACAAATTTCAATTTGAGTAATAAAATAAGAAGTATTCAAACGAAGATAGTAATATATAGCAACATTACTTAAGATGAAGCCAACATAACTGAAAGGATAGTCTCAATGAAAACTAAAGAAGTCGTAGCGCTCATGAATATATCTCAAGACACTTTAAGATATTATGAAAAGGTTGGTGTGATTCCACCTGTTAATCGAGATGAAAATGGATATAGAATATACAATGATAGTGATTTAAATTGGATTTATTTAGTGAAAAATTTGCGAAATGCAGGCGTCAGTATTGAATCGCTTATCGAATTTTGTAGGTTAGCGCAGCTTCCTAAAAATGAAAATATTCAAGCACAGCAAAAGCATATTTTAAGTAAGCAACTCGAAGAATTAAATGAAAACTTAAAGACAATTCATGATGCGAGAGATTTACTACAATATAAAATTGATAATTATGATAATCATATTGCTAAAATCAATGCTAGTGATAATCATGATGTAAATGTTGAACGTCTTTGGGAGAGAAAGTAAACTTATTGTTTGCTATAGAGTTCGCTCCATGGTTTATAGTGGATTTACAAGATAAAGGAGGTTCATTTTATGAATCATATTGAAATAAGTGAAGATGTAAAGATACCAGTATTAGGTTTCGGAGTATTTCAAATTCCTCAAGAACAAACAGCAGAAGCGGTTATAGAAGCAATTAAAGCGGGCTATAGACATATTGATACAGCACAAAGTTATTTAAATGAAACTGAAGTAGGTCAAGGTATTGAAGCTTCAGGAATTGATAGAAGTGAGCTATTTATTACGACTAAAGTATGGATTGAAAATGTTAACTATGAAGATACGATCAAATCAATCGAACGATCATTACAACGATTAAATTTGGACTATATTGATCTAGTGCTTATTCACCAACCTTACAATGATGTATATGGCTCATGGCGTGCATTAGAAGAGTTAAAAGAAAATGGTAAAATTAAAGCAATCGGTGTATCTAACTTCGGCGTTGATCGAATTGTAGATTTAGGTATTCACAATCAAATTCAACCACAAGTGAACCAAATAGAAATTAATCCATTCCATCAACAAGAAGAACAAGTTGCAGCACTTCAACAAGAAAATGTTGTGGTAGAAGCTTGGGCACCATTTGCAGAAGGCAAAAATCAATTATTCCAAAATCAATTGTTGCAAGCCATTGCAGATAAATATAACAAATCAATTGCACAAGTTATTTTACGCTGGTTAGTAGAACGTGACATCGTTGTACTCGCAAAATCAGTAAATCCAGAACGTATGGATCAAAACTTAGATATATTTGATTTTGAACTGACAGAAGAAGATAAACAACAAATTGCGACATTAGAAGAAAGTAATAGCCAATTTTTCTCACATGCTGATCCAGAGATGATTAAAGCACTTACAAGCAGAGAATTAGATGTTTAATCATAACATAATCAAGTAAATAATTTACATTACGCTAACCTGAAACTTGGATGTTAAAGTCTATGTTTCAGGTTATTTTTATGGCTTTTAAAAAAAGGGGAGAACAACTAAATAAAATATTGTGAATTTTTGCATTGCGCAATAACTTAACTAAAATAATAATTAAAATATTGATAATTCCGTGAAAATAAGTATATAATAAATAAACAATAAATTGTATAGGGGATAACAACATGAAATATAAACATTTTGCTATTATTACTTTAATTACAGGTATCATCATGCTTACGACAATGTATTTTATACCATTTGAATATCGTAAGATGCCTATATTTGTAGGAATGGCGATTATTTTTACAATCTACTTTAGTAATAAAAAATCAATTGATGAAACGAATATCTTTAGTAAGAAAAATCGCAATAAAAGTAAACAATAAAATAAGTTGTATGCATAAGATTTACAGTTAAGTTTTAATGAATGAGCTTTCATTGAGTGAGAATGAGAACGTCTAAAAGTAACATCCTATTCAAATAAAACACAATTCATCAAATGAAAAATCGCTACAAAATCAAGGCATTTTTCACGCAATAATTAAAAATCTCCACTCATTTTAATTTGGAACTTCAAACGTTAAAATCCGAAAAGAGATTCCAAACTCCGAATTCCGAACTCAAAAAATGAATACATAACTTCAAAATAAAAAGCATTTCCCTACTACTCGGGAAATGCTTTTTACATACTGATTACTCTGTCATTAAAGCTTTTACAACGGAAACCATGTCGTCATGAATGACCAAAGTAGCGTCGCTATCATAAGGTGTGCGGTCTTTATTGATAATAATTAAATTGTCGCCTTTAAAGTTTGATATTAATCCTGCGGCAGGTTGCACAACGAGTGATGAACCTAATACGACAAGGGTGTCAGCATGTTCAATTTTATTTAATGCACGTATGATGGTAGGTTGATCTAACATCTCACCGTACAATACGATGTCTGGTCGGATGGCACCACCACAATTATCACAATGTTTCAAAGTTCTATCAATGACATCAGATTTCGTATAGGATTTATGACATTCATTACAATAAAATCGATTCAATGTACCATGTAATTCATCAACATGTTGACTTCCAGCGTCAGAGTGCAAACCATCGATATTTTGCGTGATGACACCTAATGATTGTTTATTATGTTCTAATTTTGCAATCCAATCATGTACGATATTGGGCTTCGTATCGACAAACAGTAAGCGCTTATGACAGAAATTGATAAAACCTTCAGGATCATCTTCTAAATAATCGCGACTTAATAAGTATTCTGGAGAAAATCCATCTTTTGAAATTTCATCAAATAAGCCACCCATTGAACGAAAGTCAGGGACACCGCTTTCAACAGATACACCAGCACCTGTGAAAAATGCAATACGATGCGATTGGTCTAAAATATGTTTTAATGTCACTAAATCATTTTCCAAATTAAACACCCCATCAAAATAATGAATGATTTATAACGTCTTTTGCTTTTATTATAGTACATCAATTTTCCAATTATCAAAGTCGCTGTTTAAACAGTTCTTTTTAAAAATGAATTATACATATAATCAAACAGTTAAAATATATTAGTTTTTACGCAATTTTTATTATAGAATAAGCATGTATATTAAAAAATAATGTCTAAACATTAAAGGTAATGCACGAACGCCTAAATAAAGGAGGCAACTTTACAGTGAATAAACATGAACGTTTGGACGAAATTGCTAAATTAGTGAATAAAAAGGGTACGATAAGAACGAATGAAATCGTTGAAGGTTTAAATGTGTCTGACATGACAGTTCGCAGAGATTTAATTGAATTGGAGAATAAAGGCATTTTAACGAAGATTCATGGTGGTGCGCGCAGTAATTCAACATTTCAGTATAAAGAAATTTCACATAAAGAAAAACATACACGTCAAATTGCAGAAAAACGATATATAGCTAGAAAAGCTGCATCATTAATTGAAGATGGGGATACTTTGTTTTTCGGACCGGGAACAACAGTTGAACTATTAGCTGAAGAAGTCAATCATCATACGCTGACGATTATTACGAACTGCCTACCAGTGTATAAAATTTTGTTGGAAAAACAAACAGCACATTTTCGTGTCTATTTAATTGGTGGTGAAATGCGACATATTACTGAAGCATTTGTTGGTGAAATGGCGAATGCCATGTTAGAAAAATTAAGATTCAGCAAAATGTTCTTTAGTAGTAATGCAGTAAATAAAGGTGCTGTGATGACATCTACATTAGATGAAGCCTATACGCAACAATTGGCACTTAGTAATTCAATTGAAAAATACTTGCTAATTGATCATACGAAAGTTGGCAAAGAAGATTTTACATCATTTTGTCAATTAAACGAATTGACTGCAGTGGTCATGGATTATGAAGATGAAGAAAAAGTAGAAACGATTAAATCATATATTGAAGTAGTCGACTAAATTGAAAATATAACAGCATTGTTAAATATGTGACTATATGCTCATAAGTGAATGTGAATTTGCATTCATTTATGGGCTATTTTTTGTGTGAATTTACGTAAATGAATGCCCTTTATTACTCATACTTCAATTACAGACTAACACCTAATTAAAATAACGCCACAATATTAATGTTCACTTATTGTTTGAAAATATGCCAAATTCAAACAAATTACAAACATATTATGTTGATTTATTGTTTGTTTATGTTTATAATTTAAACGTAATCAAATTGAAAGCCTTTTCTCAAGATTTTCATAATCTACAAATAAACATGTCATATTTTAAGAAAAGCATTTCAAAATTAAAGTAAAAAGGAGTCTTATTATGGCGATTATTATTGGTTCAGATGAAGCTGGCAAACGTTTAAAAGAAGTCATCAAATCATACTTATTAGACAATAAATATGACGTTGTTGATGTAACAGAAGGACAGGAAGTTGATTTTGTAGATGCAACTTTAGCTGTAGCAAAAGATGTTCAAAGTCAAGAAGGTAACTTAGGTATTGTTATCGATGCATTTGGTGCAGGTAGCTTTATGGTTGCTACAAAAATCAAAGGCATGATTGCTGCTGAAGTATCAGATGAACGCTCTGGATATATGACTAGAGGCCATAACAATTCAAGAATGATCACTTTGGGATCTGAAATTGTTGGAGACACGTTAGCTAAAAATGTCGTTAAAGGTTTTGTTGAAGGTAAATACGATGGTGGTAGACACCAAATCCGCGTAGATATGCTTAATAAAATGTGCTAAGGAGGAAGACAGACTATGAAGATTGCATTAGGTTGCGACCATATTGTTACAGATACAAAAATGCGTGTATCTGAATTTTTAAAATCAAAAGGACATGAAGTGATTGATGTAGGGACTTACGATTTCACAAGAACACATTATCCAATTTTCGGTAAAAAAGTTGGAGAACAAGTTGTTAGCGGTAACGCAGACTTAGGTGTTTGTATTTGTGGAACAGGTGTTGGTATTAACAACGCAGTAAACAAAGTTCCTGGTATTCGTTCGGCACTTGTACGTGATATGACATCAGCGCTTTATGCTAAAGAAGAATTAAATGCGAATGTTATCGGGTTTGGTGGACGTATTATTGGTGAGTTATTAATGTGCGATATTATCGATGCATTTATTAATGCTGAATACAAACCAACGGAAGAGAACAAAAAATTAATCGCTAAAATTAAACATTTAGAAACAAGCAATGCAGATCAAGCTGATCCACATTTCTTTAATGAATTCTTAGAAAAATGGGACAGAGGCGAATACCACGATTAAGGGACGACGACTATGATTTTAACTTTAACATTAAATCCATCCGTTGATATTTCATACCCATTAACAGCATTGAAATTAGATGACGTTAATCGTGTTCAAGAAGTGAGTAAAACAGCCGGTGGAAAAGGTTTAAATGTAACAAGAGTACTTGCGCAAGTAGGTGAGCCAGTCATAGCAAGTGGCTTTATCGGCGGTGAATTAGGACAATTTATTGCTAAAAAATTAGATCAAGCTGACATCAAGCATGCATTTTACAACATTAAGGGTGAAACACGAAACTGCATTGCTATTTTACATGAAGGTCAACAAACAGAAATTTTAGAGCAAGGTCCTGAAATTGATAACGAAGAGGCGGCAGGATTTATCAATCATTTTGAACAACTGTTAGAAAAAGTTAAAGCAGTCGCTATATCTGGAAGTTTACCAAAAGGGCTAAAGCAAGATTATTACACTCAAATCATTGAGCATTGTCAAAGCAAAGATATCCCTGTGATATTAGATTGTTCTGGAGCCACATTACAAACTGTTTTAGAAAATCCATATAAACCAACAGTCATTAAACCAAACATTTCTGAATTATATCAGTTGCTTAACCAGCCAATTGATGAAAGTATAGAAGGTTTAAAAAATGCTGTATCACAACCATTATTCGATGGTATTGAATGGATTATTGTGTCTTTAGGTTCACAAGGTGCATTTGCAAAGCACAATAGCACATTTTATAGAGTGAATATTCCGACAATAAGTGTTCTGAATCCTGTTGGATCAGGTGATTCGACGGTAGCAGGAATAACATCAGCAATTATCAATCATGAAAATGATCATGATTTACTTAAAAAAGCTAATACATTAGGCATGCTGAATGCGCAAGAAGCACAAACAGGATATGTCAATTTAAATAATTATGATGATTTATTCAATCAAATTGAAGTTTTAGAGGTGTAAATAATGTCAAAATCTAATCAAAAAATCGCATCAATTGAACAATTAAGTAATAACGAAGGTATCATTTCTGCATTAGCATTTGACCAACGTGGTGCTTTAAAACGAATGATGGCTAAACATCAAACGGAAGAGCCAACTGTCGCTCAAATTGAACAATTAAAAGTATTGGTTGCTGAAGAGTTAACACAGTATGCGTCTTCAATTTTATTAGATCCAGAATACGGTTTACCAGCATCTGATGCACGTAACAAAGATTGTGGATTATTGCTAGCTTATGAAAAAACTGGTTATGACGTAAATGCTAAAGGTCGTTTACCTGACTGTTTAGTTGAATGGTCTGCAAAACGATTAAAAGAACAAGGCGCAAATGCTGTTAAATTCTTACTTTACTATGATGTAGATGATGCAGAAGAAATCAATATTCAAAAGAAAGCATATATCGAAAGAATCGGTTCAGAATGTGTAGCTGAAGACATTCCATTCTTCTTAGAAGTATTAACTTATGACGATAACATTCCTGATAATGGTAGCGTTGAATTCGCAAAAGTTAAACCTAGAAAAGTAAACGAAGCAATGAAATTATTCTCAGAACCACGCTTTAATGTTGATGTCTTAAAAGTTGAAGTACCTGTAAACATGAAATATGTAGAAGGATTTGCTGAAGGTGAAGTTGTTTATACGAAAGAAGAAGCAGCACAACACTTTAAAGATCAAGATGCTGCAACAAATTTACCATATATTTACTTAAGTGCTGGTGTTTCTGCGGAATTATTCCAAGAAACTTTAAAATTTGCACATGAAGCAGGTGCTAAATTTAATGGTGTACTTTGTGGACGTGCTACTTGGTCTGGCGCTGTTCAAGTGTACATCGAACAAGGCGAAGCGGCTGCACGTGAATGGTTACGTACAACTGGTTTCAAAAATATTGATGACTTAAATAAAGTATTAAAAGATACTGCGACATCTTGGAAACAAAGAAAATAAGTTTAAAAGGGGATTAATGCTATGAATAGAGAAGAAGTCCAATTATTAGGTTTTGAAATTGTTGCATTTGCAGGGGATGCACGTTCTAAGTTTTTAGAAGCATTAACAGCAGCACAAGCTGGTGATTTTGCTAAAGCAGAAGAATTGATTGAAGAAGGAAACAACTGTATTGCTGAAGCACACAGAGCACAAACTAGTCTATTGGCTAAAGAAGCACAAGGTGATGATATTGCATATAGTGTAACAATGATGCATGGTCAAGACCATTTAATGACAACAATCTTATTGAAAGATTTAATGAAGCACTTATTAGAATTTTATAAAAGAGGGTGATGTCTATGATGCAAAAATTGATCGCACAAATTGAAAAAGGGAAGCCGTTTTTCGAGAAATTATCACGTAATATTTACTTAAGAGCGATTCGTGATGGATTTATTTCTGCAATGCCGGTCATCTTATTCTCTAGTATCTTTCTATTAATTGCATACGTACCAAATATTTTTGGTTTCAAATGGGATAAAGGTATGGAAGCTATTTTAATGAAACCATATAACTATACGATGGGGCTTGTAGCATTTTTAGTAGCAGGAACAACAGCGAAATCGTTAACGGATTCATATAACCGTAAGCTAGAAAGTACGAATCAAATTAACTTTATTTCTACAATGCTAGCAGCGATGTGTGGATTCTTGTTCTTAGCTTCTGATCCAGCAAAAGATGGTGGATTCTTAAGCGCATTTATGGGAACTAAAGGTTTATTAACAGCATTCTTATCAGCATTTGTTACTGTTATTGTTTACAACTTCTGTGTGAAACGTAACATTACAATCAAAATGCCAAAAGAAGTACCGCCGAATATTTCACAAGTATTTAAAGACTTAATTCCATTTTCAGCGGTAATTGTCATTCTTTATGCATTAGATTTAATTATTCGCAATAGCTTTAAAGCAAACGTTGCGGAAGGTATTTTAAAATTATTCGAACCATTATTTACAGCAGCAGATGGATGGATTGGTGTCACAATTATCTTTGGTGCCTTTGCATTATTCTGGTTTGTAGGTATTCATGGTCCGTCAATTGTAGAGCCAGCAATTGCAGCCATTACCTATGCGAATATCGAAGCGAACTTCAAGTTGCTTCAAGCTGGAGAACACGCTGATAAAATTATTACATCAGGTACACAAATGTTTATCGTTACATTTGGAGGTACGGGTGCAACTTTGGTCGTCCCGTTTATGTTTATGTGGATGACGAAATCTAAACGAAACAAAGCGATTGGACGTGCATCTGTTGTACCAACATTCTTTGGTGTAAACGAGCCGATTTTATTCGGTGCACCATTAGTGCTAAACCCTGTGTTCTTTATTCCATTTGTATTAGCACCAATTGTGAACGTATGGATATTTAAACTTTTCGTTGAAGTGTTAGGAATGAACAGTTTTAGTGTGAACTTACCATGGACAACACCAGGTCCGCTCGGCATCATCATGGGTACTGGATTTGGTTTATGGTCATTCGTACTAGCGATTACTTTAATTGTTGTAGATATCATCATTTACTATCCGTTCCTAAAAGTTTATGATAGTGAAATTCTTGATGAAGAAGAAGGGCGTAAAGAAAGTAATTCAGAGTTAAAAGATAAAGTTGCAGCAAACTTTGATACGAAAAAAGCCGATTCAATTTTAGCAGCAAGTGGTGTATCAGATGATGCATCTAAAGCTTCAAATATTACTGAACAAACAAATGTCTTAGTACTTTGTGCCGGTGGTGGTACAAGTGGATTATTAGCCAACGCACTTAATAAAGCAGCTGAAGAATATCATGTGCCAGTGAAAGCAGCAGCTGGCGGATACGGCGCACATATGGACATTATGAAAGAGTACCAATTAATCATTTTAGCGCCACAAGTTGCGTCTAACTATGAAGATATTAAGCAAGATACAGATAGATTAGGTATTAAATTAGCGAAGACTCAAGGTGCTGAATATATCAAATTGACACGAGATGGCCAAGCAGCCCTTGATTTCGTACAAAAACAATTTGAAAATTAAGAATAGGAGTTTTTCATATGACTAAAACATTACCTGAAGATTTTATTTTTGGTGGAGCAACAGCAGCATATCAAGCAGAAGGTGCGACAAATACAGATGGTAAAGGTCGTGTTGCATGGGATACGTATTTAGAAGAAAACTATTGGTATACTGCAGAACCTGCAAGTGATTTTTATAATAGATATCCAGTGGATTTAGAATTAAGTGAGAAATTTGGTGTTAACGGTATCCGTATTTCTATTGCATGGTCTCGTATATTCCCGAATGGCTATGGTGAGGTTAATCCTAAAGGCGTTGAATATTATCATAAGTTATTTGCAGAGTGTCATAAACGTCATGTTGAACCATTTGTAACATTACATCATTTTGATACACCTGAAGTGTTACACAAAGATGGTGATTTTCTAAATCGTAAAACGATTGATTACTTCGTAGATTATGCTGAATTTTGTTTTAAAGAATTCCCAGAAGTAAAATATTGGACTACATTCAATGAAATTGGACCAATTGGTGATGGCCAATATTTAGTAGGTAAATTCCCTCCAGGTATTAAATATGATTTTGAAAAAGTATTCCAATCACATCACAATATGATGGTGGCTCACGCTAGAGCAGTAAAATTATTTAAAGATGGCGGATACAAAGGAGAAATTGGTGTTGTACACGCATTGCCAACAAAATATCCGTTTGATCCATCAAATCCAGAAGATGTTCGTGCAGCAGAATTAGAAGATATCATCCATAATAAATTCATTTTAGATGCAACATACTTAGGTAAGTATTCTCGTGAAACGATGGAAGGTGTACAACATATCTTATCTGTTAATGGTGGTAAATTAAATATTACAGATGAAGATTATGCGATTTTAGATGCAGCCAAAGATTTAAATGACTTCTTAGGTATCAATTACTATATGAGTGATTGGATGAGAGGATATGACGGTGAATCTGAAATTACACATAATGCGACAGGTGATAAAGGTGGATCTAAATACCAACTTAAAGGTGTTGGACAACGTGAATTTGATGTAGATGTACCACGTACAGACTGGGATTGGATGATTTATCCTCAAGGTTTATACGATCAAATTATGCGAGTAGTTAAAGATTATCCAAACTATCACAAGATTTATATCACTGAAAATGGCCTAGGATATAAAGATGAGTTTATTGAATCTGAAAAAACAGTTCATGATGATGCACGTATCGATTATGTTAGACAGCATTTAAATGTGATTGCTGACGCTATTAAAGATGGTGCAAATGTTAAAGGTTACTTTATTTGGTCATTAATGGATGTATTCTCATGGTCAAACGGTTATGAAAAACGATATGGTTTATTCTATGTCGACTTTGAAACTCAAGAACGTTATCCTAAGAAAAGTGCTTATTGGTATAAAGAATTAGCTGAGACGAAAGAAATTAAATAATGTCATTTTTTCAAAGGCCTATCAGTCGCGTGCTGGTAGGTCTTTTTTTAAAAGATATCAACTAAACATGCATATACATATTGTCATATTAATCAAAGGGCGACATACAATAGAAAGCTGCATAGCAATCAATTAACAAACTTTAACAGACAATTTTCCAAAGTCATCGTAAAAGTTAATGATGCATTCAAAATCAACTAAAGGACATTTTTTAGCACATCCTTTATACTTATATAAAAGATATGAATGGGAGTTAAAAGTGTGAAGAAAATTTTTGTAATCAGTACAACATTATTAGCAGTAGCTATTATTATAGGTAGTATCATTACAGTAGTATTCAGTCAAAGACAAGAACAAACATATAAGTTACAACAACAGCAATTCGTTAACAAGTCTATTCCTACTTTATTCTTACATGGTTATGGAGGTAGCGCCAACTCAGAAAAATTCATGGTGAAGCAAGCAGAAAAAAGAGGTGTCACTAAAGACGTCATTACTGCTTATGTATCAAAAGATGGCGAAGTTACTTTTAAAGGGAAGATAAGTAAAAATGCTGTGAATCCAATAGTTAAAATTGAACTTAAAAATAACAGACAAGGATACTTAGATAAGAATGCCACTTGGTTTAAAAATGTACTTACGAAGCTTCAATCAGAATACAAATTCGATAAATTTAACTTTGTTGGTCATTCAATGGGGAATTTAACATTCGCCCAATATATGATGACATATGGTAACGACAAATCATTACCACAGTTAAACAAGCAAGTGAATATTGCGGGTACATTTAACGGCGTCTTAAACATGAATGAAGATGTCAATGAAATTTCAGTGGATAAAGATGGTAAACCAAGTCGAATGAATCAACCTTATCAACAATTACGTGTACTAAAAGATATTTATAAAGGTAAAGGCATAGAAGTACTTAATATTTATGGCGATTTGAAAGATGGTACGCATTCAGACGGCAGGGTGTCTAATAGTTCTTCGAAATCTTTGAAATATTTACTGGGAAATAGTCCGAAAAGTTATCGAGAATCTAAATATGAAGGTGAGTCAGCACAACATAGCCAGCTACATGAAAACGAAAACGTTGCGAATGAGCTAATTGACTTTTTATGGAAAAAATAATACCAGTTACCATTCAGTTAGAATATGAGTAAAGAATATATGCTTATAAGCCGAAATATTTTAAATTCATAAATGTAGGAAATATAATGTGGATGAAGTTATATGAATCAATGTTTAAGTCAAAAGCTGACAACTAAGAATACTCTAGCATCACGATTACGCTTTTTAAACTTAAATTTAAATAAATAATAAAGATAAGTTTCTAAATATGGAAAGGTGATTAATGATGCAAAACAAGCAAATTCTATTTAATAAAATTCCTGAAGGTATGCCACAAGACAATACATTTAAAATTGAGGAAGTCGCAACGCCTGAAGTTAAGGAAAACGGTATCTTGGTACAAACGCTATACATTTCAGTTGATCCATATATGAGAGGTCGTATGGCTAAGGCAGATTCATATGTGCAGCCATTTGAGATTGGTAAACCGATTGTCAGTCATATTGTTGCAAAGGTAATTGAATCAAAACATGAAGATTACCAAGCAGGAGATGTTGTTGTAGGTATGTTACCTTGGCGTATCATCAATGAAGTTCAAGCTAATCAAATTACTAAAGTACCAACAACAGATGTACCACTTGACTTATATTTAAGTGTCTTAGGTATGCCTGGGCAAACAGCATATCATGGGTTGCTCGATATTGGTCAACCTAAACCAGGTGAAACTGTAGTTGTTTCAGCTGCGTCTGGTGCTGTTGGTTCAGTTGTTGGTCAAATTGCCAAAATTAAAGGTTGCCGTGTTGTAGGTATAGCTGGTGGCGATAAAAAAGTAAACTATTTAACGGAGACATTAGGATTTGATTCTGGTATCGATTATAAGAAAGCAGATTTTGCAAAAGAATTAGCGCAAGCAGTACCAGATGGTGTTGATGTTTATTTTGAAAATGTTGGCGGTACAGTCGGTGATGAAGTATTTAAACATTTGAATCGTTTTGCACGAGTACCAGTTTGTGGCGCAATTTCTTCATATAATCATCCTGAAGAAGATATTGGTCCACGAATTCAAGGCACACTGATTAAAAAGCAAGTTATGATGAGAGGTTTCTTAGTATCAGAATTTGCTAATGATTTTAAAGCTGCAAGTGAACAACTTGCAACATGGGTTCAAGAAGGTAAAATTCAGTCACAAGTAACTGTTGAAGATGGGTTTGAACAAGCACCACGGGCGTTTAAAAATTTATTCACTGGCGAAAACTTTGGCAAGCAAGTTATTAAAGTTACAGAATAATAAAGATAAATGAGGATGACAAATCAACACCGGTAATAGTCTAACTGTAGATGAGCACTCTAGTCTAATTTAAATTTATTGAAAGTCATGCATGAGTAAGTAATCATTTAAATCGAAACTTTTGAAAAGTATGTCATTATAATTGCAAACCTATTATCATAATCGAATGTTGCACTCATTTTTACCAAACAAAAGGAAGTCATTGTGCTGTGAGTTGAGCACACATGGCTTCTATTTTGTATAATAAAATAAAGTTCAAAAACGAGGTGAAGCGATATGAAAATGATAGGATTTGAGAAACCTTTTAAATTAAAAGAAGGAAATTTATTTAAAGTATATGAACAAGAAATACCGACGCCGGAACACGATGAAATCTTAGTTAAAGTGATTAGTATTAGTGTTAATCCAGTAGATACGAAGCAACGCCAAATGGAAGTTGATCAAGCACCACGAGTACTTGGCTTCGATGCTATAGGTACAGTTGAAGCAGTCGGACCAGATGTAACGTTATTTGAGCAAGGTGATGTGGTATTTTATGCTGGTTCACCTGATAGACAAGGGTCCAATGCAACGTATCAGTTAGTACCAGAAACAATTGTTGCAAAGACACCTCGAAATATTTCTGCTGAAGAAGCGGTTAGTCTACCACTGACTGGAATTACGGCTTATGAAACTTTTTTTGATACATTTAAAATTTCTCGTGATCCTGCTGAAAATGAAGGGAAATCAGTTTTAATCATTAATGGGGCTGGTGGTGTAGGAAGTATTGCTACACAAATTGCTAAGCGATATGGTTTAACAGTCATTACAACAGCGTCACGACAAGAAACAACAGATTGGTGCGAAAAGATGGGCGCAGATATCGTATTAAATCATAAAGAAAATTTAGTACGTCAGTTTGATGAAAATGACATTTCATTGGTAGACTACATATTTTGTACTTTCGATAGTGATATGTACTATAATACAATGATTCAATTAGTTAAACCGTTAGGACACATTACAACTATTGTCGCTTTTAATGAAAATCAAGACTTGAATGCTTTAAAATCAAAAAGTATTACGTTTACTCATGAGTTTATGTTTGCACGACCAATTCATCGTACGCCAGACATGATTAAACAACATGAGTATTTAGCGGATATTACGAAAAATATAGAATCTGGTGTTTACCAACCAACAACAACTCAAGTTATTGATGGTTTAACTCCTGAAAATTTATATCGTGCACATCAACTATTAGAACAACAATCGATGATAGGGAAACTAGTTATTAATATTTAATATAGTATATAGAGTCGCTTTATACAGTTAAAACTGTGTAAGGTGGCTCATTTTTTGTTTTAGGGAGAACAGATCAATTGAAAGATAGTTATCATAATTAAATTAACACTAGTTTTAAAGTAAAACAAAGGTCCTCTGTAAGTTTAAAAATTCAATTTTTATTGCAACCTAAAAATATTCAATGGAAAGCTTATTTATATATGGTTTTTAAAAGATAAAGTATTATTAATTGCCTCTTCATAAAATTATAAATGATTAAATTGTTGCAGTTATGGGTATGTGCTAACCATTACATAGAAAGGGTTTGTATTTATGAGAAATAAATCAGTAAGTCTGGTGTTTTGGGTATCATTAGCCATATGTACAATATTCGTCGCTTTTGGTGCGATATTTCCAAAACAGTTAGAAACGCTCACACAAAATATTACTACATTCATAGCGTTACATTTTTCGTGGTATTATTTGTTGCTTGTTTTAGTCATTTTAATCGTCTGTGTGTATATTTTATTTTCAAGATATGCATCTATCACATTAGGTGAAGAAGGCGAAGACCCAGAGTTTTCATTACCATCATGGTTTGCAATGTTATTTAGTGCTGGTATGGGAATAGGACTTGTATTTTGGACAACAGCAGAACCAATCAGTCATGCTTTTAAATTAACGCCAATACATAAAGCTGGAACGCAATCTGCAATTAACGATGCAATGCAGTTTTCATTTTTCCATTGGGGGATTCATGCATGGGCAGTCTATGGCATTGTCGCGCTTGTGTTTGCATATTTTAGCTTTCATAAAGGATATCCTGGATTAGTCAGTGCTACTTTAACACCATTGTTAGGTGAAAAAGCGATGCGCGGTCCTTTAGGTGGTGCGATTGATGTTTTAGCGGTAATTGCTACTGTAACAGGTGTTGCCGCAACATTAGGTTTTGGCGCGTTGCAAATTAATGAAGGCTTACATTTTTTATTCAATGTACCAAGTAATTTTACGATGCAGGTTATTCTAATTGTCGTTGCGACTATTTTATTTACATGGTCAGCGTGGTCAGGTATTGATAAAGGCATTAAATCGTTGAGTAATATCAACATGTTGTTAGCCTTTGTTGTGTTAGTTGGCTTATTCATTGTTGGGCCGACACTATACATTTTAAATACATTTACTAATGGATTAGGTAATTATATTGCGAATTTCTTAAGTATGAGTTTGCGTATTCCATCAGGTGGTCAAAAATTCCAATGGCTACAAAATTGGACTATTTTTTATTGGGCATGGTGGGTATCTTGGGCACCATTTGTAGGTATATTTATTGCGCGTGTTTCAAAGGGACGTACGATTAAAGAATTTATTTTAGGCGTACTCTTCGTACCAGCACTCGTGTGCTTTATTTTCTTTGCCGTATTTGGCGCATCAGCAATTTACTTGCAAGATAATCACATTGCTAACATTGCAAAAGCTGCAACAGAGACAGCAACTTTTGCCACTTTACAACATTATCCATTAGGCTTTGTATTAAGCTTAATTACTTTAATTGTTATCATGATTTTCTTCGTTACATCTGCTGATTCTGCAACATATGTTTTAGGCATGTTAAGTTCTAGCGGTGATATTAATCCGAAATCATTTGTAAAAGTGAGTTGGGGTATTATTATGGCACTATTTGCCATTATTATGATTTACACAGGTGGAACACAAGCAATTCAAAATTTATTAATCATTGCAGCATTACCATTTTCAGTAGTTATTATCGCGATGATATGGTCACTTTTAAAATCACTTAGTGAAGAAAAACCTAGAAATAGCAACAAAGTTCTAATTAAACATCGAGATCCTGATATTTTAGAATATCGCTCGTCAAAACATATTGACGAAAATTAATTGAAATTTAGGTTTTATTAACAAAAACTAGGGAATAGATAACTAAAATAGCACTTCATCTTATATATTAAAAATAAATTTAAAGTTATTAATTTATTAGGTTTAACAAATTATTAGATGGGTACATATTTAATATGATTTTTAATTTAACTTTAACTAAGGAGGTGTCGTTAGGGGTGAAACGACTTAAAAACTTTATCCTTGGCTTATTAATAGTAGTTATTGTTGGATTCCTTTTATTCATGTATATACAAGATGGACGTATTGTTGAATATCAAGATTACTTCCTACAATTTGAATGGTTCCAACCATTACTAATTTCGCTTGCTGCACTATTAATATTAATAGGTCTTATTCTAGTATTTAGTATCTTCAAACCTACACATCGAAAACCTGGATTATACAAAGATTTTGATGACGGACATATTTATGTGTCTAGAAAAGCGGTTGAAAAAACAGCATTTGATACAGTTGCAAAATACGATCAGGTAAGACAACCAAATGTAGTTGCAAAACTATACAACAAAAAAAATAAATCTTATATCGACATTAAAACTGATTTCTTCGTACCGAATAATGTTCAAGTGCAATCATTGACAGAAGCCATTCGTGCAGATGTTAAGAAAAATGTTGAACATTTCACTGAAATGCCAGTACGTAAGTTAGAAGTTAATGTGAGAGATCAGAAAACTTCTGGTCCACGAGTGTTGTAAGGGAGGTATATCATGGCTAACAATCATAACCAAAACGGACAAGACTCTACACAACAAGTTATTAATTTATTAAAAACTTTCAAATGGAGAATCATTGGTTTCTTAGCGTTTCTATTGATTGCTATTTTATTCTTAACGCTAGGATTTTGGAAAACAATACTAATCATCGTGTTATGTTTAATTGGATTAGGTATTGGGTATATGAAAGACCGTAAGCAAGATTTTATGAATTTTTTAAATAGATGGAGTTAATTCATCAATTTAGAATTTAATTGAAAAAATATAAAAAATCAACAAGTAAAAGGAGAATTTATTATGACTGTAGATAACAATAAAGCAAAACAAGCATACGATAATCAAACTGGTGTTAACGAAAAAGAAAGAGAAGAACGTCAAAAACAACAAGAACAAAATCAAGAGCCTCAATTCAAAAACAAATTAACATTTTCTGATGAAGTTGTTGAAAAAATTGCTGGTATCGCTGCACGCGAAGTTAAAGGTATCTTAGACATGAAAGGTGGCTTAACTGATACATTCACTAATGCATTCTCAAGTGGTAACAACGTAACACAAGGTGTATCAGTAGAAGTTGGAGAAAAACAAGCTGCTGTAGATCTAAAAGTAATCTTAGAATATGGTGAATCAGCACCAAAAATCTTCCGCAAAGTAACTGAATTAGTTAAAGAACAAGTTAAATATATTACAGGTTTAGATGTTGTTGAAGTTAACATGCAAGTTGACGATGTAATGACTCAAAAAGAATGGAAACAAAAACACGAAAAAAATAATGACAATAATAACCAAGAAAGACAAGGTTTACAATAAGTCATTTAATAAAAAACAGCTTGAGACATTAAGTTCTTAGGCAATGTAAAAAAGCTGATTTCTATTAATTATTTGATAGAAATCAGCTTTTTTGATATGTATTTTATAATGTACAGCTCGTTGAGCTACTATTTTCCTTAAATTAAGTGCCATTAATACAAAACCTAGCTCTCGTTTAACTTTATCTATTTCTCGAACTGACATTCGAGTGAAACCCAAAATAGCCTTCATAAATCCAAAAACAGGCTCTACATCAATTTTTCTTTGAATATATATTTTTTTCGTTTCTGGTTCAAAAAGCTTTAGATTAATTTGGGCTTTAAAGTATTCCCAATTATAATTCTTCATGATTTTCTTATTGGATTTCGAATTTGGCTTCATGCATTGTCGCCTCAAAGAACATGCTGAACAGTCATCACATTCATATAGTTTGAAGTCACGTTTAAAACCATATCTACAATTACAGTATGTATACCTTTTAAAACTTATTCTTTTGTTATTAGGACATATAAATTTATTATTAAGTTCGTCATATTTCCAATTTTGAGTGTTAAAGATGTCACCTTTAAACTTTCTTGTTTTATCTTTAATAAACATGCCATACGTAATAAGTGGCGTTTTATTAAAGTCATCTATAATAGCCATATAGTTTTGCTCACTACCATAACCTGCATCAGCTACAATATACTTCAGTAAATAACCGAAGGTGTTTGATTTTGAGGTAACCACATCATTCGAATACTGTCATGAAGTAATTTTTCTATTCTACGACCAGAAAATACAGATTGAGTGTATGCATATAAGATAATTTTTAACATCATTTTTGGATGATAGGAAGTTGCGCCACGATGGTGTCTGAATTCATCAACTTCACTATCAGGTATCGTTTCAACAATTTCATTAACATATCTTGAAATATCATTTTGAGGAATTCTAACAGAGGTTTCTATTGGTAGTGTAAGTTAGTCAAAGTGTCTTATTTCTTTAAAGTATTTAAAAGTAAATTTACATGTTAATACGTAGTATTAATGGCGAGACTCCTGAGGGAGCAGTGCCAGTCGAAGACAGGGGCCCCAACACAGAAGCTGACATATAGTCAGCTTACAACAATGTGCCGGTTGGGGTGGCTGAGACGGCACCCTAGGAAAGCGAAGCCATTCAATACGAAGTATTGTATAAATATAGAACAGCAGTAAGATATTTTCTAATTGAAAATTATCTTACTGCTGTTTTTTAGGGATTTATGTCCCAGCCTGTTTTTTGCGTTACTTTATATTTATATATTTATTTAAACGGTAAGATCGCATGAATAGTGTAAATGTTATGCTTTAATTGGCTGAAGTAAATTTATGTCAAAGTTGAAATACTCATCGCATATCTATAGAGGTCTTTCTATTCTTCGCGATATAAAGGATTATTAACTTTTATATAAGTATAATGATGGGCCTCATCTTCAAGGCGCATCGTTGTCACACATTTATAATCAATCATTGATGCAAACATCGTAGCTTTAATTTCTTTTATGCGGTCTTCGCTTACTTTATTGGATTGATGTGTAGAATGCTCAATTTGATAAAAGATATTATCTAATACATCACGAACAATAATCCATAATTGTTTTTCTAAATTTGAGTCAGCCGACAATTTAGATATTGTCAGTATTAATTCACCTAAATGATTTTGTACAGTTGAATAAAATGCTTTATTAAAGACAGAAGTTTTAGAATCAGTAAGAATTCTAGACTTTTCATGGAAATGAGATGTATCATACCCCATTTCATTCAATTGCGCTTTATCAATTCTCAAACCTTCAAAGTCTCTTATATACATTGTTTCTAAAAGACCATCTTCTTGGAATGTTGCAATTGCATTTTGTAGATGTGCCTCTAAAGCAATACCATATTTTGTCACTAACGGAATGACAAGGCCAAGTAGTGCCTTACTGTAAGTTTCAATCCACCATCTTGCTGATGTTTCAAATGAAGATAGTCCTGCTGTTGACTGATATCGTTTTATCAGTGTTACAACAGGTACTTCATCGTTAAATGGATAGGTTGCAACTAAACTTGAAGGTATCATTGGTGTAACTGTTTGCGGAATCATTTGATATATATTTTCCCTAAATAAAGTTCCTAATTGTTCACTTCGTTCAGTTTGATAGTCTGCTTTATCTTGCTCATTATAAAAATGAATCCCAGCAACTTCATCTATAATATTCGATGCATAGCGTTCGAATATTGCATCGCGGTGTAGAATATCATTTAAAATGCGTGTCATTAAAGGACCATTATGTGTCGTTTGTTCGGATAATGTACGAATTTCACCTGTTATATGGACATTCGTCGACAATTTTATATGTGGCAACATTTCAGGACATTTCGGTACTAAAGTTCTAAATGATAAACCTGCATAATAAGTCAAAGTGTGCTTTGATATAATAATTGCATTTTGTGTTACTTCTTCTTGATAATCAGAAAGTAATACATCATCTAATTGCCAAGGATGAACAATCATGATGTGATATTCGCTTAAATTGATATTCTTCGAGAATTCATTTTCTAATTGGTCAATTAAATTAGGGAAGAGACGTCGTACTGTTGAATCATAATCTTCATTAAGTGACATCGTTCTACTTAATTTATCGTGAAGCAGTAATACTTTTAATTCAATTGGTTGTCCGAATTCTGATGAATATTGGTATGTTTGTAAAGCATTTAAACCTTTACGTAACTTTGCACCGGGATGTAACGGATGCCCTTCGATAACAGCTTGTTCTGAACGTAAATAACGATCATTATCACTTTCGATGATATTAAATAATGGTGCATTATCGTGTTGCATTGTTAATGCTTGATAGCTTAGCGCAAATGTCATATTATTGGCACTATTTATTAAATCTTGTTGAAATTGTTCGCTGGCTTCATTTTTTAAATGAGGCGCTTCAACTAAAATATAATCAAGAATTTCATTTGGATGTTGTACACGTGCAATCGTATGATTGCGATTATGTTTAATGTAAAAAGGACCTTTAACATCAATTCGATCAAAGGCATGTTCACCTGTAATAGGTGCATATAAAGTTCGATCAGATTGTGGAAATTGAATTTCTAGCACGTTAGGTGTGCTTATATCTAATGTATTTAAGACATCACTAGATAAAATTTCACTACGAGATTTAGCTTCAACTAGATTTTCTCGATGCATAGAAGTGACTAAACGCTGAGTGATTTTGTCTCGACCTTGTAAAATCATCTCTTTGAAAATACTCGCCCAATCATGATCGTGTTGTTGTAAGAATAGATATGTTTCTTGTTCTTCTTTATTTAATTTTAAAATTTGTTCTTTAAAAGTTAATTTCAAATTCATAATTCACCTCTATGAAATATTTTACAAAAGCAAGATTGATTTGTATAATCCATATTAATGATAATGATTCTTATTATCAACAAAATACGGGTGGAAGTTTTATGACAAAATATTTTTTTACCAGTTCTTTTCTACTATTTTTAGGTAATTGGATTGGACAAATAGGGTTAAATTGGTTTGTGCTTACCACTTATCATAACGCAGTTTATCTAGGGATTGTCAATTTTTGCAGACTTGTACCAATTTTGGTATTAAGTGTCTGGGCAGGGGCGATTGCTGATAAATATGATAAAGGTCGGTTATTAAGAATTACGATAACATCCTCATTTACGGTAACTGCGATTTTATGTGCACTTACTTACAGTTTTACTGCAGTTCCGATTACTGTCATCATCATATATGCGACATTAAGAGGCATTTTAAGTGCTGTGGAGACACCGCTAAGGCAAGCTATTTTACCAGATTTATCTGAAAAAATATCTACAACACAAGCAGTATCATTTCATTCGTTCATTATAAATATTTGTCGCTCTATAGGGCCTGCTATTGCAGGTGTGATATTAGCAGTTTACCATGCACCCACGACATTTTTAGCACAATCAATTTGTTATTTGATTGCGGTTGTATTATGTTTGCCATTACATTTTAAAGTGACAAAAATGCCGGAGGAAGCGTCACGTTGTACGTCATTAAAAGTCATATTAGACTATTTCAAAATACATATGGAAGGTCGTCAAATATTTATTACATCGCTATTAATTATGGCGACTGGTTTTTCATATACAACACTATTGCCAGTTTTAACCAATAAAATATTTCCAGGGAAATCCGAAATATTTGGTATTGCGATGACAATGTGTGCAATTGGTGGTATTGTAGCGACGCTTGTTTTACCAAAAATGTTGAAATATATTGAAATGGTGAACATGTATTATTTGAGTTCACTCTTATTTGGATTCGCTTTGTTAGGCGTTGTATTTCATAATATCGTCATTATGTTCGTATGTATTACACTGATAGGGCTATTTAGTCAATGGGCACGTACGACAAATCGTGTTTATTTTCAAAATAATGTCAAGGACTATGAACGTGGTAAAGTACTAAGTATTATTATGATGGATAGAGGTATGATTCCATTGGGAAGTCTTTTAATGAGTATTTGTACAGACATATTTGGCATTGTTAGAACTTTTACATTAATGGGAATAAGTACTATATGCATTACACTGATATTTTATATAATAAATAGAAAGTTGAAGATAAAGTTGGAGGAAAGTAAGCATGGTATATCTTGAATGGACAGAAGCCGATAGAAATATTCAATATCGCGTAATTAATGCAATCATTAAAGAACGTGTTTATCCCGAACAAACATTTGTTACGTATAAAGATAAAGAATCAATGATTGAAATACAATATCATATGCATGTATTAACTATTGAAGTTGAAAGAAAAAGTGCTTTAGAACGCTATGAATTTAAAGGGGATATCACATATTTAAATAAAGGTGAAAAATCTTTAATTATTACGTTAGAAGGATTGTTAGATGTATTAAATAATGATTTTGAAATCCCTATTACAGCGCAATTACGAAATGAGTTAATTCACAGTCGAGATAGTTTAGTTGAAACATATAAACAAATGTCTCATAGGCAGACATTGATTAGCCAAAGTTTCAAATTTTCAAGATTACCAGAAAATATAAATTTCTTTGCATGGTTACAACATATTAAAGATAGCGGCATGACAGATGATTTAACCTATTCTGAAAGTTTGGTTCCAGAGGGGCACCCGACACATCCTTTGACGAAAACGAAATTACCATTAACGATGGAAGAAGTACGAGCATACGCACCTGAATTTGAAAAAGAAATTCCATTAAAAGTCATGATGATTGAAAAATCTCACATAGTTTGTACATCAATGAACGGTGATGATCAATTTATCGTTGATGAAGTCATTCCAGAATATCATAATCAAATTCGTGTATTTTTAAAAAGTTTAGGTTTAAAAATTGAAGATTATCATGCAATATTTGTACATCCATGGCAATATGACCACACAATAGGTCAGTATTTTGAACAGTGGATTGCTAATAAAATACTAATTCCAACACCGTTTACTGTTGCTTCAAAGGCAACCTTGTCATTCAGAACTATGTCACTCATCGATAAACCATACCATGTTAAATTACCGGTAAACGTTCAGGCGACAAGTGCTGTAAGAACGGTTTCAACCGTAACTACTGTAGATGGACCTAAATTGAGTTATGCCTTACAAGGTTTGTTAAATCAGTATCCACAATTAAAAGTAGCAATGGAACCATTCGGCGAATACGCAAATGTTGACAAAGATATTGCCCGTCAACTTGCATGTATTATTAGACAAAAGCCTGAAATTGACGGACATGGTGCGACGATTGTTAGTGCATGCCTAGTGAATAGAAATCCAATCGATCAAAAGGTAATTGTAGATAGTTATTTAGAGTGGTTGAACCAAGGTATTAATAAAGATAGCATTACAACGTTTATTGATCGATACGCGGAAGCATTAATTACGCCATTAATTGCCTTTATTCAAGAATATGGAATTGCACTAGAAGCACATATGCAAAATACAGTCGTAAATTTAGGACCACATTTCGATATTCGATTTTTAGTTAGAGATTTAGGCGGCTCGAGAATAGATATAACTACATTACAACATCAGGTGCCAGATATCGATATTACTAATCATAGTTTAATTGCAGAGTCTATTGAAGCGGTTATTGCGAAATTTCAACATGCAGTTATTCAAAATCAAATGGCAGAATTAATTCATCATTTTAATCAATATGAATGTGTTGATGAAGCTGCATTGTTTAAAATAGTGCAAGAGAAAGTTGATCAAGCGATTAATCCTACAAGACCACATGCTAAAGTATTAAGAGAAATATTATTTGGACCTAAAATAACAGTTAAAGCTTTGCTAAATATGAGAATGGAAAATAAAGTTAAGCAGTATTTAAATATAGAATTAGATAATCCGATAAAAAAAGAGGTGTAGTACTGTATGGCACATGTGAGCATAAATATATCAAAAATTAAATACAACGCCAAAGTACTCCAGACAATTTTTCAAAATAATAATATGCAGTTTACGCCAGTGATTAAATGTATAGCTGGAGATCGTATGATTTTAAATAGTTTAAAAGATTTAGGTATTACGCATGTTGCAGAATCAAGATTAGATAATATCGTTCAAATTGATGATGAAGATTTGTCGTATACATTAATACGTACGCCTGCACAACGAGATATACCAATGATGATTGAAAAAGTGGATATGAGTATTCAGACGGAATTATCCACAATATATAAAATAAACGAAGTAGCGGAATCTTTAGGTAAAAAACATAAAATTTTACTAATGGTTGATTGGAAAGATAGTAGAGAAGGTGTGCTTACTTACGACGTTTTAGAATATATAAAAAAAATCATTCATTTAAAAAATATTCATTTCGTCGGCTTAGCATTTAACTTTATGTGTTTTAAATCAGATGCACCAACAGATGACGATATCTTTATGATTAATAGATTTGTTACAGCTGTTGAAAGAGAAATAGGATACCGTTTGAAAATTATTTCAGGTGGCAATTCGAGTATGTTGCCACAACTTTTATATAATGATTTAGGTAAGATAAATGAATTGAGAATTGGCGAAACACTGTTTAGAGGTGTTGATACAACGACAAATCAAACGATTGCGATGTTATATCAAGATGCCATTACAATTGAAGCGGAAATTCTAGAAATTAAGCCACGAATTAATGCCACAACGCATGAATCTTTTTTACAAGCAATTGTGGATATTGGATATTTAGATACCAAAGTCGATAATATTAATCCATTGGATCAATATATTAATATATTAGGTGCTTCGAGTGACCATTTAATGCTTGATTTGAATGGGCAAGGACATTATCAAGTAGGCGATCATATAAACTTTTCTTTAAATTATGAGGCGTTATCACATTCGATGTATATGAAAAATTTACATAAAATTTATGTTGAAGATTCAAAGATTGACACGCTACTTCAAAACTTCGATGTCCAATCACCAGCAATGGTAAATCAATATTAACACTTTAAAATAAGTCTAAGTTGTAAAGATGATAGGTACAATGAGTCGTGCCAATATCTACATTTTCAACTTGGGCTTTTTTGTGTATGTGAGAGGTTGAGACATAAAGCTTTTGTGCTCTGGGAAACCGATTAACGGCGTCCCAAAAGCAGGGTATTCTGCAGAAACTCTCACGATTCGACAAAATTTGGAAAACAATTTTGCTCATCGTTCTGTTCTGATCAAATCCTAAATGCTTTTGTCCCAGCCTCGTGTATGTAGTGAGAATATCTATTGTGGACATGTATTAGTTATATTTTTAGAGATGAAAATTGGCTCATGTGCAAAATTAATGAATGATTACCTGAATGAAAGGTGCGTTAAGTATTTCGTTTATTCAAAAATGATTGAGTAAAAAAGAATTCATAGATTGTTTGTAGAAGATATGATTGATCTACGTAATGTATCAAAATGATGGTCTGCGTAATGTATCAAAATATTTATGACTGTGTAACTGTAAAACTTACAATGAGAAAGTTTTATCGGTATATAAATAGATTTGACATAACACTTTAGATAAATAAAAATATAGAAGGCTACTTGACAATGATAATTGTTATCAATAAAATAATAAATGAAGTTTATACATATTAAGGAGTGAAACGATGAGAGGTCTAAAAACTTTTAGTATATTGGGATTAATAGTTGCTTTATTTTTAGTTGCAGCTTGTGGAAATACTGATAACTCTAGTAAAAAAGAAGCATCAACTAAAGATACAATTTCAGTTAAAGATGAAAATGGTACAGTAAAAGTGCCTAAAGATGCAAAACGTATCGTTGTATTAGAATACTCATTTGCAGATGCATTAGCAGCATTAGATGTAAAACCAGTTGGTATTGCTGATGATGGTAAGAAAAATCGTATTATCAAACCAGTTAGAGAAAAAATTGGAGATTACACATCTGTAGGTACACGTAAACAGCCAAACCTAGAGGAAATTAGTAAATTAAAACCAGATCTAATCATCGCTGATAGCAGTAGACATAAAGGTATTAATAAAGAATTAAATAAAATAGCACCTACATTATCATTAAAGAGCTTTGATGGTGACTACAAACAAAATATCGATGCATTCAAGACAATCGCTAAAGCTTTAGATAAAGAAAAAGAAGGCGAAAAACGTCTTGCTGAACATGATAAATTAATCAATAAGTATAAAGAAGAAATTAAATTTGATAGAAATCAAAAAGTGCTTCCAGCAGTAGTTGCTAAAGCTGGATTATTAGCACATCCAAATTATTCATATGTTGGTCAATTTTTAACAGAATTAGGATTTAAAAATGCGTTAAGTGACGATGTAACAAAAGGTTTAAGTAAATACTTGAAAGGACCTTACTTACAATTAGACACTGAGCATTTAGCTGACGTCAATCCAGAACGTATGATTATCATGATAGATCATGCTAAAAAAGATTCACCTGAATTCAAAAAATTACAAGAAGATGCAACTTGGAAAAAATTAAATGCAGTTAAAAATAATCGTGTTGATATTGTCGACCGTGATGTTTGGGCAAGATCTCGTGGTTTAATTTCTTCAGAAGAAATGGCTAAAGAGCTTGTTGAATTATCAAAAAAAGAACAAAAGTAAGGTGGAAGTAAATGGCTATTAAACAAATTAGTAGCCAATCCGCTATAGATTATAAAAGAAAAAGGCGCACAACACTCACGTATATTGTGAGTGTGTGCTTTCTTTTTATTTGTGTTTATTTAAATATGGCGATTGGTTCATCAAAAATTAACTTTAGCGATATCGTACACTATCTTTCTGGTCATACCGATACAAAAGCGTCATTTTTATTACATAATGTACGCATGCCACGTATGATAGCAGGGCTATTTATTGGTGGTGCTTTAGCAGTATCAGGATTACTAATGCAAGCGATGACACGTAATCCACTTGCATCTCCAAAAATATTTGGTGTTAGTTCAGGTGCATCATTCGTCATTGTTTTAGTAACTATTATTATCCCTTCATTAGAATATTATGCACTATATTTAGGGGTAATTGGTGCTTTTGTAGGTGGTTTAACTGTTTACACGCTTTCAGGTGCAACAAAAGGAATGACGCCAATTAAATTAGCTTTAGCTGGTATGGCAATCCATTTGTTTTTTAGCAGTATGACTGAGGGAATCATTATTTTGAATGAAAACTCAAATGAACAGGTTATGTTCTGGCTTGTCGGTTCACTATCAAGTATGAAATGGGATGAAATTTTAACAATGTTACCATGGATTATTGGAGCTTTAATTGTAACTATCTTTATTGGAAGACAATTAACTATTATGGAACTTGGCGATGATATTGCTAAAGGATTAGGGCAAAATATCAATAAAGTTCGAATTATAATAGGACTATTAGTAATCATACTTACGGGTATGTCTGTATCAGTAGCTGGACCAATAGGATTTGTTGGTTTAATCGTGCCACATATTGTAAAACGATACGTAAGTAAGAATTATTTAGTGATGATTCCATTAACATTTATTATTGGTGCGGATTTATTACTTCTATCTGACGTTTTAAGTCGTTTAATTACGTATCCATATGAATCACCAGTAGGTATTGTTACATCATTTGTAGGTGCACTTTACTTCTTATTTATAACGATTAAAGGGGTGAAAAGAATATGATGACTGCAAAAATGATACGTCGTTATAGTTTAATTGTAATCCTTTTAATTATTAGTATTTTCATCAGTTTATGCGTAGGATCAGTAATGATTCATCCGATTGATGCAATAAAAGGAATATTTACGCAAGATGATTTTATTTTAAATGAGTATCGTATTCCACGAACATTACTTGGAATCATTATAGGTAGTAGTCTTGCAATATCAGGTGCGATTATCCAATCTGTAATTAGAAACCCGTTAGCCTCTCCAGATGTCATTGGGATTTCTAAAGGTGCAAGTTTGGCAGCTGTTATCATTATTATGATTTTTCCAACAGCTCCATTATTCGTGTTACCTATTGGCTCATTTTTAGGTGCATTTGCTGTAAGTTTATTTTTATCATTTTTAATTTCTAAGTATGATGTTAAAGGTTCGAAGCTGGCTTTAATTGGTTTGGCTATTGGTGCTATATGTACGGCGATTGTTCAATTTTTATTAATTAGAAATCCGTTAGAAGCGAATAAAGCGCTAGTTTGGCTAACAGGTAGTTTATATGGACATGATATGTCTAATATTTATACGATATTACCTTGGTTTTTAATTACAATTCCAATTATCATTTTATTAAGTTATCAATTAGATGTATTAAACTTAGGGGATGCTGTTGCTACGGCGCTTGGTTTAAAAGTTAAGACAATTAAAATGCTGTTATTAATTTTAGCAGTCGTATTAGCGGGATCTGCAATATCTGTAGTAGGCGGTATTAGCTTTTTAGGTTTAGTTGCACCACACATAGCAAGGCAACTAATAGGTAATAAAACATTACATGTCATCATCATGTCAGGGTTAATAGGATCAATATTATTAACATTTGGTGATGGTTTGGCACGTGGAATTCATCCACCACTTGATATACCCGTAGGTGTCATCATTGCGATTATAGGTGCACCATACTTCTTAATATTATTACGTAGAATGAAATAATAAATATCGTTTTTTTAATTTAAAGGTTAAGTACGAATGTTGAAATTGTACTTAACCTTTTTTAGAATTCACCTTGAAAAAACAGCAAGAATAGCGTATATTTAATTACTGTAATTATTCATTATTTTGCATACATAAACATTTTAGATGTTGGAATGATATGAAATATGATTGTTAAATGAATAGAATGTTGTATATACTTAACACGAATACATAGAGAAACGGATTGATTTTATGGATAGCTTTTCAAGGAAAGAGATAGTCATTGGGAGACTTAAATTTATCACGATGTCTTTAATAGGTATCTTGTTATTTCTAATACCTATACCAGTTGAACAAGATGGTCAAAAGCAAACAACGTTACCAGTTGCATTTTTAGCAGGTGTACTTAAAGATGCGTTAGGTGGTGTTATGCCAATATTAATTGTGACAATAATTACTTTGTCAGGTATTTTAACGTTGATTTGTTCTACAATTTTAAAAGATAAATTGAAACCTGATGGATTAATGAATAATGCTTTTAACGTAAGAATTGGATGGTTAATTTTACGTATACTAGCAGTAATATTTGCATGGATGACATTTTTACGTATTGGATCAAAAGTAATATATTCAGATGAAACAGGTGGATTACTATTTTCTAGTTTATTGCCAACATTAGTAGCGGTATTCTTATTTGCAGCATTATTTTTACCTTTATTAATGGAATATGGATTGCTAGAGATGTTAGGACCCATTTTTAGACCTGTTATGAGACCTTTGTTTACATTACCTGGACGTTCAACAGTGGATAATTTAGCATCATTTATTGGAGATGGAACAGTTGGTGTGTTAATTACAAGTAGACAATATGGTGAGGGTTACTATTCTCGCCGTGAAGCAACGGTTATTTCAACGACATTCAGTGTTGTTTCTATAACATTTGCTATCGTTGTTGCTGAAACAGTACACATGCAAAATCAATTTTTTGCTTTCTATTTATCTGTTATCGTATCTTGTCTTGTTGCAGCTGTCATTATGCCAAGAATTTGGCCATTGAACAAAATTCCTGATGAATATGCTAAAGAAGTTCCGGAAAGTGCGCGTACAGAAGCATTGCCAGAAGGTAAAAGTGCTTTAAGACATGGGTTTGATACGGCAACAGAAGTAGGTATTAAAGCTCCAGGATTTATTGATTTCTTTAAATCTGGATTGAAAACGGTAGTAGATATGTGGTTTGTTATTTTACCAGTTGTAATGAGTATTGGTACAATCGCTACAATTATTGCGAATTACACACCGTTTTTCGTTATTTTAGGTAAACCATTTGTGCCATTTTTAGAGTTAATGCAAATACCAGAAGCGGCACAAGCTTCTCAAACGATAATTATAGGATTTGCTGATATGTTTTTACCTTCTATATTAATTGAAGGTGTACAAAATGATATCACTCGCTTTGTTATTGGTGCACTGAGTATTTCACAATTAATCTACTTGTCTGAAGTAGGCGGCGTCATACTAGGTTCCAAGATTCCTGTAAGCATTGGCAAATTGTTTATGATTTTCTTAATTAGAACAATTATCACATTGCCGATTATTTCTTTGATGGCACATCTTTTGTTATAAATATATGTGAAAAAGGACAACTGTTAAAATTGGGGGAAACAGTTGTCCTTTTGTTTATGTATATGATGTTGTGTATGTCTCTGCTTGTTTAAAATGAATCAAAAAAATCATTCATGAAGCCCTCAATCATGAATGATTTTTTTATACAATTTATTTAGTTAATTCATTGTAAACTTTTTGATCGTTTTGAGTATAAATAATGTATTCGTGGTCTTCAGTATCGATAATAACGCGATTTGTTTTACCAAACGTTGAGCCAATTCTAGATACATCTTTGCTATCTAGTTTAGGAACTGCGTGAATATCTTGGTCTTGTGTAATATTTTTAATTTCACTTGTAGGAATTTTGATATCAGCAACTCTCCATTGAATACGCACTTCATTATTATCTTTCTTTACTGTCATTGCCATTATTCAAACACATCCTTTAAATATTTTGTAAATATATCATAAACGATTTTGTAATCGTTTTCAAGACTTTATGTGATACTTTTTTAAATTGTGTCATACTAATGAAATTCGATACGAAAATATGTTCGTGTTTTTGGTGAGAATGTGGTAAAATACGTATACTTAAGGAGAACGATTATGACAGGTAAAACACATGCATCATGCGGTATGCTCGTTGGGGCAATTACAACACAATACTTTCAAACAGATATTTTTTCTTCAGTAACAATTATAATTTTAGCTACTATAGCCAGTTTGTTACCGGATATATGTCATACACAAAGTAAAATTGGACGACGATTTAAATTAGTTAGTTTTTTTACAAGATTAATTTTTGGTCATCGAACCTTTACACATTCAATATTATTTATAGCAATCATTACGTTTTTATTACATATCATACAAACGCCTAGTTATTATATGGTAGCTATAATAATTGGTTTATTGTCTCATATTATACTTGATATGATGACACCCAAGGGCGTTAAATTATTTTATCCTTTACCATTTAGTGTTAGGTCTCCAATACAATTTAAAACAGGTGGACTTGTAGACTTATCTTTAGCGACTGCATTAATGGTAGGGACAGTTTATGTTTTATTTCAACCTTTCATCAATGATATAATAAGCAATTGGAATAATAAGTTTTTTAAATGAAAATGATACAAACTCAGCAGGAGGCATAAAATGCTAGATAAAAATCAATTAGCTAAATATAAGCAAGATCATTTATGTGAGTATGAAAAATTAATGAGCAATAATGAAAAAGAAGCATTAGAAGAGAAGGTGGCTTCTTTGGATTTAGATTTTATTGCTAAATTATATAATGATTTATATATCAATAAGAAAACAATTGATGATGTATCTTCAGTTTCTGAAGTGAAATATGACGTGAAATCAAAATTTAAAGATGAAGACATAAAGCGTTTGGAAGAAAAGGGATTACAAGCTATTAAAGAAGGACAGTTTGCAGTTCTTTTAATGGCTGGCGGACAAGGTACACGACTAGGTTATAAAGGGCCAAAAGGGTCATTTGAAATTGAAGGTGTAAGTTTATTTGAACTGCAAGCAAAGCAATTAAAGCAGTTGCAACAACAAACTGGTCATGCGATTCAATGGTATATTATGACAAGTGATATTAACCATGAAGAAACATTAGAATATTTTGAAGCACATGAGTACTTTGGCTATGATAAAGAATCGATTCATTTCTTTAAACAAGACAATATTGTAGCACTTAGTGAAGATGGTAAGTTAATTTTAAATCAACAAGGTCGTATTATGGAAACACCAAATGGTAATGGTGGTGTATTTAAATCACTAGATAAAGCAGGATTCTTGGAAAAAATGTCAAACGATGGCGTTAAATATATTTTCTTAAATAACATAGACAATGTATTAGTGAAAGTATTAGACCCTTTATTTGCAGGATTTACTGTTGAACATGATTATGATATTACGTCAAAAACAATTCAACCAAATCCAGGTGAAAGTGTTGGACGTTTAGTTAATGTAGATTGTAAAGATACTGTTTTGGAGTATTCCGAATTAGATCCAGAAGTTGCAAATCAATTCAATAATGCTAACATTGGCATTCACGCTTTCAAACTTGGTTTTATATTAAACGCAGTAAATCGTGAATTACCTTATCATTTGGCTGTAAAAAATCTAAAACAATTAGATGAAAACTTTGGGATTATTGAACAGCCAACTTTAAAATTTGAATTGTTCTATTTTGATATATTCACATATGGAACAAGTTTTGTAACACTACAAGTACCTAGAGAAGAAGAGTTTTCACCTCTTAAAAATAAAGAAGGTAAAGATAGTGTTGCAACTGCAACAGAAGATTTACGTAGAATGGGATTAATTTAATGGTAGGCGGTGACTATGATGTCCAAATCAAGAAAAAAAGGTAATGATACAATTGTAGAGACATTTAAGGATATCATTCCATTATCGTTTGGAGAAGAAATTGGTAATGCTGCATCTCATGGTGTAGCAGCATTATTAACATTACTAGTTTTACCGTATGCGGCAGTTCATAGTTACATTATGAACGGTACTTTAGGTTCGGTAAGTATGTCCATTTATGTTATTTCGATTTTTATGATGTTTATGTCATCTACAATTTATCATTCTATGCAGAATGAAACACCACATAAATATATATTAAGAATTATTGACCACAGCATGATTTATGTTGCAATATCAGGAACCTATACACCGATTTTATTAACAGTAGTAGGTGGATGGATTGGTTGGACAGTCTTTATTTTGTTATGGGGAACAACGCTGTGGGGTATTTTATATAAATCTGTTGCAGTTAATGTCAATCATAAACTAAGCTTAATTGTATATTTAGTAATGGGATGGGTTGGTATTATACTATTACCTATCATATTTATTCGTACGTCATGGATATTTATTTTATTCATATTCTTAGGTGGAGTATCTTATACAATTGGAGCATGGTTTTATGCCCAAAAAAACAGACCTTATTTCCATATGATTTGGCATATTTTTATTGTCATAGCATCAATATTGCATTTGATTGCAATTTTATATTTTATGTAAATTCGTTTTTTAGTGAAAGGTGGAGGGAACTCCGCTTTTTTTATTCCTCAAATCATTCTAATAGAGGATTGTTTTGTATTAAGAATATCGTTATCATTGAAAAGTTGAAAATATATACATAATTAGATCATATAAAAATTGAATTTTTAAATTTTACAAAAAGAAGGGGGTAAATTATGCGTTTGAAATCAATTGTAACAGTAGTAGCGTTAATATTAATCATGTTTATGTCAGCTATAGAATCATCTATCATTTCACTTGCTTTACCTACAATAAATAAAGATTTAAATGCAGGAAACCTAATATCATTAATATTTACAGCATATTTTATCGCATTAGTTATTGCGAACCCGATAGTAGGAGAACTACTTTCAAGGTTTAAAATTATTTATGTCGCAATTGCTGGATTACTTTTATTTAGTATAGGTAGTTTAATGTCAGGTTTAAGTACTAATTTTACTATGCTAATAATCTCTAGAGTAATACAGGGTTTTGGTTCTGGTGTGTTGATGTCATTGTCGCAAATTGTGCCGAAGTTAGCATTTGCAATACCGTTGCGATATAAAATAATGGGCATTGTTGGAAGCGTATGGGGAATTTCAAGTATTATTGGACCATTATTAGGCGGAGGAATTTTAGAATTTGCTTCGTGGCATTGGTTATTCTACATTAATATTCCAATAGCAATTATCGCAATTATATTAGTCATTTGGACATTTCATTTTCCTGAAGAAGAAACGGTTGCTGAAACAAAATTCGATACAAAAGGACTTTCGTTATTTTATGTATTTATTGGATTGATAATGTTCGCTTTATTAAATCAACAGCTACTTTTCTTTAATCTTTTAAGTTTTGTTATAGCAATTATTGTGGCAATTCGATTATTTAAGGTTGAAAAAAATGTATCTTCACCGTTTTTACCAGTAAAGGAATTTAATAAATCAATAACTTTAGTATTTATAACAGATCTTTTAACGGCGATTTGTTTAATGGGATTCAATTTATACATTCCAGTATATCTCCAAGAGCAATTAGCATTATCACCTTTGCAAAGTGGATTAGTTATTTTTCCTTTATCGTTAGCATGGATAACATTAAATTTTAATTTACATCATGTAGAAGCTAAATTATCAAGAAAAACAATTTATTTACTTTCATTTACGTTGTTATTATTAAGTAGTATTATCATTGCATTCGGCATTGAATTGCCACTGCTAATCGCAGCAGTATTGATATTAGCAGGATTAAGTTTTGGATATATATATACTAAAGACAGTGTAATCGTACAAGAAGAAACAAGCCCGGTACAAATGAAAAAAATGATGTCATTTTACGGATTGACTAAAAATCTAGGTGCATCAATAGGATCAACAATTATGGGATACCTTTACGCGTTACAATCCGGATTATTTGGCTCCAATCTTCATAATGTTTTAGGTGTTGTTTCTATAATATGTATTGGTCTTATTTTTATTTGGATTAAATTCTTTAAAGAATATCCGCCTCAAACAAAAGAATAGAATTATATTTAAAATTGATGTAGTGTAATTAAAGTAAGAAATAATAAATATTCTTGACTATAGTTAAATAGATTGCAATATATATAATTAACTTTTCAATACTCGATATTAAGGAGGGCAATGATTGTGAATTCTTTTAAGCATAAATTTTATAATTTATTAACTACAATGATTGTCCTCTTTGTGTTTGTATTATCTGGTGCAATATTTTTAACATTTCTAGGTTTTGGACTTTATGGTCTAAGCAGATTACTTATTTACTTCAGATTAGGGGACTTCACATACAATAGAAATATGTATGATAATTTATTGTATTACGGTAGTTATATCATATTTGGTTACTTTATCATTTTTGCAGTCGAACATTTAATGGATTATTTTAGAAAGATGCTTCCTGAAAATGCGTATTTTAGGGGAGCAACATTCCATTTAATTTCTTATATGGTTGCTACAACATTATTTTATTTCATTATTCATTTACATTATGTGTATATTAATATTGATTTCTGGGTCATCATGGTAATCATAGGTTTTCTTTATGTATGTAAACTTCAATTTTATCCTGAAAGTAAAAATCTCAATAATAGAAAATAAACAATTGGAGTTTGGGGCATGTTTAGATGTTCCAAATTCTTTTTTATTAAATTGAATTATGTGACACGACGAGTTTGAATAACTAATTAGTGGTATTTAAAATACTATATCAATATCGATGGGTTAAAATTTGTGTATTATTTTGATGTTTAAAAGTTAAATATTAATGGTGAAGAATTAAATATAAATTTGTTGAAAGGAGGAAATACAATGTCCAATGTTCAATTATCAACTCGTAGAAGAAATTTTATAGTAGCTGTCATGCTAATAAGTGCATTTGTAGCAATATTGAATCAAACCTTATTAAATACAGCGCTACCAAGTATAATGAGAGAATTAAATATTAATGAAAGTACATCTCAATGGTTAGTTACAGGTTTTATGCTTGTAAATGGTGTCATGATTCCTTTAACTGCATATTTAATGGATAGAATCAAAACTAAACCATTATATCTAGCGGCAATGGGAACATTTTTAATAGGTTCTATTGTAGCAGCTATAGCACCGAACTTTGGCGTTTTGATGTTAGCTCGAGTTATACAAGCAATGGGTGCTGGTGTGCTGATGCCATTAATGCAATTTACGTTATTTACTTTGTTTAGCAAAGAACATAGAGGCTTTGCCATGGGATTAGCAGGTTTAGTAATTCAATTTGCACCAGCAATCGGTCCAACAGTTACCGGCTTAATTATTGATCAAGCAAGCTGGCGTGTGCCGTTCATTATCATAGTAGGTATTGCTTTAGTAGCATTTATATTCGGTTTAATTTCAATTTCAAGTTATAATGAAGTAAAATATACAAAACTAGATAAACGTTCAGTGATGTATTCAACTATTGGATTCGGATTAATGTTATATGCGTTCAGTAGTGCAGGTGATTTAGGGTTTAATAGTCCAATAGTTATTACTACGATGATAATTAGTTCATTTATCATTTATCTATTTATACGAAGACAATTTAATATCAGTAATGCGCTTTTAAATTTAAAGGTTTTTAAAAATCGAATATTTGCATTATGTACAATAAGTTCAATGATTATTATGATGTCAATGGTAGGTCCAGCATTATTAATCCCACTTTATGTTCAAAATAGTTTAGCTTTATCTGCTTTGCTATCAGGTCTCGTAATTATGCCCGGTGCAATAATAAATGGCATTATGTCGGTATTTACTGGTAAATTTTATGATAAATATGGACCTAGACCATTAATTTATACTGGATTTACAATACTGACAATTACAACGATAATGTTATGTTTTTTACACACAAACACCTCATATACGTATTTAATTATAGTTTATGCTACTAGAATGTTTTCGGTCTCGTTATTGATGATGCCAATTAACACGACTGGTATAAATTCTTTGAAAAATGAGGAAATCTCTCACGGTACGGCAATTATGAATTTTGGTCGTGTGATGGCAGGATCATTAGGAACAGCATTAATGGTTACATTGATGAGTTTTGGTGCAAAAATATTTTCATCTACATCTTCTTCGCATTTATCTGCGACTGAAATAAAACAACAATCAATTGCAATTGGTGTAGATATTTCATTTGCGTTTGTGTCAGTTTTAGTTATCATCGCATTTGCGGTTTCGTTATTTATTAAAGAATCAGAAACACTAGAATCTAATAGAAGAAAGTTTTAAAAAAATTGCAACAGTTGGTCTATTGAAAATGATAGGCTAACTTCTTTTTTTATTTAATAAAAAGTTTTATACTTTTATTGATAGACTACGTAAAAGTTGATATTTGTAATTATGTAGATATTTTAAAAAGGTTAAGGGGGATTTACTTTGTTAACGGTAGATCAAGTAAAAGAATTAGTAGGAGAAATTAAAGATCCTATTATAGATGTACCTTTAAAAGAAACAGAAGGTATTGTAGAAGTTTCTATTAAAGAAGAAAAAGAACATGTAAGTGTTAAGCTAGCAATGGCACAATTAGGTGGTGCACCTCAATTAGATTTACAAATGGCAGTTGTTAATGTTTTAAAAGAAAATGGTGCGAAAACTGTGGGCATTCGTTTTGAAACGTTACCAGAAGATAAAGTAAATCAATTTAAACCTAAAGAAGAAAATAAGCCGAAAACTATTGAAGGACTTTTATCACAAAATAATCCAGTTGAGTTTATCGCAATAGCATCTGGTAAAGGTGGCGTTGGTAAATCAACTGTTGCAGTCAATTTAGCAGTTGCACTAGCTCGTGAAGGAAAAAAAGTAGGATTAGTTGATGCTGATATATATGGATTCAGTGTTCCAGATATGATGGGAATCGATGAAAAACCTGGTATTAAAGGCAAAGAAGTAATTCCAGTTGAACGTCACGGCGTTAAAGTTATTTCAATGGCATTTTTTGTTGAAGAAAATGCACCAGTAATATGGAGAGGGCCAATGTTAGGCAAAATGTTAACGAATTTCTTTACAGAAGTTAAATGGGGAGACATAGAATATCTAATACTTGATCTTCCACCTGGAACTGGAGATGTAGCACTTGATGTTCATACGATGTTACCTTCAAGCAAAGAAATTATTGTTACAACACCTCATCCTACAGCAGCATTTGTCGCTGCCCGAGCTGGTGCAATGGCAAAACATACAGAGCACTCTATTTTAGGTGTTATAGAAAACATGAGTTATTTTGAAAGTAAAGAAACAGGTAATAAAGAATATGTATTCGGAAAAGGTGGCGGAACTAAGTTAGCTGATGAGCTAAATACACAGTTACTTGGTGAATTACCATTAGAACAACCGTCTTGGAATCCAAAAGATTTCTCACCTTCTATTTATCAACCTGATGATCGATTAGGTAAAATATATAGCTCTATTGCACAAAAAGTTATAGCATCAACAAATAAATAGGTATAAAATAAGCTAAACGTACAAAATTACTTTTATTTTGTACGTTTTTATATTGAATTGTTATAGAATGCTGGTAAAATAAATTCTTGTGTTAAGCAATCACGTTTTGAAATGAAACATGAATTACAAACACCAAAAGTTTTGAAAAAAGTTATTGACTTTAAAATCTAAAGTTGGTAATATTAAAAAGTCGTCAAAAACGGCAAGTTGTTTTTAAAGAAGTATTTCAAAAGTGTAAAACTTACTATTGAAACTACTATAAAAACAATATAAAATAAATAAAGTGATCGTTCAAAAAGTTATTGACTTCTAAAAATAAATGAAGTACAATAAAAGAGATTGAACATTAATGAACATTGAAAACTGAATGACAATATGTCAACGTTAATTCCAAAAACGTAACTATAAGTTACAAACATTATTTAGTATTTATGAGCTAATCAAACATCATAATTTTTATGGAGAGTTTGATCCTGGCTCAGGATGAACGCTGGCGGCGTGCCTAATACATGCAAGTCGAGCGAACGGATGAGAAGCTTGCTTCTCTGATGTTAGCGGCGGACGGGTGAGTAACACGTGGATAACCTACCTATAAGACTGGGATAACTTCGGGAAACCGGAGCTAATACCGGATAATATTTTGAACCGCATGGTTCAAAAGTGAAAGACGGTCTTGCTGTCACTTATAGATGGATCCGCGCTGCATTAGCTAGTTGGTAAGGTAACGGCTTACCAAGGCAACGATGCATAGCCGACTTGAGAGGGTGATCGGCCACACTGGAACTGAGACACGGTCCAGACTCCTACGGGAGGCAGCAGTAGGGAATCTTCCGCAATGGGCGAAAGCCTGACGGAGCAACGCCGCGTGAGTGATGAAGGTCTTCGGATCGTAAAACTCTGTTATTAGGGAAGAACATATGTGTAAGTAACTGTGCACATCTTGACGGTACCTAATCAGAAAGCCACGGCTAACTACGTGCCAGCAGCCGCGGTAATACGTAGGTGGCAAGCGTTATCCGGAATTATTGGGCGTAAAGCGCGCGTAGGCGGTTTTTTAAGTCTGATGTGAAAGCCCACGGCTCAACCGTGGAGGGTCATTGGAAACTGGAAAACTTGAGTGCAGAAGAGGAAAGTGGAATTCCATGTGTAGCGGTGAAATGCGCAGAGATATGGAGGAACACCAGTGGCGAAGGCGACTTTCTGGTCTGTAACTGACGCTGATGTGCGAAAGCGTGGGGATCAAACAGGATTAGATACCCTGGTAGTCCACGCCGTAAACGATGAGTGCTAAGTGTTAGGGGGTTTCCGCCCCTTAGTGTCATAGACTAACGCATTAAGCACTCCGCCTGGGGAGTACGACCGCAAGGTTGAAACTCAAAGGAATTGACGGGGACCCGCACAAGCGGTGGAGCATGTGGTTTAATTCGAAGCAACGCGAAGAACCTTACCAAATCTTGACATCCTTTGACAACTCTAGAGATAGAGCCTTCCCCTTCGGGGGACAAAGTGACAGGTGGTGCATGGTTGTCGTCAGCTCGTGTCGTGAGATGTTGGGTTAAGTCCCGCAACGAGCGCAACCCTTAAGCTTAGTTGCCATCATTAAGTTGGGCACTCTAAGTTGACTGCCGGTGACAAACCGGAGGAAGGTGGGGATGACGTCAAATCATCATGCCCCTTATGATTTGGGCTACACACGTGCTACAATGGGCAATACAAAGGGCAGCGAAACCGCGAGGTCAAGCAAATCCCATAAAGTTGTTCTCAGTTCGGATTGTAGTCTGCAACTCGACTACATGAAGCTGGAATCGCTAGTAATCGTAGATCAGCATGCTACGGTGAATACGTTCCCGGGTCTTGTACACACCGCCCGTCACACCACGAGAGTTTGTAACACCCGAAGCCGGTGGAGTAACCTTTTAGGAGCTAGCCGTCGAAGGTGGGACAAATGATTGGGGTGAAGTCGTAACAAGGTAGCCGTATCGGAAGGTGCGGCTGGATCACCTCCTTTCTAAGGATATATTCGGAACATCTTCTTCAGAAGATGCGGAATAACGTGACATATTGTATTCAGTTTTGAATGTTTATTCAACATTCATTTTTATTTTGTACATTGAAAACTAGATAAGTAAGTAAAATATAGATTTTACCAAGCAAAACCGAGTGAATAAAGAGTTTTAAATAAGCTTGAATTCATAAGAAATAATCGCTAGTGTTCGAAAGAACACTCACAAGATTAATAACGCGTTTAAATCTTTTTATAAAAGAACTTAGCTTTATGCTAGTGTTTGACTTATAAAAATGGTGGAAACATAGATTAAGTTATTAAGGGCGCACGGTGGATGCCTTGGCACTAGAAGCCGATGAAGGACGTTACTAACGACGATATGCTTTGGGGAGCTGTAAGTAAGCTTTGATCCAGAGATTTCCGAATGGGGAAACCCAGCATGAGTTATGTCATGTTATCGATATGTGAATACATAGCATATCAGAAGGCACACCCGGAGAACTGAAACATCTTAGTACCCGGAGGAAGAGAAAGAAAATTCGATTCCCTTAGTAGCGGCGAGCGAAACGGGAAGAGCCCAAACCAACAAGCTTGCTTGTTGGGGTTGTAGGACACTCTATACGGAGTTACAAAGGACGATATTAGACGAATCATCTGGAAAGATGAATCAAAGAAGGTAATAATCCTGTAGTCGAAAATATTGTCTCTCTTGAGTGGATCCTGAGTACGACGGAGCACGTGAAATTCCGTCGGAATCTGGGAGGACCATCTCCTAAGGCTAAATACTCTCTAGTGACCGATAGTGAACCAGTACCGTGAGGGAAAGGTGAAAAGCACCCCGGAAGGGGAGTGAAATAGAACCTGAAACCGTGTGCTTACAAGTAGTCAGAGCCCGTTAATGGGTGATGGCGTGCCTTTTGTAGAATGAACCGGCGAGTTACGATTTGATGCAAGGTTAAGCAGTAAATGTGGAGCCGTAGCGAAAGCGAGTCTGAATAGGGCGTTTAGTATTTGGTCGTAGACCCGAAACCAGGTGATCTACCCTTGGTCAGGTTGAAGTTCAGGTAACACTGAATGGAGGACCGAACCGACTTACGTTGAAAAGTGAGCGGATGAACTGAGGGTAGTGGAGAAATTCCAATCGAACCTGGAGATAGCTGGTTCTCTCCGAAATAGCTTTAGGGCTAGCCTCAAGTGATGATTATTGGAGGTAGAGCACTGTTTGGACGAGGGGCCCTTCTCGGGTTACCGAATTCAGACAAACTCCGAATGCCAATTAATTTAACTTGGGAGTCAGAACATGGGTGATAAGGTCCGTGTTCGAAAGGGAAACAGCCCAGACCACCAGCTAAGGTCCCAAAATATATGTTAAGTGGAAAAGGATGTGGCGTTGCCCAGACAACTAGGATGTTGGCTTAGAAGCGACCATCATTTAAAGAGTGCGTAATAGCTCACTAGTCGAGTGACACTGCGCCGAAAATGTACCGGGGCTAAACATATTACCGAAGCTGTGGATTGTCCTTTGGACAATGGTAGGAGAGCGTTCTAAGGGCGTTGAAGCATGATCGCAAGGACATGTGGAGCGCTTAGAAGTGAGAATGCCGGTGTGAGTAGCGAAAGACGGGTGAGAATCCCGTCCACCGATTGACTAAGGTTTCCAGAGGAAGGCTCGTCCGCTCTGGGTTAGTCGGGTCCTAAGCTGAGGCCGACAGGCGTAGGCGATGGATAACAGGTTGATATTCCTGTACCACCTATAATCGTTTTAATCGATGGGGGGACGCAGTAGGATAGGCGAAGCGTGCGATTGGATTGCACGTCTAAGCAGTAAGGCTGAGTATTAGGCAAATCCGGTACTCATTAAGGCTAAGCTGTGATGGGGAGAAGACATTGTGTCTTCGAGTCGTTGATTTCACACTGCCGAGAAAAGCCTCTAGATAGAAAATAGGTGCCCGTACCGCAAACCGACACAGGTAGTCAAGATGAGAATTCTAAGGTGAGCGAGCGAACTCTCGTTAAGGAACTCGGCAAAATGACCCCGTAACTTCGGGAGAAGGGGTGCTCTTTAGGGTTAACGCCCAGAAGAGCCGCAGTGAATAGGCCCAAGCGACTGTTTATCAAAAACACAGGTCTCTGCTAAACCGTAAGGTGATGTATAGGGGCTGACGCCTGCCCGGTGCTGGAAGGTTAAGAGGAGTGGTTAGCTTCTGCGAAGCTACGAATCGAAGCCCCAGTAAACGGCGGCCGTAACTATAACGGTCCTAAGGTAGCGAAATTCCTTGTCGGGTAAGTTCCGACCCGCACGAAAGGCGTAACGATTTGGGCACTGTCTCAACGAGAGACTCGGTGAAATCATAGTACCTGTGAAGATGCAGGTTACCCGCGACAGGACGGAAAGACCCCGTGGAGCTTTACTGTAGCCTGATATTGAAATTCGGCACAGCTTGTACAGGATAGGTAGGAGCCTTTGAAACGTGAGCGCTAGCTTACGTGGAGGCGCTGGTGGGATACTACCCTAGCTGTGTTGGCTTTCTAACCCGCACCACTTATCGTGGTGGGAGACAGTGTCAGGCGGGCAGTTTGACTGGGGCGGTCGCCTCCTAAAAGGTAACGGAGGCGCTCAAAGGTTCCCTCAGAATGGTTGGAAATCATTCATAGAGTGTAAAGGCATAAGGGAGCTTGACTGCGAGACCTACAAGTCGAGCAGGGTCGAAAGACGGACTTAGTGATCCGGTGGTTCCGCATGGAAGGGCCATCGCTCAACGGATAAAAGCTACCCCGGGGATAACAGGCTTATCTCCCCCAAGAGTTCACATCGACGGGGAGGTTTGGCACCTCGATGTCGGCTCATCGCATCCTGGGGCTGTAGTCGGTCCCAAGGGTTGGGCTGTTCGCCCATTAAAGCGGTACGCGAGCTGGGTTCAGAACGTCGTGAGACAGTTCGGTCCCTATCCGTCGTGGGCGTAGGAAATTTGAGAGGAGCTGTCCTTAGTACGAGAGGACCGGGATGGACATACCTCTGGTGTACCAGTTGTCGTGCCAACGGCATAGCTGGGTAGCTATGTGTGGACGGGATAAGTGCTGAAAGCATCTAAGCATGAAGCCCCCCTCAAGATGAGATTTCCCAACTTCGGTTATAAGATCCCTCAAAGATGATGAGGTTAATAGGTTCGAGGTGGAAGCATGGTGACATGTGGAGCTGACGAATACTAATCGATCGAAGACTTAATCAAATTAAATGTTTTGCGAAGCAAAATCACTTTTACTTACTATCTAGTTTTGAATGTATAATCTACATTCATATGTCTGGTGACTATAGCAAGGAGGTCACACCTGTTCCCATGCCGAACACAGAAGTTAAGCTCCTTAGCGTCGATGGTAGTTGGACTTACGTTCCGCTAGAGTAGAACGTTGCCAGGCTTATAATATTAATCCACAGTAGCTCAGTGGTAGAGCTATCGGCTGTTAACCGATCGGTCGTAGGTTCGAGTCCTACCTGTGGAGCCATGGCTCCTTGGTCAAGCGGTTAAGACACCGCCCTTTCACGGCGGTAACACGGGTTCGAGTCCCGTAGGAGTCATTATTTTGGAGAATTAGCTCAGCTGGGAGAGCATCTGCCTTACAAGCAGAGGGTCGGCGGTTCGAACCCGTCATTCTCCACCATTTTGATTATTTTAATAACTGAATAAGCTGGAGGGGTAGCGAAGTGGCTAAACGCGGCGGACTGTAAATCCGCTCCTTCGGGTTCGGCAGTTCGAATCTGCCCCCCTCCACCATCTATATATTGGGCTATAGCCAAGCGGTAAGGCAACGGACTTTGACTCCGTCACTCGTTGGTTCGAATCCAGCTAGCCCAGCCATTAGAGCCATTAGCTCAGTTGGTAGAGCATCTGACTTTTAATCAGAGGGTCAGAGGTTCGAATCCTCTATGGCTCACTACATGCACTTTCCATTTTGGAAAGTGCTTTTTTTATATTCAAAATCAAAAAATCGGACTGATGGAAAGAAAAATACTTTTTCCATCAGTCCGATTTATTATAGAACCAAAAAAGCATAATAAATCATTAGTGGTTCTTTATCATTTCTGTCCAACTCCCAAGGTATTACTTGATTATAGAAAGCGCATACATTATTCTGGATTTATGTAGAGCAAAGGGGGACGCTTATGAGTAATAGAAAAGCAATAGATATTATTGGTGTACCATCAACATTTGGACAAAGAAAGCTAGGTGTTGATTTAGGACCAACAGCAATTAGATATGCTGGTTTAATTCCACGTTTAAAACAATTAAATCTTGAGATTTATGATCAAGGGGATATTGAAGTACCAACAGTAGATATAGAAAAATTTCAAAGTGAGCAAAATGGTTTGAGAAACTATGATGAGATATTAGAAGTTACTGGAAAACTTAATAATCAAGTATCAAAATCAATAAATAATAATAGATTTCCTCTTGTACTCGGAGGTGATCATTCTATCGCAGTAGGTTCTATTTCAGCTATAAGTAATCATTATAATAATTTAGGAGTAATTTGGTATGATGCTCATGGAGATTTAAACGTTCCAGAAGAATCTCCAAGTGGAAATATTCATGGCATGCCTTTACGAATTTTAACTGGTGAAGGTCCTAAAGAATTATTAGAATTTAATAAAAATGTAGTAAAACCAGAAAATATCGTTTTAATTGGTATGAGAGATTTAGATAAAGGAGAAAGACAATTTATTAAAGATAATGACATTAAAACTTTTACAATGGCTGATATAGACAAGGTAGGTATAAAAGAAGTTATTGAAAGTACATTAACATATTTAAAGTCGCGAAATGTTGATGGTTTACATTTATCATTAGATGTTGATGCATTAGATCCTTTAGAAACGCCTGGAACAGGAACTAGGGTTTTAGGAGGTCTTAGTTATCGAGAAAGTCATTTTGCATTAGAATTATTACATCAATCACAATTAGTAACTTCTATGGATTTAGTAGAAGTTAATCCGTTAATCGATCACAATAACCATACTGCAGAGCAGGCTGTTTCTTTAATTGGAACATTTTTTGGTGAAACATTATTATAAATGAACGATTTGTAGTGTAAAAGTATCTTCCACTTTTTGCACTACTTTTTTAATTTACTAAAAAGAAAATGAGCGCTTAAAAACTTTAAAATAAATTTTTTCAATTTAAAAATGTGTTCGTATGACAGTGCTGTAAATGATTGGTATAATGGGTATTATGGAAAAATATTACCCGGAGGAGATGTTATGGATTTTTCCAACTTTTTTCAAAACCTCAGTACGTTAAAAATAGTAACGAGTATCCTTGATTTACTAATTGTTTGGTATGTACTATATCTTCTTATTACAGTCTTTAAGGGAACTAAAGCGATACAATTACTTAAAGGGATATTAGTAATTGTTATAGGCCAACAGATAAGTATGATATTAAACTTAACTGCGACATCTAAATTATTTGATATCGTTATTCAATGGGGGGTATTAGCTTTAATAGTTATATTCCAACCAGAAATTAGACGTGCGTTAGAACAACTTGGTAGAGGTAGCTTTTTAAAACGTTATACGTCAAATACGTATAGTAAAGATGAAGAGAAATTGATTCAATCTGTTTCAAAAGCCGTACAATATATGGCTAAGAGACGTATAGGAGCATTAATAGTCTTTGAAAAAGAAACGGGTCTACAAGATTATATTGAAACAGGTATTGCAATGGATTCAAATATTTCACAAGAACTACTGATAAATGTTTTTATACCTAATACACCTTTACATGATGGTGCGATGATTATTCAAGGTACTAAGATAGCTGCTGCAGCAAGTTATTTACCATTGTCTGATAGTGCTAAAATCTCTAAGAGCTTAGGGACAAGACATAGAGCTGCTGTAGGTATTTCAGAAGTATCTGATGCATTTACAGTCATCGTATCTGAAGAAACAGGTGATATTTCAGTGACATTTGATGGAAAATTGCGCCGAGACATTTCAAATGAGATTTTTGAAGAATTGCTTGCTGAACATTGGTTTGGCACACGTTTTCAAAAGAAAGGTGTGAAATAATATGCTGGAAAGTAAATGGGGCTTACGATTTATTGCCTTTCTTTTGGCATTGTTTTTCTTTTTATCTGTTAACAATGTTTTTGGAAATATCTTTAATACTGGCAATCTTGGTCAAAAATCAAATAAGACGATTCAAGATGTACCAGTTGAAATTCTTTATAATTCAAAAGATTTACATTTAACAAAAGCGCCTGAAACTGTTAATGTTACTATTTCAGGTCCACAATCTAAAATATTAAAAATTGAAAACCCAGAAGATTTAAGAGTCGTTATTGATTTAACGAATGCAAAAGCAGGAAAATATCAAGAAAAATATCAAGTTAAAGGTTTAGCTGATGACATTCATTATTCCGTTAAACCTAAAGTGGCTAATATTACACTTGAAAACAAAGTCACTAAGAAAATGACAGTTCAACCAGATGTAAGTCAAAGTGATATTGACTCACTATACAAAATTACAAAACAAGAAGTGTCTCCTCAAACTGTTAAAGTAACTGGTGGAGAAGATCAATTGAAAGAGATTGCATACTTAAAAGCAACATTCAACAGTAATAAAAAAATTACAGGTGACACAAAAGATGTTGCAGAAGTAACCGCATTTGATAAAAAATTGAATAAATTAAATGTCTCAATTCAACCTAATGAAGTAAATTTACAGGTTAAAGTAGCACCATTCAGTAAAAAAGTAAAAGTAAATGTTAAACAAAAAGGTAGTTTAGCAGATGATAAAGAATTAAGCTCGATTGACTTAGAAGATAAAGAGATAGAAATCTATGGAAGTCGTGATGACTTACAAAATATAAGTGAAGTGGATGCAGAAGTAGATTTAGATGGAATTTCTGAATCAACTGAAAAAACTGTTAAAATTGATCTGCCAGATGGTGTATCTAAAGCAGAACCAAGTGAAACAAAAGCTTATATCAATGTAAAATAAATAGCTAAAATAAAGGAGAGTAAACAATGGGAAAATATTTTGGTACAGACGGAGTAAGAGGTGTCGCAAACCAAGAATTAACACCAGAATTGGCATTTAAATTAGGAAGATATGGTGGTTATGTTTTAGCGCATAATAAAGGAGAAAAACATCCTCGTGTACTTGTTGGTCGTGATACAAGAGTTTCAGGTGAAATGTTAGAATCAGCGTTAATTGCTGGATTGATTTCAATCGGTGCAGAAGTTATGCGTTTAGGAATTATTTCAACACCAGGTGTTGCATATTTAACACGTGAAATGGGTGCAGAATTAGGTGTAATGATTTCAGCATCACATAATCCAGTGGAAGATAATGGTATTAAGTTCTTTGGCTCGGATGGTTTTAAATTATCTGATGAACAAGAAAATGAAATTGAGGCATTATTGGATCAAGAGAATCCAGAATTACCTAGACCGATTGGTAATGATATCGTGCATTATTCAGATTACTTTGAAGGTGCACAAAAATATTTAAGTTATTTAAAATCAACTGTTGATGTTAACTTTGAAGGCTTAAAAATTGTATTAGACGGAGCAAATGGCTCAACATCATCACTAGCACCATTTTTATTCGGTGACTTAGAAGCTGATACTGAAACAATTGGTTGTAGTCCAGATGGTTACAATATTAATGAAAAATGCGGGTCGACACATCCTGAAAAATTAGCTGAAAAAGTATTAGAGACTGAAAGTGATTTCGGACTTGCTTTTGACGGCGACGGAGATAGAATAATCGCAGTAGATGAAAATGGACAAATCGTTGATGGCGATCAAATTATGTTTATAATTGGTCAAGCAATGCATAAAAACCAAGAATTAAATAATAATATGATTGTTTCTACAGTGATGAGTAATTTAGGTTTCTATAAAGCCCTTGAACAAGAAGGTATCAAATCAAATAAGACAAAAGTTGGAGACAGATACGTTGTTGAAGAAATGCGTCGTGGAAATTATAATCTTGGAGGAGAACAATCGGGACATATTGTCATGATGGATTATAATACTACAGGTGATGGATTATTAACAGGTATTCATTTAGCTTCAGTTATTAAAATGACTGGGAAATCTTTAAGTGAGTTAGCTTCACAAATGAAGAAATACCCACAATCTTTAATTAACGTACGTGTAACTGATAAATATCGTGTAGAAGAAAATGTTGATGTAAAAGAAGTTATGACAAAAGTTGAGGTAGAGATGAATGGAGAAGGTAGAATTTTAGTGAGACCTTCTGGTACTGAACCATTAGTTCGTGTCATGGTTGAAGCGGCAACTGATGAAGATGCTGAACGATTTGCACAACAAATAGCTGATGTAGTTCAAGAGAAAATGGGATTAGATAAATAATTTTATGAGGAAAATAAGCCGATGCAAATGCATCGGTTTTTTTGTGCATGTAGAAATAATTTATACTACAAATGAAAAATGATACAAACTAATTAAAAATAAAGTAATCAATATGTAATATAAAATACACTGGTACTCAATATATATTGATGATAAAATTAATTTTAATTAGATAGAATTGTTCTGTCTTTTATAAGATGGAAGAAAGCTGTTTATATTAAAAGTTGATTAAGTGACATCATTTAACAGCAAGAATAATCAACCAGGAGGATGACTTAATGAATTTATTCAGACAACAAAAATTTAGTATCAGAAAATTTAATGTCGGTATTTTTTCAGCCTTAATTGCTACTGTTACATTTATATCTACTAACCCGACAGCGTCTGCAGCAGAGCAAAATCAGCCAGCACAAAATCAACCAGTTGATGCAAATGCTCAGCCTAACGCAAATGCTGGTACACCAGGGGGACAAGCTCAACCAACTGCACAACCAGCGGGAACTCCAGCTAATCAAGCTCAACCAGCAGCAAATCAAGCTGGACAAGCAGATCCAAATGCACAACCAGCAGGACAAGGAAACCAAGCTGATCCAAATAATACAGCACAGGCTCAACCAGCAGGACAAGGCAACCAAGCAGCTCCCAATAATGCTGCCCAAGCACAACCAGGAAACCAAGCAGCTCCAGCAAATCAGGCAGGTCAAGGAAATAATCAAGCAACACCAGCTAATAATGCAACACCTGCCAATCAAACACAACCAGCTAATGCAGCACCTGCAGGTCAACCAACAGCGGCGCAACCAGCAGCACCTGTAGCAAACACACAAACACAAGACCCAAATGCAAGTAATACAGGTGAAGGTAGTATCAATACAACATTAACATTTGATGATCCTGCAATTAAAACAGATGAAAATAGACAAGATCCAACTGTAACTGTTACAGATCATGTAGATGGATACTCTTTAATTAATAACGGTAAAATTGGTTTCGTTAATTCTGAATTAAGACGAAGCGATATGTTTGATAAGAACAATCCTCAAAACTATCAAGCAAAAGGAAATGTTGCGGCGTTAGGTCGTGTCAATGCGAATGATTCAACGGATCATGGTAACTTTAATGGTATTTCAAAAACTGTATCTGTTAAACCAGATTCAGAATTAATTATCAATTTTACAACAATGCAAACAAATAGTAAGCAAGGTGCAACAAATTTAGTTATTAAAGATGCTAAGAAGAATACTGAATTAGCAACTGTAAATGTAGCTAAGACTGGAACTGCGCACTTATTTAAAGTGCCAACGGATGCTGATCGTTTAGAATTACAATTCATTCCAGATAATACAGCAGTTGCAGATGCTTCAAGAATTACAACAAATAAAGACGGTTACAAATACTACTCATTCATTGATAATGTTGGATTATTCTCAGGATCTCATTTATATGTCAAAAATAGAGATTTAGCACCGAAAGCAACAAACAATAAAGAATATACTATTAACACTGAAATTGGTAACAATGGTAATTTTGGTGCATCTTTAAAAGCGGATCAATTTAAATATGAAGTAACTTTACCACAAGGTGTAACGTACGTTAATGATTCATTAACTACAACATTCCCTAATGGTAATGAAGACAGTACAGTATTGAAAAATATGACTGTTAATTATGATCAAAATGCCAATAAATTAACATTTACAAGCCAAGGTGTGACAACAGCACGTGGTACTCATACGAAAGAAGTTTTATTCCCGGATAAATCTTTAAAATTATCATATAAGGTTAATGTTGCGAATATTGATACACCTAAAAATATTGATTTTAATGAAAAATTAACATATCGTACTGCTTCAGATGTTATTGTTGGTAATGCGCAACCAGAAGTTACATTAACAGCTGATCCATTTTCAGTAGCAGTTGAAATGAATAAAGATGCATTGCAACAGCAAGTTAATTCACAAGTTGATGAAAATCATTACACAACAGCGTCTATTGCAGAATACAATAAACTAAAACAACAAGCAGACACAATTTTAAATGAAGATGCTAATCATGTTGAAACTGCAAATCGTGCATCTCAAGCAGATATAGATGGTTTAGTAACTAAACTACAAGCTGCATTAATTGATGACCAAGCAGCAATTGCAGAGTTAGATGCTAAAGCACAAGAAAAGATTGAAGCAGCTCAACAAAGTAAAAAAGTTACGCAAGATGAGATTACAGCACTAGTAACTAAAATTAACAATGATAAAAATAATGCAATCGCAGAAATTAATAAACAAACAACAGATCAAGGTGTTACAACTGAAAAAGATAATGGAATTGCAGTATTAGAACAAGATGTTATTACTCCGACTGTTAAACCACAGGCGAAACAAGATATTATACAAGCAGTTACAACTCGTAAACAACAAATTAAAAAGTCTACAGCATCTTTACAAGATGAAAAAGATGCAGCTAACAATAAAATTGGCCAAATTGAAACGAAAGCAATTAAAGATATTGATGCAGCAACAACGAATGCACAAGTAGAAGCAATTAAAACGAAAGCAATAAATGATATTAATCAAACTGCACCTTCTACATCAGCAAAAACAGCTGCACTTGATGAATATGAAGAAGTTGTACAAGCTCAAATTGACCAGGCACCTTTAAATCCTGATACAACGAATGAGGAAGTAGCAGAAGCAATTGAACGTATTAATGCAGCAAAAGCTACAGGAGTTAAAGCTATTGAAGCGACTACGACTGCACAAGATTTAGAGAGAGTTAAAAACGAAGAAATTTTCAAAATCGAAAATATTACTGACTCAACACAAACTAAAATGGATGCATATAAAGAAGTTAAACAAGCTGCAACAGCTCGAAAAGCTCAAAATGCAACGGTTTCAAATGCAACAAATGAAGAAGTAGCAGAAGCTGATGCAGCAGTAGATGCAGCTCAAAAAGAAGGCTTACATGACATTCAAGTTGTTAAATCAAAACAAGAAGTTGCTGAGACTAAAGCAAAGGTTTTAGATAAAATCAATGCAATTCAAACACAAGCTAGAGTTAAACCAGCAGCTGATGCAGCAGTAGAAAACGCATATAATACACGTAAACAAGAAATCCAAAATAGTAATGATTCAACAACAGAAGAAAAAGAAGCTGCATATACACAATTGGATGCTAAAAAACAAGAGGCGAGAACGAATCTTGATGCAGCAAATTCAAATAGTGATGTAGCAACAGCTAAAGATAATGCTATTGCTGCAATTAATCAAATTCAAGCGGCAACAACTAAGAAATCTGATGCTAAAGCGGAAATAGCTCAAAAAGCTAGCGAACGTAAAACAGCAATTGAAGCAATGAATACTTCAACAACTGAAGAACAACAAGCTGCAAAAGATAAAGTTGATCAAGCAGTAGTTACTGCTAATACAGATATTGATAACGCAGCAGCTAATAGTGATGTAGATAATGCAAAAACTACTAATGAAGCTACAATAGCTGCAATTACGCCAGATGCTAATGTTAAACCAGCAGCAAAACAAGCGATAGCCGACAAAGTACAAGCTCAAGAAACAGCAATTGATGGAAATAACGGTTCTACAACAGAAGAAAAAACAGCAGCAAAACAACAAGTTCAAACAGAAAAAACAACAGCTGATGCAGCAATAGATGCAGCTCATTCAAATGCGGAAGTTGAAGCGGCTAAAAATGAAGAAATTGCTAAAATTGAAGCAATTCAATCAGCTACAACAACGAAAGATGATGCGAAACAAGCAATTGCTACAAAAGTGAATGAGCGTAAAGCAGCAATCGCTCAAACTCAAGACATCACTGCAGAAGAAATTGCAGCAGCTAATGCGGATGTAGATAATGCAGCGACACAAGCAAATAGCAACATTGAAGCTGCAAATAGTCAAAATGATGTTGATCAAGCTAAAACAAATGGTGAGACTAGTATTGACCAAGTAACACCAACTGTTAATAAAAAAGCAACTGCACGTAATGAAATCACAACAATTTTAAACAACAAATTACAAGAGATTCAAGCTACGCCAGATGCAACAGATGAAGAAAAACAAGCAGCTGATGCAGAAGCAAATACTGAAAATGGTAAAGCAAATCAAGCCATTTCAGCAGCAACTACTAACGCACAAGTTGATGAAGCTAAAGCAAATGCAGAAGCAGCAATTAATGCGGTAACACCTAAAGTTGTTAAGAAACAAGCGGCTAAAGATGAGATTGATCAATTACAAGTAGCTCAAACAGCAGTTATTAATAATGATCAAAATGCTACAAATGAAGAAAAAGAAGCAGCAATTCAACAATTAGCAACAGCAGTTACAGACGCGAAGAATAATATTACAGCTGCAACTGACAATAATGGTGTAGATACAGCGAAAGATGCTGGGAAAAATTCAATTCAAAGCACACATCCAGCAACAGCAGTTAAATCGAATGCGAAAAATGAAGTAGACCAATCTGTTACAACTCAAAATCAAGCTATTGATAATACAGCAGGTGCTACAACTGAAGAGAAAAATGCAGCAAAAGATTTAGTAACTAAAGCTAAGGAAAAAGCTTATCAAGATATTTTAAATGCACAAACAACAAATGATGTAACACAAATTAAAGATCAAGCAGTTGCTGATATACAAGGTATTACTGCAGATACAACAATTAAAGATGTTGCTAAAGATGAATTAGCAACAAAAGCAAATGATCAAAAAGCACAAATAGCACAAACTGCAGATGCGACTACTGAAGAAAAAGAACAAGCAAATCAACAAGTAGACGCACAATTAACACAAGGTAATCAAAATATTGAAAATGCACAGTCAATAGATGATGTAAACACTGCAAAAGATAATGCAATTCAAGCAATTGATCCAATTCAAGCATCAACAGATGTTAAAACGAATGCAAGAGCTGAATTGCTGAATGAAATGCAAAATAAAATAACTGAAATTCTTAGTGATAATACGACTACTAATGAAGAAAAAGGAAAAGATATAGAACCAGTTAGAGCAGCATATGAAGATGGCTTAAATAATATTAATGCTGCAAATACAACAGGTGATGTTTCTACTGCTAAAGACACAGCAGTTCAAAAAGTTCAACAACTTCATGCAAATCCTATTAAGAAACCAGCAGGTAAAACAGAATTAGATCAAGTTGCAGCTGATAAGAAAACACAAATTGAACAAACACCTAATGCGTCACAACAAGAAATTAATGATGCAAAACAAGAGGTTGATGCAGCGTTAAATCAAGCGAAAACAAATGTCGATCAATCATCAACAAATGAATATGTTGATAATGCGGTTAAAGAAGGAAAAGCTAAAATTAATGCAGTTAAAACATTTAGCGAATACAAAAAAGATGCTTTAGCTAAGATTGAAGCTGCATACAATGCTAAAGTGAACGAAGCGGATAACTCTAATGCTTCTACTTCAAATGAAATCGCTGAAGCAAAACAAAAACTTGCTGAATTAAAACAAACTGCGGATCAAAATGTTAATCAAGCTACATCTAAAGATGATATTGAAGTACAAATTCATAATGATTTAGATAATATTAACGATTATACGATTCCAACTGGCAAGAAAGAAACAGCAACTACAGATTTATATGCTTATGCAGATCAAAAGAGAAATAATATCTCAGCAGATAATAATGCAACGCAAGATGAAAAACAACAAGCTATCAACCAAGTTAACCAAAATGTTCAAACTGCACTAGAAAGCATCAATAATGGTGTAGATAATGGTGACGTAGATGATGCCTTAACACAAGGTAAAGCGGCAATTGACGCTGTTCAAGTAGATGCTACTGTTAAACCTAAAGCGAACCAAGCAATTGATGCTAAAGCAGAAGACACAAAAGACTCTATTGAGCATAGTGACCAATTAACATCTGAAGAAAAAGCAGAAGCATTAGCAACTATTAAACAAATTACAGATCAAGCTAAAAAAGGTATTACTGATGCAACAACAACTGCTGAAGTGGAAAAAGCGAAAGCTCAAGGACTTGAAGCATTTGATAATATTCAAATTGACTCAACACATAAACAACAAGCGATTGAAGAATTAGAAACAGCATTAGACAAAATTGAAGCAAATGTTAATGCTAACACAGATGCAACAACTGAAGAAAAAGAAGCATTTACAAATACTTTGGAAGATATTTTATCTAAAGCAACAGAAGATATTTCTGACCAAACAACGAATGCAGAAATTGAAACTGTGAAAAATAATGCTCTTGAAAAACTAAAAGGACAACAAATTAATCCAGAAGCTAAGAAAAATGCTTTGAAAGAAATCGAAAATGCTGTTAACAAACAAAAAGAAACAATTAATAATGCAGATGCAAATAAAGCCGCGAAAGAAACAGCTCTTAATGATTTAAGTAGAAGTCATGATAGATTTGTTGAAGATTTAGCTAAAACTCAATCAAATGCTGAAGTTGCTGAATTACAAAATGTAACGATACCAGCAATTGAAGCGATTGTACCTCAAAATGATCCAGATGAAAATGAAACAAATAGTGGATCAGATGATGCTAATGCAACAGCTAATTCAAATGCAAATGCAACATCAGAAAATGCTGCACAACCTAATGTAACTGAGTCAACAACTAATGGTAATACAGATGTAGCAACAAATAATGGATCAACTGAACAACCAACTGTAGAAACAAATAATAATGGTACATCAGCACCAACAAATGCAACTGAGTCAACAACTAATAACAATAGTGAGACATCAGAAGCAAATACTAACGCTCCTGGTACAACTGAGAACACAGCAGCAACATCAGCTACTGAAGGAAATGTTGAATCAGCAACAAATGAATCAAATCAAAGTCCAAAAACAGATAAAAATGCTGAAAACGAAAAAGACAACGATAAAGTTGTACAACCAAAATCTGAAGTTACACCTAAGTCAGAAAAAGATAGTAAAGATTCTACTAATCAAAATATGGTAGAATCTGCAAATGAAACATTACCATCAGCAAATATAACTGAATCACAAAATCCTTCTGAGTCTTTAAAAGATAAAGGTGAAAGCAAGTTAGATCAATCAGATAATGGTCAACCAAAGTCTGAAACTAATGTTGCAGCAAATGAAACAGAAAAACCAACAGGTGAAGTTGATGCCGATTCAGCAAATGAAACAGCAACACCAACAGATGCCAATGCAAAAGGTAGTATGAATTCAAAAGATAATTTGGATAAGGGAGCTGCAAATAACAAAGCTAAGGATGATCAAGCATCAGTAGGTACAACTGCAACTACAAATGGTGAAGCTAAGGATAACCAACCATCAGCAGGTTCAACTTCATCTTCAACTGCAAATAATAAAGTTGAAGATACACAAAACGATGACATGAAAGCGACACTAGGTACAGTTTCTAATGGTAGCAATAATTCTAATCAAGGAATGCATAAAGTAACTAAGACTGACAATAAACAAAATAATGTAAAAGCAGTTCAACAAAACAAAGATAATAAAACTAAACAAAAAGCTAAAGCATTACCAGATACTGGTATGTCACATAATGATGATTTACCGTATGCTGAATTAGCACTTGGTGCAGGTATGGCATTCTTAATTAGAAGATTCACTAAGAAAGATCGTCAAACAGAAGAATAAAACTTATTCAAAAATTTGAATGTAAAATTATTTCAAGGTGAAATAATTCTTATGAAAATAACCAAATACTAAAGTTAACGTCAATATGTTTTAGTATTCGTCAATATACTTAATTGATAACGTATAAGTAAAACATTTAATTAACAGAAAAATACTCCTTTCATACATAGCACAATATCCGTGCCTATGTTGAAGGGAGTATTTTAATATTTAGAGATTTAACGTAAATAAATTATATTTGCAAGCTACAACAAATCTCTTACTATTATCATTTAAAATATACAATTTAAACAACAACCTCAATAAATTATGCAAGTGAATTGTATGCGTTGATTATCTCATCAGCAAGACCGTCTTCAACTTTTGCATATTCTTTTAAGAAAGCTTTTAAGCCATTCTCGTTAATATAATTATTTTTCTCAACAGTTTCTTGATCTGCTGAATCATCATATTTTAATAATAATGCTGCTGTATTTAATAAGCCAGTGCGCTCTAAATCTTTATTGTAAAGGTAAGTTAATGGTTTAATGATTCTATCTTTAGGACCAATTTTACGTAGTGTTCCACGACCTACGCGTGTTACTTCATCAGATAAATAAGGATTGTTGAAACGATCAATAATTTTCTCAACATAACCAGCTTGTTCTTCTTCAGTAAAGTCAAATTCATTGGTAATATATTTACTTGTTTCTGATAAAACACGACGTAAACCAGCTTCAATTGAGCTATCTTCAACTGCATCTAAAACTGTAGCTTTACCAGCAAATTTTCCAGCATAAGCTAGATAAGCATGACCTGTATTAACAGTCAGTAATTTTCGTTCGATATATGGTGTTAAATCATCAACATATTTAATATGTTCTAATTCTGGACCATACCATGCATCTTTTTCAATAACCCATTCATAAAATGGTTCTACCATAACATCTAATATATTTTCATTCTTTTGTAATGGTACAATTCTATCAACAGCAGAATTAGCGAAATGAATATTATCGCTAAGAGGGCCAGTGATATCAAGAACCGCTTGTTTCAAAGTATCAGTTGCCATAATGGCATTTTCACAAGCGACTATATTAACATGATTTGTTTTTTCTTTTAAATATGGTGCAAAAGATTTAGCAATAATCGGTAAAATATTAACACCAACGGCTGTTGTAATAATATCTGCTTCTAAAATTGCTTGTTTCAATTCTTCAGAAGGTTGCATTGAGTTAATCGCATCAACATTATTTACACGTGTTGTTGTTTTAGACTCATCAGCTAAAATAACATCATATTGATGTTCAGTAGCTAATGCATTAATGATTTCTTCATTTACATCTGCAAATGTTACTTTTACATTGTTATCTGCTAGAATATATCCAATAAACCCACGACCTATATTACCAGCACCAAAATGAACTGCTTTCATTATGCATCTGCCTCCTCGAAAACTTGTTTAATTTCTTCTGCAGATTTTGCTTGAACGATACGGTCAACATTTTCTTCTTCACTAAAAGTAATAGCAATCTTAGATAATAAGTCTAAATGCTCACCATCTTTGCCAGCGATGCCAACAACAACTTTAACTACTTCGCCATCCCAATCAACACCTTCAGGAATTTGTAATAACGTTAAACCTGAATGAATCACATTTGTTTTTGCTTCATCTGTACCATGCGGAATAGCTAAACCATTTCCCATAAATGTTGAAACCACTTGCTCGCGATCTTTCATTGCTTGAATGTAAGCATCTGTTACAGCACCACTATCAACTAAGGCTTTGCCTGCTTTTTCAATAGCTTCGTTTTGACTGCTAACATTTACATTTAAAAAGATATTGTCATTACTAAATAATTCACTCATTTTTTACACTCCTAAATAAATTGGTTTTGAATTCGTTTTAAAAATTTGTTTCTTAATAATGTTTTTAATTCCTGTGGTTTTTCCATAAAAGTATCAATAGATTCTAAGTGCAAACTTAAAATTTCAGATAAGTCACTTACTAGTGTTGACATAAAATCATCTTCAGGAATAAACATTGAAATCATATATTTAATTGTAAAATGGTCATTTTGAATACTAGGCAATTCTAACGGTTGATCTAAAAGTGTAATTAAAATCAGTGGTCGTTTAATTAACTTGCCTTTTAGATGTGGTATTGCAACTGGATAGGGATCTAATATCCATCCAGGATTATCTTTCAACCGTTGCTCTAGAAGTTCAGCGAATGACTGTACATCGTAAATCGCATCATGTTGATGTAAGTAATCTGCAATATATTTGTTCCATTGATTAACATGTGTATAATCTATTTTCACTGAATCAACTAATGTTAAACCCGAACCCATATTTTGTATCAATTGTTCAGACTGATGATCACTTAACTGATTATCATCATCAAAGGAAGAATCTGTATTAGATTTACGATTATTTTTAAAAGAAGTTAGATTTTCTAAATTGGTTAGTTTATTATCATTCATGGCATAAACAGTTTCATCATGCTCAATAGATTTTGTGTTTAAAAACTGAGCGACATAACTTACATCACTATCAGGTAACAATGGATTTACTGTTAGATAGGGGAATGTAATGTCTAAATTCACTGTTGAAATGATGCCATCAAATTGTGTTAAATCAAGATTATTTAAATCGCTAACAGATGCTTGTGTAATCCGCTCAATTTCACTAAAAACTTGTTCTAGACGTGTAGATAATAGGCGACTAGTACCCATGCCACTACTACATACAACTAATATATTTAAAAAGCGATTACCTTGATTTTTAATTGAGCCACCAAAATGTAATACAATAAATGCAATTTCGCTTTCTGGAAAAATCAACTCAGGCCAGCAATCATTTAATGCTAATCTGACATTTTCAAATAATCTTGGATATTTGAATTTAATCATGTCTGTTAAGGGATTATACGTTTCAATATTAGCTTGTAGCCGATTTATGGCTGGATTAAGATGAAGCGTCAATCCATCAACTAATGTATCTAAGTCTGCGAAGTTCATGCCTGAAATTGATTCTACTTTTTTGACGAATGACTTAATTTTATTCTCTTCACATTGATTATTTGATGACGTATCATTGAGATTTTTACGTTTAGCGCCACGTAGATGGATTGTAATAAATGCAATTTCTGCTTGGTTAAATGTCACATCATAAATTTGACCAAGTTTATCTGCAAGTTCACTTGCTACTTTATGTTCTAGTGTATGTTGCACAGAATCATAAATTTCTTCATTTAAAGCAACATACTCACCATTTTTTATACGTGTAATGGATAGAACAATATGAACTGTTAAAGTTAAATAACTTGATTCAGTAAGTTGATAAGGTAGGGCGCTTAAGTAATCCATTAATAATCGTTCAACATTGAAAATGCGTTCTAAATCTACAAAGTCTTGTTGAATTTGATTCAAAGAGTGAAAAACGAAATGATTTTCAATAACGGAATAGACACTAGTACTATTTAAGTTATTCACCATAAGTTGACTCAAAAATTCACGTTTTTTCGATTCAGTACCTACTAGATAAATACCTTCGCCACGCTTACGTGATAAAGATAATTGGTAACCATTTAAATCAGTTTCTAAATCATCTAACATCTTCGATAAAGTTTGGACTGAAACACCAATTTCTTGAGCTAAACTGTATTGTTTAACTGGATCTTTAGCTTGTATCAGAGCATATAAAATAATTACTTTTTGTTCTTCAACAGATAAATCAATTGTTTGATGTTGTGCGATGGATTGTTTCAAATCATTTAAATCAGATTCTGCACCAGCAATGCGAATCCCTTTTTTGTTTGCACGCTCTAAAGTTAATGAAAAGGAAGTTAAATATGCTTCAACGCCCTTTAATTCACGATGTATAGTACGAGAGGACACCGCAAGTTGCTGAGCTATGTCGTGTATAGTGACAAATTGACCGTTATATTTAATCAATAGGGCTATCATTTCTTTTTCACGTGTACTCAATAACATGGCGGTATCCTCCATTTATAATTTATTTAATTATTATGCTTGATCATCTTTTTTAAGATTGTTTAAAAGCTCTTCATATCTTGGTGAATTAAGGAAGTTATCCACTGAAATATGAATGGCATTTGGTGTTTGTTTAATAGCACGGTCAGTTAATTTTTTCTGAGTAATAACTAATTGTGCATCTTTTGGCAATTGGTTAATTGCAGTATTTGTTACAGTAATATCATTAATGCCTGCTTTTTTGAATTTGTTACGTAACATACTTGCACCCATTGCACTAGAACCCATACCCGCATCGCAGGCAAATATAACATGGTCTATATTATTGTAATTGTGTGCATCAACATCTTCAGTATTGTAATTATCCAATAATGCTTCAGGATCATCCTCTAAGGTAGGTGTTTCATCCGCATTCGTTTTTGCTTCAGTACTTACATTCGCTTCAACTTCCGCATCTTTATCAGAAGATACTAACTTAGATGCAACACTAGATTTTTTACCTTTAGTAGTTTCCATTTGAGCAGTTGCAGCTTCTAAATCTTGTTTAGGTTCTTTAGTGAACTTCATAATTAAAGCTGCTACGACAAATGATACAAGTGCAGCAAGGAAGACACCGAGTAACATGTGCAAGAATTCACCTCTAGGTGCATTTAAACAGTAAACAATAAATGAACCTGGTGACGCGGGACTTTTAAATCCAAATCCTGTTGCTTGATAAGTTGCAACACCAGTCATTCCACCTAAAATAACAGCGATAAATAATAAAGGACGCATTAATACATATGGGAAATAAATTTCATGAATACCACCGAAGAAGTGGATAATTCCAGCACCATATGAAGTTGCTTTTGCAGTACCTTTCCCAAAAATCATATATGCAAGTAAGATACCTAAACCTGGTCCAGGATTAGATTCAATTGTGTATAAAATAGATTGACCAGCTTTTGCAGCTTGATCTGCACCAAGCGGTGTGAATACACCATGGTTAATTGCATTGTTTAAAAATACGATTTTTGCAGGCTCTACTAAAATACTTACAAGTGGAAGTAGATGTGCATGCACTAATGATTCTACTGCAACTGATAAAATATGCATGATAAATTTCATAAGTGGTGCTAAAATTTTAAATCCTGCAATTGTCATGATAAATCCTAAAATACCAGCTGAAAAATTATTAAATAGCATTTCAAAACCTTGTGGTGTTCTAGGTTGAATCAATTGGTCTGTCTTTTTCATTAACCAACCAACTAAAGGACCCATAATCATAGCTCCAAGTAACATTGGTGTATCAGGTAATGCAACGATGACCCCCATAGTTGCCGTTGCAGCGATAATACCACCACGTAAATCATAAATTAAACGACCGCCACTAAATGCAATCAATAGTGGGATTAAATAAGTAATCATTGGACCAGCCAACGTAGCTAAATCTTTATTCGGGAACCAACCATTATCTATAAAAATGGCCGCGATGAAACCCCAAGCGATGAATGCACCAATGTTTGGCATAATCATACTACTCAAAAATGATCCGAATGCTTGAACGCGACGACCAATTCCTTTTTTCTCTTCAGTTTGCGACATATTTACACCTCTTTTTTAATGTATGTGACTATCTTTAGTGTAAAGAGCCATAACGCAATCCTCAATATAAACAAAAATCAACTTTGTCAAAATTAATGTGACAAAATTAAATAAAGTGTCATAAATGTGACCGCGTAGATATTTTGAAAATGTAAAACAAAAATATTGTTTTAGGATTTTTAAAATTTTATTGTGAAAATATTTGCAAAATAAAACAGCACCGTTGTACAATAATGATTAATGGAAAGGGGGAAAGTTCGGTAATACAGTTAAAGCGCCTGTGCAAATAAATGATTATGTTTGAAGATTAAAGATTAATATAAGAGTGGTCTTTATAGAACGTGATTTATATATTTGTAGACGAGGAGGATAGTGATCGAATAGATCGGCGGATGCTATCCCGGATGTGGCTCATTCGTTAGCTTATTAAGTAAAACATTAAGGTGACTTAATGGACAAAGTTAATAAGATCGCCAGAAACTAAATATAAAAATATTAAAAAGGAAAGTACAGAGTAAGCATTTTGTGTAGTTAATAGATATAACTATGCTTGATTTGTTGTGGGATGAATGCAAAATAGTACATTCCACATTTATATTATGAAAGTAGATTGTCAATCTAAATTATCGACAATAAATCATAATTTACGCGTACTATTCCTATATGGAGGAAAATGAAGTTATGTGTGGAATTGTAGGTTATATTGGCTATGATAATGCCAAAGAATTATTATTAAAAGGTTTAGAAAAATTAGAATACAGAGGTTATGATTCAGCAGGTATCGCTGTAGTAAATGAAGATAATACAACTGTATTTAAAGAAAAAGGACGTATTGCAGAATTACGTAAAGTTGCTGATAGTAGTGATTTTGATGGTCCTGTTGGAATCGGTCACACACGTTGGGCAACTCACGGTGTACCTAACCATGAAAACTCTCATCCTCATCAATCTTCAAATGGCCGTTTTACTTTAGTACACAACGGTGTTATTGAAAACTATGAAGAGTTAAAAAATGAATATTTACAAGGTGTATCATTCATTTCAGAAACAGATACAGAAGTTATTGTTCAATTAATTGAATACTTTTCAAATCAAGGTCTATCAACTGAAGAAGCATTTACAAAAGTTGTGTCATTGTTACATGGTTCATATGCTTTAGGTTTATTAGATGCTGAAGATAAAGACACAATCTATGTTGCTAAAAATAAATCACCTTTATTATTAGGTGTAGGTGAAGGATTCAACGTTATCGCTTCAGATGCACTTGCAATGTTACAAGTGACAAGCAAATATAAAGAAATCCATGATCACGAAATCGTTATTGTTAAAAAAGACGAAGTAATTATTAAAGATGCAGATGGAAATGTTCAAGATCGTGATTCATATACTGCTGAAATTGATGCATCAGATGCTGAAAAAGGTGTTTATGCACACTATATGTTAAAAGAGATTCACGAACAGCCTGCAGTTATGCGTCGTATTATTCAAGAGTACCAAGATGCAGAAGGTAACTTGAAAATTGATCAAGATATCATTAATGATGTTAAAGAAGCAGACCGTATTTATGTAATTGCAGCTGGTACAAGTTACCACGCAGGATTAGTAGGTAAAGAATTTTTAGAAAAATGGGCTGGTGTACCAACTGAAGTACACGTTGCTTCTGAATTTGTTTACAACATGCCATTGTTATCTGAAAAACCATTATTTGTTTATATTTCGCAATCAGGTGAAACAGCAGATAGCCGTGCAGTATTAGTTGAAACTAAAAAATTAGGACATAAATCACTAACAATTACAAATGTTGCTGGTTCTACGTTATCTCGTGAAGCAGACCATACATTGTTATTACATGCTGGTCCTGAAATCGCAGTTGCATCTACAAAAGCATATACTGCGCAAATTGCAGTATTATCAATTTTATCTCAAATCGTTGCGAAAGAGCATGGTCGTGAAGCGGATATTGATCTATTAAGAGAATTGGCAAAAGTAACAACAGCTATTGAAGCGATTGTTGACGATGCGCCGATTATGGAGCAAATTGCAACAGATTTCTTAGAAACAACGCGTAATGCATTCTTTATCGGACGTACAATTGACTATAATGTAAGTTTAGAAGGTGCATTAAAACTTAAAGAAATTTCTTACATTCAAGCAGAAGGTTTTGCTGGTGGAGAACTTAAACATGGTACGATTGCATTAATCGAAGATGGCACGCCAGTTGTAGCTTTAGCAACTCAAGAAAACGTTAATTTATCAATTCGTGGTAACGTTAAAGAAGTAGTAGCACGTGGTGCGCATCCATGTATCATTTCTATGGAAGGTCTTGAAAAAGAAGGCGACACTTATGTCATTCCACATGTACATGAATTATTGACACCATTAGTTTCAGTAGTTGCATTACAATTGATTTCATATTATGCAGCATTACACAGAGATTTAGATGTGGATAAACCACGTAACCTTGCTAAATCAGTTACTGTAGAATAATTACGCATATTTTATCAGTGCATGTTTTAAAAATTAAAGTATAAAAGACGCCCTTTTAGATGATAAGTCTAAAGGGGTGTTTTTATTTAACCATAATATTGTAATCTTGATTTAAAAAAAGAGATGCTACATACTTTAATTTGTTATAATAGTCTGACAATTAGTTGTAGTATGCTACGATAATTTTAAAGTATCGAATGTTACATTAAAATGGAGGGGTGCATATGTTAATCAAATTGAATCATGTTGGGCGTCTTAAACAAGGTAAGCCTATATTACAAGATGTTTCTTGGCAAATTAATGAAGGTGATAAGTGGGTATTATATGGTTTGAACGGAGCAGGGAAGACAACACTTCTAAATATTTTAAATGCGTATGAGCCTGCGACATCTGGAACTGTTAATCTATTCGGTAAAATGCCAGGTAAATTAGGTTATTCTGCAGAAAATGTACGTCAACAAATAGGATTTGTATCACATAGCTTATTGGAGAAATTTCAAGAGGGTGAAACGGTAATAGATGTTGTAATGAGTGGTGCTTTTAAATCTATAGGTCTATATAAAAATGTAGATGATGACATAATAAGTGAAGCACATCAATTATTAAAATTAGTGGAAATGTCGGATAAAGCTCAACAATTTATAGGATATTTATCCACCGGTGAAAAACAACGTGTAATGATTGCTAGAGCATTGATGGGGCAACCGCGTATTTTAATTTTAGATGAACCAGCAGCCGGATTAGACTTTATTGCTCGTGAGTCACTATTGAATATATTAGACTCCCTGTCAGATACGTATCCAACACTTGCGATGATTTATGTTACGCACTTTATTGAAGAAATCACTGCCAACTTTTCCAAAATTTTACTATTAAAAGATGGCCAGAGTATTCAACAAGGTGCTGTAGAAGACATATTAACTTCTGAAAACATGTCTCATTTCTTCCGGAAAAAAGTAGCAGTTCAACGATGGAATCAACGTTTTTCAATGATGATGTTAGAGTAAATACTTTGCAAATAATAAGTAATAATGACACAATTTAATTAAATAGCATTGATAGTGGAGGATAATATGGACAACGTAAAAGCAATATTTTTAGACATGGATGGTACGATTTTACATGAAAATAATAAGGCATCAACTTATACCAAAGATGTTATTAACCAGTTGCGAGAAAAAGGATTCAAAGTATTTTTAGCAACAGGCCGTTCACATTCTGAAATACATCAACTAGTACCACAAGATTTTGTTGTTGATGGTATTATTAGCTCAAATGGTACTATTGGTGAAGTAGATGGGCATACAATTTTTAAACATGGATTATCTTTAACACAGGTAAAGCAAATAGTTGATTTGGCTAAACAACAACATATTTATTATGAAGTATTCCCATTTGAAGGAAATAGAGTAGCTTTAAAAGAGGATGAAACATGGATGAGAGACATGATTCATAGCCAAGATCCAATTAATGATGTGAGTCATAGTGAATGGTCTTCTAGACAAGATGCGCTTGCAGGCAAGATTGAATGGGTAAGTGAATTTCCGGAGGGTGAATATTCAAAAATTTATCTTTTCAGTTCGAATTTAGAAAAAATCACGACATTTAGAGATGAATTAAAGCAAAATCATGTGAAATTACATATCAGTGTTTCTAATTCATCGAGATTTAATGCAGAGACAATGGCTTATCAAACTGATAAAGGCACTGGTATTAAAGAAATGATTGAACACTTCGGCATTCGTCAAGATGAAACGTTGGTTATTGGAGACAGTGATAATGATAGGGCAATGTTTGAATTTGGTCATTATACAGTTGCTATGAAAAATGCACGTCCTGAAATACAAGCATTAACTTCAGATGTAACGACTTATACGAATGAAGAAGATGGCGCAGCTAAATATTTAGCAGAGCATTTTTTAGCTGAATAATAAAATAGGTAGTTATTTATTATTTAATTTACAATAGTTGATGAGTAATGTACAAAGAGCAGTAAAGTTATTTTCTATTAGAAAATGTCTTACTGCTCTTTTGTATGCTAGTAATCCAGGTACTAGTGTTATTTCTTCTTTTTGCCTTTCTTCTCCATATATGGAATGAAGAAAATCACAAATAGGGCACAGAGTATAGCTACAATTGAACCGTATGTCATAGTTATATCTCCTTTTATATGGTTTATGCATTTAAGTATACTATAACAACTACCGTTGTTTTAAGTAGAGTGTTTGCGCTAAGGGACACTAACAAATCCAAAATCGCATTTGTGATTTTGGAATCATCAAACATTTCATTCCATAAGTAAGATATGTTTTACTTTATATTTGATTTTTACATTTACATTCTGTAGTGTTTGTAAGAAAATTTTTTCTTTCTCTTAGGCAATAATAGGCATTTTACCTGTACTAGTATGAACTTAGTAGTTAAATCGTTCATTAAGATTAAAAAAACTTAGGAATCTCTTCCAAATACAATTCGTCTTGGTGAGCATGAATTTCATCTAAATATAGGGAGTAAATTCATCATGTTTAAGGATATAAGCTCTAAATGTATGATATGCACAGGTTAATCCATGTTTATCCTTCGAATATTGCCAAAGTATACGCTTATAGTAAAAATTTTGTTCAGTAGTGTCTGAAAGTAATTTTTCGATGATAGGATAATACTTATCAATAATAGACTGACGATTTCTCTTTCAAAGTTTTCATTTTTCAATGTCTATTTTGAAGGGAGCTTATAAGCCGAAAAAGTTGGTGCTCTTCTTTACCAGAGCATAAAAAGTGAGAAATTAAATTTTTATATGATGAACAAAAGATAACAGGGGAAGAAATAGCTAGTCAGACAGGGGTATGTCGCTCAACTGTTTATCGAGTTGTTAACGAAATGAATAAACTTATACTATGAATTACTGTTTAAAAATGTGCATGTTATAATATTTATTGGAGCAAGTTGGATAGATGGTGGCTAATCTCTTAATAAAGGGGTGATGCCTATGGTTATAGTTGTTACTCCTAGAAAGGAATAGCATGTCTGATTTTGAAATGCTGATGGTTGTATTAACAATCATTGGTTTAGTATTGATTAGTAATCAAGGCCATAAAAAATAACCTTCTATTCGCTTTGACCGGCATTTTTGAAGGCTATTTTTAAATAAAATATAAGGTCACCGTCTTTTTAACGGGCTCATTAGGGTAACATGTTTCCGAGTGTTGTCCTTTTTGTGTTTCAAGAGTTAAAGATTTTCATCTTTTACTTCTACTTATTACAAATACATTTTAACACATTTTTCTTATGAAATGTAGTTCTGAACATAATCAGAAATAATAAAGCCAACTATCAAAACAGCAAAAAATACAATCAAAAGTATAGAATGTAATCACGGACTATATAAAAAGCACTGCAGACTTCTTCATATATATTTTTTCGGCATGCCATGAAATGAGCATCATGTTATTTCGGTATCAGTTACTAAAGTTGAAGTAGAGAGGAACACAGTTGGATGCTATGCATCAACTGTATAAGAGCCCCTAACAACTTAAGTTGTTAGGGGCTCTAAAATTTATTTTGGTTGATTGTCTTCTGGTTTATCTGAAGTCATCGTTTTTGTAGTTTCATCTTTTAATGAATCTTGTGCTTTTTCTGTTTTTGTTTCAACAGATGTTGTCACTTTTTCATTTTCTACTTTTGTACTTTTTGGTTCAGTAACGACATTTTTGTTTTTGTCAGCTGATTTTACTTTATCTTTAGTAATTTTTTGACCACGTTTTAAGTAATATTGCACGATACCCATTAAAATGATTGCATTAATAACAACAAATAAAATGATTGTTAGTACTGTATAAACTTTTATGATATTTTCTGCAACATTTTGAGAGAGTGATTGCGTATTTAATGTAATCAAGTAACCAACAGGTACTTTAAATAAAATAGTAATTAAGTTTAATAAGAGAATTCCAATGAAAAATTTGATAAATGTTTTTTGACCATTTTTCATTGCTTTAAATCCATTAGCTAAGTGTGTTTTTACTTTATCGTTAGTTGATTCAACGAAACTAGTCATAAAGTTGAAAACAGGTATTAACAATAACCAAGTAATGATTGCTTTAATCAATGAAACAACAATGATTATGATACTTTGAGTTGTAATAGCGATACCAATCATGTGTGTACTATCTGCAGCTGATGATTGTACTGAATTCATAATCATTTCTGAAACTGGAGATAATAATTTGTACAGTAATGATGTCAAAAGTGAAAGAACGATAAGCATTGCTATAGATACAAGCCCAATAATAACGCTCTTTAAATAATTACCTTTTTTAAATGCAATAAATAGATTGGTAAATTGTACTTTCTCATTTTTCATTGCTCGTTTCATAACATTTATAATGCCGATGAAAATTTGAGCAAAAACAAACAGTGAAAGTGCAGCTGCTATAACTAATATAGCGATAACAAACAAGTATTCATCTCCTGGCGGTTGTTGCCCAAATTGTGAATAAATTGCAATGGTTTGTACACTCTTAGCAAGCTGAAAATTAGCAAGTAAATATACAACTGCAATTACAGCAAATGCTATAAATGAATATATCAATGTTAGTATTAATTGTGGTTTAGCATTTTTTAATGCTGATTTAAAGTAAGTAAACAAAGTGGTGCCTCCTTTTCTTCATATAAATACAATAACAAAAAACACGTTATTTTCATATTAATATCTAATAAAAATTAATTATAGTCACTCAAGTTAGGTAATTATAGTAGTAAATTGTTGAAAATATGACTAATACTGGAAATAATATTAAAAATTAGATTATAAACATAGTATTATCTCAAAAAGAATCGAATCACTATAAATACACAAAAGCCCTACTATCATTGTTTGGGGATAATCATACAATGATAGTAGGGCGCAAATTATTAATGTGCGTGTACGTGATGATGACTATGGTCGTTGTGTGAATGACTATGTGTGCCAGAACATATAGTTGATTCATCATGTTTATGATCTGGTGTTTCTAATTGAATTGTCATATGATGTATATTTAAATGTAACAAATCATGTTCAATGGTTTCTAATAATAATTCACATTCTTTCATTGTCAATGTGTGATCTACAACAACGTGACAACTTAATGCATTCATATCATTTGAAATTGTCCAAACATGACAATCATGTACACTTTGTATTCGCGAATCTTTTTTTATTGTTGTTATAACTTCGTCTATATCTACATCACTTGGTGTGCCTTCCATTAAAATGTTAATTGAAGACTTTGTGATACCCCATGCACTTTTTAAAATAATAACCGAAACTAAAATACTTGCGATAGGATCGGCGATTGTCCATCCAAATGCCCAAATTAAAATAGCTGCAGTAATGGCGCCAACTGAACCTAATAAGTCTCCGATAACATGTAGAAAAGCACCGCGCATATTTAAATTGTGTGAAGTGTCGCCACCTTTAAACATAAAGAATGCAACAACGATATTGACAATTAAACCAATAATACTAATGATTAACATTTCTTTTGATTGGACTTCTGAAGGGACAAAGAAACGTTTAATTGCTTCGAAAACTATCAAAATACTTATAACAAAAAGTGTTACACCGTTAAATAATGCTGCAAGTACTTCGAAACGTTTATAACCAAATGTTTTCGTAGTTGTGGCATTTTTTTCAGCATAAATAAATGCCACAAGTGCTACACCTAATGAAAATGTATCGCTAAACATATGGATACCATCAGATAATAATGCCAAACTATTAGCAAGAAGACCACCGATGATTTCGATAAACATGTATAAGCCGATAATTAAAAACGAAATAAACAATACTTTTTTATTATTTGTTGTCACATGACTGTGCATGTGGTCATGATGATGATGTGAATGAGACATATTATAACCCACTTTCTTTAGGATGATTCGCGTGATTAATAGCTTGCTTTAACATAGTTGCTACGTGGATGTCATCTAATGAATAAATCATTGACTGACCTTGTCGTTTTGCTTTTACAAGATGAACGCTTTTAAGTAATTTCAATTGGTGTGAGACATTCGATTGAGATAAGTTTAATTGGTGTGAAATGTGACCAACACTTGCTTCGCTCACAGATAGCAAATCCATGATCCGTATTCGATTGTAATCGCCTAATGCCTTGAAAATATCAGTAACTCGTTCTAAAGTATCTGTATGTATTTCTGAATACTGTTCTGACATTATATGACAATCCTTTCATATGAATATTTGTTCATATATTAATTTATAATGTTCTTAATCAGATGTCAAACCTTTTATTAAATTGTTTGAAGTTTTACAAAGTGCAGAACGTGGTATGGCATAGTGGCTATTAAAAAGGAGGAAAATGTGAATGAATATTTTAGTTATAGGCGCTAATGGTGGTGTAGGTTCATTATTAGTACAACAATTAGCAAAAGAAAATGTGGCATTTACAGCAGGTGTTAGACAACCGGATCAATTAAATGCGTTAAAGTCACAAGGTATGAAAGCGACGCTGGTTGATGTAGAAAATGATTCAATTGAGACATTAACTGAGACATTTAAACCTTTTGATAAAGTTATTTTTTCTGTAGGATCTGGAGGTAGTACTGGGGCAGATAAAACCATTATCGTAGACTTAGATGGTGCGGTTAAATCAATGATTGCGAGTAAAGAAGCGGGTGTTAAGCATTATGTCATGGTATCAACATATGATTCGAGACGACAAGCTTTCGATGCCAGTGGTGATTTAAAACCATACACGATTGCCAAACATTATGCAGATGATTACTTAAGACGTTCGGGCTTAAACTATACAATATTACATCCTGGTGCATTAACAAATGCTGCTGGATCTGGAAAAATTGAAGCTGCACAGTATTTTGAAGGTAAAGGTGAAATCCCTAGAGAAGATGTTGCGACTGTTTTAAAAGAAATTGTTACATCAAATCAATATAATAACCAAGAATTTCAAATTATTAGTGGTGACCAAGACATTAAAGATGCATTAACATCATTTAAACATGACGTAGATTAATTTTGAATATATCTTGCATATTCAGCGAGTTACACTTTCGTAACTCGTTTTATTTATTTCAATGAACGATTTATTTGAAGAAAGATAATAAAAATGAATTTTCATCTGATAAACATGTATTTTACAAAGAATTTGAACAATGTATGACACAACTATTAAAGTTGTTTATTAATTGGTATAATGGGCGAGTAAATTTGATAAGAAGTATACAACTATTAATTGCGTTATATCATATTTTGTTTATGCAAGGATTGTAAATGTAAAGCCGTTGTAAATTTCATTAAAGCGCTTTAATTGACGGTACTGCAATAATGTTAAATATGATACAATCACTATTAGTTAATTTTATATTGTATGAATATATGATTCGATTTAAATGAGACAATGAAAAACATAATGGAACAACATCATCAGAGTTCTATTGCTTACTTAAATACAATGGAGGTGCAACAATGCCATTATTTTTACAACCAATTTTAAAAACAAAATTATGGGGCGGTCAACGTTTAAGTACGTTCGGATATCATCTAGACAATGATAAAACTGGAGAATGTTGGTGTGTGTCCGCACATCCAAATGATAAAAGCGAAATCATAAATGGGCCATATAAAGGGCAAACATTAGACCGAGTTTGGTCAGAACATCGCGAATTGTTTGGTGATTTTCCGAGTAAAGATTTTCCGCTATTAACTAAAATTGTGGATGCGAGAGAATCGCTATCAATTCATGTGCACCCTGATAATTCATATGCTTATGAGCATGAAAATGGGCAATATGGTAAGTCTGAATGTTGGTATATCATTGATGCAGAAGAGGATGCAGAAATTGTAATAGGCACTTTAGCAGAATCTCGAGAAGAAATTGCACATCATGTACAACAAGGTACAGTTGAGTCAATTTTGCGATATATTAAAGTAAAGCCAGGCGAATTTTATTTTATCCCTGCAGGTACGGTACATACAATTACATCGGGCATTCTGGCCTATGAAACGATGCAATCCTCAGATATTACATATAGGCTATACGACTATAATCGTGAAGATGATTTAAACAATGCAAGACCTTTAAATATTGAAAAAGCTTTAGACGTTATTCAATATAATGCACCTCTACCAAATATTTTGCCAGAAAGTGAAATTATTGAGAATCATAAATGTACACATATTGTATCTAATGATTTCTTTACGTTGGTAAAATGGGAGATTTCAGGTACGCTGAATTATATGAAACCAAGAGAGTTTTGTTTAGTGACAGTGTTACAAGGAGAAGGTCAAATCATTGTAGATGGTGAAATATTCAAACTAACAACAGGCACTAACTTTATTTTAACTTCGGAAGATTTAGACAGTGTCTTTGAAGGTGAATTCACATTGATGATAAGTTACGTGTAGCAATTCAATAATCATTTAGGAGTTAATGAAATGAAGCAATTTCTTTATATTGCGTTAGTATGTGGTATCATAGCGGGTCTCGGCGCTTTTTTACATATACCACAATATCCAAGTATGACGGTACCGCGTATTGTAGCTATTTTAGGTATTATCAGTGCTGTAATTACATTTAAAGATAAACAAATTAGTACATCTTTAAAATTTAGTGCAGTACTCATTAATGTGTTACCGTTATTCGGAACATTTGTAGCTACTAACTAATACTAATTAAAATGTTTTTAGCTAATGTAAATTGATGAATTAACATATAGAATAGATAGCCGTTATTTATAGATATAATAATGCATATGTATTTACTTATAAACGAATCCCCTCACTGATGCTATAGAGAGGGGATTTTTATATGGTGGAAGGGGCTGATATCATATAATTATTAAATTTAATGGTAAATACTACTCTCTAACAATGGCATTTGTATAAGTTTTTTTAGAAGTATAGCGGCTTTTAGTATCTAAGTTTAATGAATACTTAACTCTGCTAATTCAAAGTATGATTTATATGCAAAATAGGTTACTAAATATGTTAAACTATTTGTAACAATTTTTATTATTAAACAGATATAAAGTCGCATTTTTGCAATGCAAATTAGGACGACTTGCCTCTAATAGACTAAGCTATTAGGAAAATAACAATGCGAATAACATCGCAGTGAATTAAGGAGTATTAAGATGACAGCAGAAGCAAATTATTTTTGGTTGAATTGTGGATATAACCGTTGGAATCATAATGAACCGTTAGTTGGTCAAACAGCTTTATTTGAATCGGGTGCACATTTTAATCCGTCACAAGGGTTTAGAGCATTCAAAAAAGCTAAAGTAGGAGATCAAGTCATCTTTTATCAAGTTCAAACAGATACTGGCTTGCTTGGATGCGGTGAGATTATTAGTGTTGAAACAGGTGCACAAAATAAAATACGTGTACAGTTTCGTTTTAATGAACAACTGAAACCTTTAACGGCTGATTATTTAAAACGTAGTGAAGCATTAGAATTTCGTATAAGTAATATGAAAGAGACATTGTTCAATCAAATTACAGCTGAAGAGTTTGATTTAATTAGCGGACTTGGAAAAGGGGAAATTAAAATCCCACGTTATTTCTTTTTAGCTGAAACAGAAGAATTTGAACCTGGTCACCAATATACGATTTATACACATACATATAATGGTATTAAACGAAATGGTTATCATTTTTATACTCAGTTAGAAGAAGGCGACAATATTATTTTTTATAATAGAACGAAAAATCAATCTGTCGTTGGTATTGGAGAGGTGTCAAAACATATTCATGAGAAGCCACCAATTCCAGGTAGAACTAATAGTACGGTAATTGAAGTGTCGTATGAAAAAGATATAACGCCAATTACTTTAAGTACTTTAAATAAACATCCTAAATTGAAAAATTTATATTTCCTTCAAGAAAATGCCAAGCAAGCAATTGCAAGTATGTCACAGGCACAGTATGATGCAATTCTTGAAGTAAGCGAAAATAATGGATTGAAATCTCCATTTGAAATGGTTCAGAAGCCAAACTTACTTGAAGATGAAAAAGAAGAAACATTAAAACCATTTATTATGTTAGTCGTTGACCAAAAAGAAGAAGGTTTAAAGGCTGCGAATGATTTATTACAAAAGGCTAATGCCAATCCTGTCATTACAACGGGACATCCTGATTTTTCAGAAGATATGTTATACGGCAAATATTTACCTAATGAAACGGGAGCATTATATTATCGTGAAGGTTTTATTACACAGCTCATGCCGAAAAAAGACAAAAGTTATTTAGTTATTGATAATTTTAATCGAATTGATCCAGATATTTTCCAAACATATATTAATGTTTTAGAAGGATACGAAGTTACCTTGCCACGATATAATAAAGATGGCAATATGATTAAATGGTCTCGCCAAAAAGATTCTTTCTATTATTTCAATCCAAATTGGCATATTGTAGGTATTACATATGATAGTTTGGAAGATATTAAGGCTAAATACTCAGAACAATTTTTGAAATATACACGTATCGTCAAAGTTAAACACGACTAATTATATATAGTAGTTATTGAAAATAATTAAGGATACAATTAAAAATTGAATAATCGCTATTTGAATAACCGAATATAGACAAAATGACGGGTAATTAAACATAAGAGCTAACTAAGCGCTTATGATAGATTACTCGTTTTTATTTTGATAAATAATCAAGATACAATATAAATTTATGTTACTGAATTAAATTTATAAATGAGTTTCCATTGGTAAGTTGAATTAAATGAACGACTGAACGGTAAAAGGATAATAAGAAAAATATGACACTGTAGTACATGAAATTTAAAGTGAATAAAAAAGCATCGCACAATAAATATAAAATATTAAATAAAAATTTATGTCAATTTCGTGTCACCAAGACTTATAAAGTGACAACCTGGTTTAAATGTTTTTAAATAAGGAAAACTAACTATAAGTATCAATAAAGGAGTTAATAAACTATGCCAGTCGTATATTATGATGGAAACTGTATATATTGTTATAACTATGTCATTTGGTTAATTCAACATGGCTTACCAAAAACTTATCAATTTGCTACATTAAAGGGTGAAATCGGACAACAATTTTTTGAACAACATCCAGAAGCCGCAAATAAAAATAGTGTTATTTTGCAGAAAGGTGACAAAATATATTTTGAATCACAAGCAATTATTAAATTAATCACAGCTTTACCTAATACAACTAAATTACTTGGCGTAGGTTTATGGTTAGTACCAAAACCAATTCGTAACTTTGGATATCGAATGTTTGCTAATAATCGAGATAGAATGTGGAAAACTACATGGCACCAACCAAATGAATATGAAAAATCATTCTTTTTAGATGATAATGCTAAAGTAAAGTTAACTAATTGATAAAATTTATCGACTAATTGATAATAGAGATATATAGTATAATTATTTGTAGTAAATTAGTGGATGATTGTTGGAGAAAACAGGAATCATCAATTTAGAATAATTATAAAAAAGAGAGCAAAAATACTTTACAGATTAGAATGATTATAATATAATAATTAATGTAAACAAGGAAAGATAATTAACAATTTTAAGGAGTGTATTAAATATGAGTAACCAACAAGATGTTGTTAAAGAATTGAACCAACAAGTAGCAAACTGGACAGTAGCTTATACTAAACTACATAACTTCCACTGGTATGTGAAAGGGCCTAACTTCTTCTCATTACACGTAAAATTTGAAGAATTATATAATGAAGCAAGCCAATATGTAGATGAATTAGCTGAAAGAATTTTAGCAGTAGGTGGTAACCCTGTAGGTACTTTAACTGAATGCTTAGAGAAATCAATCGTGAAAGAAGCTGCGAAAGGCTATTCTGCAGAGCAAATGGTAGAAGAATTATCACAAGACTTTACAAACATTTCTAAACAACTAGAACAAGCAATTGAAATTGCTGGAAATGCCGGTGATGATGTATCAGAAGATATGTTTATTGGAATGCAAACGTCAGTTGATAAACACAACTGGATGTTTAAATCATACTTAAGCTAATTATAGATACTAATGATATAGATAAAAGCCAACATTCAATGGTAAAGTGACCATTGTCAATGTTGGCTTTTTGTTTGGAAAAAATAGACATCAAAAATTACGATGCACTATCGTTATATTTTATTTATTCTGCGATTTCTAAAGCGATTTCCATCATTTGCGTGAAAGAATTTTGACGTTCTTCTGGTGTTGTTGCTTCGTCACGTAAAATATGGTCGCTTACTGTAAAGATACCAAGTGCTTTTTTACCAGCATGGATTGCATTTAAATATAGACCAGCTGATTCCATTTCTATACCTAAGATACCCATCTTTTTCCAAGCATCATTGAATGTTGGATCAGCATTATAAAATGTATCAGAAGATAATACATTACCTACGTGTGTCGTAGCTCCGATTTGGTCAGCAACATTTTTAGCTTTAGTAACTAACTCAAAGTCAGCGATAGGCGCAAAATGTCCAGGAATATTATATTGATCTACGTAATTTGAATTTGTTGATGCAGCTTGTGCAATAATTACGTCGTATAAGTTAACATTTTCTTGTAATGCGCCACAAGAACCGATACGAATGATTGTATCAACATCAAAGAAATTGTATAACTCATAAGAGTAAATTCCGATACTTGGAATACCCATACCAGAACCCATTACTGATACTTCTTTTCCTTTATATGTACCTGTGTAACCAAACATGTTACGCACATCATTAAATTGTTCAACATTTTCTAAAAAGTTATCAGCAATATATTTTGCGCGTAAAGGATCGCCTGGCATTAATACAGTTTTAGCTATTTTTACTCCGTTTGGTTGAATATGTGGTGTACCTTTTGTCATTTGTTATCTTCTCCTTAATATTCATTAATAGTTTTAAGATAACATTTGTTTCACTTTTTTGCGAATTTTTGTACTATAGAATTAAAGAATTATAAAAATATAATTCTGATTAGCTTGTTGACAAGTCATCAAATGTAAATATGGTATTATGTTCAATTGTATTTAAATGTTTTGGGAAATGAAAATGTATAACTGTTCATGTATGCGTTTACATAAATAAATGACAAGATAATTATATGTTTAAAAATATGATTCATCGACAGCTAATGTTTAATTTCTATTTTTATAATCAATCATAAAGGAGGAGATTAAAATGAACGATGCAAAATTGATTGATCACACTTTATTGAAGCCTGAGTCAACACGTGCGCAAATCGATAAAATTATCGATGAAGCGAAAGCATACAATTTCAAATCTGTATGTGTGAATCCAACGCATGTTAAATATGCAGCAGAACGTCTAGCTGATTCAGACGTATTAGTTTGTACGGTAATTGGCTTCCCATTGGGGGCATCGACAACTGCAACGAAAGCATTTGAAACAGAAGATGCGATTCACAAAGGTGCAGATGAAATTGATATGGTCATCAATATTGGCGCATTAAAAGATGAGCGATATGACGATGTACAACAAGACATTGAAGCGGTAGTTAAAGCGGCAAAAGGTCACACAGTGAAAGTAATTATTGAGACGGTATTGTTGAACCGTGATGAGATTGTGAAAGCGAGTGAGTTAACCAAAGCAGCTGGTGCGGACTTCGTTAAAACATCAACAGGTTTTGCAGGCGGTGGTGCGACAGCTGAAGACGTTAAATTAATGAAAGACACAGTAGGTGCGGATGTAGAAGTAAAAGCGTCAGGTGGCGTACGCAATTTAGAAGATTTCAATAAAATGGTTGAAGCAGGTGCAACACGTATTGGTGCGAGCGCTGGCGTTCAAATTATGCAAGGCTTACAAGCAGATTCAGATTACTAAATTAAAAAAATAATAATGAGCATGGGACATAGTGTTCATAATTTAAGCGAGTCGAAATGAACTTTAAATCATCAAACATTTCTGTGATTCGAATATACATTTATGGGAAATTGAAATCGTAACGAATCGATCTATTTTAGAAAGTTTATTTTACATTTGAAACAAGATATAGAATTTGACATCGATAGCTTACATAAAATAATTTTCAAGTGTATGTATTAAAATGAGTATTAGAAGTATAAATACTCTGTCCTAAGCTCTAACAAAAAGGATGATAAAAATGAGAATGATAGATATTATTGAGAAAAAACGTGACGGTCATGCATTAACTACTGAAGAAATTAATTTCTTTATTGATGGATATGTAAAAGGCGACATTCCCGATTATCAAGCATCAAGTTTAGCTATGGCGATTTATTTCCAAGATATGAATGATGATGAAAGAGCTGCATTAACGATGGCGATGGTTAATTCTGGCGATATGATTGATTTAAGTGACATTAAAGGTGTGAAAGTAGATAAACATTCAACAGGTGGTGTTGGAGATACAACGACATTAGTATTAGCACCATTAGTTGCAGCAGTTGACGTTCCGGTTGCTAAAATGAGTGGACGAGGATTAGGGCATACAGGCGGAACCATTGATAAATTAGAAGCAATTGATGGTTTCCATGTTGAAATTGATGAGGCAACATTCGTTAAATTAGTGAATGATAATAAAGTAGCTGTTGTCGGTCAATCTGGCAACTTAACTCCGGCAGATAAAAAATTGTATGCTTTAAGAGATGTTACAGGTACGGTTAACTCAATCCCATTAATTGCCTCTTCCATAATGAGTAAAAAAATTGCTGCGGGTGCTGATGCAATCGTATTAGATGTAAAAACAGGTAGCGGTGCTTTTATGAAAACTTTAGAAGATGCTGAAGCATTAGCACATGCTATGGTAAGAATTGGTAATAATGTTGGAAGAAACACAATGGCAATTATTTCCGACATGAATCAACCACTAGGTCGTGCAATAGGTAATGCGCTTGAACTAAAAGAGGCAATAGATACATTAAAAGGGCATGGACCTGAAGACTTAACTGAACTTGTATTAACATTAGGTTCTCAAATGGTTGTGCTAGCTAACAAAGCTGATACATTAGAAGAAGCAAGAGCGTTATTAATCGAAGCAATAGAATCAGGTGCTGCATTAGATAAATTCAAAACTTTTGTTGAAAATCAAGGTGGCGATCCAACAGTAATTGATTATCCAGAACGTTTACCTCAAGCTACATATCAAATTGATTACAAAGCGAAAAAATCAGCATATGTTACAGAGTTAGTATCAAATGACATTGGTGTAGCTTCAATGATGCTAGGCGCAGGGCGTCTAACTAAAGAAGATGATATTGATTTAGCAGTAGGTATTGTTTTAAATAAAAAAATTGGGGATAAAGTAGAAGCAGGCGAATCATTATTAACGATTCATAGTAACCGTCAAGATGTAGATGATGTCATCAAAAAATTAGACGCAAGTATTACAATTGAAGATCAAGTGGTATCGCCTACGTTAATTCATAAAATCATAACGGAGTAGGAGAGGAAAGCGATTGAACATATTGAGATATTTATTAGGTATAGGTTTTAGTGCAATTGGCGTTTTACATTTTACAAGAGAACAACAATTTAGAAATATCATACCAAAATGTTTACCGCTTCGAAAAACAGCAGTCATAATTACAGGTATTTTTGAAATATTATTTGGGTTAGCGCTATTAATAAAAAGACCTTCACAATGTTTAAAAAATGTGATGAATCTATTTTTATTAGCAGTATTCCCAGCAAATATTTATATGGCAGTTAAAAAGTTACCACTAGGTAATAAGCAATTACCGACATGGCAGTTATATTTAAGATTACCTATGCAATTTTTGTTAATGGGAATCATTATAAAATTATAACTCGCGTTTTAGATTAAAAAGATTTGTAATAGAAAAAATAAAGCAGTTAGACAATGATGAAAGTATCATCATTGTTTAACTGCTTTTTAATTGGGACGAGTAAATATGAGAAAATGTTATTTACTTTCCAGTACCGAATACATCATGCCATTCATCACGTTTATCTAAAAATGCTTGGGCAATCGTTTTTGCACCTTCTAATGAATGACTTGCAGCCCAACCACATTGTACTTCGTTGCATGCAGGTACTTCTGTTGCATTTAACACATCATTTAACGTTGCTTCAACAATATTTAAAACATCATCGTAATTGTCATGGTTGATAAACGATACATAGAAACCAGTTTGACAACCCATAGGACTTAAATCTACAACTTTATCACTATGGTTTCTAATGTTCTCTGCCATTAAATGTTCTAATGAATGTAACCTAGGCATGTCCATATGTTCTTTATTAGGTTGTTTGAAGCGAATATCATATTTATGAATCACATCTCCGTTCAAGCCTTCCATTGTTCCTGCTAATCTAATAAAAGGTGCAACCACTTTAGTATGATCTAAATTGAAACTTTCTACATTCATTTTTGTCATCTTATATCCTCCTATTAACATCTCAACGCTATAAATCGCTTGTGATTTGTTACATTATAAAACATAAACTTGTTATAAGTTTTGTTATCTAACAATACTTTGATTGTAACAATAGCGCTAATCTTTTACAATTTGAAACTTTCAGTAAGATGTAAGCTATCATTTTAGTTATTAGAAAATTTAGTAAATAAAGAAAAATTAGATGACATCATGAGATAAAACCGATAGAATAAGTAATAATTCATTTTGAAAGAACAAAATATTGTGGATGATTAAAATGGTTGTAGGGTAAAAGGGAGATAATAAAAATGAGTGAAAAACAACAAATTCTTGATTATATTGAAACAAATAAATATAGCTATATCGAAATAAGTCATAGAATTCATGAGCGTCCTGAACTTGGAAATGAGGAAATATTTGCATCTCGAACGTTAATAGATAAATTGAAAGAAAATGACTTTAGTATAGAGACTGAAATTGCAGGTCATGCGACAGGATTTATTGCTACATATGATTCAGGTGTTGATGGTCCAGCCATTGGATTTTTAGCAGAATATGATGCTTTACCAGGATTAGGGCATGCTTGTGGACATAACATTATTGGAACAGCGAGTATACTTAGTGCCATAGGTCTAAAGCAAGTGATAAATCAGATAGGAGGTAAAGTTGTTGTGCTTGGGTGCCCAGCTGAAGAAGGTGGCGAAAATGGAAGTGCCAAAGCTTCTTATGTTAAAGCAGGAGTGATTGATCAGATAGACATTGCTTTGATGATTCATCCTGGGAATGAAACGTATAAAACAATCGATACTTTAGCAGTTGATGTTTTGGATGTTAAGTTTTATGGGAAAAGTGCACATGCATCTGAAAATGCAGATGAAGCATTAAACGCATTAGATGCAATGATTAGCTATTTTAACGGTGTAGCACAACTCCGACAACATATTAAAAAAGGGCAACGAGTACATGGTGTTATTTTAGATGGAGGGAAAGCAGCAAATATTATTCCAGATTATACACATGCACGTTTTTACACTCGAGCGATGACACGAAAGGAATTGGACGTGTTGACTGAAAAAGTAAATCAAATTGCGCGTGGGGCGGCAATTCAAACGGGATGTGATTATGAATTTGGTCCAATTCAAAATGGTGTAAATGAATTTGTTAAGGCACCAAAGCTAGATGATTTATTTGCCAAATATGCCGAGGAGGTTGGCGAAGCGGTTATTGATGATGATTTTGGTTATGGCTCAACAGATACTGGTAATGTAAGTCATGTCGTACCAACAATACATCCACACATTAAAATTGGTTCGCGTAATTTAGTAGGACATACACACAGATTTAGAGAAGCTGCGGCAAGTGTTCATGGGGATGAAGCATTAATTAAGGGCGCAAAAATTATGGCATTGATGGGATTAGAGTTAATAACAAATCGAGAATTATATCAAGACATAGTTGAAGAACATGCGCATTTGAAAGGGAATGGGAAGTAATGACAGAACGCGATAATAACGTAAATTTAACGTTAAGTGATTTATATGAAAGTGATATCGTATATACATCAAGACCTTCATATATCTCAAATCCGTGGTTAAAACCAGACGAACATCAGTCTAATTTTTTAACAGGTAGGGAGTTATTAATTGCAAATGAATTGCCAGTCATTGTTCATGAAGCAAGCGTAACAAATAAGTTACATCAGTTATTTAAAATGATTGGAAAAGAAGTGCCAAGTACGATTTATACGTTTAATAATCAGCAAACATATGAAGATTTAATTGGACAATTGGCGCATGAAGCGAATAAAAAAATTTATTTTCAATATATTCATGATGAATCGATTTTAAGTCAGCAATATTATGCAATGGACAAAATGTTATTTGTTGCTTTAAATAATAAGGCGCGAATACCTGAATGGACAGGTAGCAAATTTTTACCTAAAAGAGAAATTGTAAGTGTTGAAGATTTTGAAGAAGTAATAAAAAAATGGGATTTTCCATTTGTCATCAAGCCTGGAGATGATCTTCCGACAGCAGGTGGTTATGGTGTGATGATATGTTATCATGAAGCAGATTTACAAAAAGCAACAGCGCGTATTAAAGATGCGACTGCTGAAACGAAGTCTCTTATAATCGAACAAAAAATTGAAGAAAAAGCGAATTATTGTGTTCAGTTTACCTATTCAAAAGAGATGGGAATTCATTATATTGGTGCAGCTACACAATTGACTGATCGATATGGCTTCTATAATGGAAATGAAAATGCTACAAAAGTGCCGAAACATGTTATTGAAGCTGGTAGACAGATTATGGAAATTGGTGTAGACCAAGGATTCTTTGGTGTGGCTGGCTTTGATTTACTTGTAGATCAAAATGATGATGTATATGCGATTGATTTGAACTTTAGGCAAAATGGGTCTACAAGTATGTTATTGCTTGCTAAAGAATTAAATCCAGGATATCAAAAATTTTATAGCTACCATTCAAGAGGGGATAATGCGCATTTCTTCAATACTATTTTGAAATATGTAGACGAAGGAAGTTTATACCCACTGTCATATTATGATGGAGATTGGTACGGTGAAAATAAAGTTAAGTCAAGGTTTGGTTGTATTTGGCATGGAAATTCTAAAGAAGCAGTATTAGAGAAAGAACGTGCATTTTTAGAGGAACTTGATAATAAATAGTAGCTCTTGTAGTGAACATAGACAATTAAGTGTTTGTTAAAACGAGGTCGGGACAAAAGCGTTTAGGATTTGAGCAGAACAGAACGATGAGCGAAATTGTTTTCCAAAATTTGTCGAATCGTGAGAGTTTCTGCCGAAAATACTGCTTTTGGGACGCCGTTAATCGGTTTCCCAGAGCACAAAATCTTTATGTCTCACCCTCATGTCTACGATGTTAAATGTTCTATTGTATATATAAATGTTGAGATAGGAGCTTAAGACATTAAGTTCTTAGGCAATGTAAAAAAGCTGATTTCTATTGATTATTTGATAGAAATCAGCTTTTTCCAAATGTATTTGATAATATACAGCTCGTTGAGCTGCTATTTTCCTTATATTAAGTGCCATTAATACAAAACCTAGCTCTATTTCTTCCTCTTTAAACTTTCTAGTTTTATCTTTAATAAACATGCCATACGTTATAAGTGGCGTTTTATTAAAGTCATCTATAATAGCCATATAGTTTTGCTCACTACCATAACCTGCATCAGCTACAATATACTCTGGTAAATAACCGAAGGTATTTTGAATCATTGTTAAAAATGGAATTAAAGTTCTAGTATCTGTTGGGTTTTGAAATAGGTTATAGGATAAAACAAATTGAGAATTTGTCGATATTTGTAAATTGTATCCTGGCTTAAGTTGACCATTTTTCATAAGATCTTCCTTCATTCTCATAAAAGTTGCATCTTAAGAATTGATTTTTGCTCTTCATATTTATGATTTCTCTCAGAATAATCATCAGATTTCTTTTTGAACTTCTTAATTTCGGTTCTTTTTTTACGGGTCTATTTTCTAATTTGAGTACAATATTCGTTCTCAATAGAATGATTTAAATCTTCGATTTCTTTATCTAAATGACTACCAACTAAATCAATTTCTTCTGTTGTTAAATCGCTATCAGGTATCGTTTCAACAATTTCATTAACATATCGCGAAATATCATTTTGAGGAATTCTAACTGAAGTTTCTATTGGTAGTGTAAGTTGGGGCATGTTATAACTTTTATACATAAGGTGGCACCTCGTTAATTTAGTTTAGTGGTATTTATTTAAATTATACGAAGGGACCCAACACAGAAAATTCAAATTATTGAATTATACATTTATGTGCAAGTTGGGTAAAGTGTCTTATTTTTTAAAAAGTATTTAAAAGTAAAATTACATGTTAATACGTAGTATTAATGGCGAGACTCCTGAGGGAGCAGTGCCAGTCGAAGACCGAGGCTGAGACGGTACCCTAGGAAAGCGAAGCCATTCAATACGAAGTATTGTATAAATATAGAACAGCAGTAAGATATTTTCTAATTGAAAATTATCTTACTGCTGTTTTTTAGGGATTTATGTCCCAGCCTGTTCTTTTTAGTGAAAATTGAAAGGTAGTGGATGTAGTAAGTATACTCTAATATAAATATAAGATGTCTTGTAGATTATGCTTTAATTTATAAGGCTTCATTCTTAATTGGGAAACATGACATTAAATTGAACTCATCATTTGTCACATTGACTATCATGTTGGAGTCATTTACTATTTTAAGTATTACATATTTTGAAAAGTGAGGGTCAAGGATGTCTTATAAAACATATTCGTTCTTTAGAGATATATTAATAAATGAATATATTTATTTTGCCTCTAAAAATAAAAAATTAGTACGTCTTAATTATAAAAGTAAAGACTACATAGGCGTATGGACAGATGAAAATATGGCCGAATCATTTTTAACAAGTCGAGATATTCCGTTCGATAAAGTAGTTAAAATGGATGTTGATAGATTTGCGACTTATGAATTAGATGATTTATTCGATGAACAAGATCATATAGTTATGAATCAAACAATTGAAGAAGAGGGTCATTTATTAAATGTGGTAAGTGTGACACAAGAAATTATGACAGAATTAGACAAAATCAGGTTAAAAGAATTTGTGCAAGATGTTGCAAAGTATGATGAAGTCTATGGTTTAACCAAAAAAGGAAGCAAACAATTCATTCTGATTAGTGAAAATGATAATGACGAAAAAAGACCTCATATTATGCCGGTATGGAGTATAAAAAGCAGGGCATTAAAGGTACGAGATGAAGATTTTGAAGAATGTGATCTTATTACAATAGAGGGTTCAGTCTTTAGTGAATGGCTTGATGAACTTAGAGATGATCAAAAGGCTGTCGCTATAGATTTGAAAACAGGTGTAGTTGGCACGATTGTATCAGCACAAAAATTATCAAATGAATTAACGTTTTAATAGAATGGTAGGAAGCGCATTTGATTTTTTGATTTGATAGAATTTGTAAATAAACTTATCATTTAGAATGATACTGTCTACATTTATAGAAGTTAGGTAATTCAATATTGCTTAGCTTCTTTTTGTATTTAGTTATATATTTCAAATAAATAAAAGATCATTGATATCGTGTAGTTTGAAACTGACACTAATATGAATGATCTTTTTATGATTATTATTCTAAATTTAATGCGCCTATTGCACCTGAAAATGCGCCGTTTTCAACATAGTATGGTTTACAACCACGTAAAACAGTGTAGTCTTCAACAACTTGTCGCAATAATGCATTGTTATTAAATGAAGAGCCAATGTAAACAATATTTTCTGTCTTAAATTCACGTGCAACTGTGATTGCCATTGTTGTAACAACTTCCCCTACAACACCTATAACGGCTGCTAACTTATTACTTGCTGTGAAGTCAGCAGCTAAATGGTGCAGTACATGCCCGAAATTAGCTGCAGTTAAGTCACCTGGAATTGGAGGCTCGGTATCTTTATAAATATGTCTAACTTTTAAATCGATGGTGTTACGATCACCATGTTGCGCCAAGTCAGTAAGCTGTTTATAGTCAGTGATTTGACTTAGTAGATAGCCAAGCCCTTGAATCATGCCGCCTCCCGTTCCGATACCACCAACTCGACGTTGCGAATGCCCGTCGAAGTAGTGTAGTGATGTACCAGTACCGACATTTGCAAAAATATAGTCAGTGATATCATGACCTTGCTCTTTTAACAAAATACCTAAACCTTTAGAAGCAGCGTCAAACTCAACAAATATTTGCGCAGGTATATTGATGTTTTCAGCAATGACGCCTGCATTACCTCCAGTTAAAGCTAACTTTTCAATTTGTTGTTGATTTAGCCATTCAATAACTTTATCAATATTTTTAGTTAATTCAGTTTTATAAATGCGTTGGTTATCTTGCTCTTGAACGATTTTTATAAGTGTACCGCCAGCATCAATGCCAACTTTCATAGGATTCCCACCTCGTCATTAATATATATCCTTAAATAATAGTATAGTAAAATTACTAAAAAACAAGTGGAAATGGCTATTATTTACAAAATTGATACCTTAATATTTAAATGTTGTAAGCGTATAGCAATGAAATGACAAAGATATATGTAACGTGTCATAATTTTATGTTTTTATTGTGGTTAGAAAATAAATTGAAAAAATTTGTTATATACAGTGGGCAGTTGTATCTCTTTATATGAACAAGCTTAAGAAGCGTATTTGAAAATAAATGATAATCAAAGAAGTATGTCTAGAGGCTGAAACATAAAGATTTTGTGCTCTGGGAAACCGATTAACGGCGTCCCAAAAGCAGGATTTTCGGCAGAAACTCTCACGATTCGACAAAATTTGGAAAACAATTTCGCTCATCGTTCGGTTCTGCTCAAATCCTAAACGCTTTTGTCCCGACCTCAGATTACTAATATGATAGATGTAGGGTAAATAATGGTATCGAATTGAAATAATCGGTAAAATAATATGGGGATTCACGTTTCATATATAAAGAGATAGGGGTTAAATATATGACTAAAGAACTTTATTTTGAAGGTATTACATTAAAAGTATTTGAAGAACAATATCGTACAGACATTAATGAATTTGCGTTAAATGAAAGACAACAAATATACTCATCTTTACCTAAAGATGTTGTTGATGATGCAATCGAGGATACTGATAGAATTGCTAATGTTGCAATCAATGACCAAAATGACGTCGTTGGTTTTTTCGTATTACATCGATATTATCAACATGAAGGTTATGACACACCTGAAAATGTCGTATATATTCGTTCGTTATCTATAAATGAAAAATATCAGGGCTATGGATACGGTACCAAGATAATGATGTCATTGCCACAATACGTTCAAGGAGTATTTCCTGATTTTAATCACTTATATTTAGTTGTAGATGCCGAAAATGATAACGCTTGGAATTTGTATGAACGTGCAGGGTTTATGCACACAGCGACTAAAGAAGAAGGGCCTATTGGTAAAGAACGACTATACTATTTAGATTTAGATTCGAAGCACGTTTCTTCTTTGAAACTTGAAGAGGAAAGTCGTTCTGAAGTGACTAATGTGCATATCATCAATTTAATGATTGATGGTCAAAAGGTTGGTTTCATTGCATTAGAACAAATTGGGCAACGTATGAATATTGCAGCAATTGAAGTAGATAAATCTTATCGATTTAATGGTATTGGTTCCAGTGCACTTAGACAATTGCCTACTTACTTAAGAAAAAACTATGATAATCTTAATGTTATATCGATGATTTTGTTTGGACAAAATAACGATTTTAAACCACTTTGTATTAATAGTAATTTTGTTGAAATAGAACAAACTGAAGATTATGTGGTTTTTGAAAAATATTTAAATTACTAACAGTGATTGCGAAATATGATATTGTCATTTATAATTTAGTTTTGTTACTATATATAAATGAATTCAGACGTATAAATTTAGATTATATCCTTCGAAAGGAAGTATTGGGCAATGAAAATTCAAGATTATACTAAACAAATGGTTGATGAAAAATCATTTATCGATATGGCTTATACATTATTGAATGATAAAGGCGAAACTATGAACTTATATGATATCATCGATGAGTTCAGAGCGTTAGGTGATTATGAGTACGAAGAAATTGAAAATCGTGTTGTACAATTTTACACGGATTTAAACACAGATGGTCGTTTTTTAAATGTTGGAGAAAATTTATGGGGATTACGTGATTGGTATTCAGTAGATGATATTGAAGAGAAAATCGCACCAACTATTCAAAAATTCGATATTCTGGATGCAGATGATGAAGAAGATCAAAACTTAAAATTATTGGGCGAAGATGAAATGGATGATGACGATGATATTCCAGCTCAAACAGATGATCAAGAAGAACTAAATGATCCTGAAGATGAACAGGTTGAAGAAGAAATCAATCATTCGGATATAGTCATTGAAGAAGATGAAGATGAACTAGACGAAGACGAAGAAGTGTTCGAAGACGAAGAAGACTTCAACGATTAATTTTTTGTTTGACTTTTAGTTGAAAGATGATAAAATTTTATTCGGGCTCCTTTAAATAGGACACGTGTATAAAATTTATACGCTCCCCTTACAGAATTTGTGAGAGGGAGCGTTTTTTTATTTAATTGAGTAAATCAAGAAATGATAACGCAAAAATCAAAGTTGTAAATGATATACATAGCGACATAACATGAAAAGTTAGTTAGCGAGTAACTATGGTTATTAATAAAAACGGTAGACATTCATCGTCATATTGCTAACGGCAAAGTTATGTTTGCGTAATTTTTACAATTGATGAGGAAGCATTCCCTTTAATAATTAGGAGGTCAGGACATGACAAAATTTATTTTTGTAACAGGTGGCGTAGTTTCATCATTAGGGAAGGGTATTACAGCATCTTCTCTAGGTAGATTATTAAAAGATAGAGGTCTAAATGTAACAATTCAAAAATTCGATCCATACTTAAATGTTGACCCAGGTACAATGAGTCCTTATCAACATGGTGAAGTATTTGTAACAGATGATGGTGCAGAAACAGATTTAGATTTAGGTCATTATGAAAGATTTATTGATATTAACTTAAATAAATTTTCAAATGTAACAGCAGGTAAAGTATATTCGCACGTATTGAAAAAAGAGCGTCGTGGTGATTACTTAGGTGGAACTGTGCAAGTTATTCCACACATTACAAATGAAATTAAAGAACGTTTATTACTTGCAGGTGAAAGTACAAATGCGGATGTTGTTATTACAGAAATTGGTGGTACAACAGGTGATATCGAATCACTTCCGTTTATCGAAGCAATTCGTCAAATTCGTAGTGATTTAGGTAGAGAAAATGTAATGTATGTACATTGTACATTATTGCCATATATTAAAGCGGCTGGTGAAATGAAAACAAAGCCTACTCAGCATAGTGTTAAAGAATTAAGAGGTTTAGGTATTCAACCAGATTTAATCGTAGTAAGAACTGAATATGAAATGACACAAGATTTAAAAGATAAAATTGCATTATTCTGTGATATCAATAAAGAAAGTGTTATTGAATGTCGTGATGCAGATTCATTATATGAAATTCCATTACAATTAAGCCAACAAAACATGGATGATATCGTTATTAAACGATTACAGTTAAATGCAAAATATGAAACTCAACTTGATGAGTGGAAACAATTATTAGATATCGTTAACAATTTAGATGGTAAAATTACTATTGGTTTAGTAGGTAAATATGTTAGCTTACAAGATGCATATTTATCAGTTGTTGAATCATTGAAACATGCTGGATATCCTTTTGCCAAAGATATTGACATTAGATGGATTGATTCAAGTGAAGTAACAGATGAAAATGCAGCCGATTACCTTGCGGATGTTGATGGTATTTTAGTACCTGGTGGTTTTGGTTTCCGTGCAAGCGAAGGGAAAATCAGTGCAATCAAGTATGCTAGAGAAAATAACGTACCATTCTTTGGTATTTGTTTAGGTATGCAACTTGCAACTGTTGAATTCTCAAGAAATGTATTAGGTCTTGAAGGTGCACATTCTGCAGAGTTAGATCCAGCAACGCCATATCCAATTATTGACCTATTGCCTGAACAAAAAGATATTGAAGATTTAGGCGGAACATTGCGTTTAGGTTTATATCCATGTGCAATTAAAGATGATACTTTAGCACAATCAATTTACGGTAAAGCTGAAATTGAAGAAAGACATCGTCACCGTTATGAATTCAATAATGACTATAGAGAGCAATTAGAAGCGAACGGTATGGTTATTTCTGGTACAAGTCCAGATGGACGTTTAGTAGAAATGGTAGAAATTCCGACAAATGATTTCTTTATTGCTTGTCAGTTCCATCCAGAGTTCTTATCTAGACCAAATCGTCCACATCCAATTTTTAAATCGTTTATTGAAGCTTCATTAAAATACCAACAAAATAAATAAAAATAATCGTAAACATAAGTAAACACATAAAATTGCGATATAAAGAGCCGTTACTTCCACATTATAACTTGTGAAGGTAACGGCTTTAATTTTTAATATTGAACAATTCTTTAACATGATAAATGACAAATATAAATAGTACATATTATGAAAAGGAGTTATAAAGGGTGAGTATTTATAAATCTAAATCTCTCGTCATTTCAATCATTTGAGTATAAATATCATAATATACGTAATTAAATGCCATTGCATGTGGCTGTACAATTTTATCGTAATCTTCAGTGTAGACAATTGGTCTTGGTGTAGATAAATCAATAAAATGAACGAGATAGTCAGGAAAGTCATCTGTTTTAGGTTTGTTGCTAATTAAGACAATATCAATATCTAAATCGATAAGTTTTTGAATATCATTTGCAACTTGTTCCGTATAAAATGGTGCAAATAAAAATACACGGTCTGTTGAATCAATTTCATTGAAGTCATTAAGAGACTCAAGTTTACGGCTTGACTTTAATCGTTCATCACTATGTAGAACAAAATTTTCGAAAAATTGTAAGTCATCATACCCTTTTACATAGACATAACCTTCACCGCCAATCGCTTGTACTAAGCATTGTGCTGCCATTTGAATTTCTAACGATTGTTTTTCTAATCTATTAAATATTCCTATTAATTGTGTGTTTAAGATTTTTGACATCTTTATCCTCCAATCTACTTATAAAATATTGTAATTAATGGGCACATATTATGCAATGACTTAAATTGCATAATAATGTATACGTTTGCATTTATTATAACTATCGCATTTTTCAAAAAATACACATTTAATATGCAGTATTTCAATGCATTGGCGCTATTTTTTTGATATAATTACTTTGAAAAATATGTGCACAAGCACTCAAGGAGGAACTTTCATGCCTTTAGTTTCAATGAAAGAAATGTTAATTGATGCAAAAGAAAATGGTTATGCGGTAGGTCAATACAATATTAATAACCTAGAATTTACTCAAGCAATTTTAGAAGCTTCACAAGAAGAAAATGCACCTGTAATTTTAGGTGTTTCTGAAGGTGCTGCTCGTTATATGAGCGGTTTCTACACAATTGTTAAAATGGTTGAAGGTTTAATGCATGACTTAAACATCACTATTCCTGTAGCTATTCATTTAGACCACGGTTCAAGCTTTGAAAAATGTAAAGAAGCTATCGATGCTGGTTTCACATCAGTAATGATCGATGCTTCACATAGCCCATTTGAAGAAAACGTAGCAACTACTAAAAAAGTTGTTGAATACGCGCACGAAAAAGGTGTTTCTGTAGAAGCTGAATTAGGTACTGTAGGCGGACAAGAAGACGATGTTGTTGCAGATGGCATCATTTATGCTGACCCTAAAGAATGTCAAGAACTAGTTGAAAAAACTGGTATCGATGCATTAGCACCAGCACTTGGTTCTGTACATGGACCATACAAAGGTGAACCTAAATTAGGATTCAAAGAAATGGAAGAAATTGGTTTATCAACTGGTTTACCATTGGTATTACATGGTGGTACTGGCATCCCAACAAAAGATATTCAAAAAGCAATTCCATTTGGTACAGCTAAAATTAACGTAAATACTGAAAACCAAATCGCTTCAGCTAAAGCAGTTCGTGACGTTTTAAATAACGACAAAGAAGTTTACGATCCTCGTAAATACTTAGGACCAGCTCGTGAAGCTATCAAAGAAACAGTTAAAGGTAAAATTAAAGAGTTCGGTACTTCTAACCGTGCTAAATAATTAATATTTAGGTTTTAATTTATTAATAACGTAGGGATATTAATTTAAAAAGAAGCAGACAGATTATTGTTTGCTTCTTTTTTATGCTATGAAAGTCATAAAGAAGTCTTTTTTACTTTGAAACGATTTTACAAAAAGAGTAGGGTATGACAAAAATGATTTGTGCTATAATTAAAAAGAAAATTATACATTCGTTGAAAAAGTAGTGTGTAGGTTAGTTGCAAAATTAAAATTGAATGGATTGTCATAATAATGTCAATATTCAACCAAATAATCAGACTTTAGACCATGGTCAAGCGGGTACGAACATCATATATTAGTAAAGGTAAATTATTAGTTATTAATCAATGGAAAACAAAGAGAGACAAATTTAATGGTTAAAATAAACTATTTTACAAATAAAGTAAAATTAATTTATAATGCTAATAATGCAAAATTTTAAAAAGTAATGAACAAAGGAGATAAATGATATGGCTCAAGAGGTAATAAAAATAAGAGGTGGACGCACGCTGAATGGGGAAGTTAATATCAGTGGTGCGAAAAACAGTGCTGTAGCTATCATTCCTGCAACATTATTAGCTCAAGGACATGTGAAACTAGAAGGATTACCACAAATCTCTGATGTTAAAACGTTAGTAAGTTTATTAGAAGATTTAAATATTAAAGCTACATTAGATGGTACTGAGTTACAAGTAGATACAACTGAAATAAAAAATGCTGTGCTACCTAATAATAAAGTTGAATCATTACGTGCTTCATATTATATGATGGGTGCTATGTTAGGGCGCTTTAAAAAATGTGTAATTGGTTTGCCTGGAGGGTGTCCACTTGGGCCACGTCCAATCGATCAACATATTAAAGGATTTAAAGCTTTGGGAGCTGAAATTGACGAATCAAGCGCAACATCTATGAAAATTGAAGCTAAGGAATTGAAAGGTGCACACATCTTTTTAGATATGGTGAGTGTAGGGGCAACAATCAATATCATGTTAGCAGCAGTCTATGCAACTGGACAAACCGTAATTGAAAATGCTGCAAAAGAGCCAGAAGTTGTCGATGTTGCTAATTTCTTAACAAGTATGGGAGCCAATATTAAAGGTGCAGGTACATCAACGATTAAGATAACTGGCGTTGAGAAATTACATGGGTCTGAGTATCAAGTAATACCTGATCGAATCGAAGCGGGTACATATATGTGTATTGCTGCGGCATGCGGTGAGAATATAATTTTAAATAATATTGTACCGAAACATGTTGAAACATTAACTGCTAAGTTTAGTGAATTAGGTGTCAATGTAGACGTACAAGATGAAAGACTTCGTATTAATAATAATGCACCATATCAATTTGTTGATATTAAGACTTTAGTTTATCCGGGATTTGCGACAGATTTACAACAACCGATTACACCATTACTATTTATGGCTAATGGTCCGTCATTTGTAACGGATACAATCTATCCAGAACGATTTAAACATGTAGAAGAATTAAAACGTATGGGAGCTAATATTGAAGTTGATGAAGGTACAGCGACTATCAAACCTTCAACTTTACATGGTGCTGAAGTTTATGCGAGTGACTTAAGAGCTGGCGCATGTTTAATTATTGCTGGTTTAATTGCAGACGGAGTTACAACAATTTACAATGTAAAACATATTTATAGAGGTTATACGGATATTGTAGAACATCTAAAAGCTTTAGGCGCAGACATTTGGACAGAAACTGTATAGATTATTGTTGTTTTGTGATATAATAATTATACTGAGTTAAAGAAGGGTGTTAATTTACATTCTAATTTTTTGATGAGAGGTGAAGATGATGGAAATATGTCCGTATCTCGAAGAAACTTTTAAAATACTTGGTAGAAGTTGGAATGGATTAATCATTAATTATCTCTCAAGATGTAATGACTGTTCAGCACACTTTTCCGATATGAAAAGAGATTTGAAAACTATAACGCCACGTGCATTAAGTCTCAAATTATCAGAGCTTGCACAGTGGGAGCTAGTAGAAAAACAAATCATTTCTACGAGTCCAGTACAAATTATTTATGTTTTAACTGAAAAAGGTCAAGCGTTAGCAGATGCCTTGCATCCAATTGAAGCATGGGCGCAAACATATGTAGAATTAACAGATCAACGTACTGCTAAATAAGATAGCAATTTATAAATATAATTTTTCTTACTAAACTATTTTCTAGTTATCGTTTTAAATACGATGATTGGAGAATAGTTTTTTATTTTCAAAAGAAGTTTATCTGATTTAAAAATCTAAGTCATTTTATTTTGAAGAATTAAAAGGGAAGCGTATCATTATGAAATGTAATGTTTATATCGTGTACATTACGGATAAATAACATATAAATCATTCTTGAGGAGTGAAAGAATAATGAGAGACTATACAAAGCAATATATTAATGGCGAATGGGTTGAAAGTAATAGTAATGAAACGATAGAAGTTATAAATCCAGCAACTGAAGAAGTAATTGGCAAAGTTGCAAAAGGGAATAAAGAAGATGTTGATAAAGCGGTTGAGGTGGCTGACAGTGTTTATTTAGAATTCCGTCATATGCCTGTAAAAGAAAGACAAGAACTTCTAGATAAAATTGTAAAAGAATATGAAAATAGAAAAGATGATATAGTACAAGCAATTACAGATGAACTAGGTGCACCACTATCATTATCTGAGCGTGTACATTATCAAATGGGGTTAAATCATTTCGTTGCAGCAAGAGACGCTCTAAATACTTTTGAATTTGAAGAACGTCGTGGAGATGATTTAGTTGTTAAAGAAGGTATTGGTGTATCAGGTTTAATTACACCATGGAATTTCCCGACGAATCAAACGTCATTAAAGTTAGCAGCGGCATTTGCAGCGGGTAGTCCAGTGGTACTTAAACCTTCTGAAGAAACACCATTTGCAGCAGTTATTTTAGCAGAAATATTTGATAAAGTTGGTGTTCCTAAAGGCGTATTTAACCTTGTAAATGGTGATGGTGCTGGCGTAGGTAATCCATTATCTGAACACCCTAAAGTTCGTATGATGTCATTTACTGGTTCTGGTCCAACTGGATCTAAAATTATGGAAAAGGCAGCTACTGACTTTAAAAAAGTATCGCTTGAACTTGGTGGCAAGTCACCATATATTGTTTTAGAAGATGTAGATATTAAAGAAGCTGCTAAAGCGACAACAGGAAAAGTAGTTAACAATACTGGACAAGTTTGTACTGCTGGTACGCGTGTGTTAGTTCCAAATCGAATTAAAGATGCATTTTTATCTGAGTTAAAAGCACAGTTTAGTCAAGTACGTGTTGGTAATCCAAGAGAAGAAGGAACGCAAGTTGGTCCTATTATTAGTAAAAAGCAATTTGATCAAGTGCAAAATTATATTAATAAAGGTATTGAAGAAGGTGCTGAATTATTTTATGGTGGTCCTGGTAAACCAGAAGGACTTGAAAAAGGATACTTTGCACGTCCGACAATTTTTATTAATGTCGATAATCATATGACGATTGCACAAGAAGAAATTTTCGGGCCAGTAATGTCAGTTATCACATATAATGATTTAGATGAAGCAATTGAAATTGCTAATGATACTAAATATGGTTTAGCAGGTTATGTCATTGGTAATGATAAAGAAACATTGCGTAAAGTAGCACGTTCTATTGAAGCGGGTACTGTAGAAATCAATGAAGCAGGTAGAAAACCAGACTTACCATTTGGTGGTTATAAGCAGTCTGGATTAGGTCGTGAATGGGGCGACTACGGTATTGATGAATTTTTAGAAGTGAAATCTATTGCAGGTTACTTTAAATAAATTTGATTTTTGAATTAAAAATCACAATAAAACAGTGCACATGACTAATTAAGTTTTGTGTACTGTTTTAATTTTGCAATTTTTATAAATAGATTTTGTAATTAAAATAAAAATTTGCTATAGTTATTCATGTATTTAAAAGGTTGGGGATTAGCATAATGGGATTGTGTTAGCACAGTTGTTTATGCATTGTCATGCCTATCTATTACTTACTAACTAAAAAATAATGAAATGGGTGTAAACTATATGCCTGAAAGAGAACGTACATCTCCTCAGTATGAATCATTCCACGAATTGTACAAGAACTATACTACCAAGGAACTCACTCAGAAAGCCAAAACTCTTAAGTTAACAAACTACAGTAAACTAAATAAAAAAGAACTTGTCCTTGCTATTATGGAAGCACAAATGGAAAAAGATGGTAACTACTATATGGAGGGTATTTTAGATGATATCCAACCAGACGGTTACGGTTTTTTAAGAACAGTTAACTATTCTAAAGGGGAAAAAGATATTTATATCTCTGCGAGTCAAATTCGTCGTTTTGAAATTAAACGTGGCGATAAGGTGACAGGGAAAGTTAGAAAGCCTAAAGACAACGAAAAATATTATGGCTTATTACAAGTTGATTTTGTCAATGATCACAATGCGGAAGAAGTGAAGAAACGTCCACATTTCCAAGCATTAACACCATTGTATCCAGATGAACGAATTTTATTAGAGACTGAAACGAAAAATTATTCAACACGTATAATGGATTTAGTAACACCGATTGGTCTAGGTCAACGTGGTTTAATCGTAGCACCTCCTAAAGCGGGTAAAACGTCGTTGTTAAAAGAAATCGCAAATGCAATTAGTACAAATAAACCAGATGCAAAGCTATTTATTTTGTTAGTTGGCGAGCGTCCTGAAGAGGTAACAGATTTAGAACGCTCAGTAGAAGCTGCTGAAGTCGTTCATTCAACGTTTGATGAACCACCAGAACACCATGTTAAAGTAGCTGAATTATTACTTGAACGTGCCAAGCGTTTAGTAGAAATTGGGGAAGATGTCATTATTTTAATGGATTCTATAACGAGATTAGCACGCGCTTATAACTTAGTTATTCCACCAAGTGGTCGTACATTATCAGGTGGTTTAGATCCTGCATCTTTACACAAACCAAAAGCATTCTTCGGTGCAGCGAGGAATATTGAAGCAGGTGGAAGTTTAACAATACTTGCAACTGCATTAGTTGATACGGGTTCACGTATGGACGATATGATTTACGAAGAATTTAAAGGAACAGGTAACATGGAGTTACATTTAGATCGTAAATTATCTGAACGTCGTATATTCCCAGCTATCGATATCGGCCGAAGCTCAACACGTAAAGAAGAATTGTTGATTAGTAAATCTGAATTAGACACTTTATGGCAACTAAGAAATCTGTTCACTGATTCAACTGACTTCACTGAACGTTTTATTAGAAAGCTTAAAAAGTCGAAGAACAATGAAGACTTCTTCAAACAATTACAAAAATCTGCAGAAGAAAGTACTAAAACAGGTCGTCCGATAATTTAATAAACATCACAACAGGGACTTGCGTTTTATATTAATTACCTTTATAATTACACAGTATTGGGTAAAAACTCACAAATAACTCTGTTCCAGATGGTTCAGGGCAAAGGAGCTGAAAATAATGAAACAAGGAATTCATCCTGAGTATCATCAAGTAATCTTTTTAGATACTACAACAAACTTCAAATTCTTAAGCGGTTCTACAAAAACAACTTCAGAAATGATGGAGTGGGAAGATGGAAAAGAATACCCAGTTATTCGTTTAGATATTTCATCTGATTCACACCCATTCTACACAGGACGTCAAAAATTCGCTGCTGCGGATGGACGTGTGGAACGTTTCAACAAAAAGTTTGGTCTTAAATCAAACGACTAATATAACGATAGTTAAACTGTCTACATCCAATTATGGATATGTAGGCGGTTTTTTTTATGTTTATAGTGTTTATCAATTTAATGAGTTAGTTAAGTGTTTTTACTTTGCGTTGAAAATATAAATATAATTGTGTTTCGTTGAAGATATGACAATCACGAATGAAATGATATATATATATATTTTATTGTTTATTAAAAGTGGTTTATTTGAACATAGACTCAAACGATAATACTAACTTGAAATAAATTCATTCCTCAACGATAGGAATATCTTATTTAACAATATTTTAATGATACACATTATCGATATAATTATGAAAAAGACATTTATGAATAATTGAAATATGATATAATAAAGCGATTATGTTTTGAAAAAGGTGGAACTCTCAATGTATGAAACTTACCATTCCGGTTGGATAGAATGTATTACAGGTAGTATGTTTAGCGGTAAATCCGAAGAACTGATAAGACGATTAAGAAGGGGAATATACGCTAAACAAAAAGTCGTTGTATTTAAACCGGCGATTGATGATCGATATCATAAAGAAAAAGTCGTATCTCATAATGGTAATGCCATTGAAGCGATTAATATTTCTACAGCACGAGAAATTATGATGCATGACTTATCAAATGTTGATGTTATAGGAATAGACGAAGTGCAATTTTTCGATGATGAAATTGTTAGTATTGCAGAAAAATTATCATCTGATGGACACCGTGTTATTGTTGCTGGATTGGATATGGATTTTAGGGGCGAACCGTTCGAACCAATGCCTAAATTGATGGCTGTCAGTGAACAAGTAACGAAACTTCAAGCAGTATGTGCTGTTTGTGGTTCTTCATCTAGTAGAACACAACGATTAATAGATGGTAAACCAGCAAAAATTGACGACCCGATTATTTTAGTGGGTGCCAATGAAAGTTATGAACCACGTTGTCGTGCGCACCATATCGTAGCACCAAGTGACAATAATAAGGAGGAATTATAAGTGTTTGATCAATTAGATATTGTAGAAGAAAGATACGAACAACTTAATGAATTGTTAAGCGATCCAGATGTAGTAAATGATTCAGATAAATTACGTAAATATTCTAAAGAACAAGCGGATTTGCAAAAAACTGTAGATGTTTATAGAAATTATAAATCTAAAAAAGAAGAATTGACTGATATAGAAGAATTATTAAATGAAACAGAAGATAAAGAAGAAATCGAAATGTTAAAAGAGGAAAGCAGTGGTATTAAAGCGGAACTGCCTAATCTTGAAGAAGAGCTTAAAATATTGTTGATTCCAAAAGATCCTAATGACGAAAAAGATGTTATCGTCGAAATTAGAGCTGCAGCAGGTGGAGATGAAGCGGCTATTTTCGCAGGTGATTTAATGCGTATGTATTCAAAGTATGCTGAATCACAAGGATTTAAAACTGAAATAGTGGAAGCATCTGAAAGTGACCATGGTGGTTATAAGGAAATTAGTTTCTCAGTATCCGGTAATGGTGCATACAGTAAATTGAAATTTGAAAATGGTGCACACCGTGTTCAACGTGTTCCAGAAACTGAATCAGGCGGGCGTATTCATACTTCAACAGCAACAGTTGCAGTTTTACCTGAAGTTGAAGATGTAGAAATCGAAATTCGCAATGAAGATTTAAAAATAGATACGTATCGTTCAAGTGGTGCGGGTGGTCAGCACGTCAATACAACTGACTCTGCAGTACGTATTACCCATTTGCCAACAGGCGTAATCGCGACATCTTCTGAGAAATCTCAAATTCAAAACCGTGAAAAAGCGATGAAAGTGTTGAAAGCACGTCTATATGATATGAAAGTTCAAGAAGAACAACAAAAATATGCTTCTCAACGTAAATCGGCAGTTGGTACTGGAGATCGTTCAGAGCGTATTAGAACATACAACTATCCGCAAAGCCGTGTAACAGACCATCGTATCGGACTTACGCTTCAAAAACTTGGCCAAATAATGGAAGGTCATTTAGAAGAAATTATTGATGCACTGACTTTATCAGAGCAAACAGATAAATTGAAAGAACTTAACAATGGTGAATTATAAAGAGAAGTTAGATGAAGCAATTCAATTAGCGCAGAAAAAAGGATTTGAACAAACACGAGCAGAATGGCTAATGTTAGATGTATTTCGATGGACACGTACTGACTTTGTTGTACACATGCATGAAGAAATGCCTAAAGCAATGATTATGAAATTTGATTTAGCTCTTCAACGAATGCTTTTAGGAGAGCCAGTTCAGTATATTGTAGGCTTTGCTTCGTTTTTTGGAAGAACTTTTGAAGTAAATACAAATTGTCTAATACCAAGACCTGAAACTGAAGAAGTTATGTTGCATTTTTTACAACAATTGAAAGATGGTGCAACAATTGCTGATATCGGAACAGGAAGTGGAGTGCTCGCGGTTACATTGAAATGTGAAAAGCCAGACTTAAATGTTATCGCCACTGATATTTCTCTTGATGCGCTTAATATTGCGCGTGTTAATGCAGAGAAAAATCAAACACACATTCAATTTTTAATGGGAAATGCATTGAAGCCGTTGATAAAGAAAGGTATTAAGTTAAATGGTTTAATTTCAAATCCTCCATATATTGACGAAAAGGATATGGATTCGATGTCACGAACAGTGACAAAGTTTGAACCGCATCAAGCTTTATTTGCTGATAATCATGGATATGCGATTTATGAATCAATCATTGAAGATTTACCATACGTCATTGAACCTAGAAGCCCAATAGTGTTTGAAATTGGGTACAATCAAGGAGAGACACTCAAAGAACTTATTTCGAAAAAATATCCGGATAAAAATATTGATATTATTAAAGATATAAACGGTCAAGACAGAATCGTTTCATTTATATGGTGATTAAAAGTTATGCGCTTACGATGTATAGTTAAGTGCATAGCTTTTTGCTTTGTATTATGATAAATAAGAAAGGTGTGATTAAGGTGGATACTAAAATTTGGGATGTTAGAGAATATAATGAAGATTTACAGCAATATCCTAAAATTAATGAAATAAAAGACATAGTATTAAATGGTGGATTAATTGGATTGCCAACCGAAACAGTTTATGGGCTTGCAGCAAATGCGAAAGATGAACAAGCTGTAACTAAAATATATGAAGCTAAAGGACGCCCGTCTGATAACCCACTTATTATTCATATACACAGTAAAGATCAATTAGAAGATTTTACATATGCTATAGATGAACGTATAGAGAAATTAATGAATGCATTTTGGCCTGGGCCGATTTCATTTATATTACCATTAAAGAAAGGTTATTTATGTTCAAAAGTTTCGGGTGGATTATCATCAGTAGCAGTTAGGATGCCGAGTCATTCTGTTGGAAGACAATTATTACAAATTATAAATGAACCGTTAGCTGCGCCAAGTGCAAATTTAAGTGGTAGACCTTCACCAACAACATTTAAACATGTTTTTCATGATTTGAATGGACGTATTGATGGCATTGTGCAAGCAGAACAAAGTGAAGAAGGATTAGAAAGTACAGTATTAGATTGCACATCTTTTCCTTATAAAATTGCCAGACCTGGTTCTATTACAGCATCAATGATTACAGAAATAATTCCAAATAGTGTCAGTCATGCTGATTACAATGATACTGAAAAGCCAATTGCACCGGGCATGAAATATAAACATTATGCACCTAATACACCGTTAACGATTATTACTGAACTTAACAGCAATATTGGTAATGATGAAGAAGATTGGTCGTCTATAACTTTTATAGTCCCTAAATCTAAAGGTCACTTTATACCTAACAAAGCACATGTTATTTATTTATGCCAAGATGAAAAAGATATTAAACAAGCTAATCATAATCTATATGAAGTGTTACATTCATTAGATGAAAATGATTCAATCAAACAAGCTTATATTTATGGATTTGATTTAAATGATCAGAGTGAGGCAATAATGAATCGTATGATAAAAGCAGCAGGAAATCGTTTTATTAAAGGATGCGAACTATGAATATTATATTTGTCTGCACAGGAAATACATGTCGTAGTCCTCTAGCTGAAAGTATTGCAAAAGAAATTATGCCAAATGAGCACTTTGAATCTCGAGGATTATTCGCTTTGGATAATCAAGAAGTCGCCCGTCATGTTATAGATATCATACATGAGTACAATTTAGTAGAACCAACTTTATCACAACAATTTAGTGAACAAGATTTAAAAGCAGATATTATTTTGACTATGTCACGTTCGCATAAAGAAGTGATTTTCACGCAATATGGATTTCAAGACAATGTATATACTTTGCATGAATATGTTGAAGAAGTTGGTGAAGTTGTGGATCCATATGGTGGTTCAAGAGAAATTTATCAATACACATATGATGAACTTACAAAGTTAATTTTAAAATTAAAAGAAAATATTTGCTAAAAGGAATTCTGTATAATTAGTATATGTTAACAGTTAAATAAGTTATAATAGAGGAGTGTAGCACTTTGCTATATTCCTTTTTTATTTTTACGGAAGGGTGGGTTTTTATGAAAGATTTGACAATGTTACTAGACGAATTAAAAGAAATGTCTTTTTTCAAAAAGGGAGACATTTGTTTAATTGGATGTTCAACTTCTGAAGTTATTGGTGAAAGAATAGGAACAGTTGGTTCAATGGACGTAGCAGAATCTATTTTTAACGCATTGGATGTTGTGAGTAAAGAGACAGGCGTTTCTTTCGCGTTTCAAGGATGTGAACATATAAATAGAGCTATAACAATAGAAAGATCTCATTTTAATCCATTAACAATGGAAGAAGTTTCCGTTGTTCCAGATGTACATGCTGGTGGTAGTTTAGCGACATACGCATATCAGCATATGAAGGATCCAATCGTGGTCGAGTATATTACTGTGCCATGTGGTATTGATATTGGTCAAACATTGATAGGCATGCATATCAAACATGTTTGCGTACCAGTTAGAACATCAGTGAAACAAGTGGGGCAAGCATTAGTGACTATTGCAACATCAAGGCCGAAAAAGATTGGTGGCGAACGTGCTAAATACCAATAAGTTTTTTTGAAAGAAGGGGAGATTATATGTCTTATATCACCAAACAGGATAAAGTTATCGCAGAAGCAATCGAGAGAGAATTTCAGAGACAAAATAGCAACATTGAGTTAATAGCATCAGAAAATTTTGTATCGGAAGCAGTTATGGAAGCACAAGGTTCAGTCTTAACTAATAAATATGCTGAAGGCTATCCAGGACGCCGATATTATGGTGGTTGTGAGTTTGTAGATGTTACTGAAACTATTGCTATCGATCGTGCCAAAGCACTATTTGGAGCTGAACATGTAAATGTTCAACCACATTCAGGATCACAAGCGAATATGGCAGTGTACCTTGTTGCTCTAGAAATGGGAGACACAGTTTTAGGTATGAATTTAAGCCATGGTGGTCATTTAACACACGGTGCTCCAGTAAACTTTAGTGGAAAATTCTACAATTTTGTTGAATACGGTGTGGATAAAGATACTGAACTTATCAATTATGATGAAGTTCGTAAATTAGCACTGAAACATAAGCCTAAACTTATCGTAGCTGGTGCATCAGCTTATTCAAGAACAATTGATTTTAAAAAGTTCAAAGAAATTGCAGATGAAGTAAACGCTAAGTTAATGGTAGACATGGCACATATCGCAGGTTTAGTAGCGGCAGGGTTGCATCCGAATCCAGTAGAATATGCCGATTTTGTAACAACTACAACACATAAAACATTACGTGGACCACGTGGTGGTATGATTTTATGTAAGGAAGAATATAAAAAAGACATAGATAAAACAATCTTCCCTGGTATTCAAGGTGGACCTCTTGAACATGTTATTGCAGCAAAAGCAGTTGCATTTGGTGAAGCACTAGATAATAATTTTAAAACATATCAAGAGCAAGTGATTAAAAATGCAAAAGTCCTTGCTGAAACTTTGATTAAAGAAGGATTTAGAATTGTTTCTGGTGGTACAGATAATCATTTAGTAGCTGTTGATGTAAAAGGATCTATAGGACTTACTGGTAAAGAAGCTGAAGAAACATTAGATTCAGTTGGTATCACATGTAACAAAAATACCATTCCGTTTGATCAAGAAAAACCTTTTGTAACGAGTGGTATACGTTTAGGTACACCTGCTGCAACAACGCGTGGTTTCGATGAAAAAGCGTTTGAGGAAGTTGCGAAAATCATCAGTTTAGCTTTGAAAAATAGTAAAGATGAAGAAAAATTGCAACAAGCTAAAGAACGCGTTGCGAAATTAACAGCTGAATATCCTCTATATCAATAAACATACACAAAGATAGGAGTAATTTTTATGAGTAAAGTACACGTTTTCGATCATCCATTAATTCAACACAAATTAAGCTATATTAGAGACGTAAATACAGGTACTAAAGAATTTAGAGAACTTGTAGACGAAGTTGGTATGTTGATGGCATATGAAGTTACTAGAGACTTAGAGCTTCAAGATGTTGATATTGAAACGCCTGTGACGAAAATGACAGCTAAACGTTTAGCTGGTAAAAAGTTAGCTATCGTTCCAATTTTAAGAGCTGGATTAGGTATGACAGATGGTATTTTAAGTTTAGTACCTGCGGCAAGAGTTGGACATATCGGTTTATATCGTGATCCAGAGACTTTAAAAGCCGTAGAGTATTTCGCTAAATTACCTCAAGATATAACCGAAAGACAAATTATAGTGGTTGATCCTATGTTAGCAACAGGCGCATCAGCAATTGAAGCAATTACTTCATTAAAGAAACGTGGCGCTAAAAATATTCGCTTCATGTGTCTAATTGCGGCACCAGAAGGCGTAGAAAAAATGCAGGAAGCACATCCAGATGTAGACATTTATATTGCTGCACTTGATGAAAAACTAAATGATAAAGCATATATCACACCAGGTCTAGGCGACGCTGGAGATAGATTGTTTGGTACTAAATAGAAGAATCGGAGATAAGTAGTTTGATGAAAAAGATTATGACCGTATTTGGAACAAGACCCGAAGCCATAAAGATGGCTCCTTTAGTTAAAGCTTTGGAAAAAGATGACATGCTAGAGCCAATAGTTGTAGTTACAGCACAGCATAGAGAAATGCTTGATTCAGTATTAAAAACTTTTGAAATCAAACCAAAATACGATTTGAATATTATGAAATCAGGACAGACACTTTCTGAAATTACTTCAAAATCGATTACTCAATTAGAACAAGTCATCCACTTAGAAAAGCCAGATATGGTACTTGTTCATGGTGATACGATGACTACATTTGCAGGTGGATTGGCAGCATTTTATAATCAAGTGCCAGTTGGACATGTAGAAGCAGGTTTAAGAAGCTATGACAAATATTCACCTTTTCCAGAGGAAATAAATAGACAACTAGTCGGAGTTATAGCTGATTTGCATTTTGCACCAACTAAAAATGCAGCAAGACACTTATTAAATGAAGGCAAAAAGTCAGAAAGTGTTGTTGTCACTGGTAATACAGCAATTGACGCTATGAAATACACAGTTGATGAAGATTATAAATCAAATATTATCGATCAATACCGCGATAAAAAATTTATTCTTATGACAGCACATCGTCGTGAAAATATTGGGATACCAATGGAAAACATTTTTAAAGCGGTTAAACGTTTAGTAGATGAAAATACAGATTTAGCATTAGTGTATCCAATGCATAAAAATCCGCAAGTTCGTAAAGTGGCGCAAAAGATTTTAGGAAACCATGAAAGAATTGAATTAATTGAGCCATTAGATGTATTAGACTTTCACAATTTTGCTAAACAAGCATATTTTATTTTAACAGACTCGGGTGGTATACAAGAAGAGGCGCCATCATTCAACAAGCCTGTCCTAGTATTACGTAACGTTACAGAGCGTCCTGAAGGTGTTGAAGCTGGTACATTAAAAGTAGTTGGTACGAATGAAGAAGATGTATATCAAGCTACAAAACAATTGATTAATGATAATAGAATGTATCATCAAATGTCAGAAGCACATAATCCATATGGTGATGGATTTGCTTCAGAAAGAATAGTAAATCATATTAAGTATTATTTGAATTTAATCACTGAAAAACCAAGCGATTTCAATTAAAAGAGACTTTATGACAAAATGTGTCTAAATTGTGCCCGGCTATGCTTATTTTTTTACAACAATTTGAATAGAATTGACACCACAAATCGCCTATATTATCATTTAATTTGTATGAGTGGAACGGTTTTCATGATTGATATCAGTCACACGGAGGCATATAAAATGAGTCGTTTCTACAACACTTTTAAACAGTTCATTCAATATTATTTTTATATAATCATAATATTGGCAGGATTGTACTTGTTTATACACCATGCATTTATCTTAGGATTAATCATTGGTGTTACTGGTTCTGCAATCAATACATTTGTATTTGAAAGCTATTTAGCCAAGTCTAAAAGGCCAGACACTATACATATTTCGACCGGAAATATGTGGCGATACTTAGTTGCAATTATCGCCTGTATGATTTGGTACTTTAATAAATCGCATGTAAGTATAATCGGTATCATTATTGGTTTAATGATTTCATATGTTGTAGTTATCATACGTCCTTTACTAAAGGTGAGCAAATAAATTAAGAAAGAGGTGAGATTATGGATCACAAATCCCCGCTCGTGAGTTGGAATTTATTCGGTTTCGATATCGTTTTCAATTTATCAAGTATATTGATGATACTTGTTACGGCGTTTCTTGTTTTTCTACTTGCTATCATTTGTACGCGTAATTTGAAAAAAAGACCAACTGGCAAACAAAATTTCGTTGAATGGATTTTTGATTTCGTGAGGGGAATCATTGAAGGTAACATGGCTTGGAAAAAAGGTGGTCAATTCCACTTCTTAGCGGTAACGCTGATTCTGTACATTTTTATAGCTAATATGTTAGGTCTTCCGTTTTCAATAGCGACAAAAGACCACACATTATGGTGGAAATCACCAACAGCTGATGCAACAGTTACATTAACATTGTCTACAACGATAATACTGTTAACTCACTTTTATGGAATTAAAATGCGTGGCACGAAACAATATCTTAAAGGTTACGTACAGCCATTTTGGCCATTGGCAATCATTAATGTGTTTGAAGAATTCACTTCAACATTAACACTTGGTCTACGTTTGTACGGTAACATTTTTGCAGGTGAGATACTATTAACGTTACTTGCTGGCTTATTCTTTAACGAACCAGCATGGGGTTGGATTATTAGTATCCCAGGTTTAATTGTTTGGCAAGCATTTTCAATATTTGTAGGAACAATCCAAGCATATATCTTTATTATGCTTTCGATGGTTTATATGTCACATAAAGTGGCAGATGAACACTAAAATTTTCAATAATTATATACAATCACAGGAGGAAATTAAATTATGAATTTAATCGCAGCAGCAATCGCAATTGGTTTATCAGCATTAGGAGCAGGTATCGGTAACGGTCTTATCGTTTCAAGAACAGTTGAAGGTGTAGCACGTCAACCAGAAGCACGTGGTCAATTAATGGGTATCATGTTCATTGGTGTAGGTTTAGTTGAGGCATTACCTATCATCGGTGTAGTAATTGCATTCATGACATTTGCTGGATAATTAACAGATAAAGAGGTCGGGACAAAGCGGATAGGATACAAATACAAATGTATTTAAAGTAGTGTCTATGTGCAGTAATCGAATTGCAAAGATATGAAATACTACATACCTATCGCATGAATTCAGAAGGTCCTAACCTCATTCGTTTTTCTAAATAACACTAGCGATTATTTTAATGAAAGGAGTGTCATGAACCCGTGACTGAAACAGCTAACTTATTCGTTCTTGGTGCAGCTGGAGGCGTTGAGTGGGGTACTGTGATTGTACAGGTCCTAACTTTCATCGTATTACTTGCGTTACTTAAAAAGTTCGCATGGGGTCCATTAAAAGATGTAATGGATAAACGTGAAAGAGATATTAACAGAGATATCGATGACGCAGAACAAGCAAAGTTAAATGCACAAAAACTTGAAGAAGAAAATAAACAAAAACTTAAAGAAACACAAGAAGAAGTTCAAAAGATTTTAGAAGATGCTAAGGTTCAAGCACGACAACAGCAAGAACAAATTATTCATGAAGCTAACGTACGCGCAAACGGTATGATTGAAACAGCTCAAAGTGAAATCAATAGCCAAAAAGAACGTGCCATTGCTGATATTAATAATCAAGTATCTGAACTATCAGTGTTAATTGCTTCTAAAGTACTTAGAAAAGAAATTTCTGAACAAGACCAAAAAGCATTGGTTGACAAGTATCTAAAAGAGGCAGGCGATAAATAATGGTAAAAGTAGCTAATAAGTATGCTAAAGCATTATTTGACGTGTCATTAGATACAAATAATTTGGAGACTATTAATGAAGAATTAACAGTCATTAACGAAGCAGTAAAAGATAAAATTGAGCAATTAAAAATGGTTGATAGTAATCCTACTCAAACTGCGGAACAACGTCGTGAGTTAATAAGTGGTGTGTTTACAGAAACTAACCCATATATTAAGAACATGATGTATGTGTTAGCTGATAATAGACATATCTCATTAATTGGTGATGTTTTTAAAGCTTTCCAAAGTTTATATAATAGATACTATAATCAAGATTTTGCGACAATTGAGTCAACATATGAATTGAGTCAAGAAGAGTTAGATAAGATTGTCAAACTGGTAACTCAACAAACAAAGTTATCTAAAGTAATTGTAGATACTAAAATTAATCCAGATTTAATTGGTGGATTTAGAGTTAAAGTCGGCACAACTGTACTAGATGGTAGTGTTAGAAATGATCTTGTCCAATTACAAAGAAAATTTAGAAGAGCTAATTAATAATAAAGAGGAGTGACATAGATGGCCATAAAAGCTGAAGAAATCAGTGCATTACTTCGCTCACAAATTGAAAATTATGAGTCAGAAATGTCCGTAACTGATGTAGGTACTGTATTACAAATTGGTGATGGTATTGCATTAATTCACGGATTAAATGACGTTATGGCTGGTGAGCTAGTAGAATTCCATAACGGCGTACTTGGTTTAGCACAAAACCTTGAAGAGTCAAATGTGGGTGTGGTTATTTTAGGACCATACACAGATATTACTGAAGGTGATGAAGTTAAACGTACTGGTCGTATCATGGAAGTACCAGTAGGTGAAGAACTAATCGGAAGAGTTGTAAACCCATTAGGACAACCTATTGATGGACAAGGACCGATTAACACAACTAAAACGCGTCCAGTAGAGAAAAAAGCTACTGGTGTAATGGATCGTAAATCAGTTGATGAACCATTACAAACAGGTATCAAAGCAATCGATGCTTTAGTACCAATTGGTAGAGGTCAACGTGAGTTAATTATAGGTGACCGTCAAACAGGTAAAACAACAATTGCCATTGATACAATTTTAAACCAAAAAGATCAAGGTACAATTTGTATTTATGTCGCTATTGGTCAAAAAGACTCAACAGTAAGAGCAAACGTTGAAAAATTAAGACAAGCAGGTGCTTTAGACTACACAATCGTAGTAGCAGCATCAGCTTCTGAACCTTCACCGCTACTTTATATTGCGCCATATTCAGGTGTAACAATGGGTGAAGAATTTATGTTCAACGGTAAACATGTTTTAATCGTTTATGATGATTTAACAAAACAAGCAGCAGCATACCGTGAGTTATCATTATTATTACGTAGACCTCCAGGTCGTGAAGCATACCCAGGTGACGTATTCTACTTACATAGTAGATTATTAGAAAGAGCAGCAAAATTAAACGATGAATTAGGTGGCGGTTCTATTACTGCATTACCAATTATCGAAACGCAAGCTGGTGATATTTCAGCTTATGTACCAACAAACGTTATTTCTATTACAGATGGACAAATCTTCTTACAATCTGATTTATTCTTCTCAGGTGTAAGACCAGCGATTAATGCCGGACAATCTGTATCTCGTGTTGGTGGTTCTGCACAAATTAAAGCAATGAAAAAAGTTGCTGGTACATTACGACTTGACTTAGCGTCTTACAGAGAACTTGAGTCATTCGCGCAATTTGGTTCAGACCTTGATGAATTTACAGCAAGTAAATTAGAACGTGGTAAACGTACGGTTGAAGTTTTAAAACAAGACCAAAACAAACCATTACCAGTTGAATATCAAGTGTTAATCATTTATGCATTAACAAAAGGATATTTAGATGATATTCCTGTTGTAGATATCACACGTTTTGAAGACGAGTTAAACCACTGGGCAGAAACAAATGCTACTGAACTGTTAAATGAAATCAGAGAAACTGGTGGCTTACCAGCTGCTGAGAAGTTCGACACAGCTATTAACGAATTCAAAAAAAGCTTTAGCAAATCTGAATAATAAACAAGTTTAGTATAAGGTGGTGAGATAGTGGCTTCTCTTAAAGAAATAGATACTCGAATAAAATCAACCAAAAAAATGAAGCAGATTACGAAGGCGATGAACATGGTATCAAGTTCAAAACTTCGTAGAGCTGAAAAAAATACAAAACAATTCACACCATATATGGATAAAATGCAAGATGCAATTACTGCAGTTGCAGGTGCAAGTAGCAATACAAACCATCCAATGCTAAGACCTCGTAAAATAACTAGAAGTGGTTATTTAGTTATCACAAGTGATAAAGGTTTAGCTGGTGCATATAGTGCAAATGTACTTAAGAAATTGATTACTGATATTGAAGCGAAACATCAAGATAGTAGCGAATACAGTATTGTAGTTTTAGGACAACAAGGTGTTGATTTCCTAAAAAATAGAGGTTATGACATTGAGTATTCTCAAGTGGACGTACCTGATCAACCTTCTTTCAAATCTGTTCAAGCACTAGCTAACCATGCTATAGACTTATACAGTGAAGAAGAAATTGATGAATTAAATATATACTATAGTCATTATGTCAGTGTTCTTGAAAACAAACCAACATCTAGACAAGTATTACCATTATCTCAAGAAGATTCTAGTAAGGGACATGGTCATTTATCATCTTATGAATTTGAACCTGATAAAGAATCTATCTTAAGTGTAATCTTGCCTCAATATGTTGAGAGTTTGATTTATGGAACGATTTTAGATGCAAAAGCAAGTGAGCATGCAACGCGTATGACTGCGATGAAAAATGCAACTGACAATGCAACTGAACTTATTGATGACTTATCATTAGAATATAACAGAGCGAGACAAGCTGAAATTACACAACAAATTACTGAAATTGTTGGTGGTTCTGCAGCGCTTGAATAATATTTAAAGGAGGAAAATAGCATGGGAATTGGCCGTGTAACTCAAGTTATGGGTCCTGTAATTGATGTTCGTTTTGAACATAACGAAGTTCCTAAAATTAACAATGCCTTGGTTATTGATGTACCTAAAGAAGAAGGTACTGTACAACTAACATTAGAAGTTGCGCTGCAATTAGGTGACGACGTTGTTCGTACTATTGCGATGGATTCAACTGATGGTGTCCAAAGAGGTATGGATGTAAAAGATACAGGCAAAGAAATTAGTGTGCCTGTTGGTGACGAAACATTAGGTCGAGTATTTAATGTGTTAGGTGAAACAATTGACCTTAAAGAAGAAATTAGTGATTCTGTTCGTCGTGATCCAATCCATCGTCAAGCACCAGCATTTGATGAACTTTCAACAGAAGTTCAAATTTTAGAAACTGGTATTAAAGTAGTAGACTTATTAGCCCCTTACATCAAAGGTGGTAAAATTGGATTATTCGGTGGTGCCGGTGTAGGTAAAACTGTATTAATTCAAGAATTAATCAATAACATCGCTCAAGAGCATGGTGGTATTTCAGTATTCGCTGGCGTAGGTGAACGTACACGTGAAGGTAATGATTTATACTTCGAAATGAGCGATAGTGGTGTAATCAAGAAAACTGCCATGGTATTCGGTCAAATGAATGAACCACCTGGTGCGCGTATGCGTGTTGCTTTATCTGGTTTAACAATGGCTGAATATTTCCGTGATGAACAAGGTCAAGACGTATTATTATTCATAGATAACATTTTCAGATTTACACAAGCTGGTTCAGAGGTATCTGCATTATTAGGTCGTATGCCTTCTGCCGTAGGTTACCAACCAACACTTGCAACTGAAATGGGACAATTACAAGAACGTATTACGTCTACAACAAAAGGATCAGTTACATCTATTCAAGCGGTATTCGTACCTGCCGATGACTATACTGACCCAGCACCAGCGACTGCGTTTGCGCATTTAGATGCAACAACAAACTTAGAACGTAAATTAACTGAGATGGGTATTTATCCTGCCGTGGATCCATTAGCGTCTACATCAAGAGCATTGGAACCATCTATTGTAGGTCAAGAGCATTATGAAGTAGCACGTGATGTACAATCAACACTTCAAAAATATCGTGAGTTACAAGATATTATTGCTATCTTAGGTATGGATGAATTATCTGATGAAGATAAGCAAACAGTTGAACGTGCACGTAGAATTCAATTCTTCTTATCTCAAAACTTCCACGTTGCGGAACAATTTACTGGTCAAAAGGGATCTTATGTACCTGTTAAAACAACAGTTGCCAACTTTAAAGATATCTTAGATGGTAAGTATGATCATATTCCAGAAGATGCATTCCGTTTAGTTGGTAGCATGGATGATGTTATTGCAAAAGCTAAAGATATGGGTGTTGAAGTATAACAATTAGGAGGAATGGATAATGAATACATTAAACCTAGATATTGTCACTCCTAATGGTTCTGTTTACGATCGTGATAATGTTGAACTCGTAGTTATGCAAACAACAGCGGGTGAGATAGGTGTCATGAGTGGACATATTCCAACTGTAGCTGCTTTAAAAACAGGCTTTGTAAAAGTGAAATTTCACGATGGAACTGAATACATTGCTGTAAGCGATGGCTTTGTTGAAGTTAGAAAGCATAAAGTTTCAATCATTGTTCAAACTGCAGAAACTGCAAGAGAAATTGATGTTGAAAGAGCCAAATTAGCCAAAGCAAGAGCAGAGTCTCACTTGGAAAATGATGACGACAATACTGATATTCATAGAGCCGAAAGAGCTTTAGAGAGAGCAAATAACCGTTTGCGTGTGGCTGAATTAAAATAGAAAACAAAGGGTCGAAGGTGTGATTGCATATCTTCGACCCTTTTTTTAAACACAATCAAATACATTTTATTTAATTTGTTTGAAAACATCGTAACTATGATTTTTATGTAAAAAGAATTATATCGTAAATAAGCATAATCTTTATTAAAAACGGGTAATAAACTTTGTATCATTATTTAATCATTTCATGTACAATGTAATACAGTAATCTTATGAGGTGATAAAATGGATTATATCGGACAATATGCAATTATCCATTTAGTGTTACATGTAGTATGTATTTGCATTGCCTATTGGGCATTGCAATCAATTAGATTAGATCAATTTTTCAAAAAAGGCTATTCAGCACAACTTCAAGTTTGCTTGATATTTGTTGCTATTTTATTAGGTACTGCAGTAAGCAATTTTATTGTAGATTTGTTACAATACTCGACGCAGGTAAAATATTTAATAAAATAAGACTAGCTCTGTTATTTGTAATCAAAACTAGATATAATTAAATAATGATTAAAAATAATTTTAAAATAGGGAAATGTAAAAGTAATAGGAGTTCTTAGTGGAGGATTTACGATGGATAAAATAGTAATCAAGGGTGGAAATAGATTAACAGGTGAGGTTAAAGTCGAAGGTGCAAAAAATGCAGTATTACCAATATTGACTGCATCATTGTTAGCTTCTGACAAACCAAGTAAACTTGTTAATGTTCCAGCCTTAAGTGATGTAGAAACAATTAATAATGTATTAACAACGTTAAATGCAGACGTAACATACAAAAAAGACGAGAATGCTGTTATCGTTGATGCAACAAAAACCTTAAATGAAGAGGCACCATATGAATATGTTAGTAAAATGCGTGCAAGTATTTTAGTAATGGGACCTTTATTAGCTAGATTAGGTCACGCAATCGTTGCATTACCAGGTGGGTGTGCGATTGGGAGTAGACCAATTGAACAACACATTAAAGGTTTTGAAGCATTAGGTGCAGAAATCCATCTTGAAAATGGTAATATTTATGCGAATGCTAAAGATGGATTAAAAGGTACATCAATTCATTTAGATTTTCCAAGTGTAGGAGCAACACAAAACATTATTATGGCGGCATCATTAGCTAAAGGTAAAACTTTAATTGAAAATGCAGCTAAAGAACCTGAAATAGTAGATTTAGCAAATTATATCAACGAAATGGGCGGTAGAATTACTGGTGCTGGAACAGATACTATAACAATTAACGGTGTTGAATCATTACACGGTGTTGAACATGCTATCATTCCAGATAGAATAGAAGCTGGAACACTTCTTATTGCTGGTGCAATTACTCGCGGTGATATCTTTGTGCGTGGTGCAATTAAAGAACATATGGCTAGCTTAGTTTATAAATTAGAAGAAATGGGCGTTGAACTTGATTATCAAGAAGATGGTATTCGAGTGCGTGCAGAAGGCGATTTAGAACCAGTTGACATTAAGACATTACCACACCCAGGATTCCCAACTGATATGCAGTCACAGATGATGGCGTTATTATTAACAGCAAATGGCCATAAAGTGGTTACTGAAACTGTATTTGAAAATAGATTTATGCATGTTGCAGAATTCAAACGAATGAATGCTAATATCAACGTTGAAGGACGTAGCGCTAAACTTGAAGGTAAGAGTCAATTACAAGGTGCACAAGTTAAAGCTACTGATTTAAGAGCGGCAGCAGCATTAATTTTAGCTGGATTAGTGGCTGACGGTAAAACAAGTGTTACAGAATTAAAACACTTAGATAGAGGCTATGTTAACTTACATGGTAAATTGAAGCAATTAGGTGCAGACATTGAACGTATTAACGATTAATACAGAGAATTAATATAATGGAGGAGTACAACCATGGAAACAATTTTTGATTATAACCAAATTAAACAAATTATACCTCACAGACAACCATTTTTATTAATTGATAAAGTTGTTGAATATGAAGAAGGTCGCCGTTGTGTGGCAATTAAGCAAGTGTCTGGCAATGAACCATTTTTCCAAGGGCATTTTCCAGAGTATGCAGTAATGCCTGGTGTATTGATAACTGAAGCATTAGCACAAACTGGTGCAGTAGCAATTTTAAACAGTGAAGAAAATAAAGGGAAAATAGCATTGTTTGCGGGTATAGATAAATGTCGATTTAAACGTCAAGTTGTACCTGGTGATACATTGACACTTGAAGTGGAAATTACAAAAATCAAGGGTCCAATTGGCAAAGGTAGTGCAAAGGCTACTGTTGATGGACAACTAGCTTGTAGTTGTGAATTAACGTTTGCAATTCAAGACGTGAAATAAAATATCAACTAAAAAACATTCAAAGATCTAATGAAACCTCATTGTCTTTGAATGTTTTTTCTTTATTCTTCTAATTTTTCATCTTTTAACTTCGGTTTAGATTGCATCATTCTATTAAATGAATTTTTTAATTCTTCACCAGATAAGCCATCATCGATAAGTTGTTCTAATAAACTTTCAGCATACTGTTGTCTCAAAGTATAAATATGACATTCAAATACAATAGACATCGTTGTTTTGAAATTTTTAATACTCTTAATAGTGGACTCAAATAATGCTGGGTCATTGGCTGGACGAGTTATAACAACGCGTATATCGAGTAACTGTTCATTGTCTTGGTATTCTTTAAAAGTTTCATAATGTTCATTTGAAATTACAATTTCAAGTAACCAACCTGTACCACTTTCTTCTTTATTAATTATTACGCCATCTTCTAACTCATATTCAATAATTCTGCCGTGTTCATTTACAATTTGGAACCTTACTGCTTTAAAAGTTTTCATATTTCCACATCCCATTTGATTTATATATATGATATTTGAAGTTTTCAGGTGTTTTAAGCATTATTTATTACTAATTTCTTTAAATATAACAAATAATAAGATGTGATAGCTATAAATAATATAAAATTTGTAACTTTGACCATCTTTAAGTGAATTATTAAGATATAAACATAGGAGGTGAATCACACACTTTATGCTTAACAAAATTGTAATTGTTGGAAGACTAACGAAAGATGTACAAATCTTTGAAAAGGAGGAAAGAAAGGTTGCTACGTTTTGTGTTGCAACACAACGAAATTATAAAGATGAAAATGGAGAAATCGTCTGTGATTATATTTTTTGTAAAGCATTTGGCAAGTTAGCGTCAAACATTGATAAGTACACCAATCAAGGTACGCTAGTAGGTATTACAGGTCAAATGAGATCAAGAAAATATGATAAAGACGGTCAAACACACTTTGTTACAGAATTATATGTTGAAACTATAAAGTTTATGTCCCCTAAATCCCTGAATAATGAAATTCTCTCAGATAATATTTTAAATATTGACTCTCATAATTTAGATAATCCTGACTTATTAGAAATTTAAATCCAATAATCCTAAACATCCTTAATATACATTTAATCCATCCTATTTTTTATAGATCATATTAACTTGAAATATACTCACTTATAGATGACCTACATGGCAATTGCAACTGTTGTGTAGGTCGTCTTTTTGTGTAGTTTTTCTGTGTCTAAGTATAGTTAGATTGCAAAACGATTACACATAAAAATGCAAATGAAAAATATTCATTATTGTCATGACGATTTTCATAGGGGATAAATTTAAATATTATAGACTAAAACTATGTAAAGTCTATGTAATAAACACGAGGAATTTTTTATTTTGTTGTAACCTGCAATGTTTTCACAGATGTTACAGTAGTTGCTGTAAAACTTTTAAAGAACAAATTACTTGTAGGAGGATTTTAAGATTATGAAGAAAACATTACTCGCATCATCTTTAGCAGTAGGTTTAGGAATCGTAGCAGGAAATGCAGGTCATGAAGCCCATGCAAGTGAAGCGGATTTAAATAAAGCATCATTAGCGCAAATGGCGCAATCAAACGATCAAACATTAAATCAAAAACCAATTGAAGCAGGCGCTTATAATTATACATTTGACTATGAAGGATTTACGTATCATTTTGAATCAGATGGTACACACTTCGCATGGAATTATCATGCAACAGGTGCTAATGAAGCAACAGTAAGTGCACAAGCACCAACAAATAGTGTAGCACCTTCAACTGCGCAAGCTAATCAAACGCAATCACAAGAAGTTGCAGCACCACAAAATGCTCAAACACAACAGCCACAAGCAACAACATCAAATAATTCACAAGTGACTGCAACACCAACAGAATCAAAAGCATCTGAAGGATCTTCAGTTAATGTGAATGATCATCTAAAACAAATTGCACAACGTGAATCTGGTGGTAATATTCATGCTGTTAACCCAACATCAGGTGCAGCAGGTAAATATCAATTCTTACAATCAACTTGGGATTCAGTAGCACCAGCTAAATATAAAGGTGTATCACCAGCAAATGCACCAGAAAGTGTCCAAGATGCTGCAGCAGTAAAATTATATAACACTGGTGGCGCTGGTCATTGGGTAACTGCTTAAGTTACAAGTATATAGCGTAGATAGATTAATACAATAGAATTAAAGCCGGAAATATTTGTATTGACTTACGAATATTTCCGGTCATTTTTATATGTAATGGAGAAATTAATTTTTAAAAAGTAATATTAAAGCTATACAACAATAATTGAAAATGTTGAAAACGTTTGCTAAGATAAATTTGAAATTGAATATTAACGAACTACTAGGGGAGCCTAATAAATTGGCTGAGATGAAGATTCAGACCCTTATGACCTGATTTGGTTAGTACCAACGTAGGAAAGTAGTCATTGATTATGTGTAGCTGGTCTAGTTGCATTGTTATCAAACTACTTTCATTGTGTTGGAAGTAGTTTTTTTATTTAGGGAGGATTTTTTACAATGGAGTTTTCACAAGAATTGTACCAAGATGCAAAGCCAATCATTAATGATATTTATGAAGATGATTTTATTCAGAAGATGTTATCTGGAGATATAGAAGCTGACGCATTACGTCATTACTTAAAAGCTGATGCTGCGTATTTAAAAGAATTTACAAACTTATATGCATTGTTAATTCCAAAAATGAACAATATGGATGATGTGAAATTTTTAGTAGAACAAATTGATTTTATGGTAGAAGGTGAAGTGTTAGCGCATGATATATTAGCACAAATTGTTGGTGAACCTTATGAAGAAATTATTAAAACTAAAGTTTGGCCACCAAGTGGCGACCATTACATTAAGCACATGTATTACCAAGCATTTAGTCGTGAAAATGCTATTTATACAATTGCCGCAATGGCACCTTGCCCATATATATATGCAGAATTAGCGAAGCGTGCTCAAAATGATAGTTGTTTAAATAAAGAGAAAGATACAGCAAAATGGTTTGATTTTTATAGTACTGAAATGGACGATGTTATCAATGTTTTTGAAGCATTGATGAATAAGTTAGCGGAATCATTGTCTACTGAAGAACTTAATCAAGTGAAACATGTATTTTTAGAAAGTTGTATTCATGAACGTCGATTTTTCAATATGGCTATGACTTTAGAAAAATGGGAATTTGGAGGAGATAGTCAATGAATAAACCTAAAATTGCATTAACTATTGCTGGAACGGATCCAACAGGTGGTGCTGGTGTTATGGCTGATTTAAAATCATTTCATTCGTGTGGTGTATATGGTATGGGAGTCGTTACTAGCATTGTTGCTCAAAATACGATGGGAGTTCAACATATTCATAACTTAGAAAGTCAGTGGGTAGATGAGCAACTAGATAGTGTATTTAGTGATACATTACCTCACGCAATTAAAACGGGAATGATTGCTACAGCTGATACGATGGATACAATTCGTCATTATTTATTACAACAGCCCTCTATTCCTTATGTAATTGATCCTGTGATGCTAGCTAAAAGTGGCGATTCTTTAATGGATGATGCAACTAAACAAAATTTACAACATACGTTATTGCCATTAGCTGATGTCGTGACTCCAAACTTACCTGAAGCAGAGGAAATAACAGGACTTATAATTGATAGCGAAGAAAAAATTTTACAAGCTGGACGCATTTTTATTAATGACATAGGTAGTAAGGGGGTTGTTATTAAAGGTGGTCATTCAGATGATCTTAATATTTCAAAGGACTATTTATTTACTAAAGATGGCGTTAAAACATTTGAAAGTGAAAGATTTGAAACAAAGCATACGCATGGAACTGGATGTACTTTTTCAGCAGTTATAACAGCAGAACTTGCTAAAGGTAGAACACTAACAGAAGCAGTGCATAAAGCTAAAAAGTTTATTTCAATGAGTATTCAATATACACCTGAAATAGGTAGGGGAAGAGGTCCAGTTAATCATTTTGCATATTTAAAGAAAGAAGGATTAGATGATGAAATATCTAGATAAAATACGTAATGAACAACCATTAACAATTTGCTATACGAATGATGTTGTGAAAAATTTTACAGCTAATGGATTATTAAGTATTGGTGCAAGCCCTGCAATGAGTGAGGCACCAGAAGAAGCAAGAGAATTTTATAAAGTAGCTCAAGCATTGTTAATCAACATTGGAACATTAACAGCACAAAATGAACAAGATATCATTGCAATTGCTCAAACAGCTAATGAATTAGGGTTACCGATTGTCTTTGACCCTGTTGCAGTTGGAGCATCTACATATAGAAAACAGTTTTGTAAATTACTTTTACAGTCAGCAGACGTGTCAGTAATTAAAGGAAATGCATCTGAAATATTAGCACTAATTGATGACACAGCAACAATGAAAGGCACAGATAGTGATAATAATTTAAATGTAGTTGCTATTGCTAAAAAAGCCTACGAAGCATATAAAACTGCAATTGTTGTTACAGGAGAACAGGATGTTATCGTTCAAGATGGTAAGGTCATAATGTTATCAAATGGCTCACCATTATTGACAAAAGTTACAGGTGCTGGTTGTTTATTAGGGGGAGTTATTGCTGGATTCTTATTTAGAAATACAAAACCAAATATAGATGCATTGATTGAAGCGGTCAGTGTATTTAATATCGCTGCTGAATCAGCTGCTAAAAATGAAGATTGTAATGGACCTGGAACGTTTTCATCAATATTACTTGATACGTTATACCATTTAGATAATATGACTTACCAGCAATGGCTTCGCATTGAAGAGGTGGAATAGCATGTTTAATAACTCACAATTGAATGTATATTTTATTTGTGGTTCATCTGATGTTCCGAGTCATCGTACTATTCATGATGTATTAGAAGAAGCGCTAAAAGCAGGAGTAACACTTTTTCAATTTAGAGAAAAAGGTACTAATGCATTAAAAGGAACTGAAAAATTGGAATTAGCCAAAGAATTGCTAAATTTGTGTCATCAATACCAAGTACCTTTTATAATTAATGATGATGTTGAATTAGCGAAGGAAATTAATGCAGACGGTATTCATGTCGGTCAAGATGATGCTAATGTTAATGAAATTGCACAATATTTTACAGATAAAATAATCGGCTTAAGTGTTAGTGATGTAGATGAATATGCACAATCGGATTTAACAAATGTAGATTATATTGGTGTTGGTCCAATTTATCCTACACCTTCAAAAAATGACGCACATACACCAGTAGGTCCAGAAATGATTGCTACATTTAAAGTAATGAATCCACAACTGCCAATTGTAGCAATTGGGGGTATCAATACTAATAATGTTGAACCTATTGTTGATGCTGGAGCAGATGGAATTTCAGTTATTTCTGCTATTTCTAAAAGTGAAAATATAGAAGGTACTGTAAAAAAATTCAAAGATTTTTTTAATAATTAGTTAAATTTTTCCACTTATTGTTTCATACGTACTCATTAATGTGATAGAATAAATCCTATGTGAATATAATGATAGAGGTGGAAAAATGAAGAAAAAAGCGTTACTACCATTATTTTTAGGTATTATGGTCTTTTTGGCTGGTTGTGACTATTCTAAACCTGAAAAACGTAGTGGGTTTTTCTACAATACATTCGTAGATCCAATGAAAAATGTATTGGATTGGTTGGGAAATAACTTATTAAACGACAATTATGGTTTAGCTATTATTATTCTTGTATTGGTAATTCGTATTATTTTATTACCATTCATGTTGTCAAACTATAAAAATAGTCATATGATGCGTCAAAAAATGAAAGTTGCGAAGCCAGAAGTTGAAAAAATCCAAGAAAAAGTGAAGCGTGCACGCACACAAGAAGAAAAAATGGCTGCAAACCAAGAATTAATGCAAGTTTATAAAAAGTATGATATGAACCCGATGAAGAGTATGTTAGGTTGTTTACCAATGTTAATTCAAATGCCAATCATCATGGGATTATACTTTGTACTTAAAGATCAGCTTGTAGATGGTTTGTTTAAGTATCCACACTTCTTATGGTTCGATTTAGGACGTCCTGATATTTGGATTACAATTATTGCCGGTGTTTTATACTTTATCCAAGCATATGTATCAAGTAAAACGATGCCAGACGAACAACGTCAAATGGGTTATATGATGATGATCATTTCACCAATTATGATTATCTGGATTTCATTAAGCTCAGCATCAGCACTTGGCTTATATTGGTCAGTTAGTGCGGCATTCCTTGTAGTTCAAACACACTTTGCGAACATACATTATGAAAAAGTTGCTAAAAAAGAAGTTCAGCCTTTCATTGAAGCATATGAAAGAGAACACAATGGCGGCAACAAAAAAGGTAAAAACACACAAGTAGTGTCTAAAAAGAAAAAGAAATAACCTCAGCAATACCAAATCATGAGCCCCTAAAAGTTGAAGCTAATTTTAACTTTTTAGGGCGCACATGATTTTTTATTTACATAGCAAAAGTACAGTATCACGTAACATAGTGTATGATAAATAGAAACAGCAGTAAGATGATTTCGAATGTGAAATTCATCCTACTGCTGTTTTTAGTGTCATAATATTTAACGAGATTACAGATTTTAAAATGTGGATAATAACATAATAGCCACGCCTTATTGCGATGTCATACTAACACAATGTCTTTTCAGTGCAGCAGTTAATTCCACAACATTTCCACAGCAATTCACTAATACATGTAACGGTGTGAAACATAACGCCAAACGCCATGGCATGGTCACAACATCACACCGCATCAACATCACACCGCATCATAACGCCACAACGGGGCATCTATAAAAGCACAACCTATAAACGCTGTATTAGAATACTGTTGTCTTACCGCACCACTTTATCAAAAAGGCATGATGCCAAAATAACTTCACTTTTACGCATCATCGCTATACCTAGTCGTGATAATTCCACTCTGTAAAGAATTGCTTCAAATACATAACCATAAAATCATGTCTTTCTTTAGCAATCTTTTTAGCTGTTTCTGTATGCATTAATGATTGTAATTTTAATAATTTTTCAAAGAAGTGTTTTATGGCAGATGATGGTAACCCTTCAATTAAATCATCATTAATGTTGTTAAATGCTATTTGTTCTGTCCACATAGGTTCGCCAAAATGTCCGGCAAATTGAAATGTTCGTGCAATTCCAATAGCCCCTATAGCGTCAAGTCGATCTGCATCTCTAACAATTTGACCTTCTAAAGATAAAGAAACATGATTATTTTTACCATTGCGATAGCTCATATTGTTAATTATAAATAATATATGTTCTTGAATTTCATCTGAAAGCGATAAAGATGACAAAAATGATGTTAATGAATCTAATTGTTTATCAGCATCTACAACTTTCTCATCAACTGTGTCATGTAGTAAAGATGCCAGTTCTATGATCAAGGTATCTTTAACACCTTCACTTTTAGCAATTGATTTAGCTAGAGCGGTGACACGATATACGTGTGCTATATCGTGACCTGTATAATCATTTTGATGTATAGATTCCATGTATTGTTGAGCGGCACTAATGATACTTGATTGCTGCATTACTTACACTCCTCATATGGCTCTTTTATAATATTGGTGACAATAATTGTGATATACCTTCTTTAAACTTAATCCAAAGGCTTCGCTTAGCATAGCGCGCTTTTGTTAATTCAGAAGATACTTTTAAATCATTAATAAATGCTTGTTTTAGTTTTTTGGCAATTTGTTCATCATAAATAAAAGCGTTAACTTCGAAATTCAATGTGAAACTACGGTGGTCCATATTTGCTGTACCAACACTTGCAATCTCATCATCTATAATCAATGTTTTAGAATGTAAGAAGCCATTATCATAATGAAATACTTTAACGCCAGCATCTAATAATGATGCTGCATTTTTTAAGGTTGCCCAAAAGACGAATGGATGATCAGGCTTATTAGGAATCATGATGTTGACTTCAACACCACCTAATGCTGCTATTTTAATAGAATCTAGAAATGCTTGGTCTGGAATAAAATATGGTGATTGAATATAAATGGATTTTTTTGCAGATGAAATCATTTTCAAATAACCATATTTAATTTGTTCCCATTCTTCGTCAGGTCCACTAGAAGCTATTTGTACACCAATTGTGCCACCAGAATTCACGTCAGGGAAGTAGCGGTCATCATATGAGATATGATCACGTGTTGCTTGTGAATTCCAATCTAAAATAAAACGTAATTGCAAGGCATTGACTGCATCTCCGACAATACGTAAATGAGTATCACGCCAATAGCCAAATTTTTTCGATTTACCTAAATATTCATCGCCTACATTAAAGCCACCGACATATCCGATTTTTCCATCTATAACAACGATTTTGCGATGATTTCGATTGTTCATACGCAAGTTGATTAGAGGTAATTTTGAAGGGAAGAAAGCTTCAGCGTGACCGCCTTTACTGCGGAATGCACGTAGTCCTTTTTTACGTAAGCCACGTGACCCCATGTCATCGTATAAAATCTTAACTTCCACGCCTTGTTCTGCCTTCTTAGCAAGTTCATTCAAAATGGTACGGCCTAATTCATCACAATGAATAATATAATACTGGAAGTGAATATAATCTGTAGCATTACGAATGTCTTGAATTAAGTCATCAAATTTTTCTTGCCCATCGGTATATATTTTCAAATCGTTATCAGTTGTTAAAAATGCTGCATTATTATAGAGCAACATTTGAATCATTTCTTTATATTTCATAATTTGATAATTGGAATTTGAAAATTTTTCATTTTTTAAAGCAGCTAATTGCTCATCGACAATTAACTCTAAACCTTTTTTGTCTTCCTTATCTATTTTGAAAATTTGGTCACGTTGAATTTGTCGTCCTAGTAGTAAATATAGAATGAAGCCGAATAGAGGCAAGAACACTAAAACAAGTAACCAAGCCCAGATAGAATTTGCAGAACGTCTTTCCATGAAAATAATGGTAAAGGCGAATAATAAGTTTAAAATAAATGCACCAATAAATATTGAATTTAAAATAATATTTGAATGTTTAAATGCAATTGTTAGTAACTCTATCATTTGAAACCTCCCACCGTAAATCTAAAACAAGTAATATAATCTTATTAATTGTATCATGAAGCAATTTAAATATCATGACAATTTAGTTTGAAAAATAGGTCTTAGTATTGACGTTATGTTTTGTGGGATATAGTATAGTAAAGAATGTAAATAGAGGAGTGAATGCTATGACTGAACAAGATAATGCACATCATTCTGAACAAATTAAAACAAATCTTAAATCACGTTTAAATCGAATAGAAGGTCAAGTGAGAGCGATTAATCGCATGATTGAAGAAGACGTCTATTGTGATGATGTTCTTACACAAATAAGAGCGACTCGTTCTGCATTAAACAGTGTCGCAACAAAGTTATTAGAGCAACATATGAAAAGTTGTATTATGAATAAAGTTAATCAAGGCGCGCAAGAAGAAGCGATGGAAGAGTTACTAGTTACTTTTCAAAAGTTGATTAAAGATTAAAGGAGTTTAAGATGGTATATCAAAACACAATTTACACAGCAGGTATTGAAACTGAAGAACAAGTAAACCAGTTGACAGAGCGTATTTCAAACATGATAGGTGTGCATAATGTGAACATTAATATCATTGATGGAGAAGTAGTTGTAGCTTATGAAACACCTGCAAATTTAAATAGCATTGAAAAAGAAATTTACGATACAGGCTATAAAATTGTACATTAATATATAAATGTAAAGCACGCTATAGATTTTTATTTTAAAAATAATCAAAAAAGTTTGTAATTGATGTAGTAAAGGTATGTCGAATAGGGTAAGATAATATTGAAAGCAATCCAAACGAGGTGATAATAATGAAGCGTCCTGAAAAGATTCAAAATGTAGTCAAACTATTGTCATCATTAGGTGTTAATATTAAAAAGACTAAATCTCGTTTAGACATTATTAATACGTTACCAGCATCTAATAAAGTAAGTCACGAATTAAAATAATTGACTGTGATCATGAATCACACACCACGATAACTGCCAGCGATACGTCACTGGTAGTTTTTTTATGGGGTTATTTAAGAAAATATGAAGTTGATCAAAATGATGATTCTCTATTCATAATATTGGCAGTCAATCCTTATATCTTAAAAGATATATGTAAATTGTCTATGTGCATTCACAAACAGCATACATATTTCCAATGATTAAGCATAAGGATAAAGTGTGAGTTGATAAACACTTACATTAATTATATAAACAGCATATACAAAAATCCCCCTAAAAAGTACGCATTTCTCAATGTTTACATCAAAGGGGGAATTTATTTTAACAGTTATTGTCATTTATATATGGGAGTGGGACAGAAATGATATTTTTAGAAAATTTTTTTATGTCCCAAACTCAAGATACATGGCATTTAAAATTTAAATGTCATGAGTTAATTGCTCTTCGGATGGTATAAATCTACATATCGTTTTGGTTCATGGTAATAGATTGATAAAACAATTCCGATACCTGTCATCATACTCCATAATGCACTACCACCATAACTAATAAATGGTAACGGGATACCAGTGATAGGTAACAACTGAATTGTCATACCGATATTTTGTAAAATATGGAACACAAGTAATGTTACAAAACCTACGATAAAGATTTTGTTAAATTGATCTTCGATTTTCGCAGCAAGTCTTATTAAATGGAAGATTAAGAATAAAAATACAAGAATTAAAATAACAGAACCAATAAAGCCCAATTCTTCACCAATAACCGAAAAGATAAAATCAGTATGGTTTTCAGGAATATATACTTCACCGTGATTGTATCCTTTACCTAGTAATTGACCAGAACCTATCGCTTTAAGGGATTCAGTTAAATGATAGCCATCACCACTACTGTATGTATATGGATCAAGCCAAGAGTTGATACGTCCCATTTGGTATAATTGGACACCTAATAAATTTTCTATCAAGGATGGTGCATATAGGATACCCAAAATGATAGTCATAGCTCCAACAATACCAGTTATAAAAATAGGAGCTAAGATACGCCATGTAATGCCACTTACTAACATCACGCCAGCAATAATAGCAGCTAATACTAAAGTAGTTCCTAAATCATTTTGCAATAATATTAAAATACTTGGTAACAACGAGACACCAATAATTTTGAAAAATAAAAGCAAATCACTTTGAAAAGATTTATTAAATGTAAATTGATTATGTTTAGAAACGACACGCGCTAATGCTAGTATTAAAATAATTTTCATAAATTCTGATGGTTGAATACTGATTGGCCCAAAAGTATACCAACTTTTAGCACCGTTAATAATCGGCGTGATTGGTGATTCAGGAATAACTAGTAATCCGATTAATAATAGGCAGATTAAGAAATACAATATATATGCATAATGTTTAATCTTTTTAGGTGAAATAAACATGATGACACCTGCAAAAATGGCGCCTAAAATATAGTAAAAGATTTGTCTTATACCGAAATTAGCACTATATTGCCCGCCGCCCATAGCCGAGTTAATAAGCAGAACACTGAAAATTGCTAAAACAGCTATAGTGGCCACTAATACCCAGTCTACTTTGCGAAGCCAATGCTTATCCGGCTGTTGACGAGATGAATAATTCATTGCAAACTCCTTTTATACTCACTAATGTTTATATCAATTTTACATGACTTTTTAAAAATTAGCTAGAATATGACAGAGATATCAGCTATAGATTTCAATTTAATTTAGGAATAAAATAGAAATAAACATTGTCCTGTATAACAATGAAACAACTAAGACAAAGGCAAGCGTCGTATCGTTTTTAAAATGCAAAATAGCCATTAAATGTGATACTATTAAGATTCAAAGATGCGAATAAATATATTAATAACAGGATTAAAATGAATATTAACTTATATTAAGGTAGGAAGCCCTGATATATCATTGGAGGAAAACGAAATGACAAAAGAAAATATTTGTATCGTTTTTGGAGGGAAAAGTGCTGAACATGAAGTGTCGATTCTAACAGCACAAAACGTATTAAATGCAATAGATAAAGACAAATACCACGTTGATATCATTTACATTACTAATGATGGTGATTGGAGAAAGCAAAATAATATAACATCTGAAATTAAATCTACTGATGAACTTCATTTAGAAAATGGAGAAGCTCTAGAAATTTCTTCATTATTAAAAGAAAGTAGTTCAGGACAACCTTATGACGCAGTGTTCCCATTGCTTCATGGACCTAATGGTGAAGATGGTACCATTCAAGGATTATTTGAAGTACTAGATGTACCATATGTAGGTAACGGTGTACTTTCAGCAGCAAGCTCAATGGATAAACTTGTGATGAAACAATTATTCGAACATAGAGGTTTACCACAATTACCTTATATTAGTTTCTTGCGTTCTGAGTATGAAAAGTATGAGCATAATATTTTAAAGTTAGTTAATGACAAATTAAATTATCCAGTATTTGTTAAACCGGCCAATTTAGGTTCTAGTGTTGGTATAAGTAAATGTAATAATGAAGCGGAATTAAAAGAAGGTATTAAAGAAGCGTTCCAATTTGACCGTAAACTTGTGATTGAGCAAGGTGTTAATGCACGTGAAATTGAAGTAGCAGTACTTGGAAATGATTATCCAGAAGCAACTTGGCCAGGTGAAGTTGTAAAAGATGTTGCATTTTACGATTACAAATCTAAATATAAAGATGGTAAAGTTCAATTACAAATTCCTGCTGATTTAGATGAAGATGTAAAATTAACGCTTAGAAATATGGCGTTAGAAGCATTTAAAGCAACAGATTGCTCAGGTTTAGTACGTGCAGATTTCTTTGTAACAGACGATAACCAAATTTATATTAACGAAACAAATGCAATGCCTGGATTTACTGCTTACAGTATGTATCCAAAATTATGGGAAAATATGGGACTATCATATTCTGAATTAATTACGAAATTAATTGAACTTGCTAAAGAACGTCATCAAGATAAACAGAAAAATAAATACAAAATTGACTAACTGAGGTTGTTATTATGATTAATGTAACATTAAAGCAAATTAAATCTTGGATTCCTTGTGATATTGATGATCAATTTTTGGACTGTAAAATTAATGGTGTCACTATTGATTCTAGAGCGATTAAAGAAGGAATGTTGTTTATTCCTTTTAAAGGTGAAAATGTTGATGGTCATAGGTTTGTATCTAAAGCATTGCAAGATGGTGCAGGTGCAGCATTTTATCAAAAAGGAACGCCAATAGATGATGATATAACAGGACCTATTATTTGGGTCGAAGATACTTTAGTGGCTTTACAACAATTAGCCCAAGCATATTTAAGAGATGTTAATCCTAAAGTGATTGCAGTAACTGGCTCAAATGGTAAAACAACTACAAAAGATATGATTGAGAGTGTCTTGCATACTGAGTTTAAAGTTAAAAAAACGCAAGGCAATTATAATAATGAAATTGGTTTGCCACTAACTATTTTAGATTTAGATAATGATACAGAAATCTCTATATTAGAAATGGGAATGTCAGGTTTCCATGAGATTGAATTATTATCAAATCTTGCGCAACCGGATATCGCAATTATTACTAATATTGGTGAATCACATATGCAAGATTTAGGTTCGCGTGAGGGTATTGCTAAAGCGAAATCTGAGATAACAATTGGTCTTAAAGATAATGGCACATTTATATATGATGGTGATGAGCCATTGCTAGAGTCGCATGTTAAGGAAGTTCAAAATGCGAAATGTTTGAGTATAGGTGTGGATCATGACAATGATTTAGTTTGCTCCGTTGATGATAGAGACACTACTGGTATAGCATTTACAATAAATGGTAAAGAGCAATTTGATTTACCGATTTTAGGTGTGCATAATATGAAAAATGCAACGATTGTTATTGCAGTTGGTTATGAATTAGGTTTATCATATGACACGATATATCGTAATTTAAATCATGTTACACTTACAGGTATGCGCATGGAACAACATGAATTAGATAATGATATCACTGTTATTAATGATGCTTATAATGCTAGTCCGACAAGTATGCGTGCAGCGATTGATACTTTAAGTAGTCTTAATGGACGTCATGTTTTAATTTTAGGTGATGTTTTAGAATTAGGTGAAAACAGTAAATCTATGCATTCGCAAGTGGGTGCTTACTTGCAAGATAAACAAATAGATGTGCTGTATACATTCGGTAATGAAGCGAGTTATATTAATGAAACTGGGAAACAATTTGTTGACAAAGCGCAACATTTTGATTCAAAAGAAGCCTTAATTGAGGTATTAAAACAAGACTTACAATCACATGATCGTGTATTAGTTAAAGGATCAAGAGGCATGAAATTAGAAGAAGTTGTGAATGCCTTAATATCATCAAATTAAAAACGACGACATAGCATGTTTGTATAAAAGGTAAACGCAAGGACAAGCGTTTGAAGAGAAGAGATGGTTTTGTGTTATTACGAAACCATCTCTTCTTTTTTGATTAAAATGTCATGGTTAGAATTTGATTGAATGCAAACCATTATGTATGCATTTAAGTGATGCTCTTTTATATAGGAAGTAATATGTTGCTATTGATTTTTTGCATATTCAAAACATGATATGAGTATTTTACATATTGCGATTTTAAGTTGATTACGGTGAAAGTTGTTGCGTAATGTTAACGAAATGCGTATGTTATAAAAAAATTTTTATAATGAATATTCGAATTATGAGTAACGCTTACATCACACCTAATGCTAGCTTTTTGACAAAAATATGACAATCAATTAATGTGTTTCTGCTAAATATTCGCAAATTGCTTTATTGCGATTAAATTTTTTTGGTGGTACTATATAGAAGTTGATGAAATATTAATGAACTTATATGCAAAAGTATATTGAGAAATAAACAGGTAAAAAGGAGAATTATTTTGCAAAATTTTAAAGAACTAGGGATTTCGGATAATACGGTTCAGTCACTTGAATCAATGGGATTTAAAGAGCCGACACCTATCCAAAAAGACAGTATCCCTTATGCGTTACAAGGAATTGATATCCTTGGACAAGCTCAAACCGGTACAGGTAAAACAGGAGCATTCGGTATTCCTTTAATTGAAAAAGTAGTAGGGAAACAAGGGGTTCAATCGTTAATTTTAGCACCTACAAGAGAATTGGCAATGCAGGTAGCTGAACAATTAAGAGAATTTAGCCGTGGACAAGGTGTCCAAGTTGTTACTGTATTCGGTGGTATGCCTATCGAACGCCAAATTAAAGCCTTGAAAAAAGGGCCACAAATCGTAGTTGGAACACCAGGACGTGTTATCGATCACTTAAACCGTCGTACATTGAAAACTGATGGTATCCATACATTAATTTTAGACGAAGCAGATGAAATGATGAACATGGGATTCATCGATGATATGAGATTTATTATGGATAAAATTCCTGCTGCGCAACGTCAAACGATGTTATTCTCAGCAACTATGCCTAAAGCAATTCAAGCTTTAGTACAACAATTCATGAAGTCACCTAAAATTATTAAGACAATGAATAATGAAATGTCAGATCCACAAATCGAAGAATTCTATACAATTGTTAAAGAATTAGAGAAATTTGATACATTTACAAATTTCCTAGATGTTCATCAACCAGAATTAGCAATCGTATTTGGACGTACAAAACGTCGTGTTGATGAGTTAACAAGTGCTTTGATTTCTAAAGGCTATAAAGCTGAAGGATTGCATGGTGATATCACACAAGCGAAACGTTTAGAAGTATTAAAGAAATTTAAAAATGACCAAATCAATATTTTAGTCGCTACAGATGTAGCAGCAAGAGGACTAGATATTTCTGGTGTAAGTCATGTTTATAACTTTGATATTCCTCAAGACACTGAAAGCTACACACACCGTATTGGTCGTACTGGCCGTGCTGGTAAAGAAGGTATCGCGGTTACTTTTGTAAATCCAATCGAGATGGATTACATTAGACAAATTGAAGATGCTAACGGTAGAAAGATGAGTGCATTACGTCCACCACATCGCAAAGAAGTACTTCAAGCACGTGAAGATGATATTAAAGAAAAAGTTGAAAACTGGATGTCAAAAGACACAGAATCACGTTTGAAACGTATTTCAACTGAATTATTAAATGAATATAACGACGTTGATTTAGTTGCTGCACTTTTACAAGAGTTAGTAGAAGCAAACGACGAAGTTGAAGTTCAATTAACATTTGAAAAACCATTAGCACGTAAAGGCCGTAATGGTAAACCAAGTGGTTCTCGTAACAGAAATAGCAAACGTGGTAACCACAAATTTGACGGTAAGAGTAAACGTTCAAAAGGATACTCTAGCAAGAAAAAAGGCAACAAGAAATTCGACCGTAAAGACAAAAATAATGGTGGAAGTAGACCGATGAAAGGTCGCACATTTGCTGACCATCAAAAATAATAAATTGATTAAGAGCTTTAAGATATCATGTCTTGAGCTCTTTTTTTTATTTTCACAATTAAAAATTGGAAGTACTATGTCAAATTAGGCTGATGAACGGAGAAAAATTTTCCATCATTCCGATTTATAGTTCGACTTATTTATTGCACAAATTATTTGATAAAATTGACCGAGAATTCTAATTAAGTAAAATTCTAATATTTTTGATTCAACTAATAACGAGCATGTTTTCAATAAAAATGAGTCATAAATTTTATGATAATATCACATCAAATTTAATGGTTGTAAAAAGGACACTGCATATCATAAATAATGGCAGTGTCCTTTTCTAATTAAATTATTTATCTTTCCACTGCAACATTTGATAACCGATGCGTGGATGTGTTTTGATGATGTCTTTAGCATCTGTATGACATTGAGCAAGTTTTTGTCTTAAAGAAGTCATATGAACGCGTAAGCTAGGCATTTCAGTTTTATTTACATAGCCATAAATACGTTTAAGTATCATTTCATATGTTAGCACTTTACCTTTATGTTTGGATAACAATTCTAGCAAACTAAATTCATTTGGTGTCAAATGAACTTCTTGGTTATTGATAATAACTGATTTTGAACCAAAGTCGATGCTTAGTAAACCGTTTGTAAAAATAATATTTGTTTCTTGGTTAGATTTAGCAATTCTTTCAATAACTCTAATTCTTGCACGAAGTTCATCAACATTAAATGGTTTTGTCATATAGTCATTTGCACCATTATCTAATGCTTGAATAATAGTTTGTTCCTCTTGTCTAGCACTTATCACAATAATAGGAATATCAGTGTGCTGTCTAATCTCGGTAATTAAGCATAAACCATCTTTATCTGGTAAGCCTAAGTCTAATAATATGATATCTGGTTTATCAATTTGAATTTTAAAATGTGCACTTGTGGCATTTTCAGCTGTAGTTACAGTGTAATAATCTAAAGTTAGAGCGACATCTAGTAAATGTGTAATTGCATGATCATCTTCAATAATTAATATTTTAGAATGCATTATACGTCTCCTTCACTTAAATCTATATCAATATTGAAATAAAATATACTACCATGTGGTTGATTCATTTTATATTGTAAAGTTGAATGATGTTTATGCAGTATCGTCTGCACTAAATAAAGACCAAGTCCCATACTTTCTTTTTGGTTATCTTTAAAATGTTTATTAACACCAGTGTAAAAAGGTTCAAAAATCTTTTGTTGTTCTTGCGCACTTATACCTGGACCTTCATCAATAACAGAAAATCGAACTTGTTTATCATTAGGTCTATGAATACATAATTTAATAGTCGTGTTGGAAGGCGAATGTTTTATTGCATTTTCAATTAAATTAAATATTGCTTGAAGTATTAATTTACTGTCAATCCTCACAAAATGTATATCTTCAGTTAATGAGATTGTTACATTATCTTTTAAATGACGACGTTTTAAAATAGTATCAATTTCCTCTACTAATTCACTAACTAAATATGGTTGTAATTTGATATAAACATTAGAAGATTGTAATCGAGTTAGTGACAATATATTGGTTACTAAATGATATAAATACTGACTTTCTTGGTAACTATTTAACAATAATTGCTGTTGTTCATTGAACGGCATTAGTTTATTATGTGTCATCAAAATATCTAAATTTCCCATAATAGCTGTTAAAGGTGTACGTATATCATGAGAAATTGAGCGCAAAAAATTAGAATGCGTGAGTTGGCGCTCAGCTTGTAACATAGACTCTCTCGTTTGTTTTAATAATGACACATTCTCAACTGCTAGGGATAGTTCATTTAACATAGATTCAAGTATAGATGCATCATACGGATTAATTGTTTGTGATTGTTGACAATTAATTGCTACTACACCTTTGATAGGGGAAGTACCTATCGGGATGAACCATTGATTAATGCCTGGAAAGGTATCTGTTGTTGCACCTGCTTGGCTTTCGTTTTTGATAACCCAACCTAACACTTGTTCATAATGTTGGTTTTTAAGGTCAATGTCATGTTGCAATGGAATTGTTTTACTGACTTTAGAGTCGTCTATCACGTAAATTGTAATTGATTGTTGCAATAATTGATAAATTTGGTGTCCTGCATTTACCAATAAATCTTTTACTGTATATGTTTGTTTAATCGAAGCATTAAATTGTAATAATAAATCTGTTCGATAGAGTTGCTTTTTAGTAATTGAATACTGAAGTTTAATTTGTTTTAATAAAGCGCTCGTTAAAATACTAGTTAAAATACTTACAATAAATGTAATTGGATAATCAAAGCGATATACTTCAAACGTAAATCTTGGTTCTGTAAAAAAGTAATTAAAAACAAAGACATTCAGTATTGCTGCTAAAAATCCAATCATATACGATTGTGTCCAAATTGATACTAATATGATGCCAATGAGAAAGAGCATTAAGATAATAGTACTGGATTCATATTTATCAAGCTCATATACCCATAAACCCATTAATATAAAAATCATTTGAATCAAAAGCATTTTCAACATATCTATAGCGAATCGTTTACTTTTAGGGCGATAAGGTATTTTATTCGTATTTAATGCGACAGAAATTTGTTTAATAGGAACAATTTCAATTTTATAGTGATGATCAAATGACATTAAGCGATCAATCAATGGTGTATTAAAAAAGTCTACCCATTTATTTCTAATATGTTGTCCGATAATTAATTTGGTTACATCTTGATTTTTACACCATTCGTCTAAAGCTGATGCTACGCTTTTACCGTAGACAACTTTTACTTTAGCGCCTAATGATTTAGCTAGCATAAGATGACGATGAACATGCTTTTGGCTATCATGGTGATGCCTGTTTTTTTCAAAAATATCTATATAAATAGCTGTAAATTTTGCATGTTCTTTTTGGGCAATGCGAAAAGCCTCTTTTATAACCGCTTCATTGTAAATACTGCCACTAATAGCTACAGCAATATGTGGTGTCATAACTGTTTTATGATTATGGCGTAATTTTTCTTTATCACTCATTAAATCAGCGACAGTGCGTAGCGTTAGCGTTCTAAGCTCACTTAAGTGTTCATAAGTAAAAAAATTGCTAAATGCAACTTCAAGACGATCTTTTTTGTATACTTTTCCAGCTTTTAGCCTTTTTATTAATTGGGTAGGTGAAATATCTACAACTTCTAAGACATCTGCGCCAATTATAAAATAATCAGGTACACGTTCTTTTACTTGGACACCAGTCATCGATTCTATTTGGCTACTTAAGCTTTCGATATGCTGAATATTTAATGTTGTATGCACATCTATACCGTGGTTTAAAATTTCTTCAATATCCATGTGTCGTTTTTCATGGCGCTCTCTTGATATATTTGTATGCGCTAACTCATCGATCAGAACAATCGCCGGCGCTTCTTCAATAATACGGTCTATATTCAAATACTGAAAACTATGGCTACCATGTTTTGTGACATTAGTTGCGATTTTGGGTAATTTTTTTGCCAATGCTTCGGTTTCACGACGTTGATGTGGTTCGATATATCCAATTTTTATATCAACACCATTTTGATATAAATCAATCGCATTCGATAGCATCTCAAACGTTTTACCAACACCAGGACTATAACATATATAGATGGTTAGAGATCCACGCTTCTTTCCTATTTTTAGCGATTCAGTGTTCGTCATAACCTTCACCTCGATAGCAATATCATAATATTCTTCACAATTAAATGCTATAAAATTTATTTCTGTATGAGTATCTTAATGAATTCTTAATAACTAATTTTGATAATTAATATTTTTAATCAAATCAACTTGTTACGAAGTGAATGGTTTGAATGAGGTCAGATCAATGCTATCTGTTTTATTTAATCGTCAAGTTATCTTCAATATCGTCATATGCTATAATTAGCAACATATAAAAATAAAAATGAATAGAAATTAAATTTATAGATTCTTGATTTTGAGGAGTGTGACATATGTCTAATCAACTTATAAAGTCTAAAAGCCCTAAGCAGGCTTTGGTATATTACTATATTACAAATGGCTTAGAATTTTTGTTGAGTGTTATTATATATGCCATTTTCTATATAGTATGGTTAAAGTTTGAATGGTCACAATACTTACTTTATATCTTGTTTGTTTTTTGCACCTTTACCGTTTTAAAATTAATTATTAAACCATTATGGCAATACCACTGTCGTTACTATAAAGTAGATCAATCAAGTATTCAGTATCGTACATCTTTTCTAATATATAAAGAAGAAACGAGTCGAATCGAACGATTGCAATATTTGTCGATTAAATCTAATCCATTAAGTCAAATGCTTAAATTGTATAAAGTTGAATTTGTGACAGCTGGTCATTCGATTAGATTACCAATGATGTCAGATAGTGATATTAAAATTATCGAAGAACAAACTCTGTCAAATTTGAAAGGGGTTGAAAGTGATGTCTAAACCTCAAAAGTTACACCCAATTTCATATTTTAACGGTTTAATTAATGCGATTAAACAAAACATTATTGTTTTTATTATCTTTATCTTCTTTCAATTAAAAGATTTTGATTTTTCTGATCCAGTATCGTATTCATGGTCAGGTTTAGTACTAGTATTCTTTTTAATATCATACATTCCTCAAATTATCCAAATTATGAATACGCGCTATTGGATTGAGAATAATACTTTTATTTTGACAACAGGCCTTTTTAATAAGAAACGTAAAGAATTAAATATTAAACGTATCCAGTCTATCGATATGTCACAAGGTGTGGTCAATCAAATTATAGGTGGCGTAAATTTACAAATTAAAACGCCAAGCGATGGAATTGTATTGAGTGTAATATCAAAGAAACAAGGCGAATATCTTGAAAACTACATTGACCAATTACAATCAGAGTTAAAACAAGAAGGACTTCAAATTCAAAATGAATCAAAAACAACGAATCAGGCGGCCATTGACCAACGAGTTGATGAAAATGAAACGGATATGGCGACTAGCGATATAGTTGGCGCTTCGTATTCGAGCCAAACTGTTATTGGCAAAAATAAACGTATTCCAGTATATCAAATGAAATTTAAAGAATTATTATTAATGGCAATGACCAGTGGAGCTATCGGTGTTACGTTAGCAGCTTTAGTTCCAGTTTATGGCGCTGCAAGAGAGTTAATTCCATGGTCAAAACTTAGTTATCAAATTAGTCAATTGGTTCAATTTATAAGTATTACTATTTTGATTGTCGTTTTACTAGTGTTATTAGCGGCATATATTATCGGCACTATTATTACCATGATAAGATTTTATGGGTTCACAGTTATGCAGGAAAATGAACAGCTTAAAATTGAATATGGTTTCTTTAATAAGAAAAGAATGACCGTGCCAACGAAAAGATTGCAAGCTGTTGTTGAGCGTCAGTCATATATACGAAAATTATTTGGTTATACAGCAATACATTTTATAATTACGAGTGACTTTGAAAACAAAAAAATAGACGATGATGAAAATGATGCTGGTAGTGTGATGATTTTGCCGTTTATCAAACGAGACAAAGCATATCAAATTATCCAGCACTTAGTACCAAATTTATCTTATCGACAAGTAAATGAAGGTATGCCTTTGTCAGGCTTCCACAGACATATTTTAATTCCAAGTATTATTGTAATTTCTATAGCAGCAATTGGCTGGTATTTTTGGAATCAATTGCTATGGTTATTTATGATAATAAGTTTATTGATTATTGGTCTATTTGTTCTTAAAGGATATCTTTATGTTAAACATGCAGGTTTTAAAATGACTGAAGATCAAATGACCATACAAAATTTCGAGTTATTTAAACGAAATATTTATTATTTTAAAGAAAATCATATTTTAGGATTTGTTACATGGCAACATCCATTGCTTAAAAGCAACGGCTTAAGTAATTTTAATTTCATCATTGCAAAAGGTATGACAAATGAGTCGATCAAGCTTAAATATGCTCGTAGTGAAGACGTGCAAATGTTGAAGTCATGGTATTTGAGAGGTGAAAATAATGCGTCATTATAATTTTATGTCACCATATGCTAAAAAAGTGATGAGGTTAAGTGCTATACTGGTTTGGGTACCGATTACACTTGTACTTTTAATAGCATTTAATATTTTGAACTGGCTATTTTGGCAGATAATTGATACCTATTTATCCATTGCTAGTAGTATAATTATCATTTTACTAGTAGCTATTTTTACGATTGTCATCGTGCCATTCTATCGATATAAGCATTGTCGATACGCATTTGAAGAGCGCCATTTACGCGTTCGAAACGGCATCTTATTTTTGGATGAAAAGGTGATACCTTATTTTCGTATTCAAAATATAGATATAGATATTGGGCCAATAATGAAGCATTACCGTTTAGCTACTTTAACGCTTTATACAGCAGGTGGTACAGCAAAAATTTCATTAATTGATAGAAGTGAAGCACGTAAATTAAAAAAATGGTTAAATAATGAGATGCATTTAGAAAAAACAAATGAGTATAATAAAAATGAGGAATAATCAATGATACATGGTATTGGTATAGATTTAATCGAAATCGAACGAATCAAAGTGTTATACGATAAGCAACCAAAACTTGTTGACCGTATTTTAACTGAAAATGAACAGCGTAAATTCAATGGTTTTACACATGAACAACGAAAAATTGAATTTTTAGCAGGAAGGTTTGCAACTAAAGAAGCATTTAGCAAAGCCTTAGGCACTGGATTAGGAAAACATATAGCCTTTAATGATATAGATTGTTATAACGATGAACTTGGAAAGCCAAACATTGACTATGAAGGTTTCATCGTTCACGTGAGTATTTCGCATACAGAATATTATGCTGTGAGTCAGGTTATTTTAGAAAAAGATGAATCTTAAGATTTAAAAAATAAGACTTTTAATTTAGCATTGGAATGGAAACAAGAGGATTATATTGGAGGAAGTAATATGTCAGATAAATACTATAGATCTGCGTATATGAATGTAGATTTAAATGCTGTAGCAGCGAATTTTAAAGTATTCAGTACATTACATCAAAATAAAACGATTATGGCTGTCGTAAAAGCAAATGCCTACGGACTAGGTAGTGTTAAAGTTGCACGCCATTTAATGGAACATGGTGCGACATTTTTTGCAGTGGCTACATTAGACGAAGCGATAGAATTAAGAATGCATGGAATAACTGCTAAAATTTTAGTTTTAGGTGTACTACCTACTAAAGATATCGATAAAGCTATACAACATCGTGTTGCCTTAACGGTTCCATCTAAGCAATGGTTAAAAGAAGCGATTAAAAACATTTCTGGAGAACAACAAAAAAAATTATGGTTGCATATTAAATTAGATACGGGCATGGGAAGATTAGGTATTAAAGATATAAAATCATATCAAGAAGTAATCGAAATTATTCAACAATATGATCAACTTGTTTTTGAAGGTGTCTTTACTCATTTTGCGTGTGCAGATGAACCTGGTGATATGACAAATGAACAGTATCAACGCTTTAAAGATATGGTTAACGAGGCAACTAAACCGGAGTATATACATTGTCAAAATTCAGCCGGTGCATTATTAATGGATTGTCAATTTTGTAATGCTGTAAGACCAGGCATTTCATTATATGGTTACTATCCTTCAGAATATGTAAGACAAAAAGTTAAAGTACATTTAAAGCCGAGCGTTCAATTAATTGCAAATGTAGTTCAAACAAAAACATTACAAGCGGGAGAATCTGTAAGTTATGGTGCAACATATACTGCTACAGAACCTACAACGATAGCTTTATTGCCAATCGGGTATGCTGATGGTTATCTACGTATAATGCAAGGTAGTTTTGTAAATGTAAATGGACACCAATGTGAAGTCGTTGGTAGAGTATGTATGGATCAAACAATTGTAAAAGTGCCGGAACAAGTGAAATCAGGTGATTCAGTTATTTTAATAGACAATCATAGAGATAGTCAGCAAGCCGTTGAAGTTGCAGCTGAAAAGCAACATACGATTAATTATGAGGTGCTTTGCAACTTATCTAGACGATTACCACGTATATATCATGACAATGATCAAGTTTTTGTAACAAATGAATTGTTAAAATAATATGGTCAGTGCATATAAAATTTGTTATTATTAGAGTAATTAAAGGTCATTTAATAACTTTTGGAATCAATTGGAGGTTCTCATATGTTATCTTTTAGTCAAAATAGAAGTCATAGCTTAGAACAATCTTTAAAAGAAGGATATTCACAAATGGCTGATTTAAATCTCTCCCTAGCGAACGAAGCTTTTCCAATAGAGTGTGAAGCATGCGATTGCAACGAAACATATTTATCTTCTAACTCAACGAATGAATGATTAGACGAGGAGATGTTTATTTAGCAGATTTATCACCAGTACAGGGATCTGAACAAGGGGGAGTCAGACCTGTTGTCATAATTCAAAATGACACTGGTAATAAATATAGTCCTACAGTTATTGTTGCGGCAATAACTGGTAGGATTAATAAAGCCAAAATACCAACCCATGTAGAGATTGAAAAGAAAAAATATAAACTGGATAAAGATTCAGTAATATTATTAGAACAAATTCGTACACTTGATAAAAAACGTTTAAAAGAAAAGCTGACGTACTTATCAGACAACAAAATGAAAGAAGTAGATAATGCACTAATGATTAGTTTAGGGCTAAACACAATGGCTCATCAGAAAAATTAGGCGTCTATTATATGTATTTTTCAGAGATAAATAAAATATTGATATAAAAGACAATAACTTTATAATAATTATAACTATTGCTATGTTCCTTGAACAAAGTGTTTTTAGAAATAAAGGTATTAGTAATTTTGAGTTATGATAATCATATTTTTTATTATAAAAGGATGTCTTAAGTTTTTTAGGCTTTAGGTATTCCATCCTAAAGTTTTTTTTAGCTTAAAAGTGTCATTTACAGCAAAATTGTAGACGACAATTGTAAATGTGCAATTAATTAAAGTTAGTACGTGAATCATAATTATCCTTGCTCAAGCATTTGCTTTGTAAGGGAAGTGAGGAGGCAACTAATCGTGGAAGAGTTTAAACAACATTATAAAGGTTTAATAGATGAAAGTTTGACTTGCCAAGATAAGGCTGAATTGATAAAGAAGTGTGAAAAATATACTGATGAAGTTATTCGTAAAGATGTATTGCCTGAAGACATTGTTGATATACACAAAAACTATATACTGACATTAAATTTAACACGTGAAGATGTTTTCAAGACATTAGATGTTTTACAAGAAATCGTTAAAGGCTTTGGATATAGTTACCGAGATTATCAAAGATTAGTAGATAAACTCCAAGTTCACGATAAGGAAATAGACTTAGCTTCTAGCTTACAACAAACGATGCTTAAAACAGATATCCCACAATTTGATAGTATTCAAATTGGTGTTATTTCAGTAGCAGCGCAAAAAGTTAGTGGTGATTATTTCAACTTAATCGATCATAACGATGGTACGATGAGCTTTGCTGTTGCGGATGTTATTGGAAAAGGGATACCAGCTGCTTTAGCGATGAGTATGATTAAATTCGGTATGGATTCATATGGACATTCACAATTACCTAGTGATGGCTTAAAGCGTTTAAATAGGGTAGTTGAAAAAAATATTAATCAAAATATGTTTGTAACGATGTTTTACGGATTGTATGAAGAAATGAATCATCTACTGTATTGTAGTTCTGCAGGCCATGAGCCGGGGTATATTTATCGTGCTGAAAAAGAAGAATTTGAAGAAATTTCAGTTAGAGGTAGAGTTTTAGGAATTAGTTCTCAAACACGATATCAACAACAAGAAATTCCAATATATCTTGACGATTTGATTATCATTTTAACGGATGGTGTAACAGAAGCGAGAAATAGTGAAGGTACCTTTATAGATAAACAAAGACTTTTAGAATATATAAAAAAGCATAAACATATGCATCCACAAGATATTGTTCAAATTATCTATGAAGCAATTTTAAAACTTCAGAATCCACATAAAAAAGATGACATGACCATTTTGATTATAAAAAGAGTAAATTAATTTTAAAAAGAAGATTAGAAATTATTTCAATGGGTATATAATAATTTGAAATATATATATGGTGAATACAACACTTAAAATGAAGTTAAATATATTTAATAAGTAGGAGTGTAACGAAATGAATCTTAATATAGAAACAACCACTCAAGATAAATTTTACGAAGTTAAAGTCGGTGGAGAGTTAGATGTTTATACTGTGCCTGAATTAGAAGAGGTTCTAACACCTATGCGCCAGAACGGGACTCGTGACATTTACGTTAACTTAGAAAATGTAAGTTATATGGATTCAACAGGATTAGGTTTATTCGTAGGTACCTTAAAAGCATTAAACCAAAATGATCAAGAGCTATACATTTTAGGTGTGTCAGATCGTATCGGTAGACTATTTGAAATTACTGGTCTAAAGGATTTAATGCATGTTAATGAAGGAACGGAGGTCGAATAACATGCAATCGAAAGAAGATTTTATCGAAATGCGCGTACCAGCATCAGCAGAATATGTAAGTTTAATTCGATTAACACTTTCTGGCGTGTTTTCGAGAGCTGGTGCTACATATGATGATATTGAAGATGCCAAGATTGCAGTGAGTGAAGCTGTAACAAATGCAGTTAAGCATGCATATAAAGAAAAAAATAGTATTGGTATCATAAAAGTATACTTTGAAATTTTAGAGGATAGAATTAAAATTGTGATTTCTGATAAAGGAGATAGTTTTGATTACGAAACTACTAAATCTAAAATAGGCCCATATGATAAAGATGAAAATATAGACTTTTTACGTGAGGGTGGATTAGGTTTATTTTTAATTGAATCATTAATGGATGAAGTGACTGTATATAAAGAATCTGGTGTGACAATCAGTATGACTAAGTATATTAAAAAAGAGCAGGTGCGAAATAATGGCGAAAGAGTCGAAATCAGCTAATGAAGTTTCACCTGAGCAAATTAACCAGTGGATTAAAGAACACCAAGAACATAAGAATACAGATGCACAAGATAAATTAGTTAGACATTATCAAAAACTAATTGAATCATTAGCATATAAATATTCTAAAGGACAATCACATCATGAAGATTTAGTTCAAGTTGGTATGGTTGGTTTAATAGGTGCCATAAATAGATTCGATATGTCCTTTGAACGGAAGTTTGAAGCCTTTTTAGTACCTACTGTAATCGGTGAAATTAAAAGATATTTACGAGACAAAACATGGAGTGTACATGTTCCAAGACGTATCAAAGAAATAGGACCTAGAATAAAGAAGGTAAGCGATGAACTAACGACAGAATTAGAACGTTCGCCTTCTATTAGTGAAATAGCTGATCGCTTAGAAGTTTCGGAAGAAGAAGTACTCGAAGCGATGGAAATGGGCCAAAGTTACAATGCACTAAGTGTCGACCATTCCATAGAAGCGGACAAAGATGGATCAACAGTTACTTTGTTAGATATTATGGGCCAACAAGACGACCATTATGATTTAACGGAAAAACGTATGATACTTGAAAAAATCTTACCGATATTATCTGATCGTGAGCGGGAAATTATCCAATGCACGTTTATTGAAGGCTTAAGTCAAAAAGAAACAGGTGAACGTATCGGTCTAAGTCAAATGCATGTATCAAGACTACAAAGAACAGCAATTAAGAAATTACAAGAAGCAGCACATCAATAATTTTTAGTACTATTGATGTGTTTTATCATGAAAAATTCATACAATTACCTCTTGATTAGAATATAAGAATCAAGAGGTATTTTTTAATTGGACAGCCTTTAAAAGTGTATATAAGAAAGAGATGTTTTAAAGGTGTGTCGATTCTAAATGTTATAACATACTGTTAATGTTTAAGGTGACATTATCATTTTGCAAAGTGTTAATTAAGTGAAATTGTCTGATGTTGTTTCAAGTAGTTGTAAACAAATTGATGTGAAACTTTTTTAATAACCGAAGAATGAATTTAAATATGTTTTGATTCAAAACTTAGATTCTAGAGATTTTAGGTTTTAGAGATTTGAATTTGAAAGTTGTAATTAACACCTTAATTTAATTGGGCTTTTAAATAATATGTTAAAATAAATGAGTAAATTTTAGAAAAGTGTGGGTTTAGTAAATGGACAATCAATTGATTAATTCAATCATAGAGAAATATCAATTTAGTAAAAAACAAATTGAAGCGGTACTAACATTAGTTGAAGAAAAAAATACAGTACCATTTATTGCGAGATATAGAAAAGAACAAACAGGTGGCCTAGATGAAGTTCAAATAAAGCAAATTGATGATGAATATCAATACATGGTCAATTTACAAAAACGTAAAGAGGAAGTAATCAAAAATATAGAACAACAAGGATTACTTACTGAAGAATTAAAAAAAGATATTTTAAAACAGAATAAATTACAACGTGTTGAAGACTTATATCGACCTTTTAAACAAAAGAAAAAGACAAGAGCGACTGAGGCGAAGCGTAAAGGCTTAGAACCATTTGCTACTTGGATGAAAGGGCGCAAACATGACATATCAATTAAAGAAAAAGCACAACAATTTCTAACTGAAGAAGTTAAAGCTGTTGAAGATGCTATAAAAGGCGCACAAGATATAATTGCAGAATTGATTTCAGATAATCCCAAATATAGAACTAAAATATTAAAAGATATGTATCACCAAGGTGTGTTAACTACATCTAAAAAGAAAAATGCTGAAGATGAAAAAGGTATTTTTGAAATGTACTATGAATACAGTGAGCCGATAAAACGTATTGCAAATCATAGAGTGTTAGCTGTAAACCGTGGTGAAAAAGAGAAGGTCTTAACTGTTAAGTTTGAGTTTGATACCACGTCAGTAGAAGATTTCATTGCACGTCAAGAAATCACTCAAGACAATGCAAATCGTAGTTACATTTTGGATGCGATTAAAGATAGCTTGAAACGTTTAATTGTACCTTCAATCGAGAGAGAAATTCATGCTGATTTAACAGAAAAAGCTGAAAATCATGCAATTGATGTATTTAGTGAGAATTTAAGAAATTTATTATTGCAACCACCAATGAAAGGTAAACAAATATTAGGCGTCGATCCTGCATTTAGAACAGGTTGCAAATTAGCAGTCATTAATCCATTCGGAACATTTATAGCGAAGGGTGTGATTTATCCTCATCCACCTGTATCAAAAAAAGAAGCAGCAGAGAAAGATTTTGTACAAATGGTTAAAGCGTATGATGTACAATTAATCGCTATTGGTAATGGTACAGCAAGTCGAGAAACAGAACAATTTGTTGCGGATACTATTAAAAAGTATGAACTGCCAGTACAATTCATTATTGTTAATGAAGCAGGTGCTTCAGTATATTCAGCATCAGAAATTGCTAGAGATGAATTTCCGGATTTTCAAGTTGAAGAGAGAAGTGCAGTATCAATTGGAAGACGTGTTCAAGATCCGTTAAGTGAATTAGTTAAGATTGACCCAAAATCAATAGGTGTCGGTCAGTATCAACACGATGTAAATCAGAAATCATTAGAAAATGCATTAACTTTCGTTGTTGAAACAGCAGTTAACCAAGTAGGCGTGGATGTTAATACAGCATCATCCTCATTGTTACAATATGTATCGGGTTTAAGTTCGCAAATAGCTAAAAATATCATTGCATATAGAGAAGAAAATGGAGCAATTAAACATAATAAAGAATTAAGTAAGATTAAACGTTTAGGTGCAAAAACATTCGAGCAAAGTATCGGATTTTTAAGAATTATAGATGGTACTGAGCCATTAGATAATACATCAATTCATCCAGAAAGCTATAAAGTGACATATCAACTACTAGAAAAACTTGGATTTAGTGGTAATGATTTAGGAAGCAATGAATTAAAATCCAAGTTAAACTCATTAAATATGGATGCACTCGCGGATGAACTACAAATTGGTAAGCCTACACTAGAAGATATTATTAAATCATTGAAAGCACCTAATAGAGATCCAAGGGACAAATTTGAAACGCCAATTCTTAAATCAGATGTATTATCAATTGAAGATTTAAAAGAAGGTATGAAATTAAGTGGGACAGTCCGAAATGTAGTAGATTTTGGAGCGTTTGTTGATATAGGTGTTAAGCAAGATGGTCTTGTGCATGTTTCGAAGCTGTCTAAGAAATTTGTGAAAAATCCAATGGATATAGTGAGTGTTGGTGATATCGTTGACGTTTGGATTTATAGTATCGATAAAAATAAAGACAAAGTATCATTAACGATGATTGATCCACATGAATAATGAAATATTGCAACAAATGATTGAGAAGCTTTCTGAAGAAAAATTTGGACGAAAGTTTCAGCATCAAGCATACTTTAATAATAGGTTACGTACCACAGGTGGTCGTTATCTTTTAAAGTCACATGATATAGAAATTAATCCTAAACAATATGAACATTATGGTAAAGAAGCTATTGTAAAAATTATATTGCATGAACTGTGTCATTATCATCTGCATATTGCAGGTAAAGGTTACCAACATAAAGATCAAGATTTTAAACGTTTGAGTCAACAAGTAGGTGCACCAAGATTTTGTAATAGCATAGAAAGCTATCAACAACGTGCAAATTATGAATATTATTGCACTAAATGTCATGCAAAATATTTAAGAATCCGTAAAGTTGATACAAAACGAATGCGTTGTGGACATTGCAATGGCCATTTAAGATTAAAAAAACATTTGAAGGAATAATAAGATGAATAGAACTGTTGATTCTATACAATGTATTGCGTCAATTCTAGTGAAATTTACGTAAAGGGTATAGCAATAAAATAATGTGCTGTTTAATTCTTAAATATTTACACTGTACTATGTGATACTGTGTAACTGACATTTGTAGTCAAGATTATCGTAATTAGATACTACGTTAATCTTGGCTTATTTTGTTTTAGTAAAGATAAATATAGAAATAATAATTAGACATTACATAGTACCTTAAATGAATTGAATGTATTATGCAGGAAAGTTATGAAGTAATCGTAAGGATAAGTATTCAAGGGAAGTTTTGAAATAATTGATGATAATGATTTGAAAATTGGTGACTTGTAAGTAAAAGTTTTAGAAGTCTATGTTTAATTTGTTGAGAAAATTCATTTGGAGGGTTTTAGCAAAGGAGACTAGAAATTATAGCGCATTTTAGTGATGAATTATATGTAAACTTTACTAAATTAAAGCTTTAAAGTGTTATAAAAGATAATTATACAATTTTAATGGTGATTTTGTTGAACTTTTCTATTGACTGAATGACTTATAGTTAGTATGATTAAACACGTTCCTTAAAAAAGAACGAATTAAATAACATCTCATTTAAACAGATGATTATTATAAAAATAAGTTATAAAATGTATTGACAATAAGTACTAAATGTTTTAAAATAAATAACGTTGTGTTAACAACTGATAACATAATTTAATTTAATGTAAAAAAACGATTAAAAGTTATTGACAAATATTTCGAAAGATAATATAATAAATATCGTTCTAAAAAAACGAAAGATGTTTTAAATGCCTTTATCCGCGGTCGTGGCGGAATGGCAGACGCGCTAGGTTGAGGGCCTAGTGGGAGAAATCCCGTGGAGGTTCAAGTCCTCTCGGCCGCATCACAATTACTTAATTAAATAAGCGGGTGTAGTTTAATGGCAAAACCTCAGCCTTCCAAGCTGATGTTGTGGGTTCGATTCCCATCACCCGCTCCATAGATGAATTTAATGAACATTGAAAACTGAATGACAATATGTCAACGTTAATTCCAAAAACGTAACTATAAGTTACAAACATTATTTAGTATTTATGAGCTAATCAAACATCATAATTTTTATGGAGAGTTTGATCCTGGCTCAGGATGAACGCTGGCGGCGTGCCTAATACATGCAAGTCGAGCGAACGGACGAGAAGCTTGCTTCTCTGATGTTAGCGGCGGACGGGTGAGTAACACGTGGATAACCTACCTATAAGACTGGGATAACTTCGGGAAACCGGAGCTAATACCGGATAATATTTTGAACCGCATGGTTCAAAAGTGAAAGACGGTCTTGCTGTCACTTATAGATGGATCCGCGCTGCATTAGCTAGTTGGTAAGGTAACGGCTTACCAAGGCAACGATGCATAGCCGACCTGAGAGGGTGATCGGCCACACTGGAACTGAGACACGGTCCAGACTCCTACGGGAGGCAGCAGTAGGGAATCTTCCGCAATGGGCGAAAGCCTGACGGAGCAACGCCGCGTGAGTGATGAAGGTCTTCGGATCGTAAAACTCTGTTATTAGGGAAGAACATATGTGTAAGTAACTGTGCACATCTTGACGGTACCTAATCAGAAAGCCACGGCTAACTACGTGCCAGCAAACTGGTAATACGTAGGTGGCAAGCGTTATCCGGAATTATTGGGCGTAAAGCGCGCGTAGGCGGTTTTTTAAGTCTGATGTGAAAGCCCACGGCTCAACCGTGGAGGGTCATTGGAAACTGGAAAACTTGAGTGCAGAAGAGGAAAGTGGAATTCCATGTGTAGCGGTGAAATGCGCAGAGATATGGAGGAACACCAGTGGCGAAGGCGACTTTCTGGTCTGTAACTGACGCTGATGTGCGAAAGCGTGGGGATCAAACAGGATTAGATACCCTGGTAGTCCACGCCGTAAACGATGAGTGCTAAGTGTTAGGGGGTTTCCGCCCCTTAGTGCTGCAGCTAACGCATTAAGCACTCCGCCTGGGGAGTACGACCGCAAGGTTGAAACTCAAAGGAATTGACGGGGACCCGCACAAGCGGTGGAGCATGTGGTTTAATTCGAAGCAACGCGAAGAACCTTACCAAATCTTGACATCCTTTGACAACTCTAGAGATAGAGCCTTCCCCTTCGGGGGACAAAGTGACAGGTGGTGCATGGTTGTCGTCAGCTCGTGTCGTGAGATGTTGGGTTAAGTCCCGCAACGAGCGCAACCCTTAAGCTTAGTTGCCATCATTAAGTTGGGCACTCTAAGTTGACTGCCGGTGACAAACCGGAGGAAGGTGGGGATGACGTCAAATCATCATGCCCCTTATGATTTGGGCTACACACGTGCTACAATGGACAATACAAAGGGCAGCGAAACCGCGAGGTCAAGCAAATCCCATAAAGTTGTTCTCAGTTCGGATTGTAGTCTGCAACTCGACTACATGAAGCTGGAATCGCTAGTAATCGTAGATCAGCATGCTACGGTGAATACGTTCCCGGGTCTTGTACACACCGCCCGTCACACCACGAGAGTTTGTAACACCCGAAGCCGGTGGAGTAACCTTTTAGGAGCTAGCCGTCGAAGGTGGGACAAATGATTGGGGTGAAGTCGTAACAAGGTAGCCGTATCGGAAGGTGCGGCTGGATCACCTCCTTTCTAAGGATATATTCGGAACATCTTCTTCAGAAGATGCGGAATAACGTGACATATTGTATTCAGTTTTGAATGTTTATTCAACATTCAAATACTTTTTGGCAAAGTGATATTGCTAAAGCAAGTTCTAGACAATAGTTTCTTTTAAAGAAAGCGATTGTCAGACAATGCGTTGAGATAAATTAAAGCGGAGTTTACTTTGTGTAAATGAGCATTTAATTTAATGAAAACAAAGCAGTATGCGAACGCTTTACTAAAAAGAAATTGTACATTGAAAACTAGATAAGTAAGTAAAATATAGATTTTACCAAGCAAAACCGAGTGAATAAAGAGTTTTAAATAAGCTTGAATTCATAAGAAATAATCGCTAGTGTTCGAAAGAACACTCACAAGATTAATAACGCGTTTAAATCTTTTTATATAAGAACTTAGCTTTATGCTAGCGTTTGACTTATAAAAATGGTGGAAACATAGATTAAGTTATTAAGGGCGCACGGTGGATGCCTTGGCACTAGAAGCCGATGAAGGACGTTACTAACGACGATATGCTTTGGGAAGCTGTAAGTAAGCTTTGATCCAGAGATTTCCGAATGGGGAAACCCAGCATGAGTTATGTCATGTTATCGATATGTGAATACATAGCATATCAGAAGGCACACCCGGAGAACTGAAACATCTTAGTACCCGGAGGAAGAGAAAGAAAATTCGATTCCCTTAGTAGCGGCGAGCGAAACGGGAAGAGCCCAAACCAACAAGCTTGCTTGTTGGGGTTGTAGGACACTCTATACGGAGTTACAAAGGACGATATTAGACGAATCATCTGGAAAGATGAATCAAAGAAGGTAATAATCCTGTAGTCGAAAATATTGTCTCTCTTGAGTGGATCCTGAGTACGACGGAGCACGTGAAATTCCGTCGGAATCTGGGAGGACCATCTCCTAAGGCTAAATACTCTCTAGTGACCGATAGTGAACCAGTACCGTGAGGGAAAGGTGAAAAGCACCCCGGAAGGGGAGTGAAATAGAACCTGAAACCGTGTGCTTACAAGTAGTCAGAGCCCGTTAATGGGTGATGGCGTGCCTTTTGTAGAATGAACCGGCGAGTTACGATTTGATGCAAGGTTAAGCAGTAAATGTGGAGCCGTAGCGAAAGCGAGTCTGAATAGGGCGTTTAGTATTTGGTCGTAGACCCGAAACCAGGTGATCTACCCTTGGTCAGGTTGAAGTTCAGGTAACACTGAATGGAGGACCGAACCGACTTACGTTGAAAAGTGAGCGGATGAACTGAGGGTAGCGGAGAAATTCCAATCGAACCTGGAGATAGCTGGTTCTCTCCGAAATAGCTTTAGGGCTAGCCTCAAGTGATGATTATTGGAGGTAGAGCACTGTTTGGACGAGGGGCCCTTCTCGGGTTACCGAATTCAGACAAACTCCGAATGCCAATTAATTTAACTTGGGAGTCAGAACATGGGTGATAAGGTCCGTGTTCGAAAGGGAAACAGCCCAGACCACCAGCTAAGGTCCCAAAATATATGTTAAGTGGAAAAGGATGTGGCGTTGCCCAGACAACTAGGATGTTGGCTTAGAAGCAGCCATCATTTAAAGAGTGCGTAATAGCTCACTAGTCGAGTGACACTGCGCCGAAAATGTACCGGGGCTAAACATATTACCGAAGCTGTGGATTGTCCTTTGGACAATGGTAGGAGAGCGTTCTAAGGGCGTTGAAGCATGATCGCAAGGACATGTGGAGCGCTTAGAAGTGAGAATGCCGGTGTGAGTAGCGAAAGACGGGTGAGAATCCCGTCCACCGATTGACTAAGGTTTCCAGAGGAAGGCTCGTCCGCTCTGGGTTAGTCGGGTCCTAAGCTGAGGCCGACAGGCGTAGGCGATGGATAACAGGTTGATATTCCTGTACCACCTATAATCGTTTTAATCGATGGGGGGACGCAGTAGGATAGGCGAAGCGTGCGATTGGATTGCACGTCTAAGCAGTAAGGCTGAGTATTAGGCAAATCCGGTACTCATTAAGGCTAAGCTGTGATGGGGAGAAGACATTGTGTCTTCGAGTCGTTGATTTCACACTGCCGAGAAAAGCCTCTAGATAGAAAATAGGTGCCCGTACCGCAAACCGACACAGGTAGTCAAGATGAGAATTCTAAGGTGAGCGAGCGAACTCTCGTTAAGGAACTCGGCAAAATGACCCCGTAACTTCGGGAGAAGGGGTGCTCTTTAGGGTTAACGCCCAGAAGAGCCGCAGTGAATAGGCCCAAGCGACTGTTTATCAAAAACACAGGTCTCTGCTAAACCGTAAGGTGATGTATAGGGGCTGACGCCTGCCCGGTGCTGGAAGGTTAAGAGGAGTGGTTAGCTTCTGCGAAGCTACGAATCGAAGCCCCAGTAAACGGCGGCCGTAACTATAACGGTCCTAAGGTAGCGAAATTCCTTGTCGGGTAAGTTCCGACCCGCACGAAAGGCGTAACGATTTGGGCACTGTCTCAACGAGAGACTCGGTGAAATCATAGTACCTGTGAAGATGCAGGTTACCCGCGACAGGACGGAAAGACCCCGTGGAGCTTTACTGTAGCCTGATATTGAAATTCGGCACAGCTTGTACAGGATAGGTAGGAGCCTTTGAAACGTGAGCGCTAGCTTACGTGGAGGCGCTGGTGGGATACTACCCTAGCTGTGTTGGCTTTCTAACCCGCACCACTTATCGTGGTGGGAGACAGTGTCAGGCGGGCAGTTTGACTGGGGCGGTCGCCTCCTAAAAGGTAACGGAGGCGCTCAAAGGTTCCCTCAGAATGGTTGGAAATCATTCATAGAGTGTAAAGGCATAAGGGAGCTTGACTGCGAGACCTACAAGTCGAGCAGGGTCGAAAGACGGACTTAGTGATCCGGTGGTTCCGCATGGAAGGGCCATCGCTCAACGGATAAAAGCTACCCCGGGGATAACAGGCTTATCTCCCCCAAGAGTTCACATCGACGGGGAGGTTTGGCACCTCGATGTCGGCTCATCGCATCCTGGGGCTGTAGTCGGTCCCAAGGGTTGGGCTGTTCGCCCATTAAAGCGGTACGCGAGCTGGGTTCAGAACGTCGTGAGACAGTTCGGTCCCTATCCGTCGTGGGCGTAGGAAATTTGAGAGGAGCTGTCCTTAGTACGAGAGGACCGGGATGGACATACCTCTGGTGTACCAGTTGTCGTGCCAACGGCATAGCTGGGTAGCTATGTGTGGACGGGATAAGTGCTGAAAGCATCTAAGCATGAAGCCCCCCTCAAGATGAGATTTCCCAACTTCGGTTATAAGATCCCTCAAAGATGATGAGGTTAATAGGTTCGAGGTGGAAGCATGGTGACATGTGGAGCTGACGAATACTAATCGATCGAAGACTTAATCAAATTAAATGTTTTGCGAAGCAAAATCACTTTTACTTACTATCTAGTTTTGAATGTATAATCTACATTCATATGTCTGGTGACTATAGCAAGGAGGTCACACCTGTTCCCATGCCGAACACAGAAGTTAAGCTCCTTAGCGTCGATGGTAGTTGGACTTACGTTCCGCTAGAGTAGAACGTTGCCAGGCAAGAAATGGATGCGATGAGCCGCATTGAGACCGTAAGGTCTCTTTTTTTATGTCTTGAATCGTAAAAAGCAAACACATGGTATACAAAGCGTGCAACCTCAATAATGTAAAGCATAATAAAAAGCAGTCATAAGATGATTTCAATTAGGAACCAATTTATGACTGCTTTTCTTACTATATTGTTAAATTAACAATGAGTATAACATTTTATTTTCATTGATATAAATATTGGAAGGATCGAAATGATTAACTCGTTGTTTAAGTTGTAATAAATCATCGTGATCTTTTAGCTGAATTCCTATAATGACAGTACCTGTATTTTGAGAAGATTTTTTTAAGTATTCAAATTTTGTAATATCGTCTTGTGGGCCTAAAACATCATTTACAAATTCTCTCAATGCACCAGGGCGTTGAGGGAAGTTTAAAATAAAATAATGTTTCATTTCTTCATATAATAAAGAACGTTCTTCAATTTCCTTCATACGATTAATATCATTATTACCACCACTAATGACACAAACAACGGTTTTACCCTTAATGTGGTCTTTGTAGTTTTCAAGAGCACTCACACTTAATGCGCCAGCAGGTTCTGCTACAATTGCTTGTTTTGAATACATATCTAAAATCGTAGAACAAACTGCACCTTCATCTACTTGAACGTAATCATCTACATTTTCTTTTGCAATTTCAAATGTAATATCACCAACTCTAGCTACAGATGCACCGTCCACAAATTTATCGATATTAGGCAATGTGACTACCTGATTATTTACGACAACAGATTCATACATACTACTTGCACCTGAAGGTTCAACACCTATAATTTTCGTAGTAGGTGAATAGGTTTTAAAGTAAGTACTAATACCTGAAATTAATCCACCACCACCAATCGCGGCGAATAAATAATCAAAAGTGACATTGTCTGACTTTGCTTGTTCTAGCATTTCTTTAGCAAGCGTACCTTGTCCAGAAATTGTATATACATTATTAAAAGGGTCTATAAAGTTCATATTATGTTCGCTAGTATATGTTAACGCTTCAGCTAAACAATGATCAAAAGTATCACCTGTTAGAACAACTTCAACATTACTGTTTCCAAAGAACTTTACTTGATTTACTTTTTGTAATGGTGTAGTGACTGGCATAAAGATAACTGCTTTTAAATTAAGTTTTTTAGCGGTATAGGCAATACCTTGTGCATGATTACCTGCACTCGCACATGTAATTCCTTTACTTTTGGCTTCTTCCGATAAAACAGAAATTGCATTGTAAGCACCCCTTAATTTAAAAGAACGTACCCACTGTAAATCTTCTCGTTTTAAATAAACTTTACAATCATACTTTTGAGATAAGTAATGGTCTAATTGTAAAGGCGTTTCTTTGACGATATCTTTTAGCCTTAAAAATGCTTCATCGATATCTTTCGTGGAAACTGTAGTTTTGACTGTCATAATATTCAACTCCCTTAAAGTGATTGTTCATATTTTTCTATTAATGCTTCATATTGTAGGGTTATTGCAATGTCATCTAATCCATTTACTAATTTATTTTTCCATGTTTCATCGATATCGAAATGGAAACTTTTATCTGACGATGACACAGTTTGATTTGGTAAATCTATTTCAATTTCCTCATATTGTGCAAGATGTTCACGGGCACTTTTTTCTAAAACGATAGGCAACATCGCATTTTTAGTGCAATTCATATAAAATATGTCACTGAAACTTCCTGCAATAA